>NZ_RQUX01000008.1 GCF_003992115.1 Veillonella ratti
CTAGCTCGTTTTTCGTTGTTTGTCAGCTTAACCGAAGTTATCTGACTTAGAATTTATTTGGTTGGTTTCAACGTTGTCGAAACCCGCACTCTGGCTATGTTCATTTCGTTAAAAATGATTACCTTACATTGTTCAGTTTTCAAAGATCTGCTCGCTTAACCTTCATTGCACTTAGCGCATTTCAGATTTGCGATTCAATCACCGTCATCTCTGACGGTTATTACATTGTAACACCATTGTTTTATTCTGTCAACAACTTTTTTACAAGTTATTTACGAGATTTAAACATTCAGGCTACTCACAACACTCTGTGTTGTTTGTCGTCTTCAACTGACGACTTGATTATCTTACCAAATTAACACGGGGAACGTCAACCCCTTTTTTAAATTTTTTCAGTTTTTTCTTCAGGAGGTTCTATATACTATTAATGAATGTATAAAAAACTGTCTCTAAAGGCCATACCTTAGACTGTTTGTAATACACAAAAAACGAGGCTCTCATCTGAGCCTCGTTCAGTTTAATATACGTATGTTATACAGCAGGTCAATTTATCTTGTAATAATATACTACTTAATATGCTACTAATACTCTACTTTTTCGCCCAACTCGAATTCACCTTTAGACGTAATTACACGTTCCCCTTTAGCTAAGCCATTTACAATAGCCGTATAATCATCATCGGTTTCACTGGTTTCTACTACGCGAACGTCCACCGTATTATCGGCAGTTACTACATAGACGAACTTGCCATCTTTGTTTTCACGAACGGCGTCTTTAGGAACGGCAAGTACCGGTGCTTTGGCTTCTGATTCAATAACCAACGTATAGAACTCGCCCGGCTGAATGAGGCCATCCGCATTCAAGAAGGTCGCTTTTACTAATACGCTTGGCACGCCGGCCGGTGCATTGGTGTCTATATACGTTATTTCGCCCGGAATCTGTTTGTCATCAATTTTTAAATATACCTTAATGGATGGTTTAATCGTCGGCTCGGCCAACTTAAGCGCAAAATTCTGAGGAATACTTAGGGATGCTACAACCGGTGAACTCTGCTGAATGAGCATAAACGGTCTACCTTCAATAGCAACCTTTCTATCTTCATTATAAATAGCTGCTACTCGCCCATTAATTGGCGATACAATTTGAGCCTGGGCAATTTGTGTCTGCAGTTGAGCAATAGCGGCTTGGATACCGGCCGTTTCCATGCCGCCGGTGGACACATAGCCGCCGCCACTCGTCACAACAGTTGCCTGCGAACGTTGCACAATGGTCTGGTATTCTTTTTCAGTAATGATCCCGTTCTGCATCATTTCTCGAGCACGGTTCACATCAGCCGCCGACACTGCGCCCGGTACGATAGTCGTCTCTTGTGGTACAGCCTGTACACCACCACTGCTTTGTGCTTCACCAAGTTGTTGGATCAACTGATTCAGTTGTTGCTGCATGGTACTCGTATCAAGCATAGCCACAACCTGACCTTGCTTAACTTCATCGCCCACTTTGACCGCCATCGTCGCCACCTGCCCGGAAACGGTCGGTTCAATTGTCGCTTTATTTAAAGCCGTAATATTGGCGTCATTATTAATTTTAACCGGCATCTCGCGCATATCCGCCTCGGCTGTTGTTACCTTCGTCGGTCCAAAGCACCCGGCCATAAGACCGGCTACCATAACAATCATTACCATGAATAGCCATCGAAAACGTCGCTGTCGTTCTTCCATAACTAATCCTCCTTCTCCGGTTATTTTACAATCTCTTCAAATTCTTCATTGCCGTGAAAACGCTCAAAATGATCTTGCGTGCGCGCTACTTCTTTCACACTTTTGTCCAGCGCAATGGCCTGCCGCAAATATTGCAATGCGTTAGCATCCTGCCCCTGGTCCGCATAAATAGTAGCTATGCCATACACCGACCAAGTATTGGTTGGATCCTTAGCCAATAACGCATCAAACCAAAATTTAGCATCATTCAATTGCCCCTGCAATTTATACAGCATGGCCATATTGTAATAATTGCTTAAATTATTTGGATTGATATTATATGCTTTTTTTGCCAAAACCAGTCCCCCCGCGGGATCACCGTTTAGCCCCATGGCCATTCCTTTCAACGAATAGGCCGCATCAGAATTCGGATACTTTTGCAAAATCTCATCCGCTTTTGCAATAGCACCGGGATAATCATTCGACTGCAATAATTTAGTTGCTTCTTCCAATTCCGTCGTCGGTACCGGCCCTTTCATGGCAACTGTATTAGACGTCACAGTCTTTCCGGGGTCTACCGAAGGCGTCTGCTCGGCAGCTAAACCGCATCCCCCCAAAAGCAAGGCTGCACCGAAAAACAAGGCTGTCACTATATGTAATAACTTCACTAATGGCTCCTTTACTATATGCGCAAAACACGCCGTAACTATATTCTAAGATTCGATATGCTAATAATTGATTTATAATTAACTTATTTACTTATTTCTATTTGTCTGTTCTTAATTATATACTATTTTGAATATTTTAAAAATCTCTAATGTTCAAAAAAATCGCCGAATATAGCAAAATGGGCCCGTTTATATCGAACTCACTAAAGAGCCCATGTGTTATGTAATTACTCAAACGATACGACTTACAACGGTACTTGCAATGCTACTTGCAACGCTGCTTACAATACTACTTACAACGCTTTTTACAAAGTTACTTACATGCTACTTAATGTGGTAGGCATCTTTAAAGGCCTGTAATTGAGCATCTTCCAATTTTAAGCCCGTTGCTTCATAGACAGCAATTGCTTTTTGCATGTTTTCATAAGCAGTCGGTACGATTTTGGTAAAACGCTGTGCAAAGTTTTGCCAATTGTCCAAAATGTGACGACCTTTACGACTATCTGTATGCAATACATGTGCTTCTACCAAAGATTTAATGCGTTTTAAATCTTCATTCGTAGCCGCACGCGGTTCTACCAACGCAGTATTGCACTTGCGCACGTCAAAATCAAGAATGTACGCATAGCCACCGGACATGCCGGCCCCGAAGTTACGACCGGTGGGACCTAAGATGAGAACTTCGCCGCCGGTCATGTATTCACAACCGTGGTCGCCCACGCCTTCTACCACGGCGGTAATACCACTATTGCGGACGGCAAAACGTTCACCGGCTCGGCCGCTTACATAGGCTTCACCGGAAGTGGCCCCATAAAAAGCCACGTTACCGATGATAACGTTCTGGTCTGCTTCAAAAAGCGCCGCTCTCGGCGGATATACCGTCACCACGCCACCGGACAAGCCTTTACCTACATAGTCATTAGCGTCACCTTCCAGCACCATAGTCATGCCTTTTGGAATGAAGGCGCCAAAACTTTGACCGGCACTGCCAACAAAGCTGAGTTTAATCGTATTCGGAGCTAAACCGTCAGCGCCGTATTTTTTAGTAATTTCACTGCCCACGATAGTGCCTACTACGCGGTGCGTATTGTTGATGGCCAATTTAGCACGAATCGGTTTCTGCTCTTCAATAGCCGGACGACACATGCGGAGCAATTTGCCGGCATCTAACGTTTTTGCCAATTCATGGTCTTGTTCGTGTTGATGGTAATGACCGACAGAAATATCCGTATATGGACGGAAGAGAATTCGTTTCAAATCGACGCGGGATAATTTGTAATTATCATCCACCACTTTTTGACGTAACAAGTCTACACGACCAACCATTTCTTCTACGCTGCGGATGCCGAGTTTAGCCATGATTTCGCGAAGTTCACGAGCTAAAAAGAGCATCAAATGTTCCACATACTCCGGTTTGCCTTTAAAGTTTTTACGTAACTTTTCATCTTGCGTTGCTACGCCGTATGGACAGGTATTTAAATTACAAACACGGGCCATTTTACAACCTACGGCAATGAGCGGCAAGGTACCGAAACCAAACATTTCAGCCCCTAAGAGCGCTGCTACGGCTATGTCAAAACCGGTCATCAATTTGCTATCCACTTCGAGCACAATGCGGTCACGCAAACGATTGAGAAGTAAGGTCTGATGCGTTTCGGCGAGGCCCAATTCCCAAGGAGCCCCGGTGTGACGCATACCGGTACGACCGGCCGCGCCGGTGCCGCCGTCATAACCGCAAATAAGGATATTATCGGCTTTCGCTTTGGCTACACCTGCAGCGATGGTACCAACACCCGCTTCGGCTGCTAATTTCACACTGATACGAGCATCGCGATTGGCGTTTTTCAAATCAAAAATTAATTCCGCCAAATCTTCAATAGAGTAAATATCGTGATGAGGTGGTGGCGATACCAGTTCTACACCCGGCGTGGAGTGACGGGCTTTACCGATTGGCGGATATACCTTTTTGCCCGGCAGCTGACCGCCTTCACCAGGCTTGGCACCTTGGGCACATTTAATTTGCAATTCCTTGGCATTGACTAAATATTCGGAGGTTACGCCGAAACGGCCTGATGCAATCTGTTTAATTTCACTGCATCGATTGTCTCCATTAGGCAACAATTTATAACGGTCCGCATCTTCGCCGCCTTCACCGGAATTGCTCATAGTCCCCAAACGGTTCATGGCAATGGCGATGGTTTCATGTGCTTCCTTACTGATAGCGCCATAACTCATGGCGCCCCCTTTAAAGCGCTTTACGATAGATTCTACCGGTTCTACTTCTTCGATAGCGATGCCGCCGCCCACCGGGAAATTGAACTCGAGCAAACTGCGAAGTGTTACATGGTAATCATTGCGAATCGCCGACGCATACTCTTTGTAGAGTTCATAATTATTTTCAATACAAGCGCGCTGCAATAAATCAATGGTCTTCGGATTGTATAAATGAGGTTCCCCGTCCTTCATAGGACCGTAGAAACCACCCGCTTCAAGAGCTGTGTCGGCCGGTTCTTCGAAAGCACGATGATGACGACTCAATGCTTCCAACGCTACCCCATCAGTACCGATACCGCCGATACGAGTCGGCGTATTCACAAAATATTTACCGATGAAATCGCTGTTAAGGCCTACGGCTTCAAAAATCTGAGCACCTTGATAACTGCGCACCGTGGAAATGCCCATTTTGGACATAACTTTTAAAATACCGTTTACCGCTGCTTTAATATAGTTTTGTTCAGCCTGTTCCGCCGTAACATCGCCTAAACGACCCTGTTTTTGTAAATCCGCTACCGTTTCAAGGGCAACATACGGATTAATAGCCGTTACACCATAGCCGATTAAGGTACAGAAATGATGAACTTCACGCGGTTCCCCCGATTCGAGGACCAAACCGATATCGGTGCGAAGTACTTTTTTAATTAAATGATTGTGCACCGCTGCTACCGCGAGCAGTGCCGGAATGGCTACATGATTGGCATCAACGCCACGGTCGGACAACACCAACACATTATGGTCGGAGCGCGCCGCTTCTTCCGCTTTTTCACAAAGAGTCTGTAACGCTTTGCGCATCCCTTGAGTGCCTTCGGCCGGGTCAAAAAGAATGGATAAAACGGTGCTCTTCATGCGGCGACAATCTAATTTACGAATGGCGGCAAATTCTTTATTTGTCAAAATCGGACTATCCAAGTACACACAATAAGTGCCGCTTTTGTGCGGATCCATCATGTTGCCGCTGTTGCCGAACATTACGCCGGTGGAGGTTACCATTTTTTCTCGAATCGCATCGATTGGCGGATTCGTGACTTGCGCAAATAATTGTTTAAAATAACTGTACAACAACTGCGGTTTATCCGATAAAATGGCCAACGGTGCATCAGCCCCCATAGCCCCTACCGGATCTTTGCCGTCTTTAGCCATAGGCTGTAACATGCGCACCAAATCTTCCTGAGTATAGCCGAAAGCTTGCTGCAATTCTTTCAAGTTGGTCACTGTCGGAATTTCATCATCCGTCGCCTGCTCAATGCTGTCCAAGTGAATGATATGTTCTTTCACCCATTCCCCGTACGGTTTTTCAGTAGCAATGCGATGTTTAATTTCTTCATCCGATACAATACGCTGTTCCTTCGTATCAACGAGGAGCATTTTGCCCGGTTCCAAACGACCTTTATAGCGGATGTTTTCAGCTGCTTCATTGACAACGCCTACTTCGGACGCCATAATGAGGCGATCATTGCCCGTAATATAGTAACGGGACGGGCGCAAACCGTTGCGGTCCAACACACCACCGATAACGGTACCGTCCGTAAAGCCCATAGCAGCCGGACCATCCCAAGGTTCCATCATGAAGCTGTTAAACTCGTAAAAGTCTTTTTTCTCCTGACTCATGAGCTCGTTGTTTTCCCAAGGTTCCGGAATCATCATCATCATGGCATGTGGCAAACTGCGGCCCGTCATATATAAGAACTCAAGCGTGTTGTCGAACATGGCCGAATCGGAACCGGTGTCGTCAACAACGGGGAATACTTTTTTAATTTGCGGGAAATATTCCGAATCGGCTTTGCCTTCACGGGCATTAATCCAGTTAATATTGCCGCGAATAGTATTAATTTCCCCATTATGAACGATGAAGCGATTCGGATGAGCCCGCGCCCAGCTTGGGAATGTATTGGTACTGAAACGGGAGTGCACCATGGCTAAGGCCGACGTGAAATCCAAGTCCACTAAATCAAGATAAAATTCTCGGAGTTGCTTTGGTGTGAGCATCCCTTTATAAACGATGGTTTTGGCGGACAATGAAGCAATGTAGAAGTCGCCGCTTTCCGCTTTACTGAGGGGAATAATCTGTTTTTCCGCTTCTTTACGAATTACATACAGTTTGCGTTCAAACTCTTCATCGTTCATGATATTATCGCCTTTACCGATAAAAATCTGGATGAGCCAAGGTCGAATGGCAGCCGCTTCGGCACCCACTGCATGGGAATCGACCGGCACTTCACGCCAACCGAGTACGACTTGACCTTCTTCACGAACAATGTTTTCCAAAATCGCCTTCTGCTTATTGCGAAGGGTTTCATAACGATGGGCAAATACCATGCCTACGCCGTAACTGCCAACCGGCGGCAAGGAAAAACCCAACACTTCACATTCACGACGGAAAAAGTCGTGCGGAATTTGCACCAAAATACCGGCGCCGTCACCGGATGAAGCATCGGCGCCACGCGCGCCACGATGTTCCAAACGTTCCAAAATACGTAAACCGTCATCGATAATATCATGAGATTTACGGCCTTTAATATCGACTACAAACCCCATACCACAGGCGTCTTTTTCATAGGCCGCATCATATAAACCCTGCTTTTGCCATTGCCCCTGTTCCTGCTGCTGAATTTCAATCTGCGTTTTTCCTTGTTGCTGTACGCTTCCTGATTTTTGATATGTCCCTTGATGTGCTTGTCCCATAAGCCCTTGCTCCTTCCAAACCCTATACTCTCTCTTTAGCTGCCCTAGCAGAGGCAGATGCTATTTCTATATTAAGACAATCACTGTTGTTCAACGAATCCGGGCCCGCCTCCCCAAAGCTATATCAAATAGCCCCGCCGGGAATCTCTATTAGCCTGTGCCAACGTCTAACAATCTATGATTATACGCCTTATATCCATTCTATAGAAAATAGATTGTTTCTATTATATACCTATTGTCAAAAAAAATCATATAGCAATATGCCATACATATTGTGCATTAATCTCATGTATACAAGGTACTTCTAAATACAAAAAACCTCTCCGAATTATTTTCAGAGAGGTTTTCAGATTTACCATACAGATCGTCAAATAACAACTTTCTGTATTTTTAATCTATTTTAACTTATAAATTTACACTTTTATTATATTCACCTACATAGCTTCGCGAGTCGACAAATCATACACGCTCACGCCATCGAGCTGCGCACTGCGTTCCGCCGTGCCCTGCTGACAGGTAAAGATCAAAATTTGTTCACTTTGACCGATATGAGCCAATAGCTTCAAGGCCGCATTTTGTCGACCTTCATCAAAGCGCAACAAAATGTCATCCAAAATAATCGGCAATGATTCCACCCGCTGTGCAAACACGCTGGCCAAGCTGAGGCGCAAGGCGAGATATACCTGATCGCCCATGCCGCTGCTCCAACGTTCCGTCGGTACCACTTCACCGGATGCCAACACGGCTTCCACATTGGCAGTGCTGTCCCCCAATTGCAAGGTATATTTGCCATCTGTCATCAAAGACAAATATTTCGAAGCCTTCGCCATAGCTTCCGGCTGACGGTCTTTTTCATAGTCCATCTGTGCCAGTTCCATGAAATGGCTTACCAAAACTTGGGTCGCCCAGGCTGTTAAAGCTTCCTGCAATTCCCCTTCCAACTGTTGTTCTTCCTGCAGCGCCAAGGACAGGGCCTTATCCTGCGATAAGGTGCGCATCGCTTCCTGAATCTGGCCGCGTTTTTCATACAAAGCAGCTAACCGTTTCTGCAAGGCCGCCATTTCCGAATGGCTTCGTTCCGCTTCGGTCTGCCATTTTTCTTTATTGCCCGATTTCAAACGACGATACAAAGCTTCCTGACCGTCTTTCTTCGGTGCAAACAAGGCCAATTGGTCACGGCTCTGTTCGTACACTTTTTGCCACTGCACATATTGATCCTGCAATAATAAACGCTGACGATATTCGCCGGCCGTAGCGACCCCGGTCTTTTGTAAAAACTCTTGCTGTTCCAACAACAGTGCCTTTTCTTGGCGGCTCCACTGCTCGTATTCCTCATGATAATTGCGACGCTGTGATTCTTTTTGTTCCCAACGAACCTGGTTTTGGCGATGGGATTTCAAAAGATTATAAACACGACGCAGTTCAATCGGCGTAACCGGAATATCCAGTTCCAATTTTTCCCATAAAACCGCACAACGCGATTCAATATCCTTAAGGGTTGCCTCATGTTCGGCCAAGCGTTTTTCATAATCTTTATACTGGTTGAAATCTTCCATATACGTATCGTATTCCTGTTTGAGGGCAAAGAATTGATTGTCCGTCAAAACACGGCTGGCCCCTTCCGGTAACCAACGTTGCCAAGCTTCCATGGCCGCATTGCCGGCGGCTTCCAATTTTTTACCTTCTTCCAGCCACTGATTATGCACCTGTTCATAGCTGTGAATTTTAGCCAAGATTAAATTCTGATTACTGAAGGCCGCCCGTTTAGCTGCTACCGAATCTTCCAAATCCTTAATATCGGCCGCGGTTTTGGGTTCCGATAATTCCAAATCACGAGCCATGGCTTTTACCAGTTCTTCCCAACGTTCACGCTGGTGCAAAGCTGCTTCGCGAAGGCCCGTAAATTTGCGACCTTGCTGCCAACCGTAGCCAAAAGCACCCGCTGCTAAAATGAAGCAAAGAATACCTGCCCAAAGGCCTATATCGGGAAGCACCATCATGAGGACAATACCAATAACAATGAGTGCGATGGCACCATAGCGATATAAAGGTGACGGGCCACTTTGGTTGAGTTCATTTTCCTTAGCTAAGCTATTTTCATACTCCGTAAAGGCCTGTTTCAATTGGGCCACGCCTGTTTCCAATTCCTTAAGGGAATTTTCTTCGTCTTTTACCGTAGAGTTGGCAATGTCTGCCGGCTCAACCGGTTTACGACCTTGCCAATTCAAATAATTGTCTTGGGCACTGCGCAGTTCACGGGCCAGTTTTTCACCGGTTGCCCAGTCCACTTTTTCCGGCATTTGTGCATCCGCCCGCCAAACATTATGCAAAGTGCGGGACAAATCCAACTGTTCTTTAACTCGTTTTAAATAGTTACGCCCTTGTTCACAATCCTTTTGAAGTTGCGTCCACTGGCCTAATTCTTGGAACAGGTTTTCAATCTCTTGACTGTAAACGCCTACCAAAGAATCGGGGGCAAAGTTTTCCGGCACGAGCCCCGCTTCTTTACCGCTCCAAAGCTTCATATTATTACGGCATTCCGTAATCTTTTCGTCCAATTCATAGAAAGCGTCTTTTTCAAGCAAATCTGTAACCGCATAGGTATTCATCTGCTCTTTCGCATGTTCTGCCCGCTTATATACATCCCAGGCCCGCAATACAAGATCCACGTCTTTGCCGTAATCTTGCCATTCTTTAAGGCGCTCCTGCAATTCCTTTTCCGTTGTGGCGATGCCGTCCAATTCCTGTTGGTACGCCGTATAAGCCTCTTCATTTTTACCGAGGTCCGCCATCTTTTCACGAAGCTGTTTCAACCGCTCCATGAGCACATTGATTTTCCGCTTCCCATTCGCCGAAGCTACCAGTAAATCGGAGGAGGCTTTTTCAATATCCTTCACGGCCGTGCTGAGGCGCTCTCCACCCTCACCGCCGAAGAAGCGAGCTCGCACTTCCACTTCGGCCAACACATCCGCACCTTGCAATTCATCAACGGTAATGGCAAAAATTCTATCATAGGTCTTTTTATCAAGACCATGCCACCATAGAGCGGCCGGTTCTTCCGAAATCGGACCTTTGCCTAAAGGATAGAAATTAAGCTTTTTGCCGTCGCGACCGATATGATAGGCCACGCCGTCCCGTTCTACCACAAGATAGCCCGAACCGTAGCCGTACGTTTTACTTTTTTTACCAAACAACAAAAAGCGAAGGGCTTCCAATAAGGAGGTCTTACCGCTTTCGTTGGGGCCGTAAATAACTTGTACCCCTTCGGCGGCCGGTGTAAACGACCATTCGTGATAAGGGCCAAATTCTTTAATATATATTTCCTTAATCCTCATCCGTATCTCCCATGAGGCAACGAGCGCCTTCCGCTTCCGCTCGTCGCAATGCGTCTAATAAAACATCATCTGTCAACAGTTCCTGATACATACCGAGCCTTTTACTTTCCGGCCGTTCCGCAATTAGATTGCGAATCGTTGAAGCGCGTTCTACGGCCGGCAGTTTGGCGATTGTATCATAACTACGCAAATAGTCGCCTACCATATCTTCCATTTCACGGCGCGCCGTCCAGTCCGTTACGCCTCGCGTGCGGTCCACGATACTGAAAGGCATGACGAAATTAAACTTATTACGTTCTTCCGCCTGCGCCATTTCAAGCCAAGTTTGGCGCACCTCGTCTTGACTGCAAAGTTCATACAAAGCCCCTTCGCCGGTGAGCACAATTTCGAGGAGTACCTGCTTTTTCAGTTTACGCAGCATTTCCTTCTTATGGCGAATCATTTCCACCATATCGCCCATACTGCCAAGGGCACCAATATCTATGGTTACCTGCTCAAAGCGAATGGGCGCCGTTTCGTGAAACTGCAGGGTCACACGACCTTTGGCGGTTACATCAACCAGATAGCAACCTTTAGGTCCCAATTCTTTTTTATGAAGGCCTTGAATATTACCGGCATACACCACATAGGGCGTTTCGTTTAACACCTGCCGTTTATGAATATGGCCGATAGCCCAATAATTCATAGGCGACGCCGTCAATTCCCCCAGCGTAGTGGGCCCCACCGTTTCGTGCTCACCGGCTGAGCCTACGGTACCGTGAAAAATCCCGATGGAAAAAGGATCGTCCGACCAAGGTTTCAATTGCTGCGCCACATTGTCGGCCCGGTTTTGATTGCTCGTACTGATGCCGTAGATATACGCGGCCACCTTATTTTTCACATATAAAGGCTGGCGCTCACTCTTAGTGGCGCTGAACACATACACGGAACTTGGTAAGCTGATTTTGGCCGCCCAACTTTCCGCCGGATCATGATTGCCCTGTACTAAAAATACGGGTATCTTATGCTCGCTTAAACGTTCGCATTCATAGGCAAAACGCACCTGTGCTTCCAAATTATGCTTTTCACTATCATAAATATCGCCCGTAATCAGCACGGCGTGCACCTGCTGTTCAATGGCAAAATCCACAATATTCGTAAACGACTGATAGGTAGCACGATTGACAGCTTCGTCCACTTGCTTGCCTAATGATTTTAAATATTTAAAAGGAGTCCCCAAGTGGAGGTCTCCACATTGTATAAAGCGAAATGGTATCATCTCACAGTCCTTTCCAAGCGTTGCCCAGTTCTTTTACGGCCGCTTCCAATTCGTTGGTCGGAATCGCACTGAATGACAACAGACAACGGACTTCGTCATCACCGTCCGCTTCAATGCGCACATCACAACCGGCCTCACGAGCTTTTTGCAAAAGAGCGTCCGCTCCCTTATCCGTAAAAATCGTAAGACCTATATAAACACCGCCTTCCGGCAGATATACTTTAACGGTATCGCCAAATGTTTGCTGCAACTGTGCCGCTAAAACCTTACTTTTATCCGCATAGTGCTTACGCAAACGACGAATTTGTTTGGACCACTCGCCATCCTTAATATAACGCGCCCATACAAGCTGCTCCATGACACCGGCACTTTGCCGATACGATGTGCGATAGGTTAAAAAATCGCTCCACAGCACCGGTGGCAAAACCATGTAACTGATGCGAATAGATGGGGGCAACACTTTTGATGGGGTCCCCAAATAGATAACCCGCTCCGTCGTGGCCATCCCCTGCAAGGAGGAAATAGGTCGTCCGTAATAGCGAAGTTCGCTGTCATAATCATCTTCAATGAGATAACTATTTTGCTCCGCCGCCCAGTGTAACAATTCCTTGCGCCGGCCTACACTCATGACTCGGCCCTGCCTATCGCCATGAGACGGCGTGCAGTACAAAGCTTCCACACCGGCTTTATGGAGGTCTTCCAACAAGGTCTCACTATGCTGGTCCACGGTGATAACGGTAAATCCGTAATCCTTAAAAATATGCGTTACCCCGATGATAACACTGGCATCAACGGCCACCGTGGTGAGACCGGCACGTTTTAAAAGGGCTGCCAGCATCATGACCATGGCCTGAGTACCGCTACCGATAATAATATGATCCACCGTGGTACGCACAGCGCGGGCATTATTCAAATACTGCGCCAGCTCAGCCCGCAGTTCCGGTTCCCCTTGCGGATGGCCGTAGGCCAAAAGCCGTTCCGGTTCACGCAAGATATAACCGATATAACGCTTCCACCGCGTATAGTCAAACCCCTCCGGATCCATGGCACCGGTAGCAAAATTATAGCGAATCGGCACGGCCTGCGTTGCTTTAGAGGATAGTTCCCCTTGATTGGTTAACCTCGTAGAGGCCACCCTAGTTTCGTTTTGTATCACACCGCTTAGATCCAATTCGGTTGTCTTTTCATTCAAAATATTGTCAACCTCGGCAACGGTTCCACTCATTTCATGATTCTTTTCAAAATGAGAGCCATTGTCCAATAAAATCGGTAAAGGCAACACTTCATAGGGCGAGCGATCATGAGCCTTAATATAGCCTTCCGCGGCCAACTGCAAATAGGCCTGCTCCACCGTTATCTTGCTTACCCCTACTTCACCGGCTAAGGAACGAACCGACGGTAAACGGGAACCGGCCGCATATTGTCCGTGCTCAATTCGAGATTTAAGGTATTGATAAATCTGTTCATATAAAGGCGTGACACTTTTACGTTCAATTGTTAACAGATGGCTCGCCCCCTCACCGACTTTTAAATCGTGTAAAACAATACTTACTACATTACTTCTTATTTTATCACAGCCTCTTGAAAATGGTAATCTGTCCTATCCATTTTTTGTAAATTTTTTACAAACTGACATTACAATTGTTAACCATATTTATAATTTTCGGTTATTGTTAACTATAATTAAAATTCATGGTTGACTATCTTAAATCATGTTCGTATAATATAGGCAACGGCTAATGGTTAATATCAAGTAGACCCACAGCCGAAGCTCCCAGGTAGAGCGGGATAAACTAAAGAAATACAGAGGTGTAGGTTCATGACAACAAAACAAACTATTGGCTATGAAGAAATTATTGCGTACGCCCAACGCATCTTAGATGGTGGTGAAATAACCCCAAAGGAAGCAGAAGAATTGATTCATGTTTCCGACGAAGATACAATGATTTTATTGGCTATGGCCGATAAAATTCGTCAAAAATTCAGTGGCAACGAAGTTGACCTTTGTGCGATTGTTAACGCACGTTCCGGCAAATGCCCTGAAAACTGTAAATTCTGCGCCCAATCGGCTCATCACGAAACAGGCGTTACCGTATATCCGTTTATGAGCGAAGAAGATATCGTTGAACACGCTCGTAAAGCAAAAGAAGCCGGCGCTATCCGCTTCTCCATCGTAACCAGCGGTCGTAACACCAACAATCCTAAAGAATTCGAACAGATTTTGAGTGCTCTTCGTCGTATTCACGAAGAAACAGGTCTTGAAATTTGCTGCTCCTTAGGTCTTCTTACTTACGAACAGGCTGTTCAGTTGAAAGCTATCGGTGTAACTCGTTACCATTCCAATATCGAAACAGCACCAAGCAACTTCCCTAACATTTGCAGCACTCACAACTTTGCTGATAAAATGTCCACCATTGAAAACGCTAAAAAAGCAGGTATCCGCGTATGCTCCGGCGGTATCCTCGGTCTCAATGAAACCTTGGAACAACGCGTTGAAATGGCTTATGAATTAAAACGTCTCGGCATTGATTCCGTGCCACTCAATATTTTGAATCCAATCAAAGGCACCCCATTTGAACACAACAAACCATTGCCTCCATTGGAAATTTTACGTACTTTTGCTATGTTCCGTTTCGTATTGCCACATGCACAGATTCGTACAGCCGGCGGTCGTGAAGTTAACCTCCGCGACTTACAAGCCTTAGCATTATCCGGCGGTCTCAACGGTATAATGGTAGGCGGTTACTTAACCACCGATGGTCGTTCCCCACTCCAAGACTTACAGATGATTGAAGACTTGCATTTGGAACGCACCGCGCCTCAGCCTATTCAGACTCAGGCTTAATTCGCTAACACTTCATTGCCGGCAACTTCATCACAACAGTTTGCCACCCAACTTCATCAGTGACAAGCTGACAACTAACTTCATCTCCGGCAATGAATGTTTATAAAAAGTTTTTCATTAACTTTCTTCAAACACGCTACAATATTACAACCTAAAAAAGGACCCCTCACAGGGTCCTTTTTAGGTTAACAAAAACGGTCTCACTCCTAAGCGAAGTAAGACCGTTTATTTTTTCACTACAAAATATTCTTATAATCCCCACAAAGCCAAGAGCGGTTCATAGATAAAGTGCAAGAAACTCCAAGCGCCGAGGCCGCATACAGCACCTACCAAGGCACCGTTAATACGGATCCAGCTCAAGTCATCCTCTACTTTCGATTCGATGAAATAGATAAACTTCTCTGTGCTGAGCGAGCCCAGTACTTGTCGCACAATGACGCCCAGTAGCGCATGACTGCGCAATAACACATAGCCGGCCATGTGCTGGCACATGTTTTCCAATTTAGCTTCCAATTCCGGGTTTTTACTGTAAACAGCCCACAACTCCTGCAACGACTGTTCCAATACATTAACCGGTGTGCCTTCTTCAAAAACATCTTCCTTATCGGACATGTGGATTACATTATGAATGTACGGACACACATAACTTTCCAGAACAGCTTCCCAATCCTGTTCATCAATCCAGCGTTGCCACACATCGTCGATAGCTTTACCGACGGTGCTGTTATAGGCCAACTCCTGCAAAGGACCAAGCCACTGCTGCATCCACACAAGACGCTCCGTGCTGCCCGGCTGTTTCCACCGCTCCAATATCATGTAGAGCTCACGCAACATGGCCATGGCCATATCGCGGGCATTAATAATGTCAAAGGTTTCCGAAGCGCCGATAAGAATGGCGGACAGAATATTTTCCTTACGAGCCTGAATCTCGCGATCAATCGTATTCGTAAGCCAGAACAAAACTTGCGGTTTATCAAGAGCTTCCTGCAGCAGCATGATGCCCTTAATAATCGTAGTTTCGTGCTTATTGGTTTTACAAACATCCGTTAAAAACTGCTGCAAAGGTCCCGTAATCGACTGGCGATGCAAGAAATAACGAAGCTTCTCAGCACCCCAGGCAGCCCATTCCTTTTCACTGCGACTATGCCACACTACATGGAGCAAACTGCGCAGTGCCTTACGAATGTACTGACGGCCCTTATCACTCTTGATATAACCGTCAATATAGGGCACGAATTTCACCGATTTCAAAGCACGCTGACACTGGTCCAAAGTCAAAAGACGCGTTTCAATGAGGTTAACCAAACCGGAAATCATGCGCTCTTTATTGCGCGGAATGAGCGCCGTATGATACGGGAAACCCAGCGGTTTACGGAATAAGGCCGTCACGGCAAACCAGTCCGCCACGGAACCGATAAGAGCCGATTGAACGAGCCAATATAAAGCATCATACCAGGTAGCGGTAATGTAGAATTGCCCCACAAAAACTATGGCGTATAAAACGGCGGAGATAGCTAATATACGATTAGCCCATACGCGATACGGTACACCACCAATCATAAGCTAACACCTCCTTGCACGAGTTGCGCCGCCACATAGAAGAGACCGCCCAACACAGCACCTACCAAGGAGCCGTTAATACGAATCATCTGTAAATCATGATATAACTTACCTTTAATCAAATCGGCCAAGCGTTCCGGCGAATAGGAATTTAATTCACGCACTACCGACGTATCTACAAAGGGCCGCAATTTACGAAGTAACGGCACCAGTTGATACAAAAGTAAGCGTTCCAAACTCTGCATTTTGGCCTTATCCTGCAATAAACTGCGTGCATAGGATTCAGCTTCTTCTTGAGCGCGTTTGAAAATTCCCTGCCAAGCTTTAGTGTCGCCGGCCATATCTACATCTTCCAGGGCATCCATAAGCCAAGTATTCTTTTTGGTTTCTATGTACGCGCGCCACTCTTTATTGCGTTCCAACTCAGATAAGAGCCAAAGCACCTTATTGTACACATACTGCCCCATGGGGGAGTAAATCGATTCTTGAGAGCGTAAAAACTCCGTTGCTTTGCGCTGAATTAATTCAGCCACTCGCTCCGGTGAAAAACTGTCACTGCCGAGGGCTAATGCCAGCTCTCGCCAAAAGGAGTTTTCCGCATAACGGCTCATCATCGCTGCCACGATACCCGTAATATACGGCTGGATTCCTTCAGAACCAATAAGACGCTGCGCCATGCGGTTAAGATAGAGCCACAACGTCTCGGCTGTTTCATATTTCATCAAAAGATGACCAAACCGAATGAGGAGCGGTGCCACTTCCCAGTGCTCCACGCCCTGTTTAATAGCGCCCGTCACTTCCTTGCGAAGGGGCGCCCCGTCAAAGCGATTGCCTAATTGTGAACCTACTTCTTCGATAAATTGATTCAGTTGTTTACGCCCGTCATCGCTCAAAAAGTACATGAGAATGCGCTTCGGCAACTGTTCTTTTTTAATAATCGTATATACCGGCTGAACTCTGAGGAGTTCTTCCACCATCATATAACGAGCCGTTTCCACCAAGCGGGCCTTACTGCGCGGTATAAGGGCCGTTTTATACGAAATCCCTAAAGGCTTTTTAAATAATGCGGTCACCGCATACCAGTCAGCCAGGCCGCCGATCATGGCAGCACCGCTTACATGAGTCAAAAAGCCGAATAAGGGCTCTTGGCGAAACGGATAAACGCCTAAAAATATAATCATCATACCAAACAATAAGCCGGTGGCAATCGGCCAATCCGTTCGTTGTTTCATACTCAATCCTTTCGAACTATTCAATACTTTACTCACCAAACTCAATCGAATTATTCAATCCCATACTCTTCTAATTCAACGCTGTCGCCCGTATGTTTCGGGCTCCAAACCGGCATATGTTCATACAAGGATTTAAAGTATAACGAAGGTTCCCAAACAGGACCGTGACGGTGCATCGGTACAAATAGTTTTGGCAAACGTCCTACCGCATGTAAGAACTCAAAGGCGCCCCATTCACGGGCCGCTTCCAAGCGATCGTCTACCGGGAACATGGCAAGATCCGGCGTGATGCCGGCAATACGTTTAAATTCCTTGGCCGCAAAATCACGAGCAAAGTCGATATTTTCCGGTGTATCACCGAGCCAATGCCACCAGTTCAAATCGCCGGCATGGAAAATCGTAGCATCACCGGTATCGATTAAGAAGGACCCGCCTTCATCGGTGGAGCCGTACATGGTAACTTTAAGGTCTTCAACGTACGTCGTATCCCCTACGGCCATAACCGTAGTTCGTTCTTTAGGCATATCTTTATGTGGCACATCGGTATGCACAATGTAACGTGTTGTAGGGCTGTTAAAATCCAAAATAGCCGGCGAATAATGGTCGCCATGCCAATGGGTCACGAAGAACCTCAATACTTTACCTGCCGCTTGCGCTTTTTTGACAACCTGCGCTTCATCTTTCCAATAATCAAAGACATAACAGGTATCACCGGCATCAAGCATAAAACCGCTGTGTTCTAAATAATATAGTTTCATAGTATCACCTCTACTTAAGAGTCATAGATTATAGTAAGCCAAATATCTTAGCCAAAACAGGTCTTAAGAAACGCCTTATTGATAATATTATTACTAACAACTTCTATTATACCATAAAACACAAGCTAAAAAACTCCGTTATTGTCAGAGTTTTTCAAAAACCTACTACAATAACGGAGTTTATTATTCATTCGCTATATGAAATTCTTATTCAACACTTTCAGCTGCTGCAATAGCTACAACATCAACGATGTCGGTAGCGAAGCAACCACGGGACAAGTCATGAATAGGAGCTGCCAAACCTTGAATCAATGGTCCAAGAGCGGTAGCACCGGCAAAACGTTGTACCAATTTGTAACCGATGTTAGCTGCCTGAAGATCAGGGAAAATCAAGATGTTAGCTTTACCGGCTACTTTGCTGCCAGGCGCTTTGCGTTCAGCAACAGATGGTTCGATAGAAGCATCAAGCTGTAATTCGCCGTCGAAGTCGAAATCTACATTGCGTTCTTTCAACATTTCAACAGCTGCAACTACTTTATCTACTTCAGGAGAGGACGCAGAACCTTTAGTGGAGAAAGATAAGAAGGATACGCGAGGGTTAGCCATGTTGCCAACTTTGCGAGCTTTTTCTACGGAAGACATAGCGATGTCAGCCAATTGTTCGGAAGTTGGGTTAGGAATAACGCCGCAATCGGAGAATACGAGCATACCGTCGTCACCATATTGTTTTTTGTCAGAGAAAACAAACATGGAGCTGGATACGGTTTTAAGACCAGGTTTAGTACCTACAACCTGTAAAGCGGCACGCAATACGTTAGCCGTAGGGCTGGCAGAACCGGCTACCATGCCGTCAACTACACCGAGGTGTACCAACATAGCACCGAAGAATAAGCAATCACCAAGCATAGTTGCTTTTGCTTTTTCAGGAGTCATACCTTTTTTAGCGCGTTTTTCTACGAAAATGTCGATCATTACAGGTAAACGATCATAAGTTTCAGGGTTGATGATTTCAGCACCGTCAACGTTGAAGCCTTCTTTTTGAGCCAATGCTTTAACTTCTTCAGGGTTACCAACCAATACAGGGGTTGCAAAACCTTCTTTAAGAATTAATTCAGTAGCTTCTAATACACGAGCATCTTTGTATTCAGGTAATACAATTTTCTTGCCTAATGGTTTTACTTTTGCTTTTAAGTTTTGTACTAATTCCACAATATCGTCCTCCTTGACTGTGAACGGTCCCCTTCAACGGACCTTTTATACTATTTTATTATATCAAATCTGCAACAGAGATTAAAGGGGCTCATGTCATATTACTTTTTGTAAATTGATATGACTTTTAGAGATAGGTCAATTGCTAATTCTACGCTTTAATCCGAGGAAACAAACTTTATCATCTAGTTGATAAAACTCTCTCCTGTATAACTACTTGTAGTTTTAAACATAAACGCTGATATAACTTTATTTTCCTACATTTTTTCTATGATATTTCTGAAAAAATTTGTACAAAAATTTCTTAAAATTCTCATTTACAGTATACAACGACTGGGGTATAATATTCTCAAATGTTAACCATTTTATTTATTGTAGGTTTACATAAGGGTTAACAATAGGTATTAGGGGTATTATTTTTAGAAAAGGGGTTTACGTATGAGAAATTCTAACATTCGTTTCATTTGCGAAATCGCCATCTTGGCCGCCATGATTGGGATTACCGGTGCCATTAAATTACCGAATGTGATTCCCGGTATAGAATTCCAGCTATCGGCACCACTTGCCGTTGCCATCTGCTGTGTATTCGGCTTTAAACGCTATATCATTGCCGGTTGTTTAGCCAGTGCCATTTCCCTCATGTTGGGCACTCATAACTTATTAAATGTAGCGATTCAGATGCAATTCCGCATCATTGCCGGTGCCGTTCTCTATTTAGGTCACCGAGCCGTTTGGTCACAAATAATTGCCGGTCCGATTGCATCTATCATTGCCCGCCTCACCTTGGGCCTATTCTTCGGCAAATTAGCTATGGCTATGATTCTTATGGCCGTACCGGGCTATATTTTTACCGCCATCTTCTCCCCACTCTTAGTCAAAGTGTTGTCCCGTGTTCGTCGCTCTGTTCCGGCACTCTCCGGAGGTGACAAAGCCAATGCTTTATAGTATTCGTATGCGTTCGGCTAAAGGCGGTGCCCATGAAAACGGTGGTCACCATATTTCCGGGGCCGAACGAATTTTGAGTAAAGAAGAGTTAGCGCAAACAGCCTCTGAACTCGTAACCAGGGCGTTAACTCACAGCAAAGGCTGTGCCGACTTTATTCGCATCACCATCGATGCCATCGAAGATGACGACATAGTGTATAAACCGGCTTTAGACGTTGCCATCACCAAAGCCGACTCCGTAACGGAAGGTCTCGAGGATGCGTACCGTCTCCTCGAAACCTCCGGCATTAAGCGCGACGCCATTCAAAAAGCCCTCCATACCCTGCGCAGTCAACCGGAAAACATGTGCGGTGCTTTAATCTGCAACGCCGAAACCGGCGAACGGATGGATGATTTAGGCCTCCGTGGCGTCCGTGTCAGCCGCATGGCCTTTGCCAATCCGGCTGATGCAATTCCTCACTTTGAAAAACAAGGTCATACCGGTGTTCACTTTGAAGAAGCGTTGGTGCTGGCATCTAAAGTATTAGGCTATCCAGATATTCTCGGTGAATTTTGCGTCTCTGATGACCCGGACTACGCCGTAGGTTATGTAAGTTACGGCCACACCTATCACCGCTTAACACCGGTCAAAAATCTGGGCGATCAACGAGGCGGTCGCATCTTTTTTGTAAAACCTGACACCGACCTCGACTCCTTGCGCCATTACTTGGAAGAAACTACCGTTTTGGTAACAATTGAAACGATTTAGCAAATTTTGTTATAATAAAGGTAGAAAATTTCAGAGAGATTATTATAATTAAAAACGTTTTTTATCGTAGATTATTAATTATAAGCGGGGAGTTACTATGTTTAGAAAAGCCATCTGGGAACAAATGAATCAAGAGCTGGAAGTGCTCAAAGCAGAACATCGTTTTCGTCAATGTGTCGCCTATACGCCTATCGATAGTACGCATATCGAGTTGGACGGCAAAAAGTATTTAATGATGGCCTCCAACAATTATTTGGGCTTTACCCATAATGCGGATGTCATGGCAGCTGCCCAAAAAGCCATTGAAACTTACGGCACCGGATCCGGCGGCGCTCGCCTCACGTCCGGCACTAATCCGATGATTACGGAACTGGAAGAAGATTTGGCCTTTTTTAAAGGCACTACCAAAGCACTAGTTTTCAACACCGGTTACATGGCCAATGTGGGCACCATTTCCGGTCTCATGAATCCGGGCGATCACATCCTCAGCGATGAATTAAATCACGCCAGCATCATTGATGGCTGCCGTCTCAGCGGCGCCAACGTGCATGTATATCGTCACAGCGACATGAAACACTTAGACGAACTGCTTGCGGACTTACCGGCAACAGGCAAACGACTCATTGTAACCGACGGCGTTTTCAGCATGGATGGTGATATTTGCCATCTCCCGGCCATTGTAAATTTAGCTAAAGAGCACGGAGCCTTGGTTATGGTTGACGATGCCCATGCGACCGGTATCATCGGCGAAGGCAAAGGGGTGGCTCATCACTTTGGCTTAAGCGATGACGTAGATATTCAACTGGGTACCCTCAGTAAAGCGCTCGGCAGTGAAGGCGGCTATGTATGCGCCAACGAGGTAATCATCAATACCTTAATTAATCACAGCCGCAGCTTTATCTTCTCCACCGCTTTAGTGCCGGCTGCCGTAGGAGCCGCTAAAGCTGCGTTGTCCCTTTTAGAAAAAGAACCGTATCATATCGCTCAGTTGCGTGCGAATGTACATGATATGTCAAAATATTTAGAGCGTCACAACATCCCGGTGGCTCACAATGCCATTCCGATTTTCCCTATCATCGTAGGGTCTGATGAAAAAGCCTTGGCGGTTCAAGATCAATTATTCGAAAAAGGCATTATCTTGACGGCCATTCGCCCACCGACCGTGGCACCCGGCGAAAGCCGCTTGCGCCTCACCGTATCGGCGGACCATACCAAAGAAGAACTATGGTACGTAGCCGATACCTTGGCTGAAGCGTTGGGCAAACTATAATCGGCATCACTATAACAGCTAATACAAAAGGAAGTAACGATTTCATCGATGAAATCGCTACTTCCTTTTTACTTTATTTACGCAACGTAATCGAGTCAAACTTCGTGCCGTCAGCCAAGTACGCATCAACGGTCAAACTATTATTATCCTTACGAAGGACTAAGTAGTTATCCCCATCAAGATAAGGGGACACATACTCATCCAGCGGATGGTCCTTCCAAATCTCGGCATATTTCACATCCCCCGCTACACCGGTAATGATATAGTACGGTCCGTTTTCACTGCGTTGGAAGTTTTCCACATGGCCGCGACGACGATACATGTGATAATGAGCCGACAATACCATGTCCACATCGTATTTTTCAAAAACGGGCATGAATAATTCACCCATATCACTGAAGCCGGCCGTCATGCGTGCCACCTTCGTATTCGGATAGCTAAAGGTATCGCGGTGCATGAGCACTACTTTCCAAGGCTTAGTCGTAGCCGCCAAATCTTCTTCAAGCCATGCCATTTGTTCATTACGCACTTCATCACGATAACTTTCATTCATCTCATTAAACTGCGTATTCAGCACCACGAAGTGAACATCGCCATAATCGTAGGAATAAAAAGCACGTCTGGAAGAATCGCCGGCAGCCTCGCTATAGGGCGCAGCCTTTGGTGCATCAAATTTAAAGAAATGGTCATACGCAGTGGGCTCTTTTATCTGCCAATCCAGGGAATAGTACTCATGATTGCCGCTAACGCCGACAAAAGGAATATTCGCAATCATAGGCTCCACCGCGCCAAACCAAGCATCCCACTGATAGGCCGATTCGCCATTATCTACAAGGTCACCCATGTTGACAAAAAACGTGGCTTCCGGATTTTCTGTATACGCCGTGTTTACCAAGCTTTGCCAGCCGCTATAGTCCAAGGACTGGGAGTCCGGAAAAATCAAGGCGGTAAAACTATTTTCATCCATCGTATGTAAGGTGTGCCAACCTTTGGTAATCACATTTTTGCCCACCTGATATTCATAAGTTGAATTTGGCGTCAAACCGGTAAGCTCCGCTCGGTATATATAGCGCACCGTCTTATCTTCTTCAAAGCGCTCCATCGTAGCCGGTACGGTCTCAATCGTACTATCCGATGCGCCGGCTATTTTATAAAGTACCACCGGATCAGCTTCCGGTGCGTGTGTTTCCCACATGATAATGCGGGAGTGCGTCATGTCCGGCGTAATTAATTGCCGTACATACATAGCCTCAGTCCCTGCCTGTGGCATCAATTCATAATACAATGTCCGCCCTTGACGCAACATGCCGGCGCCCCAAGCGGTTGAGCTGATAATGACCCCCATGACAACAATCAGCGCCACCATTGCACTTAGCCATGTAAACCAACGCTTACTTCTCTTTTTTTCTTCCATATATTGTTACTCCTCTTATCTCACACATGTTATCACACAAACTCTATACAACCAATCAACAAATCGAATATCTTCAATATCTTATATCGTCATTATATAGTTTGAAGTTAACTTCAAGTCAAGAAGAATATGGAAAAAAATATTAAATATCATAACAAATCAGCGTATTCGGATGAACATCCGGACAGTCATGATTCGGTCCATGCAAACAAAAATGGTTATCGTATTTCTTGACGCCTACAATCTGCACCGAACCGCTTGTCTTAGGGATAACCCAAGATTGCGGCTTATTTGTTTCAAGAAATGACATTTTATCCATCTTGTGCGTACTAAAGGAGTGCCATTCACCATCGGTGTGACCTTGCTTCCCCACTTGGAAAACATACTCTTGATTTGGCTCTAAATCGCACAAATCAACACGGTATACATAGCGAGTCGTCTGATTTTCTTTAATTTTGTCCGTCGTCGCCCACAAAATTTTAGCCTCGCTATCAGCCTCACCTTTTAATTTATAGACAACAACAGCATTTGCTTCAAATTCAGTTGTCTCCCATAAAATAGTTCGTTTCGTGCCCATGTCCGGCCCCACTAATTGCCTGATATATAGTGGTTTCGTTCCCGACATAGGCATATAGGCGTGATAGGCTGCATCAAGCCGTTGCCCCAAGGTTCGCCCGTCATCGCTCCCAATTATCCCTAAAAGCCAGCCTCCAAGAATCACTATGATTCCTATCAAAAAGACGGCTACCACAAATCCCGTACGCTTCATTGCATATTACTCAACTTTCTAGTATTACACGTACCAAAATCACCACACAAACACAAAAAACACTAATATGCTATAGCCGATTCCCATCGCTATAGCCTATTAATGTATTTTGATTCACTTGTCAAAAGCATACACTCGCCCATAATTAATCTGCCAAGGCTTATGCAGGCTCGATACATATACCGGTACAAGTATTGCCACCGGCATATATATCATTGTTTCCCTATACCTAATTTATAAATATGCATGCTTAACGCAAAGCAATACATATATTTTTAAAGCGGTTCTCAACTTCCGCTTCACGACTTCTTCAAATAACCTTTTTATATTATATAACATAAATAATATATCGTGCAATATTTATAATCAAATTTTACAATCAAATAATGCTACTTTCCACAATCAATAGTCATTCCTAATCGCTCTAAAATCTCGATTATCAAATAGTGCAACACATTTCTCAAAAGACAGAAAGCGCAGTTAATAAATGAAAATTTCATTCATTAACTGCGCTTTTTTAAACATCTTAATTAATTCATATTTTCAAAAATTACAATATGTAATCATGTTGGCATCTGCATATATATACTCACAGGGTGTACATATATACGTACAGAATCATTTCGATTGACTACCTAATCTGTCGTCAATTATTTACGAGCCAAGTATTTACGTACGTCAACGGCTACGGCGATAACGATGATTAAGCCTTTAATGATGAGCTGCCAGTATGGGCCCATGCCTACGAACGTAAGGCCATAGTTAATAACCGTAAAGATAAGTACACCGGCGATGATCCCCGGTACGGTACCGATACCACCGGTTACGGATACGCCACCTACAACGGCTGCGGCGATGGCATCCAATTCGTACATGTTACCATAGTTATTCGTAGCACCACCGGTACGAGCGGCTTCCAAAATACCACCAACACCATAGAGAGCACCGGCAATCACATAGATAGCAATCAAGGTAGCGGCCACGTTAATGCCGGATACAACGGCTGCCTGAGGGTTACCGCCGATGGCAAACATATTTTTGCCAAGAACCGTTTTGTTATATACAATCCACATAACAAAGGCGATAACGGCGGCAATAATAACGATGTACGGAATCGTTACGAAACCTAAATCCAAAGAACCGGAACCGAATACGGTAAATTCAGGACGCAAACCGCCGATTGGCTGCGAGTTGTTCGGCTCCATGTCAAAGTACAGGGAACATACACCATAGGTCATAACCATGGTGCCCAACGTTGCGATGAACGGAACGATACGTAAGTACGCTACGATCAAACCGGAGACTAAACCAACACAGGCACCTACGGCAATGGCGATAATAATCGGTAAGAAAGTCGGCAAATTCGGAGCCTGCTCAAAGAACGGATGCGGATAGCTCGGCATCTGCGATAAAGATGCGGAAACAACCGCAGTCAAACCAACTACACGACCGGCTGACAAGTCACAGCCGGCGGTTATAAGAATCATAGCCGAGCCAAGGGCAATGATAACACGCGGTGACGATTGGATTAAGATATCCCGAAAACTGGTCATTGATAAGAAATTAGGGCTATAAATTGAAATAGCAGCTACCAATACAACGAGTACGATGTAGATAGCATTTTGTGTCATAAACTTGCTAACGCGAGATCCACTCATAAGTCATATCCTCCTATACTAAACCTGCCGTAGCAAGTTCCATGATCTTCTCTTCCGTTGCGTCTTTCGCATCCAGAATTCCTTCCATGATACCGTTACTCATAACCATAATGCGGTCGCTCATACCGAGCAACTCGGACATTTCCGACGAAATCATGATTACGCTTTTACCTTGGGTCGCCAAACGATTGATAATCGAATAGATTTCGTATTTGGCCCCTACGTCGATACCGCGCGTCGGTTCGTCGAGTAAGAGGATTTCCGGATTCGTATTTAACCAACGAGAAATCAATACTTTTTGTTGATTCCCGCCCGATAACGATTGAATGCGAGTCTGCGTGTCCGGCGTTTTGATGCGCAAGGAGCTAACCCCTTCATCCGTGTCGATTTCACGCAACCTGTCATTTAAGAGGCCCACTTTATTGCGATATTTCGGCATGCAGGCCATCGTATTATTATCGACAATATTGAGCATTGGGAAAATACCGGTCGCCCGTCGTTCTTCCGTAAGAAGAGCGATATGATGTTTCTTCGCATCACGAGGACTGCGGATTTTAACTTCCTTACCGTGGATAAAAATTTTACCTTCCGCCAAATGACGAAGTCCGAAGAGTGCTTCGATGACTTCCGTTCGCTGCGCCCCTACGAGACCGCCGATACCGAGGACCTCACCTTTACGAAGGGAGAAATTCACGCCTTTGAAGGAATGGTCACGAATGGAGGTCATATTTTCCACCCGCAAAACTTCTTCGCCCGGCACATTGGTTTTCTCTGGGAAGAGCTGCGTCATTTCACGACCAACCATGCGTTTAATGATTAGGTCCGTGGTCAATTCATCAGACGGCCAAGTGCCTATATAATTACCATCACGCATAATCGTTACTTCGTCAGATATGCGGAGGATTTCTTCCATTTTATGAGAGATATAAATAATGGCAACCCCTTTGGCCTTAAGACTATTTATGATTTTAAATAAGTGCTCTACTTCATCACTGGTCAAAGATGAGGTCGGTTCGTCCATTACAATAATACGGGAGTGATGAGATACCGCTTTGGCAATTTCAATACTCTGAAGTTTAGATACAGATAAATTACCGGCTAGTTCTTCCGGATCAATATCAACATCTATTTCTTTAAAAAGCGCCGCTGTGTCGGCCTTCATTTTTTTATGGTCAACCAGTTTCAAAGGACCATAACTTTTAAGCGGAAAACGGCCAAGCCATAAGTTTTCCATAACAGTCTGTTGTAATACGGGATAGAGTTCTTGGTGGATCATCGAGATACCAAGACCCAGTGCGGTGCGCGAATCAGAAATTTCTACCTGTTCGCCGTCTAAAATTATTTGTCCTTCGTCTTGTTTGTAGATGCCGAATAAACATTTCATCAAGGTCGATTTCCCAGCTCCATTTTCGCCCATAAGCGCGTGTACCGAACCTGGACGGAGCCGCAGAGATACATCATTCAATGCTTTTACGCCGGGAAATGACTTTGTTATATGTTGCATCTCTAAAATATATTCACTCATGCTTGCCCTCCTACCGGTTCAGTAAGTGAGGGAGGCCTGCAACAAGCCTCCCTACCTACTGCAATGACTACTTATCACCTAAGATTTGATCTGCATTTTCTTTCGTTACGATTTCGTAAGGAACCCAAATATATTGTTTGTCAACAATTTCAAAGCCTGTATTTTCTTTAGTTGGAGTTTCGCCTTTAGCCAATACGAACATCAAGTTGAATACGGCATCCCCTTGTTTTTTCGCATTGTTAAGAACGGTACCCAATAATGTGCCGTCTTTAAGAGCCTGTACAGCCGGAGCCGTAGCATCCACACCTACAACCGGCATGTATTTGCCGTTCTGGAAGTAGCCGGCAGCTTTCAATGCTTCGATAGCGCCTAAAGCCATGTCATCATTGTTAGCGATAACGGCATCAATCTTGTCGCCGTAGCTGGACAAGAAGGCAGCCATTTTTTCCTGACCTTTAACGCGGTCCCACATAGCTGTATCTTGTGCAATTTCTTGTACCTGAATGCCTTCATTTTTGAGGGATTCAATTACATATTTGGAGCGAAGTTCTGCATCCTGATGGCCCGGTTCGCCTTTGATAAGTACATAGTGCAATACATTATCATTGCTCTTATAAGCTTCCGGATGTTTCTTGAAGTAATCCGCTAAGATTTTGCCCTGCATTTCGCCGCTTTGTTCAGCTTTAGCACCTACATAGTACACTTTATCCCATTTAGCCATGTCTTCTTTTAAAGGTTCACGGTTAAGGAATACAACCGGTACGTTAGCCGCTTTAGCTTTGTCGATGATACCGCCGGCTGCCGGACGGTCAACAATGTTAACACCGATAGCTTTGTATTTCTTGTTAAGGAACAAGTCAACTTTTTCATTCTGCGTAGGCTGCGAGTTCTGGCTGTCTACGATATCTACTTTAGCTTTGCCTTTAGCGTCTGCATCGATACGAGCACGTACGCCGCTCATAAAGGTATCGTCAAATTTGTAAATAGCCACACCTACTTGTGGTAAATCACCACTGCCGGATGTAGAATCACTGCCACAACCTGCCATTACTAAGGTACCTACTGCGAAGGTAGCCAACATTGCTGCTTTCCATGCCTTTTTCACGAGAAATTCCTCCTTTGAGACGAAAATGTAGACTCTATAATTCGCTTTCTTCCAGCGTATCTACCAACCATTCGTTTAACGACCGCTAAGCCATACTTCACCGGCTCTGCGGCTGCTCACAATATCCACCATGCCCAGCAATGTGTAATAACTGCCATTGCCGGAGTAAACCAAGTCGACGGATTGTGCCCGATGTAAATTTTGTTCCAATACGGTACGTAAAATCGGATCCATTGTCCCCACCGCATTGCCCATAGCGCTACTTACCACAATACGCTGCGGGTTAATCATGTTATATAAATTAGCTAAGGTAATGCCCAAGTATTTGCCTACGCGATTTAAGGCTTCCAAACAAATTTCATCGCCTTCCACGGCGGCCTCATAAATAGGCTCTACCCGGAATGCATCGGATAAAATCGCTATATTGTCGGTCACTTTAGACAAGCGACCTTTTTTAATCTCCGTCAACACATATTCGCGAATGGCTGTTTCCGATGCCACTTCTTCTAAGCGTGTGAAGGAATTTTCTTTAGTATCATCAATATCGATTACGGAGTAACCGATCTCACCGGCATAATCGTTATAGCCACGATAGAGCGAGCCGTGATAAATCAAAGAGGCACCGAGACCGTAGCTGAATTTCAATACCAAGAGGTTTTCAATCCCCTTGCCGCTGCCATAATAATATTCGCCGGTAGCGAGGCAACGCACGTCATTTTCCACATAAGCCGGTAATTGGAACCGTTCTTCCAAAATGTACTTGAACGGAATATTAGACCATTTACCGTTTGGTGAAAAAATGGAAATTCCTTTTTGCGAATCCACGGGACCGCGCAAGATGAGACCGATAGCGGCAATCGTCCAACGCATATCCTCAATGATATCTTCGATACAATGATAAATCGTATTTAATATTTCTTCTGATGAAAGGCCGATAATCGACTGTTGCATCTGATGTAAAATAATACCGCCCGATTGCACCACATAGCAGAACACATTATGCGTCCGCACATGAACCATCAGCATCATTTCTTTTTGCTCATTAAATTTCAAGAGCATCGACGGTCGCCCCAATGCACTGCGCTCCTGTCGATCTTCGTAAATAAGACCTTTCTCAGCCAACGTATTGCAAATATTGGTTACCGTCGGTGGTGTAATGCCCGTATTGCGAGCAATAATTGCTTTTGAAACAGAGCCGTTACGACGTATGTAATTTAAAATTATTTCGTCATTGTTGAGTGCCTGTTTAGTTTGCATCTTGTCCCCTTCCCGAAAGCCTATAAATTATATACGCCATCGCCTATCTCAGCATCATATAAGGTCGGTACAGTGCCAATAGCCTCCTCGTAAAGTTTCGGAACCGCTTCTTTAAAAGCTGCTACCTTATCGCTGGCTACCAAAGCAATCGCACAGCCCCCAAAACCGGCGCCGGTCATACGCGATGCCAAACAGCCCGGCTGCTTACGCGCAATCTCTACCATCGTATCGAGTTCCAAACCGCTTACTTCATAGTCATAACGTAGGGATTCATGAGAGGCCGTAATGATTTCGGCAATCTTCGACGTATTGCCTTCACGAAGGGCATCCATGAATGCCATAACGCGTAAGTTTTCAGTAATGGCATGACGAGCGCGGCGACGAAGCACATCATCCTCGATGAGCTCCAAATCCTCTAACGTACCGAGCGACAATCCGGATAAAGGATGATGCTTTTGGATTTCAGCCAAAGCCGCATCACATTCACCCTTGCGCTCGTTAAATTTGGAATCAACGAGCCCGCGTTTCTTATTGGTATTCATAATAATGAGGTGGTAATCACCCCAATTAAGCGGCACATGTTCAAACTCCATAGCCGTGCAGTCGAGGAGCACGCCGTGCCCTTCCTTGCCGTGGCTGATGGCGAATTGGTCCATGATACCAACTTTAACGCCTACAAAATTGTATTCAACCTGCTGTGCCATTTCTGCCAACTTCGTGCGGTCAATCGGCGTCTTGCCGAGATGTGTCCACAACATGTAACCCGTTAAATCGAGAATACAAGCAGAGGATGAAAGACCGGCACCGGCCGGTAAATTACCACTGTAGAATAAATCCATACCCGGTAAGGTGTAACCATCTTTTTTCAAATATTCAATGATGCCAAGCGGATAGTTGGCCCAATCATGAGCTTCATCGTAAACGAAATCATCATTAATATCTACCACAATCGTGGCTTCCATATTTTCAGAATAAAGACGAACTTTAGAATCGTCCCGCAAGCGCATAGCACCCCAAATCCCGCAAGTCAGAGCGGCCGGAAACACATGACCGCCATTGTAATCCTGATGTTCACCAATGATGTTCACACGCCCCGGGGCAAAATAGCAATCAATGGGTTCTCCGGTATCGCCGAATTGCTCAATAAATTTAGCTATCAGTTCCTCTTTAGTCATTACTTTCTTCCCTTTCTATAATCTTCGTCACCAGCTTACGCAAAACCGGTGCCGTTTCTTCAACTGCGCTCGTATTGGCTGCGGCCCAAGCGCCCATTTCCGAGGAAGCATAGTATTTAATCTTATTAGCTTCTCTAAATGGCGGATAAAATTCAATGTGGAAATGATAATAATCGTTAGCATCATCATATTCCGGCGAGTTAACCGGCCGTTGATGGTAAACCATCATATACGGGAACGGTGCATTAAATAATTCGTCGAATGCGTGAGTAACCACTTTTAACATGCGCGCCAAATCTTCTTTTTCTTTGGCCGTACATTCGGAAAGCATGCTGAAATGACGTTTCGGTACAACGAATACACCGTACGGATAATCCGTAAAGAACGGAATATACGCTAAGAAACTGTCGTTTTCGGCTACAATGCGCGAATCCGATTTTTGTTCCGCTTGGTTCATCTGACAGAGCAAGCAACGCTGTGTTTCTTCATAATGTTCCTTACAGTTCTTAAGTTCCGTTTCAATCTTCTGCGGCACGAACGGATACCCGTAAATCTGTCCGTGAGGATGCGGCATCGTTACGCCTACGGCTTCCCCTTTGTTTTCAAACGGATAGACATACTTAATCTTCTTATCCGCCGCAAGGGCCGTACAACGATCCGAAATTAATTCCAACAGGTCGATAATATGGCCTACGGACAATTCATAGAATTTAACCGAATGACGCGGTGAGTACAAGATAACTTCGCACTTACCATGATTTTCTGCGCTCTTGTAAAAACCTGTTTCATCCACAAACGGTGCTTCCGGATGTTGGGTTAGAGCCGGAAAATCATTATCATAGGCATACACGGTAAATTCGGATGGTACCTTTTTCCCTTCTCCCGGGCAAAACGGGCACCAATCTTTTGGCATAGTGGGACGTAATTTACGGTTTGACGCTACCATCGTCCATGTGCCGAGCAATGGATTCCATCTTAATTCTGACATAATCTCCGCTCCTCACATTTAATAAACTACTTAAGAAAATATATTACAAATATATTTTCGCTCATGTTTGACTTTTTTTCAAGTAAAATTTTACAAAAGCGCATACCTATTTGACATACATTTTACTAAACTCAAAAAGAGGTCATAAAACCGCATTATACCTGCAGTTTTACAACCTCTTCCGTCTGGTTTTTATAATTTTTTATTCAAATTTTAAGTAAATTAGTTAATTTCTTAATTAAGTATTACCTTAAAACATATATTAAACAATTAAGCAAAGTGCTCATTTAATCCGAGTCAATTACTCATCTAATTGCTTATTTCTTACCGACAGCCTCCATAAGGGCCTTAATATCCGTGCCTTCGGCTACCATACGCCACGTTTCGAGCTCATCACTGTCAACGAGCAAGTACAAGTACGCCCACACGATGCGGTTATAGCGTCTGAAATCAGTGACCACTTTGACCACCTTCGACACAATGCCCACATCTTTAGCCACATCTTCAATCGTCTTCAAAAGCTCTACGGTATGACCGTTGGCAATCGCTTTCACGCAAGACGTAATCACTTGACCCAAACGGTCATGCAAGGCCCCTTCTACATCGGCAACGCCGCGGGCTTCAAAAATCTTACGCAATTTGGAGCGAACCAACATGGCTTCTTCCGAACCGATATGCATGAAGACAATACTCATCCCCTGATCATCCAAACGTTCACCGAAGAGACGATTCATACCCGCTTCGCTTATGAGGAATGTGCCATCACTGTTGCGGCATTCTCTTTCGTTAAAACGATTGAGGCCACCCCCTTGGCACGCTTTAATAACAGCAGTCAAACCGACTTCCCAAATTTTGGCCGCTTCACTGTCGGTAAATACTTGCTCTACCACCGACTTAGGGGTTTTCACAACCGGCTTTTTATTGGCCAACGCCGCTAACGTAGCAATACTATGCTCTTCAAAATAAGGCTTTTCAAATTCATAACGCGCTTGCGCTACCATCTGTAACAATACATCATCCGGCTTTTCAGCATAACGGCCATCGAATGCATCCTTGCCGTACCAATTAACTACTACGTCGTCAATCACAACTAGTTGCAGTGTATCATGCACAGACAATGTGCCTTTTTCAAGCGCTTTGCTCACTTGAGCCGCCAATGCCAAATACCCTTTCCTCATAGCTTCTGAATCACAACGAAATTCTCGCATAATACACATCCTTCCTGCCGAACAGTGTTAATGTCCGTCGTTTCTTTTCGCTTACTATTCTTCACACTAAATTCATCTTAATTGTTTCTATTTTAATCAAAAATTTAGATAATCTACTACATCTTATAATAACAGTAAAAAACATTATGCGCTAGTGTTAATATCAAATAAATCATAGGTATTATGCGTTTAGTGAATCTCGCCGTAACATGAGCATTCCCTGTGGGTATTTCGTGGTGCTTTGTCCACTCAGAATATTCAACTTTATAGGTTCTTAACCTTTTTCATCTTTAAGCAATGTATTGCCCCTTCATTAGTTATATCAATTTTCTTGCTCAATTTTCGCCTTCAAATCAGTCTTTATTTCCTCGCGAACGCGCATCAGTATTTTACCCAAATTATTCTCCCCTTCGCCATCGACCATGCCCCAGAAGGTATCGCCCCAATCATTACCTTCTATCAGCATTCTATCTCGCGTTGCCAACAGTTTAGCCTGCAATTTTTCATTTTGTAAAAACTTAGCTTTAACTATGTCATACATGACCCGCAACTTAACGTTCTCCCAATCAGCACGGATGGGCTTCATATTGCGCCCTATACGCCTTGCAAAGTCAGGCCGCTTCACTCTTACCATTTTCATACGCTGCAAGTCCGTAGCCGCTTTAGCACCTTGATACGCCGCCTCCGCCGAATAATAGGTGTCGCCCATATAAAATACCTTATAAGTACTAAAATTCGAAAGAAAGCTATAGGTCCCTCTAAAACGATCAATCACCGGTGGTATCTCATCGTCGCGAAGTTTCAAAATATCCTTGCGCGAGTATGTGGGCTTACTAGCATTCTTTTCAGCTTTAGCCACTGTGTCCTTCGCACTTGTCTGTTTACCCCGCTGCTTTTTTGTTTCTACTTCTTTGTTCGGCATCTGTCTTTTGTGCGTTTCAGTCATCATCATTACCTCCCCTTCGCCTAGTTATGTTTTAACCGTAAAAACAGCCCTCTAAACAAATGTCTAAAAAGCTATTATTATCGTATTAAACTTATGCTACTTTGCCTATAAATGAGTAGTTCAAATGACTAAACGCAAAATTATAGTTGTCTCAATAAATACGTGAAAACTTTGTCCACACAAATCAAATCTCGAACTTTCGATAGTTGAATTACTAAAAATTTCGATTTTTTTTAGTCCACTCCCTTGAACTCTTTGTTTTTATTGTGCTATAATAAAGACATAGAAAAAAATCGATATTCAAAATTTATTGATATTCGAAGGGAGATTATATATTATGAAATTACAAAAATTATTAGTATTAGGTTTAGCATTAACAACAGTTGCGGGCGTAGCTTCCGCTAAAACTTTACCGGCCGATCAATGGTACTGGGTACATTCCGACGCTGACTACACAACTCGTGTTAACGTTCCTTCCGTTAACTACGATGTAAATACAGATACTGCTGATTTCCAGGCAGCTGCAGTAAACCCTAACACAGGTCTTACTGACGTAGTAAACTACAAATTAGACTTCGCTAACAACACATTATACGCTTACCAGAAAGACGTATACCCTAACAACTCCGAAAATGTTCAGAGCACTTCCAACGCTAACGGTGCAGGCCAGGCTATCCAGCCTAACACAGCTGCCGCTGCTTTAGAAACTGTAGTAGCTAACCTTGTTAACCGCGACTACCAGTTGAAAAACAAACCGGACATCGCTATTACTCCGGCCGAAGCTCAACAGAAAAAAGTAGAAGACGCTAAAATCGCCGCTACTTGGCAGAACGCACAGGCTCAGAGCAACTTAGAAGCTCAGAAAACCGATATCATCATCGACAAAACTGACACTGAAGCTCAGAAACCTGCAAAATAATAAATAATAAGTATTACGTACTAAGGCATTTATTAATTAATTTATATTTTGCCTTGTAACATAACTATTCTCTCTCAGTTGTACTTATTAAGCCGACAAACAATAGCCCAAGCGTAACAGCCGTATGCATTGGTCTATTCATATCAAAGAGGCAGTAACCATCCGAACCGACTCGGAGGTTACTGCCTCTTTTTTGATTGAAAAATAAATAATGCTCTACTTATATCTTTTTATAAAGCCCTTCAGACTATATAATTCAAATAATACCCCTACCTGAATAAACCTTGACAGAAAGTATATAATGAAAGTAAGAAGTATATTTACGTATATAAATATGTATGACTAGCAAGTGATATCAAAGAATATATACGCAATAGGTTTGCCATCACTCAGCAGTATAGCCGTCATCTACAAATATTAGGAGGTTTTCACCATGAACAGTATTTTCCACAGAACCAGTATCCGCAAATACGAAGCTCGTCCGGTTGAGCCGGAAAAAATCACCGAAATCCTTCGTGCCGGTATGCAAGCACCTTCCGCGGTTAACCAACAGCCTTGGGAATTCTACGTTGTTACCAATCCAGAAGTTATTAAGACCTTGTCTAATGTTTCCCCCTACTCGCACTGCGTAGCCGGTGCTCCGGTTGTGATTGTACCGGTCTACAAAACTGATTCTATCCCGGTACCTTCAATGGCTCAAATCGACATGTCAATTGCTCAAGAAAATATTTGGCTCCAGACCGATGCACTTGGCCTCGGCGGCGTTTGGATTGGCATTGCCCCTTTCGAAGATCGCATGGAATATGTAAGCAAAGCCTTAAACCTACCTGAAGGAATACAACCATTCTCACTCTTCCCTTTAGGCTATCCCGCTGAAACAAGAAAACAGCAAGACCGTTTCTTCGAAGACCGAATTCACTATGTGAAATAATAAAATACAATAAGATAAAAATACAGGCGATAATGCATAACTTCAAAGTTGAGCATTATCGCCTTTTTGTGTTTCTATTAAACATTTATGGAGAAATATAAATTATTCGTTTTCTACCAATGCAAAGCAACGTGCCGCAAAGCCGGTGCCACCTTTCAACTTAGGGAAGGTTACAAAAATAACAGCCCCCACCGGTGGTAATTCATCCAAGTGAGCCAATACCTCCACCTGAATTCTATCCTGCGACAAAATATACTGTTCAGCCGGCAACGGATGGGAATCCGGTTGGAATGCTCGAATCGCTGCATCCGTATCGGCCGTTTCATGACCGATGGCACCGATATTACGCTCTTTTACCAAAAACTCCAATGTGGGAATCGTCCAGCCCGGCGTATGCGGATTGCCATCGGCATCCTTTTTCTGAAAATCATCGGCCGGTTGTTTATACCAATCCGTTCTAAACGCTACAAAAGCACCTTCCGGAATGCGACCATATTCTTTTTCAAAGGCCAACACATCTTCAACGGATAATTCATAATCCGGATTTTCAGCCACTTCTTTGGATTTATCGATAACAACTAAAGGATAGACCATTTCATCAACGCGTAGCTGCTCTTGCGTACGCCCCTTCGAATCAAAATGAATCGGTGCATCTACATGCGTGCCATACTGTCCTACCACGGTATATTCCTTAATCTGCATAGGCGCTTCCGTCCAAGTGTCGCCATCTTTTTTATTTTCCGGATAATCATATAAAGTCGTTTCCTTCAAAGGCTTAAAGCCCCACCAGTGTGGTGTTTCCGGACTTAACTCATGCGTCAAATCTACAAAACGATACTTCGAAGACTTCCATGCTGCTACTTGTTCCCATAATTTTAAACTCATACTCTCTCCTCTTTTCTTTTGAAAAAATTTTTCTCTAATCTCTCATTACAGTAAACAAAGTTTTATAGGTGCATTTCATTCCCCCTTGCCCCTGCTAAACATTTGTTTTTGTGTAATAGATATATTATACCATTAAAAATATAGGAATAATAGTTATTTTAAAGATTCTAAAAATGCTTTCACCTTATCGAGCACTTCAATAATCTTTTCAAAAAACAACCGAATTTCATTGAGATAACTATTAATCTTCAAATCCGTATCATCGGTGCGATTTACATCTTGCTGCACGGTCTGCACTATCCCGCGCGCTATGGCCGGCATATTTTGTGAAAACTCATGATCATAACCCTCCACGATTTCAAGCGTGCTATGCTTATAAATTTCAACAAAACGCTGCGCATACCGTGGCGGCACTACCGTATCCTCCTTCCCCTGAATGATAGTCACCGGTCCCGTATACAGCTTTGCCGTGTCATACAAAGGCAGACTATAAGCCGTTTTAAAATAATCACGGCCTACGCGTAAGCCGCTCGGCAGTTCAATGTATTCCGGCATAGTATCCGTATCAAACTGTACACCGAAAAAGGCTCCACCAATCGTTTTATCCACGATATTAGCGGCCGGAGCCAATAACACCAACCCTTTTACCGCATCATTGCCATATTGCTCCGTTAACTCGCCGGCCAGCATACTGGCCACAACCCCACCTTGCGAATGGCCGACCAGTAAAATATTCGTAACGCCTGGTAATGCTTTGGCGTACGCATAGACCTTCTTCGCATCTTCAATTTCATTCGGCACCGTCATGTCTTCAAAACGGCCTTCACTATCACCGTGGCCGTTAAAATCAAAACGAATAGAAGCAATCCCCGCTTTTTCCAAATATTCCGCCGTCAATTCCAGTAGTTTATAATCTTTGCTCGCGGAAAAACCGTGCATCAAAATAACCAAAGGATAACTCTGAACCGTGTCCGGTGTTTCCAACACAGCCGACAAGGCGCCGTGGTCACCTTGAATCATAAGTCGTTCCGATTTAGCCGCAACACCGTTAAATGCCCCAGCCGTCATAAAACTGATAAAGCCCACCAGCACCATCAGTACGGTCATTTTTTTCAGTATATATTTCATATGAGTAATCTTCCGTTTCTTCTAAACAACTAATAAATACACTGTCAATAATGATATGTTCATACTACAAGCATATTATAAGTATAGAGTATCATATAAAATTCAATAAGAAAAGGAACCGTCCGTTCATTAATATCATATCCGTATCATCCGCAATACGTCGCCTATTATAGGCAGATAATTCAAAAAAAGCTCCATTCCGCTCAAAATATATGCGTGAATCAAACAGGAAACACCTTTCGTGTATACTAATATATCAAAAAATTATTAAGTATCCTTTATATTACGTTTTCTAATTATCCCTATAAAATAAGCTATCCCAGGTACATCTTCATCAAATTTAATAATATTTTTAATAAAAAAATATTGTCTATTTCGAAATTTACAGTTATAATAAAAGTATAAACGGATAATAATTATCCATTAACATTCAAAACAATCGAAAAGTTAGTAGGTACTAAGGAGGAAATAGGAAAATGAGTGACAAAAAGAAATTGACTACTGCCTTTGGTGCACCCGTACCGGACAATAATAACTCTATGACGGCCGGCAAACGTGGTCCTGTACTTATGCAAGACGTATGGCTCATGGAAAAATTAGGCCATTTTGCTCGTGAAGTAATTCCTGAAAGACGTATGCATGCTAAAGGTTCCGGCGCATTCGGTACTTTTACAGTAACTAATGACATCACTAAATACACTAAAGCTAAACTTTTCTCCGAAGTTGGCAAAAAAACCGATTTATTCGTTCGTTTCTCCACGGTAGCCGGGGAACGCGGTGCCGCTGACGCCGAACGCGATATTCGCGGTTTTGCCGTTAAATTCTACACCGAAGAAGGCAACTGGGACCTCGTTGGTAACAACACCCCAGTATTCTTCATTCGCGATCCATTGCAATTCCCTGATTTGAACCGTGCGGTAAAACGTAATCCAAAAACAAACTTGCGTGATGCCGAAGCTAACTGGGACTTCTGGACCAGCTTACCGGAAGCCATCCACCAGATCACTATCGTTATGAGTGACCGTGGTATCCCTTCCTCCTACCGCCATATGCATGGTTTCGGTAGCCATACGTACAGCTTAATCAACGCTAATGATGAGCGCGTTTGGGTTAAATTCCACTGGGTTTGCCAACAACCGATTGAAAACTTGAGCGACCAAGAAGCAGCTGAAGTAGTAGCCGGCGACCGCGAAAGCCATCAACGGGATTTATTCGACGCCATTGAAAAAGGCGATTTCCCGAAATGGAAATTATGCATCCAGGTTATGACGGAAGAACAGGCTAAAGAAATGCCATATAATCCGTTCGACCTCACTAAAGTTTGGTATCACAGTGAATTCCCGCTCATCGAAGTGGGTGTCATGGAATTAAATCGCAATCCTGAAAACTACTTCCAAGATGTTGAACAAGCTGCCTTTGCTCCATCCACTATCGTTCCGGGCATTGGATTCTCCCCTGACAGAATGTTACAAGGTCGTTTATTCTCCTATGCTGATGCTCAGCGTTATCGCTTAGGCACTAACTACCATCAGATTCCGGTTAACGCCGCTAAATGCCCTGTCAACATGTACCATCGCGATGGTCTCGGCCGTGTTGACGGTAACCACGGTGCTACCATCGGCTATGCGCCAAATACTAAAGGCGAATGGCTCAACCAACCGGAATTCAAAGAACCACCGCTCGATATTACGGGCCCTGCTTACCAATACGATTTCTATGAAGACGATTCCGATTTCTACACCCAACCGGGCAAATTGTTCCGTCTCATGACTCCGGAAAAACAACAACTTTTATTTGAAAATACAGCACGTGCTATGAACGGCGTTTCTAAAGAAATTCAAGAACGCCACGTTAAACATTGTTACCAATGTGATCCGGCTTACGGCGAAGGCGTAGCCAAGGCACTCGGTATTACAGTTGATTTTTCCAATTTAGATGATTAATATATTCGCGTTTCATGTGACCAATATGTGCAATTAATCATTAAAAATAACTACTCTCTCTAGGAAAATCAGCTGCATAATAAACAAACCCCTCTCTGTGCATCCGCACGGAGAGGGGTTTTGTGTTATCTGAATCCAAAGCTTTGGATTATAGCTTTATAGGACTATAGGGCAAAGCTTACAACAACAACTGCATAAAGCCTAACAAACCAAATATAACAGCCAGCGCAATAGTAAACGGCATCATAAGTTTCAATATTTTATCTTCACCTTCGTTAAACTCGGTGGTGACAATCCCCATAATCACACACCCCGGCGAAAAGGAATTACCAAGCACGCCGCCGGTAGTCTGCAACGCTGCCGTAATAGCCGGATTTATGCCCAGCGCCTTAGCCGCCAGCATTTGTAAATTGCCGAATAATATATTGGAGGACATATTACTACCTGTTAAAAGGAACCAATCATGCCCAATAACGGCGATACTATAACATAGGAAATACCGAGCAATTCAACAATTCCCGTTGAAAGCACATAGATTTGCCCGCTACTGCCCATATATTTAGCCATAACAATTAAACAGGTAATAGCAATCGTTGGTGCTTTACATTTTTCAAAAGTGCGTTTATTAACAGCCGTTACCGCCGTTTTAGGTAAAAACTTCTTTTTTTCATAATACCAAAGACTGCTTAGCGCCGACAAAAGTAAGAACGTACCCGCATAAGTTAAAGGTTGCACGGGACTGAAATAAGGCTCCGCCTTAGTCATATAACCAAAAGCAGTCACCGTCTCAGGAAACGTGAGCGCCACTTTCCAGACACTGAGAGTATTGTAAATCGGTGGCACTAACAAGCATAATACCGTAATGCCAATCAACAGATAGTATGGCAAAAAAGCTTGATTAAACGACATGGTACGTCCGGAAGTGACCTTTGCCGGCGTGTCATTCAACGGTACATTTTCAATGTGTTTAAGCCGCATCATAATCGGGCTGCCAGTAATGTACCATCGTTGCTTGTACTTTGGAATTTTACTCACCACAAACACTAAGCCCATGCCGATAGCGGTAGGTAAAAAGCAGGAAATAGTCGGATTAATGGTGGCAAGCCATAATTCGCCGCCACCCATGACAAGAGACAAGCCAACGACTACGGGCCAAACAGATTGTATCGCCCTCATTCGCCCATATAACCAACAAATATATAGCACCGCTAAAAAATTAAAAATCCAAATCATAGCCGCCGCCAAAAAGGCGGCATACACTTGTTCGTTGCCATTCATCGAGGATTGCTGAACCAATGCCTCCCAAGCAAGGGCCAAGGTCCCAAACGTAGCCCCCCAAGAATGGCCCAGTAGTACAATGACAATACTGTACAGCGGCCTTACGCCAATACTCAATAACAGCGGCGCTCCCACCGCTACAGCAACACCAAAACCGGTTATCCCCTGTAAGAAACTGGGAAACACCCAACCTAATATTAAAATCTGTAATAGTTCGTGTTTTGTTATCTGTTGAATACCTGCGCGAATCGCCTCAACCGCCTTAACTTCACAAGTTATTTCATATAAATAAATGGCCGGCCAAATCACGAGCAATATAGTAGCAGCGTTCCAAACGCCCTTACCGGTTTCAAATAATAAAGCTAATGGTGAGGATCCGAAAAGTAGCCAGGCAATCGATAGGGCCAATATCATACTGACAACGGAGGCGTTGGCAATGCGCCACCGTAATTTAATAATCGCTACTAAAAGAAATACAATGGGTACTAACGCCGGTAACCAAAAACGTACGTCCGTTGAAAGTTCCATTACATCAACCACTTAATTGCATAAATTACCGGCACCGAAATCAGAATGGATAATACTACACGTTCAAACCAAATGATAAAATAATCTTTGAGTTTAATCGGAATTTCCGTAGCCATCATACATGGAATCGAAGCGGAGAAGAACAATACTTCAGAAACGCAGGTAATAGCAACCAACATACGAACTTCAAAGCTTAATTTCGTAACCAAAACAGCGGGCAGGAACATTTCCGCAATACCGAGGGATAACGCTTTAGCTACTAAAAACGGTTCTTCAAAGCCTGTAATCCAAGTAAATGGATACAAGGTGTAAGCCAAAATATTAAATACCGGCGTATTGTTAGCAATAACAATGCCCAGAACACCAATTGACATGAGGGACGGTGCAATTTTTAAGGCCAACACGAGACCGTCACGGAGATGATGATAAGTGCCGGTTACGATGCCGTCCGCTTTCGAGCTGGCTTCCATAGCTTCTTCAAAAGCAACTTTAAGCTTATCATGGACAACCACACGTTCAACTTCACCTTGTACATCATTGTAATAGGAATCCGGCTTTTTACTGATAGGATAAATGCGAGCCGTTACAGTCGTGACAAGAAAAGTCACCACAACAGTGGCCCAGAAATATAAGTTCCAAACATCCAGTAAATTAAGCGTTTTGGCAACAATAATCATAAACGTAGCCGATACGGTGGAAAAACCGGTGGCAATAACGACCGCTTCTTTAATGGTATAACGACCTTCTTTGAAAACGCGGTTCGTAATCAAAAGGGCTACCGAATAACTACCTACGAACGAAGCTACCGCATCAATGGCGGAGCGCCCCGGCGTTTGCCACAGTGGTCTCATAACCGGACGCATGAAAACACCGACAAACTCCATGAGGCCATAGTTAATAAGCAAAGCCAAGAATACGGCACCAATCGGCACAATCGTAATAACCGGCACTACGATTTTGGAATAAATAAACGGAATCGTGCTCTTATTCATTAAAAATTCCGGACCATAACCGGTCAAAGCCATGATGATAAACGGAATCCCCAATATATTCAGCAAAGAAAACACAGTTGTTGTCGTATTCTTATTCCATGTCTTATTGATAAACGGCAAGACAGCCCCCAGAATGACAAACAAAGCGCCGTATACCGGCTGGAAGTATGGAATTTTTAAAATATACGTAACAATGTGATCTAGCGGAATCGTCGATTTTCCGCCAATAGTAACCGGTACAAAGAATATAATAATGCCTAAAATACTGTAAATAATGAACTGTAACTTACTCTCCATGGAGTACTTATTCATACCTCTCACCTCTCCGCTTGATTGTTAAATCATGAATTCATCAACCTTCCTGTCTCCTTTCCTCCGTATTTATACCTCGCCTAACTTCACACTTGATATATTGTAGTTATTTTATTCCTGTAAGGTCTTAAAATAGTCAAATTTTCTTCTAACATGTATAAATTACAAAAAAACTCCTTACTATATCGATAATACATTGATATAATAAGGAGTTTTGCTGTTTTATTACATTATGTTTATAATTTGATACTATTCATAAAGAGCATCTTATAACGCAAACAAATCGTTCAAGCTTTCGGACATGGTTGGGTGATTATAGATGAAGTCGCGGAGTACTTCATAGCCCAAATCATGGTCCATAGCGAGTTTAATCATGTTGATCATTTCATGGGATTCGGCACAGAAGAGTTGTGCGCCCAAGATTTTGCCGTTTGGAGCTACCAAAGCTTTTAACACGCCTTCGGTTTCGCGAAGTACTTTGGCTTTTGGAATTGCATTAGCCGGCATTTTAAGAACGCGGTACTCGAGGCCTTGAGCTTTGGCTTCTTTTTCATTCAAACCTACACGGGAGAACGGTGGTTCAATGAATACGGAGTACGCGAAAGCGCCACGGTTTTCAGTCGTACGTTGACTGTTGCCCATCATGTCATCCAAAACGATGCGGTAATCATCTAAGGAAATGTAGGTGAACTGCAATTTACCTACTACGTCGCCGGCAGCCCAGATGTTAGGCACGCTGGAGCGTAAGTGTTCATCTGTTTCAACAGCGCCGCGGTTCGTCATTTTGATACCCGCTTTTTCAGCTTGAAGTTCATCCGTATTAGGACGACGACCGGTAGCAATAAGAACAGCATCGCCGGCTAATTCTTTAGTAGCGCCGTCAGCTGTGTAAGTTACTACGCCGTCTTTGATTGCGCTAATAGCCGCACCGGTAATCACTTCAACGCCTTTAGCACTGATAACTTCGCGAATTACTTCGACAATGTCTTCGTCTTCACGTGGTAAAAATACATCGGCATCTTGAATAATCGTAACTTTGCTGCCGAATTCGGCAAACATGGATGCAAATTCCAAACCGATATAACCGCCGCCTACGATGGTAAGGCGTTCAGGGAGTTCATCCAAATCCATGAGCGTCTGGGATGTGTAGAGTTTATTGCCTGCCTGAAGTTCACCGGTCGCTGGATCGCGCACGCCTTCAATATTAGGAATTACAGGGGTAGAGCCGGTATTAATCAAGAACTGTTCAGCCGTCAACGTTAAATCACCATCAGCGGTTTTAACATTGATAGTTTTAGCATCAACAAAGGATGCTACGCCATCAATGATTTCAGCACCGGCTTGAGCCACTTTATTATAGTTGGCCTGATTCAACGCCGCGGTTAATTGACGTTTGCCTTCAATGGATTTTTTGAAATAAGCCGCTTTTTCGCTAAAAGAAGCATCAGGGGACAAAGCCGCATCCGTAATCAAACGTTTTGAAGGAATGCAGCCCACATTAATACAAGTCCCGCCATACATAAAAGCGTCTTTTTCAATTAAAGCCACTTTTTTACCGGATTTTGCCAATTTGCCGGCCAAAGTTTTGCCGGCTTTACCGAAACCAATCACAATTACGTCATACGATTTCATCTTTTGCCTCCTTATTGGTTTGCTATCAATATTTTTGAAAAATAAATAATCTTGAATATCTGTCTCATATATTTAATTATATCACACTGCCTCCCAAAGGCTGCAATATAACATCGATATTTTTCAAAAAATTTACGATTATGTAGTCAACAATCTTTTAAAAATTATCATAGCCAACATAAAAGAACCCCGCTCGGTCATGATACGTAACTTTCCTCAAGGATAAGCTCTTACATAACCGAGACAGGGGGTTCTCATATTAACTATTTAGTTTTTTATACCAGTTCCGAGCATAGTTTTTATACCAGCTCCGAGCAATCGGCATTGGCCGCCGCTTCATCTTTGGCAATTTGCGTTTCCGCATCTTCAATAATCGATGCTAACGTAATACTTTGCAACTCTTTTTCAAGGGCACTCTGAATCTGTTCCAAACGGCCGTCCAGCACACAATGAATATGACTTCCGACAGGACAATCCTGAGCCGGGTTTTCATGAAAACTGAACAACTGACCGTTATCGAGGGATTCTACGGCGTTAAAAATATCTAACAAGGTGATGTCCGACGGGCATTTGGCAATCTTGATGCCAGACGTGCCCTGGCGGGAATCAATCAGACCGTGCGCCTTCAGCATGAGCACAATGTTACGAATAATAACCGGATTTACGTTGATACTACCGGCCAAAAACTTGCTGGTTACTTTATATTTCTTTTCTGCAATAGCGATACAAGTAAAAATATGAACCGCTATAGTAAAACGACTGGATATTTGCATGGGCATGCCTCCTAATAAATTGTAATATACACTATTACATTAGAGATTATATCACGAATCCACCGTTTTTACTATAACGACGCCCAAAATAAAAATGTATAATTATTTGCCCACCACGCTGATACGCTGCTGAATGTGGTTACCTTTTTCGATTTCATCCACCATAGCAAGCGCGTAGTCGGCATAACTTACCACACTTTCACCACGGTCGTTAACAGTGAATTCTTCACCGGCCAAAATGTATTCACCGGTACGAGCACCTTCCGGATCAAAAATCGCCGCAGGGCTTACGAAGGTCCATTTTACATCATTGCGTTTGCGAAGTTCTACCAATTCATCAGCCTGAGCTTTAGCGAGCGCATAGAATTCTTTTGGAAATTCCGGTGTATCGAGGAGCTGCGTCGTATGTTCTTTATCTACGAACAAGCTGCCGGCACCACCTACAACCAATAAACGAGTATTCGTATTGGCTACGGCATCAGCCAAATGCATCAACGATTTAGTGTGAAGATCCAAGGTATCCGGTGCAAATGTACCAAATGCATCAACTACCGCATCAAAACCTGCCAAATCTTCTTTGGTAATATCGAGAATATCTTTTTTCACAAAATTAGTAGCGTCCGATTTATTTTCGCTGCGGGCAAAACCGGTTACGTCAAAACCACGACGAATTGCTTCCGCTACTACCAAACGACCTACTTTACCATTCGAACTTACAACTGCAATTTTCATAATTGAACCTCTGCTTTCTCCCGTTCCGGGAATAAATGACTGTTAAAAATTTAACTTTTGAATTCTTAATGCTTAATACGTAACGCTGAACTCTTAATGCTGAATTCTTAATACTTAATGCCTAACTTTTAAAACTTAATTCTTAACGGCTCTCTTGTAATGTTTTTCCTTACACGTTTATATTACAATCTTTCGGTTGTAATGTCAAGTATTACATTTTAAATTTTCTGAAAATTTTTTGTAAAGTCGCCGAATCATCTTTGCCAAATCATTTTCCCTAATCCGGAAACGCCAATCTTTACGCGGTTTTCAGAGGATAATACTGTCCCTATAACAACAAAAAAAAGATGAACCCGGCATAACCGAATTCATCCTTCAAGCCCCTCAGGGGCAATTATTATTTTTACGCCTTTTAGTAGCAAAACCCGTTGCTCCTCTTCAGCAATTAATGCCTTTATGCTTCTTCATCCGGAGCCGTTGCTTTACGGCGACGTTTCCAAATAAGCGCCGCAGCCACAACCAAAATAACACCGGCAATTTCAATCAACCGTTCATAGCCTGTAATGTATGGCTGTAACAACGGTTCAGCCGTTACCATTTCAGCGGCTACCCACGCCAACAAGCTGCCGCCGGCCCATAAGATAATTGGGTATTTGTTGATAATACGCGCCAACAAACGGGAACCGTAAATCAAAAGCGGAACGGTAATTAACATCCCTACGATAACGAGTTCCAAATGACCTTTGGCGGCACCGACAACGCCGATAACATTATCGATACTCATCATCGCATCGGCTACGATAATCGTAATAATAGCACCGCGCAACGAATCCTTACTTTCGATGTTCGCATCATCGTCATCGCCGACAAGGAGATGGAACGCAATCCACAAGAGCACGAGACCACCTACGAAATGGAGGCCCGGAATGTATTCCAATGCTTCCACCAAGATGGTGGCAAAAATAAGACGCATCGCAATGGCCCCGAAGGTGCCCCACATGATGGCTTTTTCACGATACTTATCTTCCAACTTACTTACGGCCATGCCGATAACCACGGCATTATCGCCGGCCAGCAAAATATCGACCACGATAATTTTACCAATCATAACCCATGTAGCTAATTCTAAAAATTCCATATATTCTTTCCTTTAACTTTATTTTACGTAATATACCCGATTTTCTCTGCGTGGGGCCGCTTTAGGTGTGTCACCGTCAATGTAACCGAGGACACAATGACCGATGCCTTCATAATCCCCTTCAATCCCGAGCGATTTCAAAAGCTCCTTACCTTCCGGTGACTCAAACTCTTCTTTGGCACGATGAATCCAGCAACTGCCGAGTCCCAACGCATGAGCGGCAAGCATGAGATTTTGCATAACCAGCGAACCGTCACATACATAAGGTGGCCGTTCTTTTGACGCCAATACCACCAGCACTACCGGTGCATTATAAAACGGATCACTTTCGGTACCGAAAATCTTGGCATTCATCGCCGATAAGCGGTCCCGAACTTCTTTATTCGTTACGGCCACAATAATGGCCGATTGTTTCCCCATACTGCTAGGCGCATACAGACCAGCTTCAATAATCTGATCTATTAATTCCGCAGGCACTGCATCTGACTTAAAACTACGAACACTCCGTCTAGTTTTTAACAGTTGTATCAAATGTTCTGCATCATGCATAATAATCCCTCGCTTTACATGATTATACTAGAATTACGGCTATTCCTTCCGACCGACATGAAATGTGCCGGAATTAAAATCTATCTCATAAATATATTATAATAAGAATTAAGAGCAACTTCAAACAAAAATTGACAAAATTTGTCCACTCAAGCAAACTTTTTTTCTTCTCCTACGAAAATAGATTCTACTTTGGCTTCTATACAACCCCAGAGTATAGGACAAAACTCTTACATTCCAAGAAAAAAGAGGCCCATGTTGCCATGTTGCCTCAATATTCAAAAGATATAATTTGATGATAGGACATGTAATTATTTTACCTACGCTTTAGCCAATAAAGCCATCAACTTTTCAGTGTGAGACGCCAATTTAGCACGCGTAGCCACTTCATTTTCCGGTTTTCGATCGCCATAAGACACGCCGGTCGTCGCCACAAAGCCACCCCAGTGCATACCAGTCAAAATACACATAGATTTAAATGGTGCCAAATAATCTTCCAATTCAAAACGCATCATACCATCACGGCTATACGCAAAAGCAGGAGCCCCAGTTGTAAACGACGCAATCCAGGTTTTACCTTCCAACGCGTGGCCGGACGTGCCGTGAGACCAACCATGTTGGAATACCTGATCCATCCAACGATGCAATAAGCCCGGCATAGAGTACCAATAGAATGGATACTGCAATACGATAATGTCGGCTGCTTCCAATTTTGCCTGCTCGGCCGGAATATCAAAATTAAAATCGGCATACTGAGCATCCAAATCATCAAACACGGCATTCGGCAATTTTGCCTTCAAATCTTCCAAAATATACTTATTAGCTACTGAATCTACTACGGTATCATGTGCGGAAACAACTAATACTTTTTTCATCTCAAACTCCTTTACCCATACGATACAATTATAATCAACAAATTCGCCAAACGTATTCCTTTTTCCTTTTTTTGAAAAAATATTCAGTTTCCATACTGTGCTTTGAAATGGTCTAAAAATGCGCCGGCTGCGGAAAAGCCGGAACGGAATTTTTTCCAAACAAAGACGGAGGACATAGATAATTCAGGACTTAACGGCTTAAACACAAACCGGTCGGAGCAGAATTGACGAACTGCCCCTTCAATGGTCAGCGCCGATGCTATCCCGTCGGCCACAATATTTACAGCATTGGTAATAATGTTGTAGGTGGCAAAAATATCCAGCTCAGAATACATGTCACCAAACCAGGCTTCCAATTCCTTTTGCACGAAGAGCCGATCCGACGTAATCAAGGGCTCCCCCTTCAAGTCTTCTTTTACAATATATTCCTTGACCGCCAGCGGATGATCTTTACGCATAAAAACGCCCCAGCGCTCCCGATCCGCCATACGCAAATAATCGAATTTACTCACATCCACCGGTTCCAGCAAGAGCCCAAAGTCCAACAAACCTTGCTCGAGCCGTTCTTTTATATAGTCCGCATTATTGGTATAAAGACTAAAGGTAACCTTCGGATACAGTTCGCGAAAGCTCGCCATAATCGGCGGTAAGACATGCATGGCGTAAAGGCCACCGCTTCCGATGGAAATAACGCCGCCAAGCTCCCGCTGATGAGAAAATTCATCCTCAATCTTCGCCATAAGCCCGACTACCTCTTCGGCACGATGTTTCAGCATAACCCCGGCATCGGTCAGTTCAAACCGACAACCACGCACAAAGAGCGTGGCGCCCAGCGTTTTTTCAAGCTGTGCCATCTGACGACTCAGCGTCGGCTGCGTCACATGAAGCACGTCCGCCGCCCTCGATATATTCTCTTCCCGTACTACCGCCAAAAAGTATTGCAACAGCCTAAGTTCCATGTAATCAGCCTCCCCACCGTTTCTGTATAATTTAATTAAATTATACTAAAATCCGACAGCGAGATAAACAGGCTTACAACGATTGAGCCGGATAAATAAAAAGATAGGCCCCTACATCTTGAAAAAGAAACGTAAGAGCCTATTTTTAGAATAAGAATAATATTTTAAGAATTGTATTTTAAAAAATTGTTAGTTTTAATGATTAATGTGAACTAGTTTTAATTGAAATAATCAGTTGTCATGGGATATTCGATACCCAATTAAATATACCTTATTGTTCGATTTCGAACGTTACCGTTGCATTTTCGCCGTTTTCAAAAATAGAGAAATCACCGTCAATATGGCCGACTTGCTGGCGTTCGAAGGTATCCCCGTCCTGACGATACAAGATTACAAAACTACCACGTGGTGGCCAGTAGATAATATCGCCCACTTCAAAATTATCCGAACGGGTCTTTTCCACCGGGAACGTGCCGGCGCCATAACGATAGAGCATTTCACGACCGTAAGCATTGGTCATATTAAGCGTCATCGGGAAAATCCCCTTTTCAAGCATCGCCTTGGTTGTGGCGTTATTTTCCAACGTGCCATGGAATTCTTTCCCATTAACCGTTGCTTTAATTTTAATCTGTCCCACTTTTTCAACATCTCCTTGTTTTGTTTCATCTACAATCTGCTGATAGGAATTAGCGGTCACCGGCGCTTGTTGATTCTCCGCCGCCCCCGCATCACTATTAGCACAGCCGGTTAAAACAACCGTTGTAAAAAGTGCTGCGCCCATCAGTTTTAAAATACTCTGTTGCCATTTCATTCTCATATAATGTAACTCTCCTCTCAAATTTCCCTTTTAAATTTTACTGTCAATTCTTTCTTGTAAATAGTTCTCTCAAAATCCGCTATCGTTGAGCCACTTATCTATTTTTTTAAAATTATGAGCACCCGACAAAGTAATCCCTTTAACTACATGTGCATCCGGTAAAAACCCGGCAATACGCGCTTCACTTTTTTCAATAGTACTGCCACCACTGGTACAAAACGGAATAATATATTTATCTTCCAGCTTAGCGGATTCGATAAATGTATCCACTACCACCGGTTCCTGATACCACCAAATCGGATAGCCGATAAACACGACATCATAGGCCTTTACATTCGGCAAAGCCTTAGCCAACGGCGGCCGATACTCGGCATCCAATTCTTTTTTGGCTAAATTGGAAACCTCGCTGTGACTGCCCACATACGGATCACGGGGCACAATTTCATAAAGGTCGCCACCAACGCAAGACTGAATATATTCTGCCACTTGGCGCGTTGTTCCCGACCAAGAAAAATACACTATAAGAATCTTCTTTTCACGGAGATTCTCATCAGTCAACGTTTTATAGGCTACCTTCTCACCCGAATGCTTCGAATGAATCGGCCAAAAAGTATTACTCATAGTATCTCTCCCTTAGTTATATGTAAATCATCATTTAACGACGCCCTAAATAAAAAAGAGGAACTTGTTAGTTCCTCTTTAGTATAGGCAATATTTAGTTGTATGTGAAATGCTTATATTTTATGGAGAATTATACATAATCCGTATAACTCTCTACTAGAAAATGCTATCATTACACGATTATTACTCTATTTTTCCCTCATAATATCTAAAATTGTCGCATCGACCCGATTCATGCCCTCCTGCCCGATACGTGCCATATTGCGAATACAATCCTCCGGAGTTTTGGCACATATACCGTCACTCACCCGCAAGGGGGCCTCATTAATCGCCGCCATAGCACTCATGAAAGCCGCCACCGAACCACTGGCTACCTTCAAGGCACATCCAACCTTTCCACCATCGCAAATCATACCGGTGACAGTTCCCGTCATATTGCGTACAGCATACCCGAGTTGCTCATTCGTGCCCTCCATTAAATATGTCATGCCCACTGACGCGGCCGTAGCCGATGCCAATACACACGCACACATGGGCGATAATTTACCAATCTGAGCATTAATATACCGATTTACCAAATGCGCCAACGCCAAGGCACGCACGCGTTTTAACACGGGCACTTGCAATTCATCAGCCATTTCGTTGACCGGTAAAATAACCACCAAGCCCTTGGTGCCCGCCCCCGAACTGCTCATAGTCGGCATAGGACAGCCATCCAAACGACTTTCCGCCGCCGAGGTAACTTTCACCATAATTCGCGACATTATATCATTTGACAACAATTTTTGGCCTGCCCCTGTTCGCATGGAATCTGCTAAGCCTACACCAATCTTATTGGATTTGGAATAGTCCGCCAACGTTTCATTCATCACGACGCCGTCCAGTAAAAAAATCAACTCATCTTCGGACACGGTATCAACCAAATTCCTCATTTGGGCAATGGTCATGGCTTTTAACTTTTCAACCAATTTATCATCTTGTTTGAGACTTTGACCACCACGACAATCTAAGATTGTTTCATTATTTTTTTGCAAAAAAACAATATTCGTATGAGCATTTTTAATAATACACGTTGCTTGCTCCGCTGCTGTCCAAACAGTGCATTTTGAAAATATACCACTTTCTTCTGAATTAATTTGAACGGTTACACCATCATTATTACAGAGTTCATCTACCTCGTTTAATACATCCGCCGTAATATCCTCAAATAATTCCATGCGTTTATTCGGATTTTTTAAAAAAGCTCCCAAAGCCGCAGCATACTGCAAGCCTACCTGCTCACAATTCGGGATACCGGCTGACATGCCGTTCTTATAAAGGCCGGGACTAACTTCTACCTCAATCCGTACTATCGGTTCCGTTAATTCAGCACTTGCTGTAGCGGCACAAAGAGACACACAGACCGGCTCCGTACAACCAAGCGCCGGTACTACATCTTTATGCAACAACTCTAAAAATTCGTTTTTAGTTAACATAAGGCCTCACTTGAATTAAATAAAGAATTGCTTCTTGTTAGTTCAGAAGTATATTTAAACACACACAATTTATGAAACATCATATTCTCTATTTAATTATATAATCTTCCCTGATAATTAACCATTTAATTTTTTCAAAACGCAAAAGAACCCTATTCACAACCACTTGACGATTGTTAATAGGGTTCACTTTCAAGTTATATTCATTGAGTGTCCTATGAGACTTTTATTTAGTATCCAAGTTATAAAGACCCGATGGCTTTTCACCTAGGTTAATGATGATGCTCTTCTTCTGGCTGTAGTGGTCCAAGATAACTTTATGGGTTTCACGGCCGATACCGGATTGTTTGTAACCACCAAACGGTGCGCCTGCCGGAATCGCGTTATATGTATTCACCCACATACGACCGGTTTCAATGGCTCGTGCTACACGCACGGCACGGTTAATATCCCGTGTCCAAACACCGCCGCCGAGGCCGTAAATGCTATCGTTGGCCATCTTAATCACTTCTTCTTCGCTATGGAATTTGATTACAACGGCTACCGGTCCGAAAATTTCTTCCCGAGCTACGCGCATGTCGTTAGTGGCGTCTACAATCAAGGTTGGTCGTACGAAGCAACCTTTGGCAAAATCGCCATCCACTACGCGAACACCGCCGGCGGCAATACGAGCACCTTCCTCTTTCGCGATTTCCACATAATCAAGGATTTTTTTAACTTGTTCTTCGTAAATCTGAGCACCCAATTCGGTGGTGTCATCCCAAGGCATGCCCACTTTAACTTTGTCGAAGAGTTTTGCCAAATCGGCTACGAATTTATCGTAAATAGTGTCTTGGACAAAAATACGAGCGCCGGCACAGCATACTTGACCCTGATTGAACAAAATACCGAGCATAGCGCCATCTAAGGCCATGTCCCATTTGGCATCTTCAAAGAAAATGTTGGCCGATTTACCGCCCAACTCCAAAGTTGCCGGAATGAGACGTTCCGAGGCGGCTTTATATACATTGAGGCCCACTTCCGTAGAACCGGTGAAGGCCAACTTGCTAAAGCCCGGATGATCCAAAATATATTGACCCGATTTTGAGCCTTTACCGGTGATAATATTTACAACGCCCGGTGGTAAGATTTCTTGGAAAATATTGGCAAATTCCAAGAGGCTAAGTGATGTGTGATTGGATGGTTTGATAACAATCGTACATCCTGCAGCCAAAGCCGGAGCAATTTTCCAAGCGGCCATGAGGAATGGGAAGTTCCAAGGAATAACCTGACCTACCACGCCGATTGGCTCATTCAAAATAAGAGCCAAGGTGTTTTCATCCAGCATATTGGCCGAACCTTCTTCGGCACGAATAGCGCCGGCAAAATAGCGGAAATGATCAACCGCAAACGGCACATCCACGGCACGCGTTTCACGAATCGGTTTACCGTTATCGTAGGACTCAACCATGGCAAAATGCTCTGCCTGTGCTTCTAATTTATCTGCAATTTTTAATAAATATTCGGAACGTTCCTGAGGACTTGTCTTTTTCCAAGATTCAAAGGCAACACTTGCTGCGGTTACTGCTGCGTCAACGTCTTCTTTCGTCGCTTCCGCTGCTATAGCCAACAATTCACCGTTAGCCGGACTATGTACTTCATAGGTGCCACCATCACTGGCCGGTACCCATTTATTATTAATAAATAAACCGTATTCCTTCTTTAAGTTCAATGACATAATCCTACCTCCTTATAATTATCGAGTTATTAACAAATAATATTTATTAGAAAGCATCTAATGTTTTCTATATACTTATATTACGTCAATAATATGCAGATTTCAAGTCATAATTTCTAGGTATTTTGTATACATTATGATTGATTTAATTGAATTTCAGATAAAAATAGAGCCGACTTGTTTGTAGCCGGCTCTATTTACATCAGAGATAATATTTACTTATTCGTCATTTTTACGCGCATTTCCCAAATTCGATCAATCTGAAGACTTAATGCTCTAACGGCTTGATGACTTGATGATCTAATGACCTAACAACCTGATAATCTAATGACCTAACAACTAGATACCTAGGAGTAGCGGGTCTTTCCTCGTTGGCAAAAAGTCGCCAAATCGAGCGTTTCGATGTCAATTTCCGGGAAGAAGAAATAGATGTAGAGCTGCGTATCTTTGATAATTCTCTCCTGACTCTCGGTCGCATCCAGCTCACGAGCCTCTTCAGACATGTTATAGCCAATTTCTAAAAGCTCTGCTTCAACCGGCTGGGCTAATCGTGTTTGCGTTTGAATCGCATCTTCTATGATTAAGTGATAGACACCGGCAAAACGGTTCATGGCATTGGCAAATTTTGCTTTCAGTTCGCCGTCAAGGTCGAGTTGCTTGATGCGAAGGATGTAGTCCGAGAAAGTGTAACAGGCGTCTATGAATTTGGATAAGTCACGTGGGTGCATGGGGGCTCCTTGTATTAAACTAATTTTCTCTTCATATTACAAATATTATGCCCTAGTGTTTTGGGAATTAATTTGTTCTATCCGCAACTGCTTGCAACCCATCATTATTCATTGGATATGCTAAAACATTACTCTGTTGTGATATTTCTGATTTATCAGTCCAAAGTTCACATTGGCTGATTACCGTACTAATGGCAAAATCATAATCCTCTGGAGGATATTTATATTTTTTTAACAATCGCTTAACCATTTTTCTCATAGAAGCCCTTGCAGTTTCTTTCTTTTGCCAATCAATCGTTCTATTCTTACGTAGCTGCTCAGTAAGTTCTTTAGTCAAAGCCACTAATTCGTCATTTTCATAAAAATCTTTAATATTTTCTGGTTTAGTTAGTGCATCATAGAAAGCCAATTCTTCCTGTGAAAGGCCTAATTTCTCACCGTTTTTATATAAATTTTTAATTTCTTCAGCCGTCTTCAAAAGTTCTTTTATAACTTCTTCATTAGTAATTAAGCCATTATAATAAGAATTCATTAATTTAGTGATTTTTTCAGAGAATTTCTCAGACTGTACAACGTTAGTTGACTTGTAAACACCAACTTGATCCAACATCAACTTTTTCAACATTTCAACAGCTATATTTTTCTCCTTCATTTTTGAAATCTCATCCAAAACTTTCGGATCAAACAGGCTAAAAATCTCACCTTTAGCCTTACTACTATCAAACAAACTAATAACTCCATTACATTGAATGGCTGCCTTTAACAATTCATTGATTTGTGCATTAATTTCATTAAGTGACAATGTTCTTCCGCCATCCCCACCATGCTTAATTTTAATTACAGTCGAACGAATAGCTTCCATATATGCAGCCTCTGCGCGTTCCCTTTCAAGAGTCATACTGGAGCAAAGCGAATGTGCTTGTTTCAGTAACAAAGCTTCTTTCAAAAATAAATCTACTCTCTCAGGTTCATGTGGATCTAGGACAAAATTTACACCACCGGATATAAGTCTGGCTTTCACAAGTGGTGAGCCGGTATTAAAGTCACTAAAGTCAAATCCATGCAATAAGTCTTTACATACTTGCAACTTCTCTTGGAATTTTGGATATGCTTCTTTAGCAATATCCATATCGCCATATTTAGACTGATCACGCTTAGTATATTCTTTCATGGCGGCTTTTAATGCCGACGTAATCTACAATCAAACCGCCTTCTTTATCCTTGAAAACACGATTTACACGAGCAATCGCCTGCATTAAATTATAGCCATACATGGACTTATAGATATACATAGTAGCCAGTGAAGGTACATCAAACCCAGTCAACCACATATCTACTACGATAGCAATCTTCATTGGGTCATTATTATCTTTAAACTTTGCGGCCAATTTTTCTTTGTGAGCCTTAGTACCAATAACGTCTTTCCAATCTTCCGGGTCATTATTTCCGCCGGTCATTACTACACCGACTTTTTCTGTCCAATCCGGCCGAAGCTCCAATATGCGTCGATAAATCTTCATCGCAATTGGTCTGGAATAAGCAACAATCATCGCCTTACCAGTTAATAAATTAGCTCTGTATTTTTCATAATGGTCTATAATATCGCTACACAATGAATCAATAGTAGAATCAGCACCTAATACGCTCTCCATCTGGCCTAACATTTTTTTACTTTTTTCAATGGTCTCTTTATCTGACTGTTCTTCCAACACATCATATGTAGAGTCAATTAACGCCAATGTATTAGTATCTAATTTTAAATGAACTACACGGCTTTCATAATATACCGGTCTCGTAGCACCATCTTCTACAGCTTGAGTCATATCATACACATCAATATAATCGCCAAACACTTCTCGTGTATTACGGTCTTTAGCAGCTATCGGCGTTCCGGTAAAGCCAATGAAAGTAGCATTCGGCAAAGCATCGTGAATAATACGAGCATTACCAATAGATGTATGCGCTTCCAGTTCCCCCGCTTCATTTTTTGACATTATGATACGTTCTTCAAAACCATATTGCCCACGATGAGCTTCATCCGTCATAACTACAATATTGCGACGCTCTGACAAGGGTTTCTCACCACGTTCAAACTTAAACATTGTTGTAAAAATTATGCCATTTACACTGCGATTTTCCAAAAGTCGAGTTAAATCTGTTTTACTTTCAGCCTGTTCCGGAACCTGGCGTAAAAACTCTGCACATTGTGAAAATTGATTAAAAAGCTGGTCATCCAAATCGATACGATCTGTCATAACAACTATAGTCGGGCTCTCTAGAACTTTTTGCAACAAATGAGCATAAAATACCATCGACAACGACTTACCCGAACCTTGTGTATGCCAAAACACACCGCCCTTACCATCAGTTTGAGTTGCGACTTTAGCTTTTTCAATCGCTTTTTTTACTGCAAAATATTGGTGATATCCAGCTAGCACTTTAAATCGATTAGTAGGTGTTCCTGAAAAAAGAATAAAATTCTTTATAATATCCAACAATCGCTCTTTTTGAAACATACCTTCATAAAAAGTATCAAACGAGGCATAGGCTGTTTCTTCATAATTGCCATCTTTAGTTTTCCATTCCATGAAACGGTCCATTCCAGATGTAATTGTTCCAGCTTTATTCGTCGATAAATCACTAATTACGCAAATGGCATTATAGTAAAACAACGACGGAATATCCTGCATATAATTTCTAATCTGATTAAATGCATTTTCTGCTGTAACTTCATCTTTAACAGGAGTTTTTAATTCCATAACAACCAATGGCAGCCCATTTATGAATAATATAACATCAGGACGACGTTCGGCATTTTCGATAATAGTAAACTGATTCACTACATAAAAAGTATTATTATTCACATTTTTATAGTCAATTAAACGTACAATTTGAGAGTCCTCTACCCCATTTACAAAAAACGTTACTTCAATCCCATTCTGCAAATAGTGCATAAATCTAATATTTTTTTCCAATAAACTGCCCGTTTCCAAATCATGTAGTTTAAGGAGCGCCTCATTAATTGCTTCTTTAGGTAGTTCGCGGTTAATACGTGCCAAGCTATCTTTTAATACATCTTCTAACAAAGGGCTTGTATAATCGCGTTCTACATCCGGCGCATATAGATGAGAATAGCCCATTTCTTCAAACAATTCTATAATCGCCTGTTCGTATGTATCTTCATTAAATAAGTTTGGCATAATTAACCTCCTTTAAATTTTTGGTTAATGGGGGGTGTAGCGATAAACAATAATTTAGAGCAACAGCTCAGCTCAATTTTTGCAAATTTATTTGCTAATCACATTTCAGATGCATCTATTAAAAGCCGTCCTCAATTAGGTGACTTAATTTCTGTTGTAGACAATCGCGGAAAAACACCACCGTTAACAACGGAGACTTTTGATTATCCAATAATTGATGTAGGTGCACTTAAAGGTTCTGGTCGTATTATTGACTTCAATAACTGTACTAAATATGTTGATGAAAATACATACAATACCTGGTTTCGAAGTGGGCATCCACAAGCCTGGGATATACTTTTGTCGACAGTAGGCAGTTTGGCCGAAATGAAAATATATCTGGGCTCTAAGGGGTGTATAGCTCAAAATGTTGTTGCACTAAGGCCAATATCAATAAGTCCATTATATCTGTACCAGTATCTGAAGTATATTCGTTCAGATTTGGTTGCATATAACATTGGTTCTGTACAGCCAAGCATAAAGGTTACACATATTATTAAGCATCCAATATACATCCCTGATGCGACCAACCTTAAACTTTTTGAAGAAAGTGCTAAAGCATTTACCGAACAGATATATGCTAATTGCAATCAAAATGAATTTTTGAAGGACATTCGAGATGCATCACTTCCAAAATTGATATCTGGCGAACTTGACTTCTCCAATCTCAACCTTTAAGCCACTAAATTATTGTTTATCTGATTATTCAACTCGATTTTGTCGTCTATAGGATTCAATAGTGACAAAACTTTTTTTTGATCTTCTATAGAAGGAATTTCAAATTCTAACCTATTAAGTGTCTCCGTTCTTAAACTAGGTATAGTAGTTCCCTCATTGTAATAATTTAAATCAAGCTGAGACATACAATAATATAAATATTTAGGCAAAACAATCTCTGTGTTAACAATGGTATAAAATAATGTATCAACTGTCCAAAAGGGATGTTCAACATATTTCACTTTTCCAATAGAACCTTTTCTTCCTATTAATACTGATGGTTCGGTGTATAAAGATTCCCTTGCATATCCCATTAATCCCCCAGTTCCATATATAGGAATATTACCATTTTCATCTTCAACTTTCTTCTGATTCTTTCCATATTTAATTGTTGCTAACTCCCCCAATGAATAAAACTTACATTTCATATCCTATAGCCTCCAAGTTCTTTCGAATTTCAGCCTCTAGTTCATGACTTTTTTCAAACATTTCTGCAAGTTCAGATGTAAGTCTTGCCATTTTTTCTTCAAATGGCTCACCATCATCTTCTTGTTCTTCAATGCCTACATAACGACCTGGTGTGAGGATATAGTCTTGTTTAGCAATTTCTTCTGTATCTACTACAGCACAATATCCTTTTTCATTTTCTAATGTACCGTCAACAAAAGATGCATAAGTATCAGCGATTTTCTTAATATCTTCTTCCATAAGTTCACGAAGTTTACGAGTCACCATAGACCCCATTTTTCTGGCATCGATAAAAAGGGTTTTTCCTTTTTGTTTCTTTTGCTTATTCAAAAACCATAACGAAACCGGAATCTGTGTCGTATAAAATAGTTGTGTCGGCATAGCTACAATACACTCTACTAAATCATCATTAATGATATTTTTACGAATTTCACCTTCACCACCCGACTGTGATGATAAAGCGCCATTAGCAAGAACCATCCCTATTTTACCTGCCGGAGCTAAATGATAAATCATGTGTTGTAGCCAAGCAAAGTTGGCATTGCCTGCCGGTGGCATTCCGTATTTCCAACGAACATCTTCTTTTAACTGTTCAGCTCCCCATGGAGACAGGTTAAATGGAGGATTTGCCATAATATAGTCAGCCCGAAGTGTTGGATGTAAATCATTCAAAAAGGTATCAGCTGAATACCCGCCCAAATTAGGTTCAATTCCACGAATAGCTAAATTCATTTGCGCCATTTTCCATGTAGTAGGGTTTGAATCTTGGCCATAAATAGAAATATTACTAATATTTCCGCTATGATTTTCTACAAACTGAGCAGATTGGACAAACATACCTCCTGAGCCACAACAGGGATCATATACTCGCCCTTTATATGGTTGCAAAATTTCAACTAAGGTTCTTACAATGCACGAAGGTGTGAAAAACTCACCACCTCGTTTACCTTCTTGTTCAGCAAACATTGATAAGCAATATTCATATGTGCGACCAAGTATATCTTTTTCACTGCCATGCTCAATCATTTTAATATTAGAAAATAGATCAACAACATTGCCAAGTCTACCTTTATCTAATTCTGGACGAGCAAAGTTTTTAGGTAAAATGTCTTTAAGTCGTTTATTTTCTTTCTCAATAGAACGCATTGCATTATCAATAACTACACCAATTTCAGGTGTATGAGCCTTTGATGCAATATCACTCCAGCGTGCACCACTAGGGACAAAGAAAATGCCTTCCGAAAGATATTCGTCAATATCCTCTTCAAAACCATCTCCTTCAGCCACTAATGCCTTATATTTATCTTCAAATCTATCTGAAATATATTTTAAAAAGATTAAACCTAATACTACACCTTTATATTCTGAGGCATCCATATTACCTCTTAACACACAGGCTGCATCCCATATTTGTTTTTCAAATCCAACATTAGCTGTATTTTTGTCTGCCACAATTTTTCTCCTTTACAAGCCTAATTAATCCTCATTAAAGAAGTCTGTATCAAGCTTCTTCACGGTGTAAAGATTTTCAATAGAAACTCCAAGGTTATATTCTATCATCAATTCCATAAGTCGTTTGCCATCAATGAGAACTATCTTTTGTAGCAATTGTTTCGCCACATATTCTCTAGCTTCTGATGAAAACTTAGCCGTTGTAATAAATATTCCTTTAGCCACACCTTGGCCGGCTAATGCCCCTAAAAACTTCTGAATTTCCGGGCGTCCTACTACCGAATCCGGTTTCCATTGTTTTGCTTGCGTATAAATTACATCAAATCCTAATCGATCCGCAGCAACCATACCATCTACACCTTCATCACCAGATAGCTTTGTAACAGAATTTAAAGATAACTCAGCTGACCCATACCCCATTTTAATCAACAACTTAACAACAAGCTTCTCAAATTCATATGGTGTCATTTTCATTACTTCAACCAATAATGCATCCGCTAATGATGAATTTAGTTGATTCATTGCATATTCAATTAGCTCTTCCGGACTTTTATCATCAGATCTAGGATCAACAGGGTTATTACCAGCACTTTGTGTTCCTGGCTCAACGTGCACAAAATCGCGAAAAGCTTCAAACTGTTTTAAATAGTCTAATGTAATATTATCTGCACCATCTTTTAAAGCCGCTTTACCTAATTTAGTTAACAAATAAGAACCTCTTTGAGGTCTATTAATCAGTCCTGCTTTCTTTAAATAAGTACAAGCCCAGCTTATGCGTGTATTAACAACTAGTTGACCACTTTCTAACTGTTCAAGGCAATCATCTTTTGTCAACTTAAAGGCAGAAATACAATATTCGCGTATTTCTTTTGATGTCCGCAATGTCCCATCGCCTAAATATTTAATTACGGAAGGAAAAAATTCAAAGTATTTAGGTATAGCCATAAACTCACCTCAATAAGATACCATTAACCTATTTAATAACCATCATTATAGTAACTTTTAATCTTATATTTAATTATACCTTAATCAAGGAGTTTTAGCTTGATAAAAATGAACTTTTATAACATTAATGCGGTTTGAATTCACATATCCGCGCAAACCGCATTTTCAAATCAGCATATATTGTTTCACCTTAAATCAATCAACAGAACTACCTCGTTTTCACGTCTCCACGGTTCCCGGTTTCAACGCCCCTTCGTCGTAATCCCCATTTCCCCAAAATTATCAATGGTAAACGGATATTTCCGTGCGAGATCGCCCATGTCTTTTTTACTAAACGCCCCATATTTCATCCCATAGGCTTTCACCACGTAGGCATTACCGTAGATGTTCGTGCCGATTAACATGCTGGCGTTACCGTTATAATAGTTATCATCGAGCGGGCAAAAGAAGGGATTTATCAGTTCAGCCTCCATCCTCTTGATGGAGTTTTTAGCATCCACCACAAATACATAGCCCGCCAGACGATAGGCCCCAAATATATCGACTTTGTGAAAACTTTCGTGCTTGCAAATATCCAGTATCTTGCCCCAACCATGGTTATCGGTCTCAATAGTAATAAATTCAGAATGGCCGTCATACCCGATTTTTAACACTTTATCCTGTTTCATAGCAGCAGTCCTCTATCCCCTAAATAGCAACAATCTCCTATAGCCTAATAAGTTTTATAAAAAAACGCATTACCTTATACTATTCGACTAAATGTAATGCGTTTCCTCTTTTATGAGCTATTTTTTCGGGTATTTTACCTACTTTTTATTGCTAATTTTATATGGCTCGCTTGGTGCTATTTTGACTCCTCATGATCCCCTTTAATCGGAAATGGATATACTTTTTTCAATTCCCTAATATCCTCATCATAGAGGGCACGGTAAGTACCATTATCGAATTTCACGACATAGGCGTTTCCGAATATATTTCGTTCCGCAAGCTTAGACGCATTTTCATTAAAAAGTTCGGCATCATCGGCTTTGGTAAAGCCTTTCCTCCGATCTTTATTAAACGGATCAATCGTGTTGTTGCCATTTACAACGATATAAAAATTTTTGCCTAAATTTTTAACTTTAATTTTCCGTATACTACAGAAGTGTCTATGCCGTGCGGCACCGGCTATTTCGTCTTGCCCATAGGAACCCGCCTCTACTTCTACAAACTCCGAAACACCATCACGACCGATTACCAGTTCTTTATATTTTTTCATAAAAACACGCTCCTTATCACACTCAAGGCTCCCTCTGCTAATTGGACAAACTCTCTACATATTCCACTAAAAGTTGTGCCAACCAATTGCCCCTACCAAGGGTTTTACCATTCACAATCTTCGTAGAATTATTAACCAAGCTATAACGGGCCAACACCTTGCCTTTTTCATCACACAAGGTCATGCTCCCCCTCATTTCCCCACGAATGGATGCCACCACACGCCCGTCTTTTTTATACGGCAACATAACTTTATACATTTTCATATACTCCTCTTCATCTTCATAATGAAGGCCTCGACTGCCTTCGATAAAATCTTTGCGAAACATTAGTATTCCTCCCCGCTTCACTAACTGTTATCTGCCTACCCCGCTTAGCCTACCGTCTTTTTAATGTACTCAATATCCTCGTCTTCCAAAAATTCTCTATAGCTGTCGGTGCGAATGATATACACATTGCCTTGCACCGGTTTACCGAGCAGTTTTGAAGCCTTTTCATTATGGGCCGTTTTGCCTATGGGCATCCACATGCCATAAGTTCGTTCACCAATGGTTACGTCTTCAAATACCATGCCTTCCGCCCGTTCTCTAAATTCCAAATACCCCGGCGCAACGCCACCGATGCTGTAAAATACATTAACCGATATGACGTTATAGCTGCCATCCGCATTGATACGTAAAATTTCGGCGTTACCGTCTTCGATTGGGTCGTAAAAAATGCTTTTTTTCGTAAACATACACATCCTCCTCACTATACAAAGTACTATTTATTCTCTTGTTCTGCTTTAGCCATGGCGTTCTGAATGAGTGTCTTTTTGCCTTCTAAAATCGTATCTAATTGCCTTTGAATTTTTTCTTCTTCAGCTACCATTTTCAAAAATTCCTTAGCCAGCACCTCTTGTTCGTCACGAGGTACGATTGGAATTTGAAGCTCCCCTAAATCGGTAATACTGATTGTCTTCGTTCGCGATAACGGATTCATAGTTTCACTAATTCGAATCAATTGTTCTTTTGCCGCATCCGAAGTCAGATACATGAACAAATAGACGGGATTTATTTCATTTTCATCAACGGTCAGCTTATAGGTATTACCGCTGCAATAGACATTGCGCCCCTTCAAATCATCAATAAAGCCGAATTTAAACGGTGCCGATTTACTCATAATAATTGTGTTTATCTTTAGCGGTTTCCGATTCCCCGCTACTGTGACTGTCGTAAGCGAAGGCATTTTCAAAACATCAATCGTGCGGTTATTTAGATGCTTCGGTGTAATGTATTTTGCCAAATCACCGGTATCCGCCGTATCCGACTCATCGACTTTTTCATCGGCGCCACGTCGAATCTTACACACATCACCGAGGAAATAGGATGGTCCCTGAAACAGCTCCTCCGTATCAGTCGTTGCGGTAGCACTTCTATTGGTATATCGATCCGGCGACAGATTGCATTGCCTTACTTCCTCTGAAGAAATAACTATCGGGTAAAAATCTTCATCTTCATAATGGTAATGTCGTCTATGGTAAACCGGTTCAGCCAAGATGTCTTCAACAGCTACGTCCCTCACGATATTTTCAATGCCAAATTCATCATCAGTCACATTTACTGTATATTTTTCACCATAACGATAAAGATCTGCAATTTGCTTGATATTCTCGTCCGACAGATAAAATGACTGTCCTTTCTTGGTCCTGATTTCACCGGCATTAATCATACGCACATAACGATTAGCATTTTTTGAAAAAATCCAGAGGATGGCGGCTTTCTTATCCCCCGGAATCAGCCGATTTGATAACAATATAACACTCTCAACTAAACCTTCTTCGAGTAGTTTACAGCGAATCGCCCTGGAAAGTTTATTTGAAACGGCCTCAAGTGATGTAAGTGCAAGGAGTTTGCCACCCGGCTGCAATGAATCCAACGCTTTTAGAATATATGGCCATTCCCCGGTATGCATAGCTTTGTCTGAACTGGTGTAGAATAACTCAGCCAGTGAGCTTTTTAAATAGTAGCCCTGATATTGAATCTCCGTTAGCGGGTTTTTACGCGGTGGGCAAATAACGGCGGCTGCCCCTTCACTATTGGCGTCTTTTTCAAAAAACAAATTTGCCTCTTGCAGGTTTGCCTGTACGCCCACAAGGTACATCCGAATTTTAGTAACAAAATAATTGCTTTTTTTCACTTCAATGCCAGCCACCTGTGGTCTTGGCCGACTTTGCAGGAGGGACTGAATCAGGAATTGACCTTGAGCAAATCCCCAGTCATATACCTTATCTTGACCACGCAACAGCTCTACCAATAATCGATTAATGCTAACGCCTACGTTATATTCAGACTTCGATAGGATAATAGGCTCGGCGAGGACGATATATGTGAACAATTCTTCAGACTTACAATGCACTAAAGGCGGTAGAACATCCGGATAATATTGTCTAAGATCAATATAATCCTTTAACATCGAAGGTTCTTGAAGCTTAGTAACAATGTAATCCTCTGCACCGATTTCACTAAGTCCCTTTTGTTTCATTGTTAACATTAACGTTGCAAACAAAATACTGTCTTTGAACGGGATAAGCGGCACATCATCCAGTGAATCATAATAGTAGTTTTCAAAAACACTCGCCACTTTAGCGATATACTTTTCGATAACATCTTCACTCAATTCTTGTAACAAACCAATTGGATAACCAATCATAACTAACTCCTCCTTACGTGAATACAAATTCGTCCGTTTTTATCTAGTAACCGAACTAGATGATTTTATGGGGTTACTAGATAGTTCTACTAGATAGTGTTTACTAGATATTTTCTACTAGATAGTTTTGCGGACTAGATAGTTTTGCGGACTAGATAATCTACTAACTAACACCTCTGCCTTTTCTTATTTTGGTTTTGTGTAACCATTTTAGGGGATGGCAAAAAAATTTAAGTGCTCTAACTAGATGATTTTTTTAAACCTCCTTTACCGGATAAACTAACACTCTTACTAGATAAACTAACACTCTTGCCGGATGAGCTAACATTCTTATCGGATACATTGTTTTAGGCTTGCCGATCATCGACGAGTCCAGCTATTACGCTTTGGCCTCTGAGGAGCTATTCGTCTACTTATACGCTCCAAGCCATCTTCCCAATTTCATTGTACAACCAAAGTTTTCTAAAGTCAAATGGTTTTTAACAACCATTTTTATATTGGTTGTATTTAATTTTTATACTAATCTACTAAAAATTAAACGCTAACCGATCCATTAACTACTTTTTAACAATAAAAAAGGGCTTGCTTCAAGAAAGCGCGAAATTTTATTGCGGATTCCGCATTTTTTTGACGACCTCTTCATGCAAACAAAGCAAAAATTTACCAACTGAGATTCCACCAACCCCTTTTACTTCTCATCCCGATTGGTCTATGTATCACCTGTAAATTCTAAATGGATATCGGCAGATCTTATGAAAATATGATAAAATTAATACAAGCGATTCTTCATATTAAGGAGGACCATACATGCGATATTTTTGGTTATTTATAGCAGTTTTTTGCTTCACCCTTTCAACGGAATCTTATTTTTCCGGTTTTGAAACAACAAGCCTTGTTGTCCTTGGATTTTTGGCCCTTTACCGCGCCATTCGCTGGAAAAAGAGTTTTAACCCTAAGCTAAAATTCAACAGCGGCAACAAAGAGCTGGACCGCTTCAACACGGAGCTTTTTGACAAAGCCATTACGGACTACAATAAAATGGAGCGAGAAATCAAAACGTTAAACGATAAATCGTTCCGCAAGCAGTTACAAAAGACACAGGGTATTGCCAAAAACTTTCTGACCTATTTACAAGAACATCCGGAACGCATCGGCCTTGCCCGTCGTTTCATCGATTACTATCAAGATCGTGCCATTTTACTGGTGCAAAAATATAAAGAATTGGAGCGCACGGGGCTTAATGAGCCGGAAGTGGTACAGTCGAAGCGAGAAATTAAACAGCTCTTTCATCACTACGATGAAGCCTACGCGGATCAGTTTACCAAAGTTCTTAATGCGCAACTTATAGATCTCGATGCGGAAATGAAAATTATGCGTGAAAATATGTCGGCCGACGGACTGAATCCGGAAACACCGGAACGTCCAACGACGCCCCAAAAGAGAAATCCGCTCATTGATTCCCTTATTGAACTTAGTGATAAATTTTTGAACAAAAAATGAAAGTAGGGTGCGATTATGGCAGAAATCAATTTGAATGACCTTTTAGAAAAGAAACAAATGGAAGATTCGACAGACACATCCCCTAATAATGAATCGATGGAGCTGGTGCGTGTGACGCAGCAAATCGAAAAACTCACACCGGAAGAACGCAAGCAAGTGGATGAGATTAAAAATTCCATTGACCTTGTCGCCTCCAACGCAATTACCCAATACGGAATGGCTGCCCAGGATAATATTGCCTCTTTTTCAGACAGCATTCTATCGACCGTGAAAAGCACAGACCACGCGACGGCCGGCAAATTACTTACGGACTTGGTAACACAAGTCCATGAGTTTGAAGCTGAACAAGATGGGAGTAAAGGCGTATTAGCCAATCTGCCGGTAGTCGGTTCCCTTTTCAAAAAAGCGGCGAACCTCAAAGAGTCGTACACTACGTTGGCGGTTCAAATCGATAAGATTCAGGCCGGTCTCGACAAGCAAAAGATGCTCCTCATGAAGGATGTGGCTATGTTTGACGGCTTATATGACAAGAACTTTGAGTATTTCAAACAGCTTCAACTCTATATCCAAGCGGGCGAAGAAAAGATTCAAGAATTGAATGATAAAACAATTCCGAACTTGGAAGCACAAGCTGCAGCTTCCGATAATCCGATGGCGCACCAAGTCGTACAGGACTTCAAAGATGCGGTGATTCGTTTTGAAAAGAAAGTCCATGACTTAAAGCTCAGCAAAACGATTGCCATTCAAACGGCGCCGCAAATCCGCATCATTCAGAACAACGATAAAATTCTCGTAGACCGCATTCAAAGTGCTATCTATAACACGATTCCATTGTGGAAAAACCAGATGGTCCTCGCTCTCGGCCTCGACCGCCAGCAAGAAGCCTTGAAAATGCAACAGGCCGTTTCTAATACAACGAACGAGCTCTTGAAGCGTAACGCCGAACTTCTCAAACAGAATTCACACGAAACGGCCGTTGAAAATGAACGAGCCATCGTGGATATTGAAACGATTAAACAGGTTAACGAAAGTCTAATCGCCACCATCGAAGATACTATCCGCATTCAAAGTGAAGGTCGCCAAAAACGACAAGCTGCGGAACAGGAGTTACTGCAGATTGAAGGGAAGTTGAAAGAGGCATTGCTTAAAGGAGCGGGACGAGCGGAAGAACAAAAATAGTTGCTTTACATCATCAAATTGACTAGTATTGCTATACTATAAAATCTATATAAACAATTAGGCCTACAAAGTCAGAAACATCTAACTTTGTAGGCCTTTAGTTTTGTCAATTTATGTTCAATTACTGCATGCTTTTAATACAAACTCTTCAGATTCTTTTATACATTCACTTTAAATAGCCCATGGCGGTTACAATAGGCATAAATAATACCATGCCCACGACTCATAAAACGGCACTCTGCATTTTGTTCCGGATAGAGTTTCACTAATGTATACCTATCTGATGTCACATACGCCATAAAGGAAATATAGTGCTGTTTCGTCATAGGATGCTCCATATGCACGAAAAAGTCATGCTCAATCTTCTCAACGTTAATGATATGTTCCGGAGATTCTTCCGGTGAATCTTCTTCTACAGTAAGAACCGGTAGTTTAACACCGCAGCAATTAAAGTCACCTTCACCAAAGCTTGTAATGATATTGCCACAGATAGGACAAACATAGAATTTAAGCTTTTTCACATTCGCCGAACGATTATCATTGATAGCATATTCGCCGGCAAATAATTCAGCCACAGAAATACCGAGAGCCTCCGCCAATGGCGTAACCAAGGTAATATCCGGTAATCCCTTGCCGGTCTCCCATTTAGAAATCGTCTTGTCGCTGATGAGTAGTTTTTCAGCCAATTCTTTTTGCGTGAGCTTCTTGCGTTCACGCAGTTCTTTTAACATTGTGCCTGATATATAATTCATAGCCATTACACCTCTTTCTTTTGCTATGGCTATCTTAAAATAAAATAGGGTGAAAGGCTACCTACGTTGCATAGAGATGTAAGAATAAATCTAGAGCTATTAATAGATTATTTAACAAACATCTTATATCCATGTGGATTTCCACTTTCAAGCTCTTTTAATGTTTTACCGTCTTCGTTTTTCCACTGCAGTTTGCTATTTATAGGGTAACCCATTACAAAACTCCCTGCATCCCTAGGTGAATCAAAAGAAATATCCACGATAGTTTTTCCATCTTTCACTTTAGACTTCCCGTAATTTTTCCGTAACTCTTTAATTTTCTTAGGCAGCACACCTCTTCGCGCATCTACATTATAAGAAGACCCTCTTAATAATAAAAATTTACCATTTACAAATACACCGGTTGCCGAGGAATCTTTAATATTCAAATAGAACTTCTTACTCTCTTGATTGGTTATTTCACATTCTGAGATCGCTGAGTTAAGCACTTTGTAACCAAGAATATTAATTAAAATTCTCATATTCTCCAGAAAGGTATTCATACTTCCAGTAAGACGTGGGTCAATCACCTTGTTTCTAGTGCTTTTTGTTTCTACTTTATAAAATCCATTTGATTTTGCTATTTGAACGGCATGGTGCTCAAGGTATTCCGTTAGAGTCGAATTCAATCCTGGTCTTTTAACAATAATCGCTGTATGCCAGTCCCATTTTTTCTTTTCATTTAAATGTTGTTTTACTCTTTTTAAAACATTATCTGACTGCCCAATATAAACAGTCCATGGATTCCTCTCACCATTTCCAAATAAAAAATAAATTCCGGCACACTCTAACTCCAACGCGTTATATTCCTTAACCGCACTTCTGGGTATTTTGAAAGCCCTGCCATTCCAATCTTCAAGAGATGCCTCTATAATACCATCCGGAGTTCCATCTTCTAAATTCAATGTAACCATTATGTTATTTTCCATAATTAATACTCCTAATATATAAACTTATTATTCGCTCCCAAATGTAACAGTGAAGTCCTCTGCCTTAATGATAGATAAATCTTCTTTCCTCGGATTTTCTATACAAATAACTCTCCTTGCATGATTCATAACCAAATCATCATAAAGATTTCTCACCAAGCGACCATTTGCAAATTTTTCAGTTGTCTGAATATGAGCATCATCGCTTAAATCAAGAGTCATACCGCGATTACCTTTAATAAACTCTTCACCGCCAGTAATTGCAATTTGATTTAAAAATTGCTCCCATACCAACTTTTCCAATGGCAACTCCAAGATTTTCAGGATTTCCTATTTTTTCTTTCTCATCTTCCAGAAACTGTAATTCGGACAACTCTTCATCCAATTGACTGTCAAGTTTTTCCTCTAGCGCATCTAAATCAAGGGATTCGATGTTCTCTTCTTCCAATATTGACTCTGTAGTCAATATTGCGTTTGCTTTGTCCATAATATATTCTCCCGCACAATTCCTACTGCTTTGATAGCTAACATTTTATTTTCCAAGTGCTTTATGAGCTGCTTGAGCAAAGCGTACTTCATTCCTTATTTTTTATTTTACTATAGCCTCATTTTATTCACAACACATTCATAATGCCACTTACATAGCTAATAATCAAAGTATTATAGCTCCACCATTTTCCTAATTATGGTGGTGATAAAATAATTGCTCCACCATTTTCGCGAAAATGGTGGAGCAATTATAATTCTACTTCATATCCCCAAAATGTCCCTTAACAATTTCATCCAGCTGCCTTCTAATCTCCTCAAACGGCACATTCAAATCCAGCGTCTTCACACTAATCTGATTCCCATGCATCTGATACACATTATCCGGCTGAATTTCTTCGTCCGTCTTTGCATATAGTAGCATCCCTGAAACTCTATGTTCTTCCTCACCGAACGCATAATCACGATTTTTAACATAAGCAAAAATCTGATACATATGCTGAGAATGCAACGTACGTTTATCATATTGCTGTTGCATAGTACGAGTATAGTATTTAGCATCAATAATTAAAACTGTATTGCCCTTTTGCAAATGGATATCGCTTTGCATAACCGGTAGCATTGTGCGAATATCGTCGTCTACATTCCACGGAATCTGCGAAGCACTTACCGACAACATAGGATAGTGTTTACTATAGTACTCCAAAATAAATTTCTCATACAGCCGGCACATCCACCTCTCATCAATGACGAAAGAGACTAATTTATGTGCGCCTGCCTCGGTTGTAATGAGCATTCCCTCAATAATAAGCTGACAAATGCTGATTAACATCCTGTAGGTCTGATTATTCCGATGAAATCTAATAGTAGACCACTTCACCAAAGTAAGGTCTATCGTATCAACATTAGCAAAAAATAGCATTTTCTTTTTAAGATCATCTTTATACTCAGCCTTTACCTTGGCATGTTTTAGCAGTAGGATGACAGTCGTTTTAATGATTTGGTTAAAAAGCGTATTTTCAGATAGTTCGTCAAAATCACAGGACAATAGCCGCTTATGAGCAATCTGGTTTTTAATCGTCCCGGGCATGTGAATTTTACCCCGCATTACCGTCATATCGTCTTGTCGATTTATATACTCTCGATACAACCCCTGTTTCAGCTGAATCCCAATTCCTTTGGCTAGAATAGCTGCCAAAAGATCATAAATCTCATCAAATGATTCAACTGCTATATCCTTATAATTTTCCTGATTCAGGGGTTGAAACGCGTAGGACAGCATATAGTATATATTTTTGATTAATATACTTTTATTTTTTGTCATTTAAATACACCATGCAAATTAGCTTCCCATGTCTGCAATGTGGAGTTTTCATCAAACCAGTACTCGCTGAGCATCGGCAAAATATCAAAATCGACTACATTTTTCATCCATTCATCCGTGCAATTTGCATCCGTCCAATTACAGAAATAGCTGTGACCGATACAAAAACCTTTGCCTAGGGACTTATCCTGAGCAATTACCTGATTTAGGTCTTTAATACAATCTATCAACCTATTGAAGGTATCATTATTTAAATCCTTACGGTAATCAACAAAACCTTGTGAGTCAAAGCCCGGCTCCATGTCAAAAAAGCTGAACCGACGGCGCAGTGCATAATCTATCATGGCTAGACTTCTGTCAGCCGTATTCATCATGCCGATAATATATAAATTATTAGGCACTGAAAAAGGCACTTCATTATAGGCAAGCGTTATTTTTTTATCACGGTAGTCAGCCTCAATCAGCATTAAGAGTTCGCCAAAGATCTTACTCAAATTACCACGATTAATTTCATCAATAATAAAGAAATAATCCTTGTCCGGACAGCTAAGCGCCTTTTGACAAAATCTATAAAAAATCCCGTATTTTAACTCGAACCCGTTTTCCGCCGGTTTGTATCCCATCATAAAATCTTCGTAAGAATAATTCTGATGAAACTGTACAAATTCGATACGATTATCATCTTTTTCACCCATTATCGAATAGGCCAATCTTTTTGCAGCAAAGGTTTTCCCCACACCGGGAGCTCCTTGCAGGATAATGTTCTTTTTATTCTTCAAGACGGCAGCTAATCTATCATAGTCAGTTTCTGTCATGTAGACTTCGTTCAAAAAGTCAGCCTTCGTGTAAGCCTTCTTGGTATTACTTAACGAAATAGGATTTTCATTACGAATTAAGTCGATAATAAATTCATATTCTTCTCTAGTAAGTTTAAAAAGACTACCTTGCAGCTGTGGAAGACCTTCCATATCCTCAAGTTCCGGGCTATTCGATAAAATGGAATAATCTATAGGCGAAGAAAGCCCCTCTATCTTTTGAAATGAAAGTTTCTTTCCATCATGCTCTGCGCTAACACGGAAAATAGCAACAATTTGTTTTACCGGAGTGGATTCGTAACCTATTACTATATCTCCGACCTTGGCATCTAAGAAGTTTTGAAATACTCTGCGTTTTTTACCCTCTTCAGTATAAAGAGTATAATCCTGAACAGCATTAACAGCCCAACCAGACATACTCCATATTTTAGGGTTACCAATCAAAAACCAGTAATTTTGTTCAGAAGACTCACCAGCGGGCTCTGGCTTGGCATATAAGTCTACTTCAGATAAATCAACGCGCTTTAAAGCTTCAGCCAATTCATCTCTCAATCTCCAAATAAAAGAACCGTCTTCGCCTTTTTTGGCATTCTTACCAAGATAAAGAACCGACCACCATCTACTACCACCTTCATCGCGTGGCATGACCTGGCACCCAGTCTTTTTAACTATTCGTTTTGCTAATGACGACGAACCAGAATTATAAAAATTTTTAGTTCCACCATATTTATTCGCCAGCTGAGTACAACTTGCCTCACCACCAAAATCAAGAATACGCCTCATGATTTCAAGGCTAGATTGGTTAAAAACCTTTGAGTCATTAAGCACTTCTTCCCAATCATCTACAGATAAGCCCGGGGTGTAATCTTTTGGCCACCATTCATCCGTTCCCAGTCCATTATCATAGTACTTAGCAACAAAGTGCCCCACATCAATGGGGAGTGTCCTTAAATTCGGATCCGAATAACATTCGTCTGTAAGCTGCGAAGCCATCAATTTCTTTAACTCTTCATCCTTCTTCAACTCAGCACAGACTTCATTATAAAAAGATAAAAAGTTACGAATATTATCTTCATAGCTACCTTGTTTAAATGTGTAATTGCTTTCAAGCTCAGTAGCGAATGCTTTTACTTCTCGGAATTTATAAATATAATATTTGTCCGGATATTGTAGCCACAAATACGTGATGATAATGCTTTCGTTCTGATAATGTTGAACGGCTTTACTATGATATGTTTTACGGACATATTCTGATTGTTCTTTAAACCGTTCAATGCGTTTATAAATATCCTCAGACTCGTCAAAAAGCGCTTCGAACATAGCCTTAACTTCTTCAGGAGCCTTCTCCGCTAATTCTGTAATCATACCAATAGGGAAATAACTTCCCGATTTAACAAGCTTATCCACCTTCGCTAAAGCATTCGAAAGCATAGCTGCAAAATCAGCTGACGCTAGATTCCAATTATCCTGGAATTGTTTTACCGCCTCCCATTTTGCTTTTTCTTTCGGCCATAGAATTTCTACAAACTGCTTTTTATATTCATCAAGCACTGCTTTCAATTTACTTTTATTAAACATTACCCAATCCGCCTTCATAAACTTTATGCAACAATATTCCGCATCATTTTTATAGCATCTACTTTTCAAAGTATCGGCTTATCTACAAATCTCCGCAATCCCCTTAGCTATCCGCCATTCAATATCTTTAAAATGGTTCCCTTCATTCATTTCAAAGGTTACATCTATATTCTGTTCTCTTAAATGATTAACGATTGCCTCCGTATTCTCCTGAACAGTTTTAAGTATCTGATGTTTCGTTTTAGCTTCCTTATCACCTAAAGAGAAGTATAATTTATCTGGTTCACGCTTCATTTGATGCGACTCAACATATTTCTTAAAGTCCGGGAACCAGAACGAACTCGACATACAGGCAGCCCGGTCAAATATATCACAGTTATAAAGAGCATATAACGCAAAGAGTCCCGCCATGGAATAGCCGGCAATATATGTTTTTGTCGGTGTACCTGCTATTAATCCAAGCCCCTTTGGTAGTACCTCATTTAGGAGCCAATCGAGATACACAGAAGCATCGCCGGTAAATGGCGGCTCTTGTTTTGAAATGGGTGCAATTTCCCACGGTGACAAATCGGAGTTCCAATTAAGTTTGCTGATAACAAGAAGGTTTATATCAAAATTGCTCAGTTTCTGAAGCTCAGCTACTACACCGGAACTATCGTCTTCAAACATATTCAGTACAACTAATGGTTGATCGGTCTGTTTTGCTTTGTATAAGGTAATAACTTTACCGGCTAGAGTAAAACATTCTTTCATAAACTCCCCCTATGCAATTACTTTTCAATATCATCTTCTAAGTCATCAATATCGTCATCATCGTCGTTCAAATGTCCCCATATTTCTTCGCGATTATATTTTTCACGCAAAAAATTGCACAATTCAGCCAGATACATAAGATTACATTGATATTCCACTTCAGGTCCCGGATTTACCTCAAATTCATCCAAGGCAAATATACTCGGATCATTCTCATCGACACCAATATAAAACAACTTCTTTTCTAATTCCACAAGGTCTTCTTCTAAATGCCTACGGACCATTATTAATTCTTCAAGCGTGTCATTCTTATGCTGTAATACAAACTCTTCCGGACTTATCATCATAATTAGTATCCTCTTAGTCTTACAGACTTTTAATAATAATAGAATCTATCTTTAATATAATACGACCAACCGATTTGATTCATACCATATTCAAACACTTCGTTCTGTGGAATAACCACCGTATCATGTCCCCCTGACATGGTATTAGTGCGATAGCGCCACATGTCATTTCTAAATTTGCCAAAATGCCATGTTACCACTCTTTGCAATTGTCCGTTTTTCACAAATTTTGTAGTTATTGAAAAGCCCTTCCCATTCGAATCGGAGCCATAGGTTAATGTATCGTTCATCACATAGATATCGGTATTATCATCATTCCAATGTGCCACCCAAACATCCGTCGCGTTTGCAAAACCGAAGCTCGCAAACATAAAAAGAATCCCCAAACAACAAATAAATAATCCCTGCCATAGCCGCTTCATATACCTCACCCTTTCAATCAATGAAACGCACCACTTGATAAGTTAATTACAGTATAGCATATTCATAATGCCCGGTATACAGTACTGAAATCATTCTTTAGCTATCATTTTTAACTCCTACAAAACATACATCATATAAAAACATTTGTTTATTTCAAGTAAATTTTTTCTTGATAAAACGCTGAAGTAGTTCTATACTTAAAGTAGCAACAAGTCGGTAGTAAGTACTATTCTTTTTACACTTAAAGGAAGTGAATCCTTATGTCTGAACACGACAATCAACAAGAAAAGCACGTTCACGATCATAACCATGATCACCACCACAATCATGAGCATCTTCACGATCATGACCATGACCACCATCATCCTCATACTCATGAACACGCTCATGAACACGCTCATGATCACGCACACGACCACGACCATCAACATGGTTGTCTCGCCGACCATGTACATCCGCATGACCACAGTCATCCCCATGTACATGGTGATGTTAACGACTATATGAAAGCCGTTGCGGAATATCGCAAAACCTTTGCCTCCAAACAAGATGTTTTGGACAAAACGCCGGATCCAGCTGTACGCGAAATGATTCTTCGCATGGAACAAATCGGTTGCGATACTACTTTCGATCGTTTTGACAAACAAAAACCACAATGTACCTTCGGTTTAGCCGGTGTCTGCTGTAAAATCTGTAACATGGGCCCATGTAAGATTACACCACAAGCACCTCGCGGGGTCTGCGGTGCCGATGCAGACCTCATCGTATCCCGTAACTTATTGCGCAGTGCCGCTGCCGGCGTAGCTCAACACGGTGCGCACGCTCGTGAAGTTATTTTATCCTTGAAATTTGTTGCTGAAGGCCGTTTAAATTTACCGATTATTGGTGTTGAAAAATTACACCAAGTTTGCAAAGCCTTCGGTATCCCTGACGACACGGATGATGTTAAAGCCTTAGCCGGCAAATTGGCGGATGTTCTCTTGGCCGACTTATCTCGTCCAACGCCGGATGACTATGAAGCCATCAAAGCTTTGGCGCCGGCTGAACGCCAAAAAGTTTGGCAGGATTTGGACATTATTCCAATCAGTGCTTATAACGAAGTATTCGATGCTTACCACCGTACCGGCTGCGGTACCGACGGCGATTGGGAAAGCATTATGAAACAATTCTTGCGTTGCGGTCTCGCTTTCTGCTACACCGGCGTAGTAGCTGCCGATATTGCTACTGACGTTCTCTTCGGTATCGGTCATCGCGCTACTTCAAAAGTAAATGTCGGTGCTTTGAAAAAAGGCTATGTTAATATTGCCGTTCACGGTCATTTGCCAACCTTAGTGAGCGAAATCGTTCGTGTCGGTCGCACCCAGGAATTCATCGACATGGCCAAAGCCCATGGTGCCGAAGGGATTCAGTTCTACGGCGTATGCTGTTCCTGCTTGTCCGCTATGTACCGCTACGAAGGCGTTATTCCATTGTCAAACGCTGTTGGTGCCGAACTCGTTTTAGGTACCGGTGCCCTTGATTTATGGGTAGCCGATGTACAGGACGTATTCCCTGCCATTATGGATGTGGCTCGTTGTTTCAAAACAACGGTCGTTACTACTAACGATGCAGCTCGTCTCCCTGGCGCCGAACATTATGCGTACGATCATCATCATTCCAACATTGAAGATACTGAAAAATTAGCGCGCAAAATCGTAACCCGTGCTATCGAAAGCTTCGCTAATCGTCGCGATATGCCTGTTTTCATTCCACCATACGAAGTAACCGCCGATGTAGGTTTCAATGCTGAAAACATTGCTGAAGAATTCAATGGCTTCGGTGCTTTTGTAGACGCTTTGAAGAGTGGTCAAATCAAAGGTATGGTTAACATCGTTGGCTGTAACAACCCTCGCGTTATCTATGAACGCGCTATCGTGGACATTGCCGATGAGTTGATTAAAAACAACATTTTACTTTTCACAAATGGCTGTGCATCCTTCCCACTCTTAAAATTGGGTTATTGCAGTAAAGACGGCGCTTCCAAAGCCGGTAAATCCTTACAGGAATTCTTGGGCGGTAAATTGCCACCGGTATGGCATGTAGGCGAATGCGTAGACAACACGCGTGTATCTACTGTTTTAGCCGGCGTCGCTCAGGCAGCGGGCAAAGACATTAAAGATATGCCGTACGCCTTCACCAGTCCTGAATGGTCCAACGAAAAAGGTCTCGACGCCTCCCTTGCGTTCCGCATGTTCGGTATCGACTCCTACCACTGCGTAGAACCACCGGTACAAGGTTCTACTAATGTGGAAAACTTCTTAAAACACGACACGAAAGACATGCTCGGCTCTGTTATGACTGTTAATACAGAACCAAAAGCCTTGGCAAAACAGATTATTGCCGGCATAGAAGAAAAACGTCGTAAGTTGGGCTGGGACTAGAAAAGTAATTCCCTTAAACTTTTATGAAAACTGAAAAAGCTAGTATATAAAAAAAAGTAGTATGTGCAAAAATTGCACATACTACTTTTTACTGTGTAATACAAAGAATCAGTCTCTTTATTTGTCCGTCTTATCTCCCGTATATTCAATCACGATGATGGCGCCCTTATTTTCCATTTCGGTAATTGGCTTGCCATCTTTACCAAGCGCATTACCGCCATTATCCGTAGCAACGTAGATTTTTATAGTATCTGGGCTTACGAGCACATTGCGGTAACGGTTATTAGTCTTGAACAATTTTTCTACATCGCCCTGAACCTGTTCACTTTTACCATCAAGTTTCACACGATAAATGGCACCATTCTTAAGAGTCGTAATGAGCAAGGAATTCTGCCACTCTGTAATCTTCCCGTCTGCCGGATAGTAGGCAACACTGGAAGGAGCAATAGTTGGCCACCCTACATAGTAAAGTGGTGCATAGGTTTCATCGGCAAAATCATAGCCATTGCGAACAACATTAAAGGATTTGAGCGGATCTTTAAGGTTCGGAGCATTAAAGTCTGTTTCCAACTGAATCGGAACGCCTGCCGGAATATTGTTTGAATCAAATTTTGCCTGCAATTCTTTGGAAGCCTGGGAATAGTTGGCGTAAACATAGGATTCATTATCTCTATAACCGGCCACATACGGCCAGCCATAGTTACCACCTTTTTCAATGAGATTCAGTTCATCATCCGTAGACGGACCATGTTCTGTGGCAAAGAGTTTATCACCAACAAAGGCCAGACCCTGGGTATTGCGGAATCCATAGGCATATACATGACTTTGGACACCATTTAATACAGGGTTATCTGAAGGAATGGACCCATCTACATTGAGACGCAAGATTTTGCCCGGATAGAGGCTATAATCATTAGCGGCTACCTGCTCTGCCGTTGGTAACATCTGTGCCTGGATTTCCTTGGCTACACGAGTGCCCTGATTATTCCCTTGGTCACCAATGGTGTAGTAAAGCTTACCATCCGGTCCAAAACGCAGACGACCGGAGTTATGGTCAACGCTAGCCGGCAAATTATCGAGGATACCCGTTTCATCACGAAGTGTTTCGGTCTTGGCATCATAGGTCATACGGACAATACGGGCATGCTTTTCACCATTTACTTCATACGTATAGGCCGTGTAGACATAGTTATTCCCTTTAAGGAACTGTGGATCCAAGGCGAGCCCCAGAACCCCTTGATGAGGCGGCGCTGCAACGGCATTATTAAAGGTGTAGAGCACCTTATGCTTACCTGTGTTTGGATCAACCTTCGAAATCGATTTTGCCTGACGTTCTGTTACCCACAACGAATTGTCCGGTCCCCAAAGGACTTCCCATGGAGAACCGAGGCCATCTACAAGGACAGTCGCCTTGAAAGGCGCTGCAATATTTACCTTGTCTCCATGTGCTGCTTCAGCCACCATATTAAAACCTGCTGTTGTTGTAATGGCACAAAGGCCACAAAGTACTAATGCTGCTAACTTCTTCATACGGTTCTCCTTTCACATAAAAGTCCTTCATACTTAGCTACTCTAATCAACTATATCCGACAAGAGATAGCCTGTAACCATCCTGAATCGTGAAGTCTTTCCGAATTTTGAGTCGGTAAGCTGTACTTCACATTTTATTCATATCTCTTATTATTATAAATAAAAAATAGTTACTTGTATACTGAACACCTAAGCGAAAGTGTCTATAGTTTATTTTATTGACTCTATCTCATATGATTCTTCAACTTTAGCCTTAGAATATTCTTCCGTAATATAAGGTACGTCTTCTTCTTTTAAGATATTGCCAATATGCATTGCCCGATTCTGTAATAGATTTTCTTCGTCAAGCAATAAATTTCTTAAGAACAATTCAAGGAATTCTGTTGTTTCGAAAACACCGTTTTTCAAATCGTTATAATTGGCCCTAACCAACGCATTTCTGAAATACCAAGCATTTTTGGCAAAAATATCGTTCGTAACGTCAAAACCCAATGTGCGCAAATATTTAATAAAAAATACAGCAGTTGTACGTGTATTTCCTTCGCCAAATACATGAATTTGCCACAAGCCGGCTACAAACGCGGCAAGATGGCGGATAATCTCATCCATCGACAGATTTTTATAGGAAAACTTTTTTTCTTGTGAAAAATCGTACTCCAGCGTCGCCCGTAGTTCTGAAGCACTGGCGTAAAGAACGGTTGCTCCGTTCAGCACCCATTCCTTTTTGGTAATATTATAATCACGATATGTCCCTGCATGAGGGTAGATACCGGTAAAAAGTTCTTTATGAATTACCATATACTCATTTGGGGTAAAGCTGAACGCACGTTCCGAAAGAAGTGCCGCAATACGAGCCGAAACCTTATCGGCTTCTTCCGTCCGATTCGACGCATCCGTGTTCGGCTTCTCCTCGTAATAATTTTGCAAAAGTTGCTGAGCCTCTTCAAAAGAAATCTCACCCTCAATATTTCGAATCGCCGTATCCAATAAATACTTTGAAGGCTGTAAGCCATCAACCGCCTGTAAGCCGATAGCCGTCTGCCATACATAACCTTTTTCACGCTTAGCCGGTTCGGATTCTCTTATATATTCTTTAAAGGGATCTTGGTCCGACACAGCTTTTGTGTTTTCAAAGGTATGTTCAATTGTATCTTCATACGATTTTTTCGGCACCATACATCACCTCATCATTAGATTAACATTGACTCATTTCAATCACTAATCTTCGACTCTCGTTATTAAAGCCACGGCCTCAACATGTGCCGTCATCGGGAACATATCCACCGGTTGCACGGTTTGCACTTCATAGCCGAGCTCACGAAGTACACAAATATCGCGTGCCATGGAGGCAGGATTACAGGATACATACACCATATGTTTCGGTTTCATGGTGGCCGCCGCTTTTAAGACTTCTTCTTTACAGCCCGCACGAATCGGATCAAATACAACCACATCGGCTTTAACACCGCGTTTTACAAGATTCGGCATTTCTTTCGCCGCATCAGCGGCAATGAATTCAACATTAGTAATACCGTTTCGCTTCGCATTAGCTTTAGCGTCCACGATAGCGGGTTCCACTATTTCAATGCCGATCACATGTTTCGCCTGTTTTGCCAAAAACAGAGAAATCGTACCGGTACCGCAGTACGCATCGATAACCGTTTCTTCACCGGTTAAATTAGCAAATTCCAACGCTTTTTTATATAATACGAGTGTTTGTTCCGGATTGACTTGGAAAAACGAATGCGGCGATAATCTGAATTTTAAATCATCAATCGTGTCGCTGATAGTTTCATCACCCCAAAGCAAGGTGCAGTCTCGACCCATGATTACATTCGTTTTGCGAGGGTTATGATTGAGTACAATACTCGTAACTTGCGGCAAGTTTTTGCGAATCTCAGAAATCCAGTAATCCGCTTGCGGTAAAGTTTTCGCTGTGCTAACGATGATAACCATCCAGCCATTTTCACCGATACGGCCGATAATGTGACGAATCACGCCCTCGCCGGTTACTTCATTATACGGGATGAGTCCGGTTTCACGGATTAATCGCTCACAAACAGTGGCAATCTGATTGTTCCCATCATTCTGAATGGCACAATTGGTGCAAGGCACAATGTCATGCGAGCCCATGGCGTAAAAACCCAGCACCGGTTTTAATTCATTAGCTACCTTCGCCTGAGTTTTGCCTGTTTCGCCCTTTAATTTAGTGGCAGAATCAACGCCCCAGCCTACCGGAATCTGCATTTTATTCCGATAATGCCATGGTTGCTTAGGCCCTAACGCAGGCTGTACTAAATCCGGATCGGTTTTGCCAATACGCTCCATAATATCGCGCACTTTCTGGGTTTTCAAACGCAATTGTTCTTCATAGGTCACATGTTGCAAGGTACAACCGCCACAAGTGCCGTATACCGGACAAACCGGTTCAATACGATGTGGCGACGGTTCTAAAATATCCACCAACGTCCCCACCGCATAATTCTTTTTCACCAGCGTAATGCGGGCGCTGATAAGTTCCCCGGGGAGGGCAAACGGTACAAATACCGTAAAGCCTTCATAACGGCCCACGCCTTCGCCGCTGTTACCTAAACTTTCAATTGCAATTTCATAGACTTGGCCCTTTGCTACAGGCACATTCTGTTTCATGATGATTATCCTTTCTCACTGTAAGAAAATTTAAAATTACTTAGTTCTATTATACAACAAATGTTGGTAACGAATCCCAAGCCCCTCTTATAAATAGGCAATAGAAACTATAAATTTTCAATGCTTTATAAAAGAATACATAGTACTATTTCTTTTTATGGCTTTCTAATTCAAGTATATACTTATCAAAATCAGACAAGAACAGCTTATCTTGTACTACACGATATTTTTCAAATTCTGTCTCCGCTTTTTCTTTGGCAATTTCTGCCGTAATCCTTCCTGCATCCTGAAGAATCATTCTATCATCTGCCATTAAAAATAAGTCAAGGCGTTTTGACCAATCTTCCATAGTCATTGGTATATGACGTTCTGCTCGGTCCTCTGCTAAGTCCAAATAAGCAGAAACAATACGTTCCAATGAACGCATTTCTTGTTCACTTAAATAATTCTTAGCAATACTCACATCACTTTTTACGATTTTGCCATTTGGAGCTGCTGCCCACGTAGTAAGTCCCATATGTGGTTTCTCTGCATCAGCCCTCTCATAAATTAACTCTGCCGCAGTATGCCCATGTACTGCAAAATGCATTTTATTCTGGACTTTGGCAAAAAAACTCTTTGTCGTTTTTGCTGTACGATCATAATCAAGTGCCGTTGCATAAATATCTGTTATCTTTTGATAAAATCTTCGTTCGGATAAACGAATCTCACGAATCTCTTCTAATAAACGGTCAAAATACTCTAATGTAAGTACCGAACCACTATTCTTTAAACGTTCATTGTCCATGACCCAGCCTTTAATTGTATAGGCTTTGACAATACTATTGGCCCACTTACGAAACTGTACTGCACGCTCATTATTTACTTTAAAACCTACAGAAATAATCATTTGAAGATTATAATGCTTTGTAGTCCGTGTAACTTGACGTCCCCCTTCAATTTGAACTATCCGGAATTTCCGGATAGTTGATTCTTCCTCAAGCTCCGAATCTAAATAGATATTTTTTATATGCTCATTAATAGTACGTACATCCACATTATACAATGTAGCTATCATCTTCTGTGTTAACCATATATTTTCATCTTCGTAACGCATCTCAATACTATCTTGTGCATCACCAATAGTCGCAACATAAGTTAGATATTCTGCAGCACTGGAGCGAATATTTATATTATCCTTCTCCTTTTTCAAATCAATTCTTCCTCCCTATAACCAATTCTTTTTACTATGAATTATACACGTAATCTGCTTATTAATTATCATCGTTATCAAATCTAATGGTACTCATTTATTAGTTCTATTATACAACAAAATACACGGAATCCGTGCATTTTTAAGAGGATTTACCTTAATGCACAGCTACCGTGTATTTGAATATTTGTCTATATGAAATTTTCTCTAAAACAACTGTTTCAATAATTTTTCGTACTCACTATATACCGCCGGATTGTATGGCGACAAAGTTTCTAAAAACGCCTGATTGTGTTTCTTATGAATTTCAATTTGAGCATCGTAATTGTTAATTACGTCGAGTAATACATCGGCCCCTCGTTGAGCATCAAATTCCGGATAGTAAAAACCAACGCCCGCATCAAGCAAAATCGGCGAATTATGCACTAACGGATAATTGCCATAAAGGGCTTCGTAGTAAGTATAATTAAGCCCCAGTTCCCACTGAAAAGCCAGCATAATATCGGTGTAACGCGACAAAAAGTACGGCAATAGATGTCTAGTTTCAACGGTCATAACATTGTTTTTTACCAGTGTGGTATAACCGATAAAATTGTGAAAACCGGAAATATCTCGTACATCATAGGTGTTACACAAATACACGTGGGAAATAGCCTCCGGATCTTTTTTATAGGCGGCCTCGGCAATGAGGACCGGCGTATAGCAATTTTTTAGAACCGATATATTCGGCTCAATCACGGTTATGCGACGGCCCCGTTTTGACTTGTCGGGATTATAACCAAAACTCAAACCGTCTTGCAGGTTAGCCACTTGTCGGTCAAAAAAGAATGGGCTCCACACATGTGGCACTTTGTAAGCTTTTGTGCCGGTCATGACTTCCAAATAGTCTTTGTTAGTCTTATATACTTGCGGTATTAACCAGACTTGATCAAACGTGCAACCGTTAAAACCGCGACCGCCATCCTTTTTATTCACGAATTTTTCCATATCCATGATAAAATCGCTACCCATGCGGAAAGTAACAATTTTAGCGCCATATTTGCGGAATTCTTTTTCATACTTTGGTTCTAACGTAAGCGTACCTTCAATCAAGACATCAGTCGTTTTCACAACTTCTTCGTATGGGAAAATATCGACGCCCATAGCCTCGATTTCCAGTTCTTTAGGCAATGTCTTTAAATCATTCCCCCAGAACACGAAGTATACATCGTCAACACCGTCAATTTGGGCGAGCATTTCACGTAAAAAATACATATTTTGACCGGCCCCATTGGACCATATGTGTTTGTACGTTGATCCCCAGAAAAATGTGATGCCGATGCGAAGCCCTTGTCTGTTTGAGTTATTTCCACTATTATTCTTACCTAAACCCATATAAATATCCTTTTTGTTATTCATCGTAACTAGATTAAAATATGATGTATTTTATATTAATATATCACATATTATAGCTTACATAACGCTTTTTTCCGTAAAACTTTATTCAAATACACAAATCGTTTATTTGAATTCTATCTCCCAAGACGTTGGTTATTAAAAACCTTTGACTTTAAATAGATAAGTAGCTACAATAAAAGTGAGCAAAAGTAATACAACTATACCGATTAATAAAAGGAGGTCTTCCATGTTCGAATCGCTTTTCGCAGAGTTAAAACTGCAAAACACAGACAGAACTAACGAATACATCGCAAAAGTAGAAGATATACTCAAACCGTTCGCCATCGCGAGTTTTCAGGACTCCATATTTATAGTGGCTTTAACGCTGGTAAGCAAAGTAGATAATTCAAGAATCAAAACCGCCTTTTTTCAGCTCAAATCTCAGCTAAACGACTCTTTTGTCACCAAAGCGCTGGAGTCGGCGGCAGACTATTATCAAAGCAACAATCCGGAGTCATACGGCCCGATGTATTCAGCCCTACGAAGCTGCACTGCTCTGCAACTGCTAACTTATTTGATGTTTGCCGATCCTAACGGCAAAAAAGACGCCGCTTTCGACAGCGGCCGCAGCCTAAACAGGTTGCTCGTCGAACTTGTAAAAAACGAAACGTCCATCTACGATTGGGGCTTTGGTTACGGGCAATTCCTACTATCCGCCGCACTATACGGCAACGCGCAATCGCTAGAGGGAATCGAAATCAATCCGGAGTGCTATGTCGTTACCAAACTCAGACTGTCCCTCCTACCACACGAGCCAACTATTAAATTGCACTTTGGCAATATGTTTTACGAAGAAGACAGACATCGAAGTATTTTTAATAACTTCCGCGATGTTTCTGCCAAACAACCGCATTCCGCTATCATCCATCCTCCATTCGGTGTCATGATTGATGAGTTTTTTGAAAATAACAAAGGTCTTCGAGTACCGACATTGCCCCGCTTTGCTGAAATTATGGGGCCCAGCGCGTATAAGAGCGAATGGCCTTTTATACTGAGAGCCTTAGATGATTTAGCTGATGAAAAGCGACTCTACGCTATCACTACTAACGGAGCTGCCTCAACGGAAACATATAGCGAAATCCGGCGAAATTTAGTGCAACAAGGATTAGTAGAATGTGTTGTCCAATTATCTGAAAACCTATTACCGGGCACAAATATACCGTCAATATTATGGATTTTTTCAAAATACAATGAAACAGTCCGTATGATTGATGCCGGCGAGTTCAGAACAACCGGGCGGCGCAAATCCAGTCTGTCTGCCGAGGATATTGAAGATATCATCTATTTAATTACCAATCGAAGTCATGTAGACGAACTCGCCCCAAAATACCGGGGAATCATTAATTTTGTATCCCCTAAAGAGTTGGCCGAATCCAACTATAATCTCGCCCCGTCGCGCCATTTGGGCGAAACCTTCCCGGCGACGGAACATATTTTTTTAAAAGACGTATGCAAAATTAACCGCGGCGTTCTATTAAATGCCCAAGAACTGGACGAACTGGTGACCGATGATAATTCGGTTAAATATATTACCCCTAAAAATTTAAACAACAATGTCATCAGTCTTACGGAAATAACCTCGCTGGCAGAAACAGACGAGATTTTGAAAAAAAAGTCCATCGACGACAACACTATTGTCATGAGCAAATTACTGCCGTTTAAAACCGGCTATGTGACAACTGTGGAAAATAAAAAAGTATTTTCTAACGGCAACACCTATTTTTTGCAAATCAACAAAGCAAAAATTAATCCGCTCTTTTTATGGATGTATTTAAATTCGGCTATGGCAAAAAAACAGCTGGATCAACTTTCACGCGGCACTAAAACCAGTACATTAAGCATTAGCGATTTAAAAGAGTTAAAGATTCCTTTAATTGAGCCCGCCGTACAGGATAAACTGGTGGATAAATATAAAAAACTATTAAAAAAAGAACGCCAGATTCAAGAAAGTTTAAACACCTTGAAAAAAGAAAAGGAACAGCTCATCGAGACTGTCCTGTAGTAGTACAAAATATTAAAGGGAGGTTATGCACTATGAAATTGTACGAACACTCGTTCCGCGATGTATTTCACCAATTTATACTGCTGCCACTCGAGCCCGATGACTCGAAATTTTCAGAAATTATAGCCAATTTTCCTAACGCCGAAGAGGCCAATGCACTACTTCTCTACGGCTATATCGACCACGAAGCGGGGCTCACCTTTGAAGTCCTATGTGCCGCGTTTCACGACAACGAAACGACAACCTTATTTGCCGGCACCGATGAAATCTCAGTCAAACTTCGCTCTGAATCAATCGGCGAAGAAGAGATTATTTTACTTAACAAGTTGGCTGCGGATATTTACGATGAAAAAGTTGAGCAAATCCATGATTTCTACAAAGCTTCAAAAGGTGTAGAATTATGTCGCAAAATTAAAGAGTTGGACCCCTATCGTCATTTCGACTATCCCGATGATGTAGCCGTCATATTCTACGACGAGGAAAAAGAGCCTGAATATTGTTGGGTCCGCTGCGAAGATTGTCGCCCTCCACGTTTCTTTGGAACCTTATTAAACGAACCTCAAAACATCCCCGATATTCACAAAAACGAAAAAGTAGTCTTTAATCTACTGGAAGTCAAAGACGGATTTTTCGCTGCTGTGTTTATACGGTAATTTCCAAAAACCTATAATAACATAAATAAAAAAGGCCCCTGCAAGGGCCTTTTTATTTGGCAAAATACCGGAAACATGCACCGGCCAACGGTCTATTATTATATCAATCACGTTCGCCAAACCGTTTTCTACGTTCTCTCGGTTCAAGGATATATTCATTGATTCCTTTAAAAATAGCAATGGCAACCCATATAGGTATTGACCATACGTTAAATATGGCCGTTGTTATAATGAATAATGTCATTATAATGATAAATTGCATAATAGGCTCCCCTTCCCCCAACATACACAAACAATAATCCCTTATCCTTAGTATTCATAAAAAAATCAACGATATTAGCCGCAATTTCTAACATTTCTGTCGATTCTTCCTTAGAGCTGCCTCCTCAACTTCAAAATCAGCCGCTCTTTGGTACAAAGCATCTAATTCTTCTTCAGTTAAATTTGACAATTCTTCATAAGAAACGCCTAAACATGTTTTCATAACTTCACGCTCTTGTTGAGTTAAATCTCTCATAGCAGCCTCCCTGCTGCTTGCGCTAAATTATACTCTATATAATGTCAGTATACTGTTTTCTATCTATTTGTGTAAACAAATTAATTGTTCAAACATTTACTCATAAATAATAACCAAAAAGATCCCTCTGCCTGATATAAAAAAACAAAAGGTTCCTCTTATATATAGCAATTCAGAATTGATTCAAAGTCCCACTCACATCTTTTAATAATAACTTCTACAAAAACAATTACTCACAATAACATTCTAAATATATTTACTGCATCACAAAAATATATTTTATCCAATTTGTAACTTAACAATCATTTCATTAATAATAGAGTGAATTTCTTCCAAATTTATTATAAACCACTCTTTCACAGTTACGTTCTTTCCATTCGGAGCTATCAGAGACAAATCTAATCTATTACTTGCTAACATATGATGCATATAATTTTCCACTTTTCGAGCATCTACATTTTGTATTTCAAAGGCACAAACAAGAGTAACAGGTGCAAACAAATAAGTTGCTTCATTTATAGAATTCGCAAGTCGCTGCTTAATATTTTTAGCAAAACCTATTTTATAAAGATTCGGCATTTTTAAGAAACGGGTATCATTACCTGCATACTTAACAACATATATATATCCCGTAGTAATACTCAGACTATTCTCATTCAATATTTCGTCACTTTTTGCAGTTATAAAGCGTCCATTACGTTTCTTATCATAAAGAGAAGATATCAAACTTAATAGCTTCATATCATTCTTTGTACCATTTTCAAAAATTGCACAAACTCGATCATTACGATTAGTCGATACTAATTTGGGCTTACCTGATTCAGTATCATAAATTTTATCAATATAAAGCATAATGCCATTATCTATATAAAAATTCCCTTGCTTAATTGGATTCCTTTTGCTAATTTTATTTCCACTAGTAATATTATCGAAAGCTTTAATTTCTCTACGCCCCTCCGATAAATCAACTCGTACTTGAGAAAAAATCTTTTTAAACTTATCAAACTCCGGTCCCATTTTCTTTCGTTGACTAGACTTAATTTTAGCAGCAACAGTTCGTTTATAACGTTTATTAGAAAAAAGACGATTATCCATATCCAAATTTTCAAATAAACTATCATCTGATAAAATATCACTTAAATCATCATGCATTCTCTCCACCACCTAGCAAATTAAGAATGTCATACCCTTTATACTTTTCCCATTGACTTGGTTTATTCCTTATCCCCTTAAGTCTCGAATAAAGCTTACGTTCTATTAAATTTCTTGACAGCTTTGGCTCTCTTCCATTCTCTTTAATCCAATTTACAATCTCCTGAAACTTTTCAATCTCAGGATCCAATGGTATATTACGTTTAGGTTTTATTTCTGCAACTAATTTATCAAAAATATCATCTGCAAAAACATCTTCCAAAGTTGCAAAATTTTCTATCATTGCATACTCTCCTGTTTTAATTGTGCAAGCTTTGCAAGGGCATAATAAAGTCGTTGTTCATCAAGATCTTGAGCATCACGTCTAGGAGCTCGCCCTTTTTCTCTTTGAAATTCTTTTATCTGCGGGTAAAGCATCCTCAGTTCATCATTAGTAAATTCAAATTTTTTTGCATCAAAAGCTCTGGAAATTAATTGTAAGGTTTTAGTATCTACATCACGAGAAATAACTTCATAAGCGGCTTGGAACGGATTAACACTATCAATAAGATCAATACTCAAATCATCTATATTAATAAATTTATCAGCCATTTTGAGCAACTGATTATTATCTTTATCTTTCTTCGCGTTGGTTAAAGTAAGATCCGCAACAGTATATTGCCGAACTACCTCTACCTCTTGCTGAGTTAAATCTGGATACATAGTAGCAATCACTCTAGGAATCAGTTGTTTATTTATTGTTTTCCCATCTGCCCCCGCTGAAATAGCAGCTTGAACTACACCATCTTGTAGAATCGATGCTTTTAATTCGACCATATCTTGTTCAATAATTTGTTTTACCCTGCTAGTTGATGGTTTTGATAAACCACGAAGGAATATATCTGCACCATTCAAACTCTTATTCTCTTTATCTTTAGGTTTAAATTTAAAAACTGGTGCTAAGACACTTTCCATTAGCAAACTTGCCGTAATCGCCTTCATAATATTATTAACGGAAAATTGAACCTCCTCACTATCAGCGTCAGGTTCTGCTATTAAATTTGTAAATATAGCCTCTGTCTTGTTAAACGAATCTCGAGTAATACGGCCTATAATTTGTACAATTTCTGTCAAACTTGATCTATAGCCAATTGTTAATGCATATTCAGCAAAAGGCCAATCAAACCCTTCTTTTGCCATACCAAGCGCAATAATTATATCTAATTCTTCGACTCTATCCATCTGAACCAAATAAGCGGCAACTTTATCTCGTCCATCCTCTGTAACTAAATCCGCAACTTTAAGAATTCTTCCACTCTTAGTCTTAATATAAATTATACCATTCTCATCTTGCCTCAAGTACGTGCCAAGAGCATCTAAAATTAAATCTACTTCTCCATATTTATCTTTTGTGGACTCTCCTGAATTCACATTAGGGATATGAATAATTGTCTTCTTATTAATAAACTCATCTACTATTTCTTTCAATGCATCAATATATTGACCACGATAAAATTTATACTCCATCGCAAAGGACTTAAGATAATTATATCCTTCTAACTGTTCATAATAAGTGTATGTTACTCGATTAAAAAGCTGTTCATCCTTGGGCTCTAAAATCGGTACTGAATCGCCTCTAAAATACGACCCCGTCATAGCAAAGACATGTGCTTTTGAATTCCGAAGAACATCTCGTAACACTATTCCCAATATCGAGTTATCTTCCTGTGACACATGATGAAATTCATCAATCACCAGCAAACAATAATCAAAATAACTAACATCTAATTGTTCAAAGGCATATCTAAGTGTTGCATGAGTTGCAATAAGTATATTATCAGATGGATCCGTAGATTTCATAAAATCGATAAATGCACCAACCTTACTTTGCGCACTTCCTACTGAGGTTAAATTATTTTCATCTTTTACTACCCAATCCCAATAAAACCCATACTGAGTAAGATTAGTTGTTCTAAAAGATTTACCTATAGATTTCTCAGGTACAGCAATAATGACTTTCTTTATTCCCTGATTATTCAATTTATCCAGTGCAACAAACATAAGTGCCCGAGATTTACCAGATGCAGGCGGCGCCTTTACTAAAAGATGTTGAGAATTTCGCTTTTCATAAACCCGGGCTTGCATTTCTCGCATTCCTAAATTATTAGTATTTACAGATGTTCCTTTTTGACCATATCTAATTTCAAAAATTTTACTCATTGCTTATCTCCCTATACCTTCTAAGCAAATAACTCAATCTTTCTTCATCAGAAGAGAACGGCGTTTCCTTATATGCACGTTCTACAATTTCATCTAATTTCTGATGTGCATCACGAAGGAGTTTCGGCATTGTATCTTTATGATATAAAATTGCTAAACTTCCTCCTAACTCCTCACGCAAATCAAGAATCTCAAAAATCTGGTCCTCAATCATTTTTTTTCGTTTCAACGAGAGTTCTGGAACTGGAAATGTATTATATACTAATCCTGTAGAGTAACGATAATCAGTTTTTAGTTTACCTCCAACTGCACATACCCAAATCATATGAATTTTTGATTGTAATAACCCAAGCAACCATACGGGCGCACCGTAAATTGTTATAACCGCATCTGAAACCATTGTTTCATTATTATCTAAAATATCCATGGGAATATATTCTCTATTTTCTGATGAAACTCTAGGAATCAAAATTACTTGCCCTGTAAAATCTTTTGTCTCGCCAAATTTCCATGGCGTTTTAGCTAATTCTTGTGTCGGTTTCGACGTTGATGATAATCGATATTGTTCAACACGCTTAATCCGTTCAGATATTACAGGATTATTAGCAAATTTTCTATATTCTTTTTGATTCATAAACAAGGCATACCTATATGTGCCATGAATAAATTCTTGGCCATTGATATACTTCCTAAACAATGGTCTTATTTCTGGAAAAGCATTTATAGCGTCCTGATATTCCGCCACTTCAAAAATCAACCCTCCACCATCATAGCCACCATTTCCTCGGCTCATAGGTGGTAAGCCTGACAATGACTTCCTACTATTATGAACTATAATATTATTACCATTTGTTAGATAAGGGCTTATATTACTTACTATAACTCTATTATTATTCTCATCAAAAAGTTGCTTTTCCTTTCTCGTATTTTCCAAATTTGATAAACCAACTATGGCAACTGTTACTCCTGCATTATTTGCAGCAGAATTTCCCCACTTAAAAGAACTATATGCAAAATCTATTGAGATACTCTTTAATAATGGTTCCCAAATTATTGCAACCTGTTCTCCTTGAAATACTGAGTTAGTAGTCACATAAGCAAGCTTAGAATTTGCAGAATCGATAAATTTAGCACCTTAAAAAAACCAACCAGCAATATAATCCATTTTTCCAACATTACTCGCTAAATTAGTAGCTATCTTAAGATCAGCCTTTTGCTCTTTGGATTGTAAACTTGAACCAATATAAGGTGGATTTCCAATCAAATAAACCTCATCATTTTTATCATGAGGCAGTATCTCACTCCAATCCAATCTAAGTGCATTACCTTGCGTAATATTTCCTGCATCATGCAATGGAAGAAATGGTGCTTTTAAATAGATTTCCCTCTCAGCTTCTAAATTCATCTGATATTCTGCAATCCACAAAGATAATCTAGCTACTTCATGAGCAAAGTCATCTAATTCAATACCATAAAAATGGCTAAGATTAATTTTAGATGCCTCAAAAAAATTGACAGTATTATCCTTCCGAATCTCACGCATAGAACGGAGAAGCTTAATTTCTAATCGTCGAAGCGCTTTATAAGTAATAATAAGAAAATTACCTGATCCACATGCAGGATCTAAAAATTTAATTTTAGAAATACGTTCATATAAACTTGATAATTCATTTAAATAATTAGCTCTATTTTCACGGCGAGTCCGCTCTGTTATGTTCTTATCTTCATTATTATTAACTTTTTCAATTATATCTTGATAACTCTTTTCTAACTCATCTAAAAAAAGAGGTCTTATCACTTTCATAATATTCTCTACACTAGTATAGTGCATACCTGATACCGCACGTTGTTCTTTACTAGCTACAGTCTGTATCATTGCGCCTAAGATATCAGGATTTATTTCATTCCAATTTAAAAGCTCACCTGCTTCTAAAATTAGCTTTCTAGTTTTTCTGTCAAAGACCAATTCTGTATGAGCCTGGGTAAAAAGCTTTCCATTCACATAAGGAAAATCCTGCAACCATTTATCTTGGCTATCACGTTCAGAGATATCAAGGCTTGAAAAAATTATATTAAATAAATTATTTAAATCAGATCCATCTTCAGCTGATCGCATTTTTATAGCCGAAGTCAAAATTCCTTTTGGCATAATTTCTGTATCTTCAGCAAATAGTAAAAATAACAATCGAATTAAAAATAGATTAAATTCTTTTTCTTTTACTGTCTGATCATCAAACTGATTAATCTTTTTTAATTCATCATATAAACGAGTAAATCTCTCTGCGGCTTTAATATCTGCAGGATTTTCTCTACTATAATCAATTCTTTCAACACCATTCCAAGGTAAGAAAAAATCAACATATATAGGTAGCTCTTTAAATTTAATATTCAAAGTATCGGCGTTCATCAAATCTTTAGCTGCCAGTTCATGAAAATCAGTGACAATAATAAACCGTGGCTTGGACCGACGATTATTTAAACTACTCTCAATTTCAACTACCTTTGCGACAACAGATTGATCCTTCTGAATTTCCATAAACAGAACTTTATTTCGCACTTCAAACTCATGATTTTTTTTTATCCGTGTTAATGTCGACTTTGGAAAGTCATATAAAGCTAGAAAGTCATAAAAGAAAGTTGTTTTATCCAAATTATTAACCAATGCTTTGGCGCCATCTTCTATTGAGACAATATCTAATTTTCCCATAATTAATACCTTTCTTCATTTATGCACTTTTACACTCAACCTTTATTACACCTACTGTATAATTATTAACAACACATAATTGGTCACCATATATCGCAACCACCTATTTAAAGATTCTTACCACCATCTAAAATTTTATGTAGAAAAAATTATACTTTTATCACTTAGTAACTAATAATAATGG
>NZ_RQUX01000009.1 GCF_003992115.1 Veillonella ratti
TTGCGGACTTAAAATCTTGTGTACCACAAATAAAATATACCTTTAACTCTTCGGCCTTAAAACTATTTTTCATCAGTTTACGCCTCCACATCCGAATCCTGAATCCGATACAAAGCATTCAAGAATTCAATCTGAAAACTACCCGGTTCAACCTTGTTATATAAATGTTGACATTCTGTCTCCGCCATTTCACCGGCTATTGAATAGGCTTTGAGCCCCCATAAGGCAGAATTAAAGATCTCATCGTCTTGTAGTTGTGTAGAACCAATAAAGGCGCCTAAAAAGCCGCCCAATAAGCAGCCTGTGCCGACAACGAGCGGCATCATGGATGAGCCATGTTCAAATTCTACCGTCCTATTGCCGTTCGAAATACCGTCAACCGGCCCCGTGGCAATGCTTGTTACGCCAAATAACTTAGCGCATTGTTCAGCTAGCTTACCCGGATTAGCTACGCCTTCACTGTCGACGCCCTTAGTCGCTATTGCTTGTTCTTCTGATTCCATGTCAGCAGCATCATTCGTTGCTAACGGGTCAGTTTTTAATTTTTTCAACTTTTCACTGACTAAAGAAGCAATCTCACCGGCATTGCCGCGAAGCAAAGTAATCGTATGCTGCTCCAATAAATCCATAGCAATTCGTTTGCGAAAAGCACCGGCACTGCACGCTACTGGGTCTAATACAACGGGCACATTTAGTTTATTGGCTAATGCTACTGCTTTTTTATAAAAAGCCGCTAACTCCGGATTTACGGTCCCAATATTTACCAATAACGCCTTAGCATATGGCAATAAGTCTTCCAAATCCTCCATGCATGAACTCATGGCCGGCGACGCGCCCACAGCCAATAAGCCGTTGGCGGTAAAGTTTTTTACCACATCGTTGGTTAAACAAATTACGAGCGGATTTTGCTCCCGTAATAATTTAATATATGACATAACTCTTCATTCCTATATATTAATCAATAGTTAAAAGGATTTTCTTACACAATAACCATGTGATTTACCGGCCCATGACCTTTGCCAAGACCCGGATTTTCTTTGATGGCTTTGCTGATGAAATCCTTGCCGATGCCAACGGCCTCTACCAAAGATTTTCCTTTAGCAAGTTCCGCCGTAATGACAGCGGAGAACGTGCAACCTGTGCCATGGGTATTCGGCGTATCATAGCGCGGACTTTCAAAAGTAACGAGTTTTTCACCCTTAATATACAGATAATCCTTCGCTGTTTCGCCAAAATGGCCACCTTTGATAATAACGGCTTTAGGACCCATTTCATTCAAAACGAACTGCGCTGCTTTTTCAACATCAGACTCGCTTTCAATGGCAAAACCTACCAAATATTCTGTTTCCGACAAATTAGGCGTCACCAATGTGGCTACCGGCATTAATTCCGCTTTAAATTGGTCGCGTGCCTGTGCATCAATAAGATGATCGCCACTGGTAGCCACCATAACCGGATCCATTACATACGGTACGGAACCGTCCACATATTTGCGAATAATGCGCATCATATCCACATTCGAAATCATGCCTGTTTTTAGAGCTAATGGTGGAATATCTTCAAAAACACAAGCAAGCTGCGCTTCGAGCATTTCCAAATCCACATTCTGAATGAGACGAACGCCCTTTGTATTCTGTGCCACCACACTCGTTACAGCCGCCATGCCATACACCTGACGAGCCTGAAACGACTTCAAATCCGCCATAATACCGGTACCACCGGACGGATCCGTGCCGGCAATCGTTAACGCTGTAGGAAAGCTATTCTTATTCATGTTGTCCTCCAATACGTGAGCCCGGGACTCTCCTTAATCCCGAGCCAAATACGAATACGGTACAACCCAATACTTACTACTATTTTACGTTATTCAGAGAAATAATTCAAAACAATTTATCTTCGGTTCTATATTCAGCCATCTCCCTTAATACTCCTTTTGATAAAGTTAATCCTCTAACTCACCCCTAACCTTTATTTGCCCAACGCCTCCCCCTCAGCCCCGATATTCTTTCTGCCCTGCCCCTTGTTCGCAAGAACTTAGGGCGTGTTGCAAGGAGATATTTTAGGATGTTGCGACTTTCACTGAAGTTGATGCACTATTATTAAGGAAAACAATACAGGTCCTCTAAGCAGCGACTTTGTTCGTAAGAACTCGGAACTGCGAGAGGACCTGTATTGCTTTCCTATATATTGTTGATTCTCATAGAAAGTCGCAACAAACGACTAACTTACTTCTTGCTCACGCCCTAAGGAATACGAACCCAGCGCCGGCAAAAGAATATTTTATAATACGTTGCGTGTATATTCCGCATATTTCGCTTCCAAATCAAGCATTTTTTCATTCATTTCCATCTGCAATTTAGAAGCTGTATCATAGTCACCTTCAGCGATAGCCTGACCGATGCGAGTGAATAAAGATGTATTGGAACCGGTGTCTTTCGCTAAATAGTAACGCATATCATTAATTGCATCCCAACGGGAGATGTCTAAACCGTCATCACCATGGATTGGTTTCATAGCGCGGATTGTGTTGATGTTAGCCGGAATCAAACGATTGATTAATTCTAATTTCCAACGGTTCAAAATACCGGCAATAAAGGATTCCATAAGGTCTTTGGCAAAAGCACCGCCATTAACCAAAGCTTCTACTTTAGCAGGATTGTTTTTGAAGCCTAAGATGTTTTCCCAAACAGTAGCCGGTGGCACACCGTAGCGGCTGTTACGTTCTTCTTCGGTGTAATCTTCAAATACATTCTTTTCAGAACGATATGCACGACCTGTTTCTAAGTAATCTGCCGAATCTTCCGGATTCTTGGACAATTCAGCCAATAATTCATCCGGTGTTTTGCCGGAGGTAATTACATAGCGCAAACCGTCAAGCACGGCGGAATAAATCAAGGCAATGGCTGTATAAGTATTGGTATAAGGGTTTGGCGAACGAAGTTCGAAACGAGTGGCCATAGGGTTACCGATATCGCGAATCAAACCGCAAAGGATAGTACGGTTACGGCTAGGTTCATCCGGCTGATTACCTAAGGATGTAACGATACAAATCGGTGCTTCAAAGCCCGGTTTTAAACGATTCAAGGAGTCGGTTGTGGACGTAATGAACGGGTTAATAACCTCGTAGTTTTTAAGAAGCCCCATAATAGCTCCGAGACCGAGTGGGCTCAAGAAAGCTTTTTTCATATCTTCAGGAGAGAACAAGTTAACCATTTTGCCGTTTTTCATTTTAGCCATCAAGCCGAAATGAGTATGTTCCCCGGAACCGGCTACGCCGATAATAGGTTTTGCCTGGAAGGTAACATCAAGGCCGTTTTCACGGAACACTTCGCGCACGATGATACGAGCTTGTAATTCGTTATCGGCTGTCTGTAATGGATTACCGGTGTATTTCCAGTCGATTTCGAGCTGTTCCAATACATGGTCCATATGGCCTTCGTCGTCGATTTTACCTTTAACGCCGCCAACTTCTTTATGGCCCATTTCAGCGTTTAAGCCGTATGCATCAAGCATTTCAACGGCCTGTTCCATAGCGGTACGAACGGTGCCATGCGTACGCTGCCAATACTGTTCCTGTAATTTTTGAGAGGTGGACAATTCTTTGGTGCTTACTACTTTGGATGGTGTTTTTACCCAAAATTCCAATTCCGTAGCGGTTGTGAAAACTAAGTCCGCAATGTCATCCACGTTCACATGTTCCATGCCTTTAACTTTGTTGTTTTTCAAAAGAGCCATCACTTCAGCTTTAACAAAGTCTAAAGTTTCTTTCAAAATGGAACGGGAGTCTACATAACGTTCATTGTGCATCAAGAAAGCCGGAATACGAAGGGTACCGGTTGGTAAACCTGTTGCCGGATCGATGTTTTCATAGTTGTAATCGATGAACCAGTTAACACTTGGATCGCCCCAAATATCTACGCGGGCGTTGTTCAAGGTAGCAATCCCGGTCAACACAACGGAGGAACCGTCAGTTTGTACGGCACGGCCTTCAAAGAATGATTCATAGTCATCGAAGAACATAGCGATAGGAATTTTTTCATCCGTATCATTACCGGCTAAATCTACGCCTACCAAGGACACGAATTTAATTTCCGGATGCTGTTCCAAGAGGGCCAGCACCCCTTCTTTACCATACTGACCTGCGGGAATGTAATACAACAATTCATTTACCATAAGAATTCCTCCTTCTAAAAATGCAAAAAGACCCCTCGACACTGTCATACAACAATGTTCAAGGGGTCTTCATTGACCTAATATTATCTTTAAGGGTATATTAACATACTCACTTTAGTATGTCAACAAAAGGTTAACCGTTAACCTTTGCAATTTCTTCTCGTACAATCGTATTAACTAATTTGCCATCCGCTTTGCCTTTGGTTTCAGGCATTACCTTACCCATTACGTCACCCATTTTCACAGGTGCCGTTAAGCTGCTGATAGCATTGACTACGATAGTTCGAATCTCGCTTTCACTCAGTTGAGCCGGCAAATATTTCTTCAATATTTCCATTTCTTCTTTAGTCTGGGCCACGAGATCGTCACGCTGACCTTTTTCAAACTCAGCCAGTGAATCTTGACGCATTTTCATTTCTTTGGCCAAAATTCCCAGTATATCTGTATCGCTAAGCTCACGCTTTTCGTTAATTTCTGTATTTTTAATTGCACCGTTAACCATGCGGATTACCGATAAGGCTACTTTACCCGCTTCGCGAGCTTTCATAGCTTCTTTCATGTCCGCCTTTAACTGTTCTTTTAAGGACATACCGTGCCTCCAAGATAAATCTTACGCTCTGAATTTGCGCTTACGTGCAGCCTCAGATTTTTTCTTTCTTTTTACGCTTGGTTTTTCGTAGTGTTCGCGTTTTCTTACTTCAGATAAAACACCCGCTTTTTGGCAGGAGCGTTTAAAACGGCGAAGAGCACTTTCAAGCGTTTCGTTTTTACCGACTTTAATTTCAGACATCTATATCCCTCCCTCCAATTATTCGATGGAAGTGCAGGTATTTACTATACGCACATAAAGATATTATAATGTTTGACACTATGTTTGTCAATATTTGAACATCATTATGCACTGTATTTATGCAACTTTTTTACAATAAATCGGTATAAAAAATCATGATATGTAAGTCTGAAATTCATATACCTGTTACAAGTTTGATTGTTATTCGTTAAATTTCAGGCCAACCTAATTCCTGACCACCTAAAATGTGAGCATGCAAGTGGAATACGGACTGACCTGCTTTGGCGCCGGTATTGAATACAACACGATAACCATCAGCAGAAAGACCCGCTTCTTTAGCTACTTCTTTGATGAATGGCAAAATACCTTCCACATAAGCTGCTTTTTCATCAGTCAAATGAGCGATGTTGGCTACATGATTTTTAGGAATCACAAGAATATGTACCTTGGTTACAGGGTTAATATCGTGAAAAGCTAAAAATTTATCGTTTTCCAATACTTTGTTGCAAGGAATTTCACCTTTAATAATTTTACAAAAAATACATTCGTCGCTCATGCGTCATCGCTCCTTTGGTAAGAATACGGATTTAAATTTGATAACTGCCTACACAAAAACTTCGCTGGTTCAATCTTAATCATGACTATCAATAATCATGGTATACAGGCTAAAATCGATTATTCAATAATTAAAGTTTCACCGTCAAAATCTGTAACGGTGCCGCCTATGATTGTCCCTACGTCGTGTGCAGTTGTCCCTTTCTTTATTTTACCGTGAATATATTCATTCGTAAAGCCCAGATAATAACCGTCTTCTTCACGTTCAATGAGGATTTGGGCCGGTTTGCCGATCATTTGTTCCGCAAAGTTTTGCAAACCTTTTTGTCCAAGACTATTCAAAAGAGCCACACGCGTCTTTTTAACCGCTTCCGGTACCTGGTCTTCCATGGTAGCGGCCGGTGTACCTTCGCGCTTAGAATATGGGAACGCATGAATATGGGTGAAGCCGATTTCTTCTACAGTTTTCATAGTTTCTTCGAAATCTTCGTCCGTTTCACCAGGAAAACCCGCAATGATATCGGTTGTAATGGCAAGGCCCGGAATACGACTGCGTAAACGGGCAATTAGATCTTTAAATTCCTGAAGATTATAATGACGGTTCATGAGTTTTAAAATATGGTCGGAACCGGCTTGGAGCGGCAAATGTAAATGCGTACAGAAGCGTGGTTCGTTTGCCATTAAGTCAACCAACTCTTCCGATACTTCCACCGATTCAATAGATCCCAAACGAATACGTTCTAAGCCCGGAATGTCCAGCAATGCCTTCACAACGCTTGCTAAATTAGGTTTTTCAGGCAGTTCAATACCGTAATTGCCGAGATGAATCCCGGTCAGCACAATTTCATGGTAACCATGTTCTACCAATCGTTTAGCTTCTTTTACAATATCTTCTATGCGACGGGATTTCAATTTACCGCGGGTGTACGGAATGATACAAAAAGTACAGTAGTTATTGCAACCTTCCTGGATTTTCATAAAAGCACGGGCCTTGTCGATTTCATTACCGTAAAGCGGCATTTCTTCAAACGTAGCCTGTTCCATGATGTTACGCACGATACTGATTTGTTTTTCAGTAGATTCGAGCTGTTCTACCAACTCTACTACGCGATGACGGTTATTCGTACCGATAACGAGATTAACGCCGTCAATGGCAGCAATGGCTTCCGGTGCCAGCTGAGCATAGCAGCCGGTAACGATAATATATGCATCTTCGTTAGTACGTTTAGCTTTACGGATTAACTGACGGGATTTCCGTTCCCCCATGTTCGTAACGGAACAAGTATTAATAACGTAAATATCCGCTTTTTCATCAAAATCTACCGGCGTATAGCCACCTTGTATAAATAAACCACGCATGGCATCCGTGTCGTACTGATTAACACGGCAGCCTAAGGTAGTAAATGCTACTGTTTTCATATCTTTTTGCTCATTCTCCTATCTATTATGCTAAAAAAGTTCATACTTAGAACATCTCTAGTAAAATTAAAATATATTAGTCCACACTTAGAACATATTTAGTCCTAATTCAGAATATACTCAATCCCAATTTAAAATCTATTTAGTCCATATTTAGTGCATATTGCAACATGCTTACAGCACCTACAGCAGCCGTTTCGGCACGCAAAATAGTATTTCCCAATGTCACCACACGGGCGCCGGCTGCTTCAAATTGCGTCAGTTCATCGTTGCTTAAGCCGCCTTCCGGACCGATAAAAATAACGACGCGCTGAATCACATCTTCCGATTCCACTTGTTCTAAAGCTGCTTTTAAGGTCAAACTATGTTCATTTTCATAAGCAACCAACAAAAGACTGCCATTAGCTTGTTCTCGCGCTAAAACATCGGCTAAGGTAATATCAGCCGTGAATTCCGGCAATTTAGAACGACCGCATTGTTGGGCCGCCTCTTTCATGATTTTCTCCCAACGCTGTACTTTTTGAGGTAATTTGTCCATTTTATATTGTACTACACAATTTCTCATCGGCACAGCATAGACTGTATGAACATTAAGCTCTGTTGTTTTTTGCAAAACCCATTCCAATTTATCGGCTTTTAGAAAGCCTTGTACAAGCACCACTTCAACTTCACCGGCTACCTCGTCTTGAATATGGCCGATAAGTTCAGCTTTAGCCTCCCCATCAACGACTTCCAATAATTTATATACAGCCGTTTTACCGTCACTCCCGCCAATCATAACGGGCTTTTCCATTTTATGACGAAATACTGTCAATAAATGATGAGTTGTGTCTTTTGGTATGGTTATCATTGTGTCTAAGGGCGCATCGATAAAAATTTTCTTCATGAGCTGTGCCTTTCGTGATTAATGTTAGCGTAATCTTATAAAAACAACCTATTTATAATATATGAAGTCATCAGACAATTCAAGCATCATCTAAATAATTCTATGTATTATTATATCATAAAAAGAGTAATTTTCCGGATGAACTGGTCAGCGAAGTACATCATAAGTGCGAAAATTACTCTTTATGCTTCTACTATTTAATTATTACTGCTTTATGTTAAGCTGTCTATTTATCGACTTCTTATAGCATTTTTTAAAACACTATGCTTACTGCTTCAAAGCCAAAGTGTGCCATGACCCTTTAACCAATTCTTCTTCAATTTGCCAATGTTCTTTAATATACGGCATGATTTCATCGTACCGGTCATCGATGATACCGCTGATAATTAAAACGCCGTCAGAGGCTAATTTGGTACTTATAGTAGGCAATAGAATCTTTAATGGATCTACCGTAAGGTTGGCCATGATTAAATCCGCTTTACCGTCAAAATCCTTAGCTAAATCACCACAGATTATCTTGGCCGCTACCTTATTCGTTACACAATTAAGCTTAGCCTGTTCAGCCGCATTTTCATCGATATCTATACCAATTAAACAGGGAATCCCCAGCGTATGAGCAACGAGGAGCAAAATACCCGTGCCCGTGCCAATATCAAGGCAGGTTGCCTTATTTTGCCCGTATTTGGCCATGAGTTCGGCACAAGCCTTCGTTGTTTCGTGCGCCCCCGTACCGAAGGATAAATCGGAGTCAATAGTAAGCACCGTCTCATTGCCCTTCGGTGTATACTCTTTCCAGGCCGGACGGATTACTACATTCGGTAAAATTTCCGTCGGCTCAATATACTGTTGCCAATTGTTATACCAATCTGTATCGGTTACTTCTTTAGCATAAAGGTGCTTGTAGTTGAATTGAGCCGTTTTTAGAGCCCCTGCAATTAATTCTTCCCATTCCCGGGGCGTTTTTTCAGTATCACCATACAAAGTAAGCTGCACCCAAGCCGGTTCATTAGGAATATCTTCTTCTATAAAGCCGTTGCTACTATATGTATCAAAAAGAGTAGTCACCTCTTCAATGACTACTCTTTCGATGGCAACGGATATTTCTATCCATTTCATTATATACCTCCGGTCCCGAACAAGAAGTTCAGGCGAGCTTTTCAATCACCACATAAGGCATCTTTGAATTTATCACCGATTTTTTCCAAAATGCTCTTGCTCTCTTTTAACACGGTTACATCTTCTTTGCCTTCTTTGGCAAATTGTACCAAAAGTTCACGCTGTTTCTGGTTTAACTTCTTAGGTGTTACAACCGTTACACGAACATGTTGGTCACCGCGCTGGCTTGGGTTACGTAAGTACGGAATCCCCTTGCCTTTCAAACGGAAGATTGTGCCGGTCTGGGTTCCCTCAGGAATCTTAAGTTCAACTTTGCCGTCCAAAGTGTTGACCATAATAGTCGCACCGATTGCAGCTTGGGCAAAAGAAATCTTAGCTTCGCTTACTACTTCGTTGCCTTGACGTTCGAACTCACGACTTGGTCTTACGTAAATGTATACGTACAAGTCGCCTTTAGGACCGCCTTTAATCCCCGGTTCGCCTTCATTGGCTACACGCAAACGGGAACCGCTGTCAACGCCGGCCGGAATTTTGATTTCAATCTTCTTACGGCCCACGGTTTCACCACTGCCGTGACATACCTTACAAGGTTTTTCAATCTTTTTACCGGAGCCGTGGCAAACGGAGCATGTACGAGCGGAACGCATCTGACCGAATGGGGTATTTTGTACCACTGTTTCCTGACCGCTGCCGTGACAACGAGGACAAGTTTCAACCTTGCTACCCGGTTCACCGCCGGTACCGTGACAGTGATTACATTCTTCATGACGCTGTACATCAATCGTCATTTTACGACCGAAAGCGGCATCTTCAAAACTGATTTCCACATCATGACGAAGATCGTCACCTTTTTGCGGACCGTTATTTTGTTGACCGCCACCGCCGAAGAACATGTCAAAAATATCTCCAAAGCCGCCGGCCTGGCCGCCAAACCCACCAAAACCGCCTTGACCGCCAAAGCCGCCGAAACCACCGGCCCCGGCGCCACCACCTTGAGTGAAGGCGTCGTGACCGTACTGGTCATATTGGGCACGTTTGGTTTCATCAGACAATACTTCATAGGCTTCGTTAGCTTCTTTAAACTTTTCTTCTGCCTCTTTAGGATTGTCGCGGTTTACGTCAGGATGGTATTGGCGCGCTTTTTTTCTAAACGCTTTTTTTATTTCGTCTTGAGAGGCGTTTTTATCGACCCCTAAGACGTCATAATAATCCTTCGCCATCAGTTACTTACCGTCCTCTTAGTCTTTTTTATCGTCTTTTACTTCAGTGTATTCAGCGTCAACTACATCATCATTCTGCTGTGCGCCGCCTTGAGCACCTTGAGCGCCCTGAGCATCACCACCGGCAGTTTGCTGAGCAGCCTGAGCTTGTTCATACATCTTAGTGGACAATTCGTACAATGGTTTAGTCAATTCTTCGCTCTTAGCTTTGATATCTTCTACATTGCCGGATTCGATAGCGGCTTTCAAAGCATCTTTAGCTTTAGTAACTTGTTCAAGAGTTGCTGCATCGGCTTTACCTTCGAAGTCTTTAACAGCTTTTTCAGCTTGGTATACTAAAGAATCGGCGTTGTTTTTAACTTCAATTTCTTCTTTTTTAGCTTTATCTTCAGCTGCATGTGCTTCTGCTTCTTTTACCATGCGGTCAATTTCATCCTGTTGTAAACCGCCGGAAGAAGTAATGGTAATAGCCTGTTCTTTACCGGTGCCCATGTCTTTAGCTTTTACGTTAACGATACCGTTAGCATCGATGTTGAATGTAACTTCGATTTTAGGTACCCCACGTGGAGCTGCCGGAATGCCGGTCAATTCAAAACGACCAAGTGTTTTGTTGTCAGCAGCAAAGTCACGTTCACCTTGTAATACATGAATATCTACTGCCGGTTGATTATCGGCTGCTGTGGAGAATACCTGGCTCTTAGATGTAGGAATCGTAGTGTTACGATCGATAATGCGTGTGAAAACACCGCCCAAAGTTTCGATACCGAGAGACAATGGAGTTACGTCGAGAAGTAATACGTCTTTAACTTCACCAACAAGTACACCGCCCTGGATAGCAGCACCAACGGCTACACATTCGTCAGGGTTAACGTTTTTGGTAGGTTCTTTACCAAGAACGCGTTTGATAGCTTCTTGAACAGCCGGAATACGGGAAGAACCGCCAACGAGTAAGATTTTATCAATTTCGCCTACGCTGAGACCAGAGTCAGCCAACGCTTTACGAGTAGGTTCAATAGTAGCTTCAACTAAGTCGTGAGTTAATTCTTCGAATTTGGCACGAGTCAAAGTCAAGTCCAAGTGTTTAGGGCCGGTAGCATCAGCTGTGATAAATGGTAAGTTGATGTTCGTGCTCATAACGCCGGACAATTCAATTTTAGCTTTTTCGGCAGCTTCTTTTAAACGTTGATCCGCCATTTTATCCTGAGACAAATCAATGCCTGTATCTTTTTTGAATTCTGCAATCATCCAATCCATGATGCGTTGGTCGAAGTCATCACCGCCCAAGTGGTTGTTACCGCTGGTAGCTTTTACTTCAAATACACCGTCGCCGAGTTCAAGGATGGATACGTCGAAGGTACCACCGCCAAGGTCGAATACGAGTACTTTACCTTCTTCGTCTTTATCTACACCGTAAGCCAAAGCAGCTGCTGTCGGTTCGTTGATGATACGAAGAACGTCAAGGCCTGCAATAGCGCCGGCATCTTTAGTAGCCTGACGTTGGCTGTCGGTGAAGTAAGCAGGTACGGTAATTACGGCCTGAGTTACTGTTTCACCAAGGTAAGCTTCTGCATCGGCTTTCAATTTCTGAAGAATCATAGCAGAAATTTCTTGCGGCGTGTACTGTTTGTCGTCAATTTTTACCTTGTAGTCACTACCCATGTGACGTTTAATGGAAGAAATCGTTTTTTCAGGATTAGATACAGCCTGACGTTTTGCCAACTGACCTACCAAACGTTCACCATTTTTTGCAAAACCTACTACGGAAGGTGTTAAACGGGAACCTTCCTGATTTGTAACAACGACCGGTTCGCCGCCTTCCATTACAGCGACTACAGAGTTTGTTGTACCTAAGTCAATACCAATTACTTTTGCCATTTTAAATGACCTCCTATTTTTATCTTATGCCATCTATTGTCATGTTAATTTCTAATATAAGCTGCGACTCGGATTACTCACTTGGAATGCGTCCGCTATCGCACGCCTTAGGCGAAATTAATCATTATGTACTACTTTAACCATGGCCGGACGCACCGTTTTACCATCTACGGTATAACCGGTTTGCAATACTTCGCAAACTGTGTCGTCTTCATATTCATCAGACGGCACACGCATGATTGCTTGATGATAATTCGGATCGAACGGTTTGCCTACAGCATCAATTACCGCTAAGCCGTGTTTGCTAAGCATGGCCATCAAGTTTTGATGAATCATTACAAAACCGTCAAGGAATGCTTTTGTTTCGGCATTAGTCGGTGCCTGTAAAGCACGTTCAAAATTATCCAACACGGAGAATAAATCTTTCATTACATCCGCTTTTACAAAACCTGCCAATTGATCTTTTTCCTGCAACGTGCGTCGCTTGAAATTATCAAAGTCGGCTTGCAAACGAACAAATCTTTTTTCCGCTTCCGCCAATGCTTCTTTCACGGCATCAGCTTCGGCTGTTACTGTCTCACCTGCCGCTTTTGCTTCAGTAGCAGCTACGTCTTCAGCGCTTTCTACCATCACGTCAGGTTCGCCGGCAACGTTCATTTCATCAGTTACTGTTTCCTGTGTAAAGTCTTCAGTCTGTTTCATCTCGTCTGCTCCCATCGTGAGTATCACCTCATTACTTTCTATTTTTATTTTCCGCTAATGCACGCATAAAATCTTGCATATACGATAAAATACCAATGATTCGGCCATACTCCATACGAGTAGGTCCTAATATAGCCAACGTACCGATACGCTCATCCTTATCACCGAAATCAGCTTGAATAACGCTTAAATCTTTAAGCGGTTCCGCCTGATTTTCACTGCCGATGGTAATGCCGATACCGTTCTTCTTAGACGCCGCCAAGAGCTGATTCAGTTGATCTTGTTCTTCCAACATCGACAGAATCGGTTGAACCTTCTTGATGTCCTTGAATTCCGGTTGCTCTAACAGCTCGGTTGTACCAACTGAGTAGAACAACTTACGTTTGGCAATGGCGCGATACAAGGCCTCTGCCAGTATAAGTAATACCGCTCGTGGCCCTTCAATAAGCTGAACCGTAGCCTCCAAGTTCTGTAAGGTCATGCTTGACAAGCGCACGTCTTTTAACGCATTTGTCATGCGAATAGCCATACTTGCCAAAACATCATCGGCTACAGCCTCTTTGAAATACATCGGCTCGTTATCCAAAGCACCTTGGTCGGTTACAACAACCATGATAGCTCTGTTTTCACCAATCGGTAACACATGAATAAATTTCAACACCGACGTGTCATGAGCCGGCGCCAGGAATAAACTCATGTTATGGCTGATTTGTGAAATCAGTTTGGCTACATTTAAGAAGAAATCTTCAAAGTTAGCCGGTTTGTCTTGCCATATTTTATTGATTTTTTCTGCATCTTCGCGCTCTGTGCCGTTCGAATGCAACATAGCGTCTACATAAAAGCGGTAGCCCTTGGCTGATGGAATACGACCCGCTGATGTATGCGGTTGTTCCAAAAAGCCCAGGTCTTCCAAATCGGCCATTTCATTGCGGACCGTGGCCGGGCTGACGCCCAAATTATAATTCTTAGCCAGAGTCCTCGAACCTACCGGTTCAGCCGACTTTATGTAGTCCTGTATGATAGCGTGTAAGATGCGCTGTTTACGTTCATCCATATTCACACCTCATTGTTAGCACTCATTAACATCGAGTGCTAATCACAGCTATAATGTTATCATAAAACGTCAAAATGTCAAGCAAATATTTCATACAGATTTCGTAAAAACTCGCTTATTTACTGTTTAGTCAAAAAATCAAAGGGCCTTTAAAGATCATTGACCTTTAAAAGCCCTTATGTAAAACTTTTTAAATTAACTTATAAATCTCCGGTCATTTTACAAAATGACTCATCACCGTTCACATCGGTAGCAATTAGTTAGCTACTCGTTTACGATGACTCATCAACCGCTACATCGCCGTAATTAATTGGCAGCGCGTTTACGGGTAGCAATTTTATAAATCATTACACACAAAGCGAGATAAATCACAATACCGAGGTATGTTGCTTCCGGAGTTTTTTCCCACGCATCCAAGAACCAGTCAACACCGGCAATTTTAAGAACCGCACTGATTAAGGAACCGATGGCACCACCGGCTACGAAACCGGAAGCTACGGTACCGCCTTCAGCTACACGTGCTTCACTTTCAGCTTCATCTTTGCTGCTGCGTTTAACCAAATAAGAAATGAAACCGCCCACTAAGATTGGCGTGTTGATTTCCATTGGTAAGTATGCGCCGAGGGCAAAAGCCAATGGCGGAACACCAATCATCCAAAGCAATACGGCGAAAATAGCGCCGAGAATATATAATTCCCATTGAGCACTGCCGCCGGTCATCAACGGTTCAACAATAGCAGCCATAGCATTGGCTTGTGGCGCATTTAAAGCACCGTCGCCTACGAAACCGTATGCATTATTGAGCAAGATTAAAACGCCTACGCATACAATACCGGCGATTACAACGCCGACTAATTGCCATAATTGCATTTTGGCAGGGGTAGCACCGGTTAGGTGTGCAACTTTCAATTCGGACATGAAGTTACCCGCTACACCGATGGTGGTTGCCAAGAACGCAGCCATCATTAAGATAGCAATGATACCGGTTGTACCGCCCATACCAACACTGGTCATGATAACGGCACTAATTAAAATCATGAAAATTGTCATGCCCGATACCGGTTCATTACCGGTAAAGGCGATGGAACTGATACCTACTACAGACAATAAGAAGGATAAAATCAAAACGATAAAGAATGCCAACACTGTTTGTAGGAATGTATCAGCATAATAAATATGGAAGAAAATAGAGAATAAAACTGTTGTTAATACGATACCTAAGCCCAATACGGAAGAAGGCAAATCAATCTGCGTACGCAATACGTTAACTGTCGTAGTTTTACCACGGCTGAACATATCAACGATAGCGCGTTTCATAATTTTACTTACTACATTGGACATGGTCAATAAGCCGATAACACCGGCCATGGCGAGCATACCGATACCGATATGGCGCACATATGTCTTAAATACATCACCGGTAGAAGCATCGGCAAGTAAGATTTCTTTGCCCCCTACCATCATGATGTGATCGCCACCAATGAAGAAGAATAATGGAACCATTACGAACCAGGCAAAGAAGGAGCCGGCGGCAATAATAGAACCATAACGAATACCGGTAAAATAACCTAAACCTAATAAAGCAATGTCACTGTCTAAGGATAAGTGCATTTTACTGTTCTGCTGGAATACTTGGCCCCAACGGAATGTGGTAGTGGAGAAAACTTCACGCCACCAACCAAGGGAGTTTAATACGAAATCATAGCCTAAGCCCAATAAACCGCTAAGCGCCATGAGTTTAGCCTTACCGCCATCATTACTGCTCAATACTTCGGCAGCGGCACGACCACTTGGGAATGGATACGCATGATGCATTTCTTCACAGAAATACTGACGGAAGAATACGCAAAGGAATACCCCCAATAAACCGCCTAATACGATAGGCACGATCATTTGGGAAACCGATACAGTATGAATATCAAGAATAAAAAGAGCCGGTAAAATGAACATTACCCCTGCCAGTACGTTAGTACCGGAGCTGGCAATGGCCTGAATGTGAACGGTTTCCGGGAAAGCATTTTTACGTTTGAATAAAACCGCCATCCCCATGGATAAAATAGATACCGGTGCAAACGCATCTACGGTCTGGCCGATTTTTAAGCATAAATAACCAACGGCCAAGGCAAATAACGCGGCAAAGAAGAGCCCCCAGAAAATAACATAACTGTTAATTTCCTCATAATTTTTGGTTGGATCCATAATCGGACGAACCTCATTGTGATGCTCATTTGATGCCATAAAATCATCTCCTTAGATAAATAAAACAGAAATACAAAAGTAAAAAATTAAAGATAATTAAAAGATTTACCTAAGGAAATTTCGTTAGCTGCCTACAATCAACCAAGAATCCCACCTGCTCCGAACTACTTCTCGTTTAGTCCACTACACAAAAACTTTTCTCTTTCACTATTACACAACTAAAGGGGCTCTCCACACCGTGGATGCCCCTTTTTTCTCTACTTGAATTATATGTTTAATGTTACTCTTTGTCAACGAGTAGTGTACATAGCATGCATAATCAGTATATTGCCCCTCCAAAAAGACTGCATTACTAACTTTAGTCATATCTCATTTTCAGTTTATTTTTGAGAAAATGAGATATACTTCAAATACCTGTCAAAATAACCACAAAAATTATTGACTAAGCTTAGTAATATCTTCATTACGACCGATAACAATCAACATATCCTCATCTTGTAACGGATTATTCGGGTTTGGCGGCGCAATGACATTTTTATCACGTTTTACAGCCACAATATTTACATTATATTTCTTACGAATATCCAATTCAGTCAAAGTGTGACCAATCATGAACGAAGGAATCCCCATTTCCACGAGGCCAATATCCTGAGATAACTGAAAATAATCCACAATATTTTCACGAGTCAGCATTTGAGCCACGCGTTCGGCCATATCCATTTCCGGAAAAATAATCAAATCGGCCCCTACCTTCTCGAGTAATTTACTTTCCATTTCGGTAGATGCTTTCGCCACAATGTACGGCGCATGTAATTCCTTGAGTACCATGGCGGATAATAATTTAGCTTTTAAATTATCCCCAATGGCAATAACAACTACATCCAATTCCTGCAAATTTAATTGACGAATCGTATCTTCATCACTGAAATCGGCTACAATACTGTGTGTCAAATAAGGCGCCAGTTTTTGTACTAACCCCTCTTCAATATCAATACCTACTACTTCATGTCCCAGAGCCGCTACCTGTTTTGCCAACGTGCCGCCAAAACGGCCAAGACCTATTATACCGATTGTTTTACGCTTCATATTATTACCTCTGTTTTATGAAAAAATAAAAGGCTACACCTGTCATCAACAAGAACTAGTTAAACTATAGCAACACATTATCTTCCGGATAGTATGCCGTAGTCGTAGCACGACGTTTTAAGAAAAAGGCGCCAATCAACGTGAGCACACCGATACGTCCCGTATACATTACCAGGATTAAGGTTAGCTTGCTCACCGTTGAGAGCTCCGGTGTTATCCCGATGGTAAGTCCCACCGTAGCAAAAGCGGACGTTACCTCAAACAGTAAATCTAAAAACGGAAACGTCTCAACACCGGCCAATACGAAAGTAGCCAGCACAACGAGCATGGATGAAAAGAATACAATGCCTACGGCCTTATAAATAACACTCTGGCTTAAGCTGCGCTCAAAGATTTCGACACGTCGTGTATTTGTGAACAACGAACGTGACGTGGCCCATAATACAGCCATGGTACTGATTTTAATACCGCCACCGGTCGAGTTTGGGCCGGCCCCGATAAACATGAGTACCACCGTAATAAAAACTGTAATAGGATGTAAATCTGCGTAATTCAACGTCGGAATACCGGCCGTGCGCGGCGTTATGGCTTGAAACAAAGCGCCTTGAATTTTGGTTGTGAACGGTAAACCGGCTAATGTTTGCGTCCATTCCAAGCCAAGAATACTGAGTGTACCGGCTACAACGAGAATCAATTCACCGACGAGCATCACTTTCGTATGCAATGTTAATTGAGCGAAGCCCCGTTTGCGATTGTTCCAAATATCGAAGGACGCCATGTAACCAAAGCCACCAATAAGGATAAGGCTGCAAGTGGTCAGCGTAAAGCCCCAATCACCCACCATTTTATAAGGTAGATCGTTGTCAAAAAACACAAAGCCGGCGTTACAAAATGTAGAAATAGCCTGGTAAAATCCGTAATATATAGCGCTATACCCTAAATAAGGATATAAATCTAACGTGTAGGCTACCCCGCCGATAAATTCAAAGCCAAATGTGAGAATGGCAATTTGTTTAAGCACGGTTTGTACCGAAATATTATCTTGCCCAATATCTTCTTGAAGTAATAATTTATTTTCCAAACCAACGCGGCGCCTTAAGACGATGAAAATAAAGGTGGTAAAGGTCATCGTCCCCAAACCGCCGATCTGAATTAATAAAATCATAATAGTTTGACCAAAGATGCTCCAATGGTGAAACGTATCTACCGTCGTAAGTCCTGTTACAGACACGCAGGATACGGCCACAAAAAGAGCATCAATAAACGGTGTACGGCTACCGTCAAGGGTGGCCCACGGCATAGTCAGTAAAAAACCGCCAAACAACATGAGTAGAGCAAAGCTTAATGCCAATAAACGCTGCGGATTGGTCATTAAAGCATTTCTGAATTTTTCTCGCCACGTCAGTGGACGATGTGTAAAATTCGGTCCTAATATCATAATTTCCTCGAATCACCGGCTATGTAGATTGATACTCTGCCTTAACCCCATAATATCACTATATAGTCGTCTCAATGCATGTAAAACACCAATAGCCAAAAACGCTATTTTTCATATCCATATTATACATCAATCGTCTTATTAAAAGGAAAACTCTTTTAAGGGAAATCATAATTCCACCTTAAAAGAGTTCATAAATTTATTGCTATATAAATTTAAATCAAGTGTATTTCAAAGGCCGGTTTAGTTTTATTCAGCATCTGCCTGCGGCGCAACTTCGGCGTTTTCAAAGGGATTGCCTAAGCGAGCCAACATATGATCAAATTTTTCTTTCGGCATGGCATTATCTTTGTACCACTGTAATAAAAACTCGATTTTGTCTTGTGCTTCTTCAGGCGTTAGTTTTTTGGCCAAAACTTCGCCGCCTTTAGGTCGATTACCGCTTTTACCGCCGGCCACCAGCACATAGCCATCCGGCAAACCGTATAATCCGATATCCTTAATCATCGGTTCGGCGCAGCAACGAGGGCAACCGCTGATGCCGATACGAAGTTTATTAGGCATATCTTCACCGAAATGATGTTCATCAATATATTTAGCTACCGGAATCGTCTGCATAAAGGCGTGGGAACAACCGTCCGTACCACGACAAGCCGTCACCGAATTAACCGCCGCATGCTTAACCTGCTGCACCCCTTCCGGCAATTGTTCTAAAATAGCTGCCTTGTCTTCCTTGGTAATGTCATAAATCTGAATACCCGTAGCTACGATCCGGAAATTTCCCTTATATTTATCAGCCAAATCAATAATGGCATGTAATTGGTCGCGTGAAAACTCACTGAATAAAGAATGTAAAATAACGGATGTTTTCATGTGTACTCCTTAGTCATTTGATTAACAATAAACGTATATTGTTGTACCTCGATTCGATACAAACGGATACCATATCGGCACGCCTTACATCATATGCCGTTACCTATAATTCACTATTATATTTGTATCATATTATTATTTTATCGAGTTGTGACATATATCACAAAATAACTAAAAGTTATGATTAAACTAGCTAAAAATTTTAAAAAAAATCCCGGTTCAATTAAACCGGGATTAAGTCGTAAAAAAGCATTAAATCGAGCTCTTAGAGCCTTCCACTTCCATGGCTTTGTCATCTGCAGTATGTACATCGGAATCAGCGTTATAAACCGTTTTACCGGTGGCGCTTTGGACCTTTTCTTTAAAATCATCCACATCGCCCAGTTTCTTTAGACCACTGTTATCTAAACCTGACTCACCGGCTTCAATAATGGCTGTTACTACATCGGTAGCATCCACCGTATCTTTAGCTGATTCCGTTTGCAATAAGGCAAGATTTTTTTGTAAAAAGCGGCGCCACACGTATTCTACGCTGGCTGTTGTATAAAGAAGAAAATAAAAATATGTGGCTGCGGAAGCCCCCATATAAAGAACATAAATATTAATACCGTTATAGGTGTCTGCCAACTGCCCCGACTGCATTTCCTGCATCAAAAGAACCATAATGAGCATAGCTATAATCCCCAACACAATAGCTATCGTCAAGGCTACCCCATACAAAATAAAAAGAAAGGCACTGTTTGATACATTGGTGTCGGGAAAACGTTTTGTCAGTCCTTTAGTATATAAATTGCGGCATAAGAGCCCTGCAATAGTAATTACCGCAAACAATACAACACCGGAAACGAGGTAGAATCTGTCACCCGTTACATATCCGTAAATACCTTTACTCACTAAGAATACGGCACATAAACTTAACAAATCAAAAATAATGCCGGCAAAGCAGGCTCGCCAGCCAAAATTTACATAATCTTTCATATTTAATCTTCCTTATTTTATAAGTTTAACATATTTAATAACAGTAAAAGCATACCACGAATGTATATCTATGACAAGTTAAGTTGGATTCCCAATGAAAACTACAAATAAGTCAGTTACGGCAACGACTCTAATGATTTAATTATTTGTTTCTCTCCATTATGCGCGCCTTAACCATTATATTATAAAAAAGAGTAGCAGCTCTGAGGCTACTACTCTCCACAATTTACTCTTTAATTTCCTTTATAAAATTTCCTTGCGCATCAAACCTTAATGCATATCTTTCCTTGGCGCCGTTTATTTTTATAGTGGCTTCAAAAACGCCTCGATTAATACGATAATCGTACCATATAACTTCTTCTACTTTGCCGCCTTCAATGCTCTTAGCTTTTTCTTCGGCGACTTTATAGATATCAGTCACTTTATTAAAATCAATACTGTTTAAATCGCCTAAATTTTCATCTAGTTTTCCCGGACCGATTAATTCGAGTGGTTTTGCATCAGACCATTTTCCGTCCTTATAATCATATCGGACAACCTGATTGGCTGTGCCCGGTTTTAAGACATCAATCCTGGCCGTCATTCCTGTTTCCTTGTGATACATGAAATAAATATCGTCCATAGCTCTCAAATTATGGCCCTTAAGTTCAGGTTTGTTTTTAAGATCATCCATCATTTTATTGGCTAAGCCTTGATCGGTAAATACATTCGCGTTCTTGTCGCCACCGATTAAACTATCGATCGAATTACTACAGCCACCCACAATAATGCCAAACACTAAAACTACTAACATTAACACTAACTTTTTCATTATCCAACCTCCCAGCTCAAGCAATAATATAAAAAATAATGATATAAAACCATTTTCATTATTTTATCATATTAATCAATAATTTAATAATATCTGAACTGCAATTGAAAGCTGAAAATAAAAAAACCGCACCTCTGTGCGGTTTCCATGTGGTGGAGATAAGCGGGATCGAACCGCTGACCTCTTGAATGCCATTCAAGCGCTCTCCCAGCTGAGCTATACCCCCGTGCATTACAGATAACATAATACTAAAACACTCACCTGTTTGTCAATATAAATTTTAAATTTCATATTGCAATTTAAGAATCATATACTGAATGTAAGACTCTTAAAAGTCTTGAGTTTACTAAAACTTCTAAGAGTCTTTACACCTTTTACTTAGCGTATAAATTGACTGAACACATAATTACCGTGTTTAGCGCCGTCACGCGTGAGTCGCCAACCTTCTGCGGTTGCTACCAATAACCCTTGCTTTATTAAGTGCTCTATTTCATCACCGAAAATATCCTGAACGGACTCATTAAATCGCTCCTTAAAGGCTTTTTCAGAAAGACCCCACTTGGTCCGCAATGCTAAGAAGCAAAAGTCCTCAACGGCACGGTTTTCACTAATAGTCTCTTCAAATACAATGGGCAATAAATTCTGGCGCAGCCGATTAATATAAGGCACCACATAAGGCTCATTATTGCGACGCATATCTCTATAAAAAGAATAGGCACCGGCACCAAAAGCCAAGTACTCTTTATACTGCCAATAGCGTAGATTATGATAGCTATAGGAACCGTTATTGGTAAAATTGGAAATTTCATACCGTTCGAAGCCATGAGCCTTCAATTCATCAAGCATACAATCGTACATAGCTTCATTTTCATCATCCGATGGCAAATCAAGCTGACCAAGTTCCACCTGTTTATGAAGATTGGTCCCCTCTTCGAGCTGTAAGCCGTAAATAGATATATGACTGACACCTAAATTAAGTAATGTTGCTACATTGGTCTTTATGTCTTTTAACGTCTGTCCCGGCAAGGCATAAATCAAATCACCGCTTACCGACTGAAAACCTACCGACAGTGCATCGGTAATCGCTTGTTTGGCCATATGAGAATTATGACCACGTCTCAGCAGCTGCAACAAATCATCATCAAAAGTTTGTACGCCGTAGCTAAGGCGAGTAACGCCCAAAGATTTCAGTCCTTTTAAATATGCAATGTCGATCTCACCGGGATTGGCTTCCATGGATAATTCGCGCACCGAATCACAAGGATAATAGGTATATAGGGTATTTAAAATCTGTTCCAACTGACTGAGTGATAACTGTGTAGGCGTTCCACCACCGAAGTAAATGGTATTCACAGGTATCTTGGCACTTTCCGGATATGTCGAAGCCCACAGTTTAATTTCATCGCACAAGGCCTCAACATAGTCGTCATAATACGCCTCTAAGCCTTCATAGGAGGCAAAGTCACAGTAGGAACATTTTTTACGACAAAACGGGATATGAAGGTACACCCCCATATCCCGAGTCGTCGCAAAAGAGGGTGTGAATGAGGAATCCATACACAATCTCCTTTATCTTTTTTGAAAAATCTTTATCTGAATTAAATGCAATCAAATTAAGCCATTAAGACTATTTAGGAATCGGTCTAATTAATTACTTGTCATCAACTTTAAGAATGGCCATAAACGCTTCTTGCGGGATTTCTACGCTACCTACCGCCTTCATGCGCTTCTTACCTTCTTTTTGTTTTTCCAACAATTTGCGTTTACGACTGATGTCACCGCCGTAACATTTAGCCAAAACATCCTTACGCCATGCTTTAACCGTTTCACGGGCGACGATTTTATTACCGACAGCTGCCTGAATCGGAATTTCAAACATTTGACGCGGAATTAATTCTTTAAGCTTTTCAGCCAACGCACGACCGCGAGTGGCTGCTCTATCCTTATGAACAATGATGCTCAACGCATCCACCGGTTCACCATTCAAGAGAATATCCATTTTAACCATCGGCGATGCCTGATAACCGATGAGTTCATAGTCTAAGGATGCATAACCCTTAGTAGCCGATTTCAACTTATCGAAGTAATCGTAAATAATTTCGCCCAATGGCAAGTGATACACAATGGAAACACGAGTTTCATCCAAATATTCCATAGACTGATATTCACCGCGTTTATCCTGGGACAGTTCCATAATAGCCCCGACGAAGTCCTTAGGCACGATGGTCGTAGCCTTGACATACGGTTCTTCGATAAAGTCAATTTCTGTAGGTGGCGGCAATTTGGACGGATTGTCGATTTCTAAAATCTCACCGTTCGTTTTATGCACTTTGTAGTTTACACTCGGTGCCGTCGTAATTAACGTTAAATTGTATTCACGTTCTAAGCGTTCTTGAATAACGTCCATGTGCAAGAGGCCGAGGAAGCCGCAACGGAAACCGAAGCCCAAAGCAATAGATGTTTCCGGCTCGTATTCGAGGGCCGCATCGTTAAGATTAAGCTTTTCAAGAGCATCACGAAGATTGTCGTAATCTTTACTGTCAGTCGGATAGAGACCGCAATACACCATGGATACCGCTTTACGATAACCCGGTAACGGTTCTGCCGCCGGATCGTCAGCCTTGGTAATAGTATCCCCAACATGACAATCGCCTACATTCTTAATGCTCGCGGCCACGCAACCTACGCTGCCACAAGTTAACTCATCCACAGGTAACAAGTTCGGTGTGAAAACACCGAGTTCAGTCACTTCAAAGTCTTTTTGATCGTGCATCATGCGGATAATATCACGTTTTTTAAGAGAACCTTCTTTAACGCGTACATAGGCAATGGCACCTTTGTAGGAGTCAAAGCGGGAGTCAAAAATAAGAGCCCGTGTCGGCTGATCGGATTTATCTTCAGGCGCCGGAATGCGTTCTACGATGGCTTCCAAAATATCCTGAATGCCGATGCCCGATTTCGCGCTGGCCAAAATAGCATCGGATGCATCGAGCCCGATAATATCTTCAATTTCTTTTTTTACTCGATCCACGTCCGCACTCGGTAAGTCGATTTTGTTAATAACCGGAATAATTTCTAAATCATGTTCCAATGCTAAATAAACATTGGCCAAGGTTTGCGCTTCTACGCCTTGCGCGGCATCCACAACGAGCAAGGCACCTTCACAAGCAGCCAAGGAACGGGATACTTCATAACTGAAGTCTACGTGCCCCGGAGTATCAATCAAGTTTAAGGTATATTGTTTACCGTCTTTAGCCGTATGCAGTAAACGAACGGATTGCGCTTTGATTGTAATCCCACGTTCTCTTTCCAAGTCCATGGAGTCAAGCACCTGAGCTTCCATTTCACGCTTTGTGAGCGTTCCCGTTGCTTCTATTAAACGGTCAGCCAAGGTGGATTTCCCGTGGTCTATATGGGCAATAATGCAGAAATTGCGAATATGTTCAGTTACCATGTTCCATTCTCCTCATAGTTAGCTTAACCACGTCATTCTCAATAATTTAGGATGAGCAACGGTTGAGCAATCAATAAATCTAAACCAATATAAAAGAACTAAAATTATTGAATAATTCTAGTTTAAGTGTGCTTACTATATACATATAATATAATCTATCATAATATTATAACATTACTATGGCATATCGTCTATTAGTGCAATGAGAAAGCCTGTAACCCCTCTCGGTTACAGGCTTTTTGACTAGTTATCAGCTTCTTAAGTTCCCGCTTTAGCTTAAACTAGCAAACAGTTTCAATAACACCGCCGCCAAGTAATTGGGTACCTTCGTAGAAAGCTACCGATTGGCCCGGTGTAATTGCGCGTTGCGGCTTTTCAAAAATAACTTCCATTGTTTCATCATCAAGAATACGGGCTACACATGGCGAAGGTTCAGCTGCATAGCGAATCTTACCGGATGCATGTAATTCTTGAGGAATCGTGCCGGATAAGAAGTTGTAATGTTTACAAATCATACGGTTTGTAAACAAGCTTTCGTCCGGTCCTACAATGACTTCATTCTTTTCACCATCAAGACGAACTACGTAAAGCGGATATTTATAGGCAACACCAAGACCTTTACGCTGGCCGATGGTATAGTTGAATAAACCGTTATGACGGCCTAAAATCTCACCATTTTCATGAACAATATTGCCTGATTTAGCAGGTTCAGATAATTGTTTCTGAATAAAGCCCTGATAATTATGGTTAGGCAAGAAACAAATATCTTCGCTGTCCGGCTTATTCGCTACCGGTAAATCACGGTCATTAGCCATGGCGCGAGTCAAGGTCTTCTTCTGCGCACCTAATGGGAACATCAAATGGCTCAAAATGTGCTGATTTAAGGTATACAATACATAACTCTGATCCTTGGACGGATCCGCACCTTTGTGAAGTTCATAGAGCTTCGTTGCTTCATTATAACGCACTTGTGCATAATGACCGGTTACCATATGGGAAGCGCCCAATTCAAGAGCACGATTTAATAACAAATCAAATTTTATATTTTTATTACAGAATACACAAGGATTCGGTGTGCGCCCGGCGGCATACTCATTAACAAAATAATCTACGACATTATCGTAAAAAACATCTCGAGCATCGACTACATGATGCTCAATGCCAAGAAAATCACACATTTTCTTAGCGTCCGTTACGGCGAGTGGCACATCATCAGGATCCGTGTCACTTACCCATAAACGCAAGGTAATCCCAAAAACCTTATACCCTTGTTCTAACAGCATCGACGCTGTTAAGGAGCTATCTACGCCCCCACTCATTGCAACTGCTACAACGTTTTCCATGCTTTCTCCTTCTGTGGTCGCTTGACCTGGTAAACTCAATAATACATCATACAGAGTGAAAGTCCGAATATGTATATACCGACAATAAAAATATAAAATACACAAATGCTTTAAAATGATTGCTAATTCATATAAAAACCGAAGCTCACAATTATAAAAATTAGCAGTATCACTATACTAAAGCAACAGTTAGTATACCATAAAACAGGCGTAATATATAGAGATATCTTAATCTTATGATTTTTAGAATCACATTACATCCTATATTACGCCTTATTTTACGTCTTAAATTTACAATTATACTAAAACTTAGGGATAACCCTCACAGGCTCTGAAAGCTTAATCGGCTTTACGATTAGCTAAGATTTCTTCCGCAGCGCCCAAAATGCCGAGCATGGAATGCTCAAAAACAAGGCCGCCCTGCATAAAGATAGTATACGGTGGACGAACCGGACCGTCCGCACTGAGTTCGATGGATGAACCCTGTACAAAGGTACCGCCGGCCATAATAATTTGATCCGTATAGCCCGGCATATCCCCCGGTACGGGGCGCACATGCGCATCTACCGGCGAATAAGCCTGCATACCGCGGCAGAATTGCTCCATTTCATCCGCATTATTCAAATTAATTGCTTGAATTAAGTCAAATCGAGGGGAATCTACTTTAGGAAATACTTCATAGCCAAGAAGTGTACCCACCGCTGCCGTATATACAGCCCCTTTCAAGGCTTGCAATACAACATGAGGTGCCAAGAATAAGCCTTGGAAGAACAAACGATAGCCCGGCGAATAGGAACCCATGTGGTCACCTAAGCCCGGTGCGGTCAATTCATAAGCCACATCTTCAACCAACGATTCTTTACCGGCTACATAACCACCGGTCGGTGCAATACCGCCGCCGGCATTTTTAATCAAAGAACCGGCCATGATATCGGCACCATGTTCGAGCGGTTCCGACATTTCGGTAAACTCGCCATAACAATTATCTACGAAACAAATTGTCTTAGGATTCTTTGCTTTTACAACCTTACAGATTTTTTCAATATCCGTAACGGAAAGCGGCTCACGGGTACTGTAACCGCGAGAACGTTGAATTACGACTACCCGGGTATTTTCGGTTACGGCTTCGGCAATACCGTCTAAATCATAGGTATTGTCTTTTAACGGTACTTCTTTATAAATAAAGCCCCGTTCTACTAAAGAATTGCGCACAGGATGCGGTACACCGATGACAGACTGCATCGTATCATACGGGGCGCCTACAGCATACACAAACTCTTTACCTTGCTTACCGCTGCCGAGCAATGCGATTAGTGTCGTTGCCAAAGCATGTGTACCTGACACGAAATGGGCACGTACTAAGGCCTTTTCCGCTTTAAACACATGTGCGAACACTTCGTCCAATTTTTCACGACCACTGTCATTATAACCGTAACCGCTGGAGCCGTTGAAGTGATAATCACTGAGCTGACATTCTTTAAAAGCTTCCAACACTTTCTTGGTGTTGTGCAAGGCAATTGGTTCAAACTGTTTAAATTGAGGCTCTGCCATACGCAAAGCTTCGTCCCGTATACTATCTAAATTCATTATCTCAAAACATCCTAACTTAAAAATTAAATTCAACTTATACTATGATGCCCGATTTTTGAATTAAACTCATCGCTTCTTCAAAAATCGAATCACCACTGCGACCATTATCACAATCGATCCAAACTATATAGGGCATGCGTTTATACCAAGTAATTTGACGTTTGGCAAAACGGCGCGTATTTTGCTGTATGGCGGCGATGGCTTCGTCTTTTGTGCATTCACCGTTAAAATATGCCACCACTTCTTTATAGCCGATGCCTTTAAACGCCTGACAGTCAGGCGATACACCGGCCGCTAACAGTCGCTCCACTTCTTCAAAAAGGCCCTGCTCTACCATGATGTTGACCCGTAAATTAATACGCTCATACAGTTCCTCTCGATTACGGTGCAAACCAATAACCGGACCTTCAAAGGATAAGCCTGCTTTCGTCTGATTAGTCAAGGCCTCATAGTTCCCCTGCTCCATCAATTCAATGGCACGGAACAAGCGATGTTTATCGGTGAAACGAAGCTCAATACCGCCTTTTTTGGCTAATTCTTCGGCATAGGCCAACAGGCCTTCATCGCCCTTTGTTTGCCATAATTCATCGAGCCGTTCACGAATGCCTGTATTCGGTCCTTCTACTGAAAAATCAAAGCCTTCCAACAAAGATTGTACATAAAAACCGGTACCACCTGACAGAATCGGCATATGGCCTTCTGTATGAGATTTGGTAATTTCCCGACGAGCTTCTAACTGAAAATCGGCGGCACTATAAGATTCATCGGCAGACCGAATATCAATCAAACGATGTGGCACCGCTTCGAGCTCTTCACGAGACGGTTTCGCTGTACCGATATCAAGACCTTTATAAATTTGGTAGGCATCGTCGGAAATAACGATTCCATTAAGTTTCTTTGCGAGTCGCAAAGTTAAATCGGTTTTGCCCACAGCCGTCGGCCCTAAAATAGTAATCAATTGTTCCATACGATACCTCCTTCCCATAAAAAAACTATTGGTTAGCCACCTTGTACGATTCAAACTGTTTTATTATATAAACTGAATCACGGCTACCCCTCTACTTTATAGACGCCATAAGCTACGCGGCTATATTTACCGCCTAACAGCTCATCAGGCTCCATAGTTTGAAAAATCGAACTGAATGGTCGTTCTTTTACAATAACTCTTTGTTTGGCTACACGTTTCGCTTCGCATAATATTGCTTTGGTAAAAACGCTCTCCACTAAATGGCCTCGCAGACTTAAAAACTGCGGACTTTCCGTAACGGGCACTTCAAACATAGGATCAAAATAGACAACATCAAAGCTATTGTCTTTGGCTCTTTGTAAAAAAGTTTCAAATCGCACGGCGCAAACTTGAATACGCCGTAACGCCGCCGTTACAGCGTCATTTTCGTGGACGAAATGACGTAAGCCGTAATTTGTAATATACGCCAGTAAAGGATTACCTTCAAGGGCTACCATCTTTTTACATGACCGTTTAGCATAGGCTACCACCAAACTATCACTACCAAGGCCGGCCGTACAATCTAAAAACGATGTGATCGCTTCGGGGCCGAGAGCTTCCACCAAATGATCTGTTTCGCCTCTGTCATAAGCGATGAGGCGAAGTTGTGCCATAGATAGGTGGAATTCATGGGCCTTACCCTCGCCTGTGAAAAGCTGTGGCCCCTTTTGACTGAAGATTAAAATATCTTTATCTTTATGATTAGCCTGTAAATTAGCCAAGGACAAGCGCTTCCGCTCTACATAAGGAGAATCCTAAGCAGTTTGGCTGCCCCTTTAGCTCGGGGAATCAAATCACCTTTACCTTTTTGCGACGTCGTCACAATGGCTCCACAATTCAATGTTTCACTAATCATCATTAACTCCGTAAGAATAATTTGCCCAGTTCTTCCGGCGTAAATTTTATAATCGTCGGACGACCGTGTGGGCAAACATACGGTTTATCCGTATGGAATAATTCCTCAATCAAAACGGACATCTGATAGGTATTCAAGGTATGACCCGCTTTGATGGCACCCCGGCACGATGCATAGGCGAGCATTTCATGACGAAGCTGCGCTTTTGTGGGCGTCTGATAATCTTTTAACAATGAAAAAACATAACGCAAGATTTCTTCGCCCTTGCTTTCCACCAAATCGATAGGCAGTCCTTCAATTTTTAACTGGGTAGGTCCGCCTTGCACAACTTGGAAACCTAAGTTAAGAAGGGTGTTATTTTGTTCTTCCGCAATAATTAACTCTTCCTCATTGGCTTCAATATATTGTGGAATCAAAAGTTCCTGCATTGGAATAGCTTCAGCGGATTTACAAAGTTGGTCATAACGAATCCGTTCATGCGCCGCATGTTGGTCAATGATGTACAGATTATCGCCTTTCTTTGCCAAAATATAACAAGCCGCAACCTGACCCAAAGGCAAGAGACCGGTCGTATTGACGTTGAAACTATTGCCATTTGCTGTACTGCCAAGCGCAGCATCGGTTGCTGAAGCCATGGCTGCTGTACCGGAATCATTGGGACCCGATCCGACTGCGTCATTAGCAACATAACTGATTGTACCATTAGAACCATAACCGGCGTTTCCCCGTAAGGATGAAGCTAACTGACGGAATTTCTCTTTATCTTCTTCCGTATAGCTTTTTGGCACAACAGCATCGTTAAAATCGCCCGACTCAATCCAAGAACTTTGTTCATAGGTCGCCCGTGTTGGCGCTTCAAAACCTTCCCGGCGAATTCGATTCACAAATTCATTTGTTTTTTCACGAGCCTGCTGAGAAACTTCCGCGAACGGATAAGCTGCCGAACCGGTGGAATTAACAATACCTATTTGACCCGTACTACTTCGATTGGCTGAGGCATCATTAAAGCCGACCGTATCGAACTCAAGATTGATGGCCGAACCACCGTCGGAAGTGATATCAATGTCATTGATTTTTGCCAAATCATGATTGGTAAAGGCTTTTTCATAATTAACGGCGGTAGTAATACTGTCATCACCGCCGACAAAACCGCCTAAACCGTCCATGCCGGAATTATCACGGCCGATTACCTGTTGCATCGGATTTTGCAAAGCTTGCAAAATCGCATGATACACGGCTTTAAATACGGGCTTATCATCTTCGAATTTAACTTCGCTCTTACGAGGATGCACATTAATATCAACAGTGCCCGGTGGTACCGTAATCGTTAGCAACACCAAAGGATAGCCGCCCTTTGGCAACAACGCATGATACGCATTGTCAATGGCTTTCGTAATGGCTTTATCGCCGATAACGCGATTATTAACTACTACAGTCTGCCAAATACGACTGCTTTTTAATAAAGTCGGCTTACTTACTACACCATGAATCGTAATGCCTTCCGACTCATAAGCAATGGGAAAAATATCATCACTAACTTTATAGCCGTATAAAGCGGATACCGTATCCACAAGATTACCATTTCCCGGCACGACGATACTCACTGTATCATTATTAATCAATTTGAAGGCCACATGGGGATTGCTGAGGGCTAATTTACCGACAATATCCTGAATCTTAGCCGCTTCCGTACGCTCCGTTTTTAAAAACTTACGACGCGCCGGTGTGTTGTAAAATAAATCACGCACTTCAATGGTTGTGCCCGGTTGCGCCCCAAAAGGCAGACAATCAGTAAATTTACCGCCATCAATTAGGATGCGTGTACCCAATTCCTGATCAACTTTACGAGTAGTTAAACTGAAATGTGACACGGAAGCAATACTGGCCAAGGCTTCACCACGAAAGCCTAAGGACGCAATATCAAATAAATCATCCACCGAACGAATCTTGCTGGTAGCATGACGTAAAACCGCCAAGCGCGCATCTTCTTCGGTCATGCCTGAACCGTTATCGGTAACACGCATATACGTCGTCCCGCCATTGGCGATTTCGACTTCAATGGAAGTGGCGCCGGCATCAAGGGAGTTTTCCAATAACTCTTTAATAACCGAAGCCGGCCTTTCTACTACTTCACCGGCCGCTATTTTATTGATTGTAACTTCATCAAGAACATGAATCAAAGCCATTAACGGCCACCTCCCTTACGGGCCTCTTCCTGTAATTTATAGAGTACGTTAAGTGCTTCAATCGGGGTCAAACTCATTACGTCGACTGCCAATAAATCATCCAACACGGACGTAGTGAATAAATTGGCATTAGTAGGCATGGCAAAGGTTGTATCATTAGCTCCATTGCCCTTACCATTTTCATTGTCGGAATTATGGCCAGCGGCATTAACCAAGGCTCCCGTACCGTTTAACGGCATAGCTTCTTGAGAACCACCGGAAGTACTCATGCGAGCTTCCCGCACAGCTCCTCTGTTACCACGTGATGTGGCGGCTTCTTCAACGGCCGAGCCTTCTAAAGCAGCTAATATAACTTCTGCTCGTTTTAATACGGAATTTGGCAAACCTGCCAATTTGGCAACATGAATACCGTAGCTGCGGTCCGCCCCGCCCCGTACAATACGACGGAGGAATACAACATCTTTCCCCTTTTCTTTAACGGCTACCGTATAATTTTTAAGCTTTTCATACTGTTCTTCCAAGCAAATAAGCTCGTGATAATGGGTAGCAAACAAGGTTTTGCCATGAATGTGTTTACAAATATATTCCACTACAGCCTGGGCAATACTAAGTCCGTCAAAAGTACTTGTACCACGACCAATTTCGTCGAGAATAAGCAAACTATTTGCCGTCGCATTATTCAAAATGTAAGCTACTTCTTTCATTTCCACCATGAATGTACTTTGACCGGTGGAAATATCATCGCTCGCACCGACACGGGTAAAAATACGATCAACCGGAGAAATAACGGCTTCACGAGCCGGAATAAAAGATCCGATTTGGGCCATAATCATAAGGACCGCAACTTGACGCATATACGTTGATTTACCGGCCATATTTGGCCCTGTAATGAGCAAGAATTCTTCACCGCTATGGTTCAAAGTAACATCATTCGGTACAAAGACTTCCCGTTTCAAATATTTTTCAATAACCGGATGACGACCGTCACGAATTGTGATTTGGCCGTTCATGGTCATAGTCGGGCAAATGTAATTTTCTTCGTAAGCCACTTGAGCCAAGCCCGATAAAACATCAAGATTAGCTAAAGCCCTCGCCGTTGCCTGAATCGGTTTTACCGCTTCTTTAACGGCTTCACGAAGTTCTTGATATAGTTTTTGCTCTAAGGAAATAATCTTGTCCTTAGCGCTTAATATATTAACTTCAAACTCTTTAAGTTCCGGTGTGATATAGCGTTCCGCATTAGCTAATGTTTGTTTACGAATAAAATAATCCGGTACATCAGCTGCATTAGCATGAGATACTTCAAAATAATAGCCAAACACTTTATTGTAACCGGTTTTTAGACGGATACCGGTTTTGGAACGGGCTTCTTCTTCCAAGCGATGCAGCCATTCCTGACTATTTGTCGCCATAGAGCGAAGATCATCCAATTCCTGATTAAAACCATCGCGAATAACGCGACCGTCTTTTAAAGTAAGGGCCGGTTGCTCGGCAATAGCACGATTTAATAAGTCATACACATCGGCATGGCAGTCAATCTGACTCACCACTTCTTGCAGTAAAGTGCTTTCAAAAGCACCGGCAATATGTACTAAGTCAGGCAAAATACGGAGTGATTCACGAAGTGATGTGAAATCACGGGGTGATACGGAGCCGGTCTCTACACGGGCCAAAATACGTTCAAAGTCAAAAATTAGTTTTAACAATTCCCGTAAGCGGCCCTGTTCCGTAGGTTTAGCAATCAATTCCGTAATGGCACGCTGACGTCGTTCGATATGATGAATATCCATGAGCGGACTTTCCACCCATTGTTTCAAAAGACGCGCGCCCATCGGCGTCAAGGTTTTATCCAATACCTGTAAGAGAGTACCCTTAACACCGCCATCACGAAGATTATGGGTTACTTCCAAATGACGAAGGCTCGATGTATCAAGCACCATACGATCGCCGATATGGAGCGGATGGATATAGTTGATATGAGAAATGTCAGTTTTAATTACGGTGGAAAGATAGGTCAATAAATAGCCCAAACCCTCCAATACATCTTCTTCCAATAAACCGGCATCGGCAAAGTGAATCATGCCCTGCTCGCGCACATCAGCTACCGGTAAGTTCGGCATAAACGGCGATAAGGCTACATTGTCTAATTGAACGTCGATAAAATCCTGTAATTCTTTACCCAAAGGCAGGCTACCGACGGTAACGATTTCCGAAGGACGATACATGGACAAAGCATCCTGAATGGCGCTTTGACGCTGACCATGACTGATTCTATCCCATATCACTTCACCGGTGGAAACATCGCAAAAAATCTGAATTAACGCCTCATCGGTGCGATAGAAGAGCGCCAGGAAGTTGTTTTCACGCGCTTCCGTACCGTTTTCCGTAAGTACCGTGCCCGGCGTAATTACACGAATTACATCGCGTTTAACGATGCCCTTCGCTTCTTTGGGGTCTTCCACCTGCTCGCAAATCGCTACCTTATAGCCTTTTTTTATTAATTTTTCAATATAGCTTTCCGCTGCATGATACGGCACGCCACACATGGGCGCTTTCTCCGCTTCGCCGGAGTTGCGTCCGGTAAGGGTAATGTTGAGTTCTCGCGAGGCTGTTAGAGCATCGTCATAAAAGAGCTCATAAAAGTCACCGAGACGGAAAAACAGCAACTCTTCTTTGTATTTATCTTTTATGGAAAAATACTGATCCATCATGGGCGTTTGTTTTTTGCTCATAGACGCCTCCACTTTTTTAAAAACACTGTATAGTAACTTATTAATCAAACCCTAAAACTTCATAAAATAAGCTGTTAAGGTTTGATTAAATGATAAATCTGTTAGAAATTAAATTATACGATAGTGCCGTATAAAATCCAAGTTTGCGCACGGTCAACACGAGCATTTACAGTTTGGCCAATCTCTAAGGATTCATCCTTAGGGAATAAAATCATCTTGTTACCGGACGTACGACCGAACCAAACGTCCTCATCGTTACGGCTTGGGCCTTCCACGATAATTTCATAGGTCTTGCCTTCCATTTCCTTATTAAGTTCCAAGGAAATTTCATTTTGCACGTCCATCAAAGCTTGTAAACGTACGCGTTTTACTTCTTCCGGTACTTGGTCTTCCATGGTAGCTGCCGGCGTGCCGGAACGTTTGGAGAAGATAAATGTATAGGCCATGTCATAGCGAATATCTTTTAATAATTGCAAAGTTGCCTGGAAATCTTCTTCCGTTTCACCCGGGAACCCAACAATTAAGTCCGTTGTCAAAGTAAGTCCGTCGATTTTTTCACGACAATAGTCAATTAATTCTTTATAATGTTCAACCGTATAACGGCGATTCATCTTCTGTAAAATGCGATTGGAGCCGGATTGAATCGGCAAATGAAGCTGCGTAACTACGTTCGAGGAACGACCGAGAGCATCAATCATTTCTTTATTCATATCCTGCGGATGACTCGTCATGTACCGAATGCGTTCAATTCCCGGAATTCCGTCAAGGGCATCAATTAAGTCGCCAAAATGCGTCCCATCTTTGAAGTCTAAGCCGTAAGAGTTAACGTTTTGCCCAAGCAAGGTAATTTCCTTATGACCGCTGGCACCGAGTTTTTTAACATCTTCCACAATCGCTGCGATAGGACGACTGATTTCGCGGCCGCGTACATGAGGTACGATGCAATAGGTACAGAACTTGTTACAACCGTTCATGATTGGCACCCAAGCGGAGAATGTCCCCATTGGTTTGGCTTCCAATTCATGAAGCACGGAATTATCCATTTCAATATTAATCTGATGTTTATGCGTGCGTTGTACTTCTTCAACCATTTCATTGATATGACGCAAGTTATGAGTCCCCAATACGATATCGATATGAGGTGCTCGTTTAAACATATCCGCCTGGTTTTTCTGAGCCATACAACCGGTAATAGCGATGATTAAATTTTTATTCTTCTCTTTTAAATGCTTGAGTTCACCGATACGACCATAAATCTTATGTTCTGCAGTTTCACGTACACAACAAGTATTTAAAATAATCAAATCCGCTTCTTCAAAGTTTTCTGTATTGGTATAACCGGCTGTTTCTAACTGATGGGCCAAACGTTCCGAATCACTTTCGTTCATTTGGCAACCATAGGTAAATATATAATACTGCTTCATATCGTCTCCTTAGATGTCTTTCCTGTATTTCTTTACTTCTTACTTCTTCTGCTGCTTTACAGCTTATACTGCTTAATTTATCTTACTACGCTTATACTTTTAGTAAAATTATTTCAAACCTTTTATACGTATTAGGCTCGTTTAGGATCTACCATATTATCCACTACAATGGCCAGTCGCTCCACCGACATGCCTGTAATATATTCGATTTCATTGCTGATAGCTTTGTGCATTTCACTCATTATTTTTTTCACCGGACGACCGCGATAAATAGACACGCCCATTTCAAGTTTCAAAGCATTAGTCCCCTTCGTCGTCTTTTTGATTTTAATATCTTCGCACCCCGCAATGCCCGGCACTTTAATGAGACTGTTTTTAATCAATGATTCAATGACTTGGTCTGAAAAAGTTAAGCGACCATAATAACTGAATACCGGACGAATGACTGATTTTTCAAAATCTTCGGCACCGGTGCCATTCGGTTTATTCGTACGGGTGCGGCGCAGGATAGATTTAATCGGATCAATCAAATAGCCTTTAAAATGAGGTTTCAGTTCCATCGTCGGTACCGGAATGATATGCTTACCTTCTTTCAGACGTGCATTTTGCGCTTTTTCAATCTCGCGGGTAGATGCCACGTCTTCAATATGAATATAACGGGATGGCTTGCCGATACCTAAGGCGGTAGAAATTTTGCTAACCATATTTTCGGACGTACCCAAAATAAGAATACGAGCCGGTTTTATTATATCCAATTGTTCTTTAACCGAACGAATTTGTTCCGGATCCTGAAAAATAGCGCGACGCACCGCTTTTAGACGACTGGCTTCTTTTTTGGCGGAAAAGCCGGCTACAATTTTATTATTATGTATCAAAATACCATCATCAATGATGCATTCTGCATTATTTTCATGAGCAACCACAAGGGCACGATGACTTTTTCCTGTACCGCTCGGGCCTACAAAAGCAATAACTTCCATAGCTGTCTCCGATTTCTCAATACTTAACATGATTCTAAAATTTTTAAAAAATCAGCCATATTTTCGCCTTGAATTTTAAATTCACCAACGGTCAATGGCGGTTAACTTAGCTTAGTGTGCTTGCAGCACATGTAAAAAATCAGCTACGCTTTCGCTCTGGATCAAATAATCACCGATAGCTTTAGGTAATTTTGTTTCAATGCCGTGGAAATCGGAGCCGCCCGTAATTAACAATTTACGCTGAATGGCCATTTTACGATAACGAGCTTCATCTTCTTTTTTATGAATAATATGATACACTTCGATACCGTCAAATGGTAATTGCAGCAGTTCTTGAACATAGTCATCGTTTTTAATTAATTTCGGATGGGCCATAACTGCTAAACCATTGGCATCGTGAATCAGATTAATTACATCTAACGGATCGGCTTTAAATTTCGGAACATAATAAGGGCTACCTCTTCTTAGCAAGGTTTCAAACCCTTCATCAACAGTTTTTAAATAGCCTTTTTTAATCAAAAGCTGTGCCAACAGCGGACGGCCCAAGGAGCTGGCATTTGGAAAGGTTTCTTTAAATTCTTCTACCGATACATCGTAACCGTCTTTAGCCAATAAATCAATCATTTTAAAAATACGATTTTCCCGGGATTCTTTGAAAAATGTTAAATAATCATTCAATTCTTTATTCGTATAGTCAAATGCATAACCGAGGATATGAACGTCTTTGTCTTTGTAAGTAGAGCTGAACTCACAGCCCGGAATAACGGCAATATCTAAATCAGGCTCTTTCAACATAGTCATAAAACCATCAATCGTATCATGGTCGGTAAGTGACATCATTTTAATACCCGCCGCCTTGTTAGCCGCCCGTAAATCCAAAGGACGCATTACACCGTCAGACGCCGTACTATGCATATGAAAATCTACTAACATGATAATTACCTCCTTAATTGACACCGAATCAGAATTAATGACAGCAAAGGCAGTCGATAGAATCCCATCGACTGCCATAGATTATAAAGTATTTAACGTATCGATTACCGCTGTTTTTACATCAGCAATTGCGACTTCCACAGCTTCACCGGTTTTACGAGTTTTTAATTCTACAGCACCTGATTCCAAGGTATTTTTACTTACCGTAATACGTAAAGGATAACCAATTAAATCAGCATCTTTAAACTTAACACCGGCTCGTTCTTTACGATCGTCAAGCAATACATCCACACCGGCTGCTTTAAGTTCATCATAAATCTTAGTACTTGCTTCCATAAGTGCTTCGTCTTTAGCATTAATCGGTACGACTACCACTTCGAACGGTGCAATAGCACGTGGCCAAATAATACCGTTTTCATCATGGAACTGCTCGATGGCAGCCGCTAAAGTACGGGATACACCGATACCGTAGCACCCCATAATATATGGATTAGGACGACCGTTCTGATCGAGGAAAGTACCGTTCAGAGATTCACTGTATTTAGTGCCGAGTTTGAATACCTGACCTACTTCAATGCCCTTGGCGATTTCCAAATGACCGCCACAATTAGGGCATACGTCATCAGTAGTAATCAAACGAATCGGAGCTACAATAATATCATCCACATTGAAATCACGTTTAGGATTGATGTTGATGTAGTGGGCGTCTTTCTTATTCGCACCGCCGCAAGCATTGAACATGGCCATTACGGATTCATCCACAACGATTTTGAACGTTTCCGTCTGTTTCAAGCCTACCGGACTGATAAACCCGGCGGTTAAACCGGCTGACTGTAACTCTTCTTCAGAAGCCATTTCCGGTTCGATATTACTGTTAACGGCATGTTGTACGGCAACTTCATTCACTTCATGGTCACCGCGTACGATAGCCAACACGACAACACCATCCGTAGACAAAACAACGGCTTTCATAGTTTTAGCCAATGGTAAAGATAACTGCTCAGCTACCGCTTCAATGGTTTTCGCATCAGGCGTTGCTACTTCCGTAAGTTCCAACAATGGTTCTTCAGCCTGTGTCATTACTCCCGGTTTACCGATTTCAATATTGGCTGCATAATCACAGCTATCACAATAAATAACATCAGCTTCGCCGGAATCGGCCAGTGCCATAAACTCATGACTGTTGCTGCCACCAATAGCGCCGGAATCGGCTTCTACCGGTTTACAATGAAGGCCACAACGACGGAATACATTTTCATAAGCATGATACATATCCCAGTAAGATTTATCCAAACCGGCTTCGTCGATATCAAAGGAATAAGCATCTTTCATGATGAATTCGCGACTGCGCATCAAACCGTAACGCGGACGACGTTCATCACGATATTTATTTTGAATTTGATATAAAGTCAAAGGCAACTGACGATATGATTTAACTTCGTCCTTAATAAGCGTCGTAATCATTTCTTCGTGAGTCGGCCCTAAGCAATAGTTACGATCATGACGGTCGGTCAAACGAATCATTTCCGCACCGTACACATTCCAGCGACCGGACTCCTGCCAAATTTCAGCCGGTTGTATAATCGGCATCATAATTTCCTGGGAGCCGATAGCTTGCATTTCTTCATGCACAATGGCTTCGATTTTACGAATACTCTTCCAAGCTAATGGTAAATAGGAGTAAATCCCCCCTGCCATTTTGCGGATCATACCGGCACGCAACATATATTGTTGACTGACTACATCTGCATCAGCAGGTGTTTCTCGTAATGTAGGGGCATATAACTTACTGGCTAACATTGAATTACGACTCCTTTGCTTTTGACTCTAAATACATTTCTATTTCATGGAATAAAGCATCCACTAATTCATTTTCATCAACGGTTTTAATGACCTCTCCCTTGCGGAATACAATTCCGCGGCCGTCACCGCCGGCAATCCCAAAATCAGCTTCACGCGCTTCTCCCGGTCCGTTTACGACACAGCCCATAACGGCGACGCGAATCGGCTCTTTAATACTCTTAAGACGCGCTTCCACAGTTTCCGCCATGCTGAATAACTCCACACGACAACGTCCGCAGGTCGGACAGGAAATCATGGTCGCTCCGTAAGTCCGAAGGCCTAAAGAGCTCAAAATAGTTTTACCTACTTCAACTTCATGAATCGGATCCCCCGTCAAGGAAACACGTAGTGTATCGCCGATACCTTGAGCTAACAAGGCACCAATACCGATGGAAGATTTAACTGTCCCCTGCGTAATGGTACCGGCTTCCGTAACGCCTAAATGAAGCGGATACGGTACTTTAGCAGACAGCTTCTGATAGGCTTCAATCATGAGCGGCACATCGGTTGCTTTAATGGATAACTTCATTTCGCGGTAATCCAAAGACTCCAAAATTCGCACATGTTCCAAAGCTGCTTCCACCATGCCGTCGGCACAAGGATGGCCGCCATAGGCTTCTAAAATATGAGCCGGTAACGAACCGGCATTAACGCCGATACGAATAGGAATCTGTTTTGGTTTAGCTTTTTGAATAACAGCCACCACATTGTCGATACCGCCGATATTCCCCGGATTGATACGCAGCCCGTCAACACCACTGTCGATAGCTTCAAGCGCCAAGGTATAGTCAAAATGGATATCCGCAATAATCGGAATCTGAGCACCCGCTTTGACTGCTTTAATGGCCTTAGCGGCCGCCATATCAGGCACGGCGAGGCGTACTAAATCACAGCCCGCTTCGGCAAGGCGATTAATTTCGGCAATGGCCTTCTCCGTTTCTACCGGATTCGTAGTTATCATGGATTGAACACTGACCGGTGCAAAATGACCGATTGGTACATTACCCACTTTAATTCGAGTTGTTTCTTTTCTGTTAATCATAGGTAACTCCTATATTACAGACGGCTAATGTCATGAGTCGTAGCATATACAAAGAGAGCCAATAAAATGAAAACTCCCGTCATTTGTATATAATACAATGCTTTCGCCGGCAAACGTCGTCTCGTAATTCCTTCAATGATTAAAACAATTAGGTGACCACCATCCAATGCCGGAATCGGCAATAAGTTGATGACGCCTAAATTCAAACTTAACAAGGCGGTGAATTGAAGCAAGTTCCAAAAACCGCTTTCAGCCACTTGACCGGCCATTTGGGCAACCCCGATAGGTCCGGCAAGTTCCGCATTGGCATGGCCTGTAATCATGGACCAAATGCCATCCACCATACTAACTAAAACAAAACCGGTTGTATGAACGGCCTGTATAGCAGACTCACCAAGACTTAACGGCTGGGAATGCATAACCGGATTAATACCGATGACGGCACGTCCGTCATCGCCTACCGCTTCCGGAATAGCCGTCAATTCTTGATTGACACCATTACGGTTTACTACAATCGGCACAATCGTATTAGCCGTTCCCTGTAGTGTTTTTGAAATATCCGTCCATTCATTTACGGGCTTACCGTTGATCGATACGATACGGTCATTAAGCTCCATCTGAGCATTAATAGCCGGCGAGCCATTCATCATATTCCCTACTACCGGTTCCATAGAAGGTGTTTGAATGCCATTGGCCACATAAACTATAAAAAATAAAACTAATGCCAATAAGAAGTTAAATACTGCACCGGCAGCAATAACGACAAAACGTTTCCATACCGGTTTATTTAAAAACGAACGGTCATCGAGCGGCTCTTCCGGGTCCATACCGGCGATTTTATTATAACCGCCGAGAGGAATGGCTCGGATAGAATACAATGTTTCGCCCTTGCGTTTTTTAGCAATAGCTGGACCAAAACCGATGGCGAATTCATCAACTCGCATGCCACTTGCTTTGGCCGTAATAAAATGACCAAATTCATGAATAAACACAATAATGCCAAATACGAAGATTGTGGCAACAATAGTTAACATAATCTCTCCTATTTAATCAAAGCTTTGGCTGTTTCACGAGCCCATAAATCAATTTCACGTAAATGTTCCAACGTAAAGTCCGGTTCTGTTTCCATTTTTTCTAAAACAGCCAACACCGTTTTATAAATATCGGCAAATTTTAACTTACCGTCAAGGAACGCATACACCGCAATTTCATTGGCTGCATTAAATACAGCCGGTTTAAAACCACCTGCACGACCGACTTCATAGGCGAGGTTAAGCGCCGGAAAGTCATCATAACGAGGCGGGAAGAATTCTAATGTCAATGCATCGGCAAAAGTAAGCGTATCCATCTTGAGCGGTTTACGTTCGGGATACGTCAAAGCATACTGAATTGGTTCACGCATATCAGGATTACCTAACTGCGCCAAAATCGCGCCGTCTTTCATCATAATCATGGAATGAACTATACTTTGCGGATGAACAGTCACTTTAATATGATCAAAATCAAAGCCGAACAGCCAATGAGCTTCTATCACTTCAAGCCCTTTATTAAATAAAGTGGCCGAATCGATGGTAATTTTGTTGCCCATATTCCAAGTCGGATGACGCAAACAATCAGCTGCTGTTGCTGTTGCAATTTTTTCAGACGGCCATGTACGCAATGGTCCGCCCGATGCGGTTATGAGCAAGGAATCTACATTTTCACGAGTTTGGCCTTCCAAGCATTGAAAAATTGCACTGTGTTCACTGTCAATCGGTAATAATTGAACACCGTATTCTTTGCATAACGCCGTAATAAGCGGCCCACCGGCGACCAATGTTTCTTTATTGGCCAGTCCAATGGTCTTCTTCGCTTTAATAGCCTCTACAGTCGGCTCGATACCGGCTGCACCGACTACGGCGGTGACCACAAGTTCAGCACTTGGCAAAGTGGCGGCAACAATTAATGCGTCTTTACCGCCTACCAACTTTGTGGGGCCCTGATAGCGTTTTTTTAATTCTAAAAAGGCCGTTTCATCTACCAGACCTGCTACTTCCGGCTGAAATTCCTTAATTTGAGCTTCCAATATATCCACATTGCGGTATGCTACCAGCCCTTTTACCGAAAATAAATCGGGATGCTGTCTAACCACATCCAAAGTTTGCGTGCCGATAGAACCGGTACTCCCAAGAATACTCAGTGTTTTCATAGAAACTCCTTTGCTTATCTTTGTACTACTACTATATGTATATGACTAACCGGTTAAGTATTACCAACAACTTAACTATTGCTAAGTGTTTTCGTATTGCTGACTGTTTAAGTATTGCAGACTTAACACGGTTATACAGTTCTCTACTTATTATATCGCGATTATAAAAGGTAAACCAATACCATTGGCGCTGAAAATAACAAACTATCAAAACGATCGAGTACACCGCCATGGCCCGGCAATAAAACACCGGAATCCTTAACACCGCAAGCGCGTTTTAATTTAGATTCAAACAAATCACCTAAAGGCGCTGCAATACCGGTTAAAAGGCCGGCACCAAGACCTAAGGAGAACGGAATACCTACGATTACAGCATAAATAATACCGGTTAATAAACAACCGATAAAACCGCCCACATACCCTTCCAATGATTTATTAGGACTAATATTGGGTACAATCTTACGTTTACCCCATTTAACACCTGCAAAATAAGCAAAAGTATCACTGGCCCATGTGGTAAGTAACAATAACCAAATAACAAGTTCACCTATATGAGCATTAGCCAAGCCAATCGGTAATAAATCATAGAGAGAGTTTTCACGTAATGCCATGAAGGCAGCAAAGCCGCCGTTTATGTAAAAGAACCCTAACAGGGACGTACTGATAACGGACAAATCCAGTCTGGCCGGCCCAAAAATATACAATAAGCCTATTACCAATACTGAAGCTGCACCCGCAATAATTGCCCATTTATATAAGCCAAAAGTTATGGCCCCCATCATAAGAAGTGTAAATAAATAGCCCCACCGTTCCGGCAATACTATTTTAATATTACGAAGTATGCGCACATATTCTCGCCAACCCAATAAGGCCAGTAAAAGAATAATGCCATTAAAAATATAACCGCCTGCCGTAATAGCAATAATAGCTATTACTAGGCCAATCAATGCCGTAATCACACGAGTTTTCAGCATATTATTCCTCCGTCTTTAAACCGCCGAAGCGCCGTTCTCGTTGCTGGTAGGCATACACAGCATCTAATAAAGTTTGAGCTGTAAAATCAGGCCAATGAGTTTCGGTAAACCAAAACTCGGCATACGCCAATTGCCATAATAGGAAATTACTGATTCGATAGTCATTACTTGGACGAATCAATAAATCTACATCACTGAATTCTTTTGTAAATAAATGTTCACCAAAAGATGTTTCATTAATATCATCAATTGCCATAGTGCCGGCAGTCACTTCAGCTACCGTAGCTTTAACAGCTCGTACTATTTCATCGCGTCCCCCATAGTTAATAGCTAACTGTAAGGTAAGACCCGTATTATTCTTAGTTAATTGTTCTGCATCAGCAATAATCTGTTGCAATTCTTCGGATAAACCACCGATATAGCCGATAAAACGAATACGCACATTATGTTCATGCATATCGCGTACATTACCAAGCAAATATTCGCGAATTAAACTCATCAGTAAAGACACTTCTGTAGCCGGACGTTTCCAGTTTTCAGTGGAAAACCCGTACACAGTTAATGCTTTAATGCCGATTTCATCAGCGGCAATCACTATCTTCTTTAATACATCAGCACCTGCACGATGTCCCATCGTACGCGGTAAACCACGGCGTTTCGCCCAACGACCATTGCCATCCATAATAATAGCTACATGGTGAGGTATATTGTTAGGATCCAGTGTAACGCCTGACGTTGACGCAGTTCCTTCTTTTTTACGAAGTAAATTCTTTAGCATATTGTACCTCAGTGCAGTTTTCAAAACCGCTTGCTATCATAGGGCGATATAGCAAAACTTGCCATGTGCCCGTTTCCTCTACATAGGTCACTCGGCCTACATAAAAATCATTGTCAGCAACAGTAAAAAATCTATTGTAGTTCTCACCTATAGTCACTGAAAAAGGGATATTGGCAGCCTGCAACATCTTCTGTGCAAGCTGCCAAGGTAATCCAACAATTAAGTTCGGCGTATTCATTATACTTCTAATACGTCCTTTTCTTTCTTGTCTTTTAAGTCATCGATAGCTTTAATTTTTTTATCCGTTAATTTTTGGATTTTTTCTTGACCTTGTTTAGCATCGTCTTCGGTGATAGTTTTTGCTTTTTCTTCTTTTTTAAGAGCGTCATTGGCATCGCGACGAATATTGCGAACGGCAACTTTAGCTTCTTCCGCTTTTTTGCTTACTACTTTAACGAGTTCTTTACGACGTTCTTCCGTAAGCTGCGGAATCGCCAAGCGAATAGTTTCACCGTCATTGCTTGGGTTAAGTCCTAAATCGGATTGCAAAACTGCTTTTTCGATTGGTCCAATCATGGATTTTTCCCATGGTTTAACCAAAATTAAACGCGGTTCCGGAGCCGTTACATTAGCGACCTGGTTGATTGGCGATGGTGTGCCATAGTAATCAACCATAACTTTGTCCAATAAGGCTGTACTGGCACGGCCGGTACGAATGGAAGCAAACTCATGTTTTAAAGCCTCGATGGTTTTGTCCATACGGCCTTCTTCACGGGTTAACAGTTCTTGAATTTCCATTATTCTTCACCTCTTACAATAGTACCAACAACTTCCCCTTTCGCAGCGCGTGTGATATTGCCCGGAATATCCATGCTGAACACTACGATTGGAATATTATTATCCTTACACAAGGTCGTAGAAGTAGCGTCCATAACTTTAAGTTCGCGACTAATTACGTCCATGTATGTAAGTTCATCAAATTTCTTAGCATCCGGATTGGTGCGTGGATCCGAATCATAGACACCGTCCGCAAATTTCTTAGCCATTAAAATAGCATCGGCTTCGATTTCGGCAGCACGTAAAGCAGCCGTAGTGTCGGTGGAGAAATACGGATTACCTGTTCCGGCGGCAAAAATAACGATACGACCTTTTTCCAAATGACGGATAGCACGACGACGAATATATGGTTCAGCCACTTCCTGCATAGCAATAGCAGTCTGAACACGAGTAGCCGCTCCGGCATTTTCAAGGGCGTCTTGTAATGCTAAGGAGTTCATAACAGTAGCGATCATGCCCATATAGTCAGCAGAAGCACGATCCATGCCTTTAGCACTACCGGCAAGGCCACGCCAAATGTTACCGCCACCTACTACGATAGCAATCTGCAAATCGGTAGTGCGGGCAATTTCAGCGATTTCTTTAGCAATTTCTTCTACTACTAACGGGTTAATACCAAAGCCTTGATCACCGGCTAAGGCTTCACCACTCAACTTCAAGACGATACGTTTAAAATTTCTATTACTCATTGCTTTATTACTCCTCTGCTATTACAAAATAAGAGAACACGTGACGGTGTTCTCTTATCTCTTTAACTCTTATTGACCAGCGGCTGCACGAACTTCAGCTTCGAAGTCGTCCTGGCGCTTTTCAATTCCTTCGCCTAAAGCGTAGCGAACGAAACGACGTACGTTAATGTTTTCACCGATTTTAGCAATTTTTTCAGTAATAACATCAGTAATAGTTTTGTCACCATCTTTAATGAAAACCTGTTCCATAAGGCAGTTTTCTTTATAGAATTTTTCAACGCGACCGTTAACCATTTTTTCAAGAACGGCTTGAGGTTTTGGTTTGCGACCTGCTTTTACATCTTCTTCAGCTTCTGCTTTAGCTTGTTCTAAAAGAACAGCTTTTTCGTGTTCAATAACTTCGGCAGGAACTTCTTCACGGTTCAAGTACGCAGGGTTTGCTGCTGCAATCTGCATAGCAATGTCTTTAACGAGAGCTTGGAAGTCTTCGGTTTTAGCTACGAAGTCTGTTTCGCAGTTAACTTCAACAAGAACACCAATACGTCCGCCACCATGGATATAAGAAGAAACTACGCCTTCAGCAGCAATACGACCGGCTTTTTTAGCAGCAGCGGCTAAGCCTTTTTCACGAAGTAAGTCAATTGCTTTCTGAATATCGCCATTAGCTTCGGTTAATACTTTTTTGCAATCCATCATGCCTGCGCCTGTAATTTCGCGCAATTCTTTTACTAATGCAGCAGTAATCGCCATTTAATATATACCTCCTATACAATAATTAAGGTAAGGTCATAAAGCCTTACCTTAATTTTATATCGTTCTACATTTTTTATCAAATAAATTTTTGCCGATTATATAATATTTTATACTTCCAATGACAGCCCACTCTGTGAAAAAGCAATAGCGCTGATTTCACAATTTCGCGTTATCGTCAAAAGTGTATTCATCAAATATTTTTGAGCCGAAATTTATTCAACGTATGATACATTTTAAGTTTGTAAAGCTGTGCTTTAAAAAGCTCTTATTAGCCCTGACCGTCCTGAACCATGTCAACGGAGTCAGAAACCATTTGTGCTAAAGCTTGATCGGCAGCTTCCTGGTGTTCACCCTGGTCATCCAAGGATTCGCCCTGACGGCCTTCCAATACAGCGTCAGCCATTTTGCCGGTTAACAATTTAACGGCACGAATAGCGTCATCGTTTGCAGGGATTGGGAAATCGATTTCGTCTGGGTCACAGTTAGTGTCAACTGTAGCTACCACAGGGATACCCAATTTTTTAGCTTCTGCAATGGCGATGCGTTCTTTTTTAGGGTCAATTACGAATAATGCGCCCGGCATTTTAGGCATATCTTTGATACCGCCGAGGTATTTTTCCAATTTTTCCATTTCATGACGTAAGCCGATTACTTCTTTCTTAGGAAGAAGTTCGAATGTGCCGTCTTCAGCCATTGTTTCAAGCTGTTTTAAACGTTTTACACGAGTTTCGATAGTTTTGAAGTTAGTAAGCATACCACCTAACCAACGTTCGTTTACATAGAACATGTTAGCACGGATAGCTTCTTCTTTAACGGATTCCTGAGCTTGTTTCTTTGTGCCCACGAAAAGAATTACTTCACCGTTTTGAGCAACTTCACGAAGGAAATCGTAAGCTTCTTCTACTTTTTTAACTGTTTTCTGAAGGTCGATGATATAAATACCATTACGTTCAGTGAAGATGAACTTAGCCATCTTAGGGTTCCATCTTCTTGTCTGGTGACCGAAGTGTACGCCGGCCTCCAATAATTGTTTCATTGATACTACTGCCATGTTGGCACCTCCTGTTAATAAACCTCCGCAGCTTCATATCCGAGTAAAAATCAGGAAAAGCCCTGACACAGATGTCGGATCAGATCTACGTGCGTAATTTCATACTTTATGAGTATATCACACAAACTGTTGCTATGGCAAGTGGTTCGATACAGATTCTTTTACCTTTGCTGTTGTTGGTGAACGTGTCGTATAAGTCTCTTGCTCCAGGTTTTGCTACGCAAAAAAAGTCGCTGCGAAACTTATACGACACGTTCTTCTAAACAGCTTTAGTTTAAACTCCGGCATCGGACTACTTGCCTAATAGCAAAGGTTCGCGTGATATAAAAGTATTCAATTTGGTGGGAGTTGGGCTCAGTGCGCACTCCTGGTTTTGCGAAGCAAAAAAAGTAATGCCGTATATGTTTAGTTGTTGTATTCAGTGTGCAAGGTTGGTTGTACTTAAGCAAGGATTTTGGGAGGATATGCTTAGTACGTGTTGTTTCCTTGGCAACACTGAATTGACTTAATACTTATACGGCACTTGTGTAGTTATCAAAAAGAGTTAAACGGAGAGTTTTGTCATTAACAGTTCAAGTTTTTGACGGAGTTCTTCGTTTTCTTGAGCTAGTTGGTCTATTTTCTGATTAGCGATTTGGTTTTCTTTTTCCAACAGGGTCATTTTATCGTTGAGTACATAAACGGTGCTGATTGGCGCCATGCGTTCATCGTTAAGATAAGCACGACGTTTTTCACTCGGACCCACTTTGAAGGTTGCGGACACGTTATACATGTTGTCATTATTCCCCACGCTGGTTCCTACAGCAAAGAGTACGTCTTCATTCGGTTGATAGGACGCACCTAACGCCATTGCCGAAGCCTCACGGTAAAAACCACCGGCCACAGAGAAGTTTAATTTACTGCTTGGATCAAAAGCAAGGTTTCTTAATCCGGCTAAGGCCGCCGACATAGCACCGACTTTGTGCATTTCCCCCTTCATTTGGGTAACATCACGTTCTATGGTGCTAACTTTTCCCTCTAAGTTATCCACTCGATTATCTAATTCATTTATCTGGCTGGTATGATTGTTTATAACAGTTGTAAAACCATCCGTATATTCTTTCACAGTAGTTTCAATGGAATTTTCAACCGAACGAAGCTGCGCCACATTAACGGCATCGCTATCTTCCGAACCGGCCGCCACATTGATAATTTGACGCTTCATATCATCATTACCTACCGAAACTGCCCCCACATTGCCTTTAACTGTGTTGGCAATTGCAATCTTATCGGCATCTTCGGCTTTATCAGCCCCATACACTTGTTCATCGGCTGCAGATGCATCAGATACTACCGATACATCTTTTAAACTATAACGATTGGCTATGGACTGACTGCCTAAGGCTACGCCATCTTGCGTTTCCACGAAAGAATCTGCGCCTATAGCTATACCGCCGGCACTGGTAGAATCAGCTTGGCGACCGATGGCAATGGAGTCGATATTGCGTGCATGGGTATCGGAACCCATGGAAATAGCATAATCGCCACCCGCATTGGCATCGTTATTCGCATTGGCGTTGCGCACCGTATTGGTACCAATTGAAATACCGTGAAGTCCGGAGGTTTGCACATTATAACCTATGGAAGTTGAGAATCTACCATCCGCCTGAGAGTTGGGTCCCAGTGATGTACTTCCTTCCGCAGTAGCAATAGAATGAGTGCCTAACGCTACGGCATAAGTATTCTGAGCTCTTGCATCATTACCGATAGCGGTCGCATTCAGACCGTCAGCTTTAGCAATGGTACCAAATGCCGAAGCGCCCCAACCGTTGGCATGGGCTTGGTTTCCAATAGCCGTATCACTTTCACCCAAAGCTTCAGCCTGCGGTCCTAAAGCTGTGGCTGCAATCCCCATGGCTTTGCTTTTTTGACCTATGGCAATACCTTGTCCGGCTCCTACGTAGGCCGCTTTACCTACTGCAATAGCATTATTCATATTGTAAGTCGTATCAAAATACGTATACGTCTCACTCATAGAGGCACCACCGAGGGCCAAGCTGTTTTCGCCAATAGATTTAGATCCATTCCCAAAAGAGGACGCATTTAAGCCATTAGCTTTTGCCCCCGGGCCGACCGCCGTAGCACCGCTCCATTTTGTTTCAGCATTAACACCTATAGCAACAGAAGTCTGGCCACTTGTTTTTCTTTTATCCGATTTCGACATAGTATCGCTATAGTTATCTGCGGTCGATACTCTGGCGTTGTTTCCAATAGCTACACCATGAGCCGCCACATTAGCGACGCCGGCACCGTTTCCTACAGTAATACTATTTACAGCTTCAGCCGTAGAATTGGGTCCTACCGCTACACTATTAGTACCGTTTGCAACCGGAACTGTATCACTGGAGTTAACAGCTACATAATCTATAGCCGACGCTCCAACTTCATTAACGCCACATACAGTAAACGCCCCCAAAACGAGCAAAGTCAGCATATCTCTTTGTTTCTTCTTCATTAATACCACCTAATCAACCTTGCAAAAATGAAATTAATCACAATATTTTTATATTATAAATTAATTCAAATTGCAAATCAAGTGGTTATATTTTTATTTGATAAATCTATTATTAAGATAGGTTTTTATCATTAAAAGCATTCTACATTATGCGGTTATATTAAACATTTTGTGAATAAAAATAATATAATATATTACACAAATTGAATATAAATTAAAGTAACAATTCATTAATTTTCAGAAGATTTTAACAAAAAAGGTTGCTCCTGAGGAAGCAACCTTTTGATTGTAACTTATATAGTTGTTATTAAACAAATAAATTCAAGATTTCTACACCGATGAGACCGCATACAGCAATCGATGTTTCAACGGCACACCAAGTACGTACTGTTTGTTTAACAGTAAGGCCGAAGAATTCTTTGAAGAGCCAGAAACCAGGGTCGTTTGGTGGGCTGAAGATAACGCTGCCGGCACCTACGGCCAATACCATAAGTTCAGGGCTTACACCGGTAAGCGGAATGAGCGGCGCTACGATGCCGCCTGCGGTAAGAGCCGCTACCGTAGCGGAACCTACAGCAATACGAATAACGGACGCGATGATCCATGCCAACAATAATGGGGACAAGTTAGCACCCATTACCAAGTGACCAATGTAGTCGCCTACACCGCTGTCGATGAGCACTTGTTTTAACGCCCCGCCCGCACCTACGATGAAGAGAATCATGGCAACGGTAAGAATTGCTTTTTCAGAAGTTTCCATAATTTCTTTCGTAGTTTTGCCACGAGCATAACCGAATGTGTAGAAGGCTACAGCAATGGAAATAGTCAACGCAACGCTTGGGTCACCGATGAAGTTGAAGATATGCATGATTGGCGCATCTTTAGGAATGCCCATCATTTTACCTACGGCGCTAATAGCCATCAAGATAACCGGCGTTAAAGCAGTTAAAATACTGCTCATAAAAGAAGGCATTTCTTCATCAGAGAAGTTTTTATCATTGTGAAGGCCTTCAGGAATTTCCGTTTTAATGTCTTTTACGGTGTTGTAAAGTAACGGACCGGAAATAATAACCGTTGGGATACCGATGATTAAACCGTAAATCAAGGTTTTGCCGATATCGGCATTAAAAATAACAGAAATCGCAGTAGGACCCGGATGTGGCGGTAAGAAGCCGTGGGTTACGGATAAAGCGGCAGCCATCGGAATACCTACTTCGAGAAGCGGAATGTCAGCTGCTACGGCAATAGTAAATACCAAAGGAATTAAAAGTACGAAGCCGATTTCGTAAAATAAAGCGATACCAACGATAAAACCGGTTAAACAAACTGCCCATTTTACATTTTGACGACCAAACATATTAATTAATGTGGTAGCAATACGCTGTGCCCCGCCGCTGTCAGCCATGAGTTTACCAAGAATGGCACCGAAGCCGACTACGATTGTTAAGCCGCCTAAGGTTGAACCCAAGCCTTTTTGAATGGTTGGGAAGATTTTGTCAATCGGCAAGCCTTCACCGAATGCCAATAAAATACACACTAAAATAAGGGATAAAAAGCTATTCAACTTCACTTTTACAATAAGGAAGAACAATAGCACGATGCCTAATGCCAATATAACCAGTGGCATAGAAGCGCCTCCTTTCATATGAACCGACACAATAGTTCAAAAAGAAAAAATATATTATAAACGATTGAACGGATGGTTCTGTTGGAAGTTTACCAAGCGAGCTAAATCATCTTTCATATTTACGTATAAAGACTCATAAATCTTGAACAATTCGTCATATACTTCGCGATTAGCTTCTTTTGGTGTGTATACTTCTTGAGCCGTAACGAGTGTAGCTGTATCTTTAATATCTTTCAACGTACCGTCAGAAATAAAACCTAATACGGCTGCGCCAAAGGATGCCCCTTCGCTGTTTGTCGGCAAGGTAATGTTTTCATTAAATATATCTGCCATAATCTGAAGCCATAACTCGGATTTGGTGAAACTGCCGCTTACTCGAATGTCTTTAACTTCTTCAAAGTCACGCAGGGCTTGCAATACGCAAAGAAGACTGTAACAAATACCTTCCATGGTAGCACGAATCATATAGGAACGGCTGTGATTTAAGGATAAGCCGATAAAAGCACCGCGCAAATCGGAGTTCCAATATGGTGCTCGTTCACCGGTAAAGAAAGGCATCAAGAGTAAGCCGCCGGAGCCGGCCGGTACGTGACGAGCTTTCATGGTCATCAAATCGTATGGGTCCACATCGAGTTGTTCCATTTGCGGCCCATGCAAGTGAAGAATACGGTCACGCATCCAACGCATGATGATACCGCCATTGTTAATGGCACCGCCGGCTACCCACATGTCATCGGTTAAGTTATAACACCAAGTACGTTGTTGTTTGTCCATGCGCGGTTTTTCCGTAAGCATGCGAATCGCACCGCTTGTACCAATCGTGCAGCTAAGCTGACCGGCTGAAACAGCACCAATACCAACATTTACTAATACGCCATCGGTTGCACCGATAACAACCGGCAAACCGGCAGGTAAGCCTAAACGGTTCGCTACATCAGGCAACAAGGCACTACTATGAGTCGTAGAAACAACTTCCGGCAAACATTTTTCGGTAATACCGACAAAGTTTAAGATTTCTTCGTCCCAACATTCTTTGTGCGCATTGTAGAGGCCACTGCTGCTGGCAACCGATTTATCGGTCACCCATTCACCGGTTAAATTACAGAAAATGAAATCTTTAATAGAGCCGATATGCGACATTCGTTCAAAAATGGACGGCTGATTTTCTTTAACCCATAGAATTTTTGCCAACGGATAGGTCGCATGTAAAGGACAGCCCGTATTGAAGTAAAACTCTTTAACCTTAGGGTCCTTTTCTAAACGACGAACAATAGCGGCGCTGCGACTATCAGCCCATGTCATCATATTGCCTAAGAGTTGAAACTTGTCATCTTGCGGGATAAAGCTGTGCATAACGGAACTTAAGGCCAAACCGGAAATGGTAACCAATTTGTACTGTAATTCAGCCACGGTCCCCTTCACTACTTCTTCTACAGCATCATAAATCTGCTGCGGATTTTGTTCCGCCCAGTCATACTGTGGCGTTTCCAAGCTGTAAAACGCTTCAGTCGTAGCTACTGCCTTACCTGTAGCTGTATACGCAGTAGCACGCACACCGGTCGTGCCTACATCAACACCAATCCATACCGGATCTTTCACTTTTAAGGTCATAAAAACCTCCTTTTGCTGCTAACATTTATTTTTCTGCTAATATTTAGCCGAATAAACTCATTTGTTCATCTTCCGGTAAATCTTTAAAACAACCTAAATCTCGCATAGTTGCGATAATACTGCCGGAAACCTTACAACGACGTTGTAAATCCTTAACTGATGTAAACGGTTTTTCTTTTCGTTCTGCCACAATCATATCCGCTACTTTTTCACCCAAGCTGTCCACAGCCAAGAACGGCGGCAATAAAGCACCATTATGAATAGTGAAACGACGGGCTTCTGAGTAATTAAGATCAGCCACTAAGAAATCAAAACCGCGCTGCTTCATTTCCATGGAAACTTCCAACGCACTCATCATGTCTTTGTCTTTATTCGAAGCCTTACGGTCCAGTGCTTTCAAACGATCAAATTCGGCACGCTGTTCAATGAGTGAACTTGCCATAATTTTCATGTCATACGCTTTGGCACGAATCGAGAAATAAGCGGCATAGAATGCCAGCGGATAGTTGATTTTAAACCACGCAATGCGGAACGCCATCATAACATACGCTACCGCATGGGCACGCGGGAATAAATAGGAAATCTTATTACAAGACTCAATGAACCATTCCGGAATACCACCGGCACGCATCTGTTCTTCATAATCCGTTTCTTTTTGCCCTAATTTATTCAACTTATCAATCTTCTTGCCCTTACGCACATTTTCCATGACTTTAAAGCAAGTAATTGGCTTAATGCCGCGATGCATCAAAAAGTTCATGATGTCATCACGGGTGGAAATGGCTTCATTCAATTGGCAAGTACCATTTTTAATTAAAGTTTGCGCATTATCAAGCCATACATTCGTACCATGGGAAAAACCGGAAATACGTACTATGTCGGAAAAACATTTCGGTTTGGAGTCTTCCAACATACGCCGTACAAAGCCGGTACCACATTCCGGTACGGCCAAGGAGGCCACTTTATCGCCCATCAGCTGCTCCGGTGTTAAACCGATAGCTTTAGTGGACGAGAACAAGCTGAGTGTTTCCGGATCGTCAAATGGAATCGTTTGAACGTCGATACCGGTTATATCTTCCAACATACGTATAATTGTCGGATCATCATGGCCCAGAATATCGAGCTTCGTCATACAACCTTCAAAGGAGTGATAATCGAAGTGAGTCGTAATAATGCCACTGTCTTTTTTATTGGCCGGATATTGCACCGGTGTGAACTCATGCACATCCATATCGCGCGGACAAACCATGATGCCCCCCGGATGCTGACCGGTTGTATTTTTTACACCCGTTACGCCTTTGGCCAAGGATTCCAAAAAGCCTTGACGAGCTTGAATATCATTTGCTTCCGCATATTTTTTAACATAACCGATTGCTGTTTTTTCAGCAATCGTACCGATTGTGCCGGCGCGGAATACATTATCGCGACCAAACAATTCTTCCGTGTATTTATGAGCACGCGGCTGATAATCACCAGAGAAGTTAAGGTCAATATCTGGTACCTTATCGCCATTAAAGCCCATGAATATGGCAAACGGAATATCATGACCGTTAGTGTGAAGCGGCGTACCACATTCCGGACAATTCTTGCGCGGCAAGTCAAAGCCACCGGCATATTCACCCTTGGTAAAAAATTCACTATGTTTACATTTCGGACAAATATAATGCGGCGGTAACGGATTTACTTCCGTAATATCCGCCATAGTCGCTACAAACGAGGAACCTACGGAACCACGGGAGCCTACCAAATAACCGTCATCCAAGGACTTACGCACCAGTTTATGCGCAATATAATATAACACGCCGTAACCGTTGCCGATAATACGCGTCAACTCATAATCGAGTCGCTCCGCTACTACATCCGGCAAAGGATCGCCGTAGATTTCTTTGGCCTTTTTATAACACATTTCCGTCAATGCATTATCGGCCCCTTCAATCTTAGGGGAATATGTTTTGCCCTGCGGTACCGGTTGCAAAGATTCAATACTGTCATTAATCATGCGTGAGTTGGTAACTACCACTTCATAGGCTTTCTCTTCGCCTAAGTATTTAAATTCTTCCAACATTTCATCGGTAGTACGCAAGTATAACGACGGCGTCCGTTCAATATCTTTAAAACCGGATACAGTCAACATAATTTGGCGATATATTTTTTCATCATTATTCAGATGATGCACGTCACAGGTAGCAACTACAGGCTTATTCAATAATTCGCCAAGTTCTACAACCTTTTTATTAATGTCAATCAGATATTGCTCGTCATGAATTTTTTCACCGGTTTTACGGTCATACATTAAAAATTGATTATTTTCCAATGGCTGGATTTCCAGATAATCGTAGAAAGAGGCTATTTCCAATAATCGTTCCTGCGACTCACCTTTAATGATGGCACGAATCAGCTCACCCGCTTCACAAGCGGACCCGATAATGATACCTTCACGATGGTCTTCAATAACAGCACGCGGTAAACGAGGACGACGTTTGTAGTACTGTAAATGGGAAATAGAAATCATTTTGTATAAATTACGAAGCCCTACCCGATTTTTGGCTAATAAAATAATATGCGCGCGGGTATCATTTTCTTCATCTTCAATCAAATACCCTTCCACGCCGTAAATCACTTTAACGCCTAATTTACCGGCTACTTCCTGCGCTTCCGGGAAAGCCTGAATGACGCCATGGTCGGTAATAGCTACCGCCGGATGACCCCAGGCTTTTACCGTTTGTAATAACTCTTTCACATTAACTAAAGCATCGCGGTCGCTCATTTTCGTATGAAGATGGAGTTCTACGCGAGAATCTTCACGATTTTCCGTGCGTTTAGCGCCGCTTTCCAACTGTTGAATGCTACGCAATACCAGCGTATAATCGCGTTCGAATTTATCATCATAATGAACATCGCCTTGTACGCGAACGGCTTTGAGACCATTCATCGTTTTAAGGAGCTCTTCGCCCTCTTCAGCGGTATCCGTAAACTTGGCAAAACGAATACTGTTTGTGGCATCTACAATATGCCCCTTAATAAGACCTTTACCGGTTTTCGTTTCAATCATTTCAAGGGACACAAAGATGCCTTCAAAAACGACGCCGTTTACTTCTTCATTAACCGAAGAAATACTAACCGGTTCGCCGTGAATAGCCGGTCCCAAAATCATGCCCGGATCGGTCACATCACGTTTAAAGCTACGTCTTCGTTTTCCGCTATACTGAAAACCACCGCCTGCCTGCGCATCTACCGGTGTAGTCTTAGCCGGTACATAGTTGCACTCTACCGGTTCGTCATACATGCTGATAGGCGCATCCTCTTTTAAAGCAAAGGGAAAGTCGTATTCATCAAAGCCCGGCGGCATATCTTCTTCCTGATGGTTAAATTCATCAGGACTTTCATGCTCAGACGCCTGAAAAATTTCATCCCAATACTTTTGATCCAACGCATCCTCAGGGATTTCAATCTCTCCGGGATCATCCATATAGTACTCTTCCGGTGTATGATCATGAATCGGTGCCGTAGCATAGCCATAGAATAAAGTATCAGCATCATCGGAAGCCAGTTGCCTTACGGGAATCTGCTTTATCTGATACCATTCTTCCAGTTTATTCTGTAACTCTTTAAATGCATCCGGTTGGGACAGTACATTTTTAATTTTTACTGTTTTATCATTGATTTCAATCATCAGTGCCGTCCGTTTACGTCGTTTTGGCACTATATGATATCGTACTTTCATGTCTATCCTTCCTTCAAATTTTTAAAACTCATTGTATTACTCCGACTTAGCGGATTCACTGTTGTCGGTTTTTGTTTTTACATCCTTTTTATCAGCGTCCTTTGCCCCATCCTTACCATCTTTAGCGGTTTCTTTAGCCGGTTTTACAACATAAGTCGTTACCGGATCATAGGTGGAGTTAAAGGAGTCAGTTTTGGTGCGGCCGTCTTTGTACGTAATATGTACCGTCGTATCCACACTAAGGCCTGCATGCCCTTCGTTCGTTGTTTCCTTGGTCACCGATGGATCGATACGAGTTTCCACTTTATTCGGAATTGTCTGCTCATTGCCCACTGTAATAGATACTGCTTGCGGTTCATCCGCCGCAAAACCTAAGATACTAATAGTTAAAGTATCGCCGGATGTATGAGCCAACACATAAATCGGATGGTCATAGGGATTTTTGAAAATAAAATCTAAATAACCGTAAGCCACTGTAGCATCACGACCGGCCGCCATGTAACCTACCGGTGCAAAATGCGGCGTCCGTTCTACAATATCCATCCCCGCCAATAAAGCACTATTGAAAAGCGTGGAACTAACTTGGCAAATACCGCCGCCAATACCGGGCACTAATTTACCGTCCATAAATACCGGTGCATCATCGTACCCCGCTTCGGCCGTGCGTTCACCGACTATATCATTAAATGAAAAGTTTTGGTGCGGCATAATCACCACATTATTAATTTTATCGGTAGCAATTTGAATATTATGGGTACGACTTACATCACCGGAGTTAAAAGTAGTGGAATACGTTCCCAATACAGTATTAATCCCTTTTAATGTTTCAGCCGTGATCTTTGGCTTAGCCTGATTGTCGATGACCAATTCAAAACCGGATACTTCACCTTTAGCAAGCTTTTCCTGTAAACTAGCCACTGTCTTAGCAATATCGAGACGTTTCCCCGGTACTTCCGGATGCAATACGACTTGTCCGTTTTCAACTGTCAAATAAGCATCATGACCGGTATAACCGATTTCTTTACTATAAGTCTGCAATAAGGCTTCTAATGCCGGTACGTTCACATCATATACGATAGCTTTAGATACCGGTGCCATCAATGCATGCCAGCGATTCGTAATATATTCTTCCATAGAAGGCTCATAACCGTATGTCATAAGGCTTTCAATTGTTTTATCTACATTCGGCTTTACCCCGATATCTTTTAAAGCTACCGTGGTTTCTTTGCCATCCTGCCATTTGACCTTCATATGAGTCGGTCCCTTAGCCGCTTCAGCCTCAATAATATCTGCCAACTCTTCTTTATTGGCTTGGGACACATCACGTTCACCTAAATACATGCCTTGAATAACATTGCCTGTAGGATATAAAAAGGCGCCCGTACTTAATGAAATTAAACCTAACACCACACCGGCTACAATGCCGACTTTTTTCTTCATTCAACAACACCCCGCTGCCTATAACCAGTAATGAGTAAAACCCTGTAACTTTCTATGGGTAATCCCTAGGACTTGCAATAGGCTAAACATAAATCTTTAAAATAAGATAAGTCACCCTCACCGCGACGACTGTTGCGCATAACTTCATAGAGACCACGCAACAATTTGGCTAAGGCTCGCACTGAAACGTTCCTTTGCCTGTATGCCAAAGTAATAGGATACGGTTTCGTAGAGGACTCGTACTTTTTAAATAAATCCTGTACCTCCCGTTCCGATAATCCCGTACCTTTGCATTCGCTAACCATCAGCTGCAAACGCAATTGGCCTTCAATATATGACATGGCTCGTTCCGATTCTTTGTTTTGAAGCATAAAAGGAAACAAAGCCAATAAGGTAGCTGCATCTTTTTGCAGTAATGCCTCTTTGAATAAAAAGATATTTTTTGCTCCATAATCACTGCCATTATGAATTAAAAAATCCTGCGTTATTTTGCCTTTCGGCGGCAATAAGAGAAAATAACGGTCAAATTCCGTTCGCAAAAAGCTGACCGGCACATCTTGCCACAATTCCAATAAATGCTTCATATATTCCAAGCCGTCCATCGTTATGGTAAAACCATTTTGCTTACAATAGGACTGCAACCATTGGACTATTTCCTCTTTTTTTAAACGCATGCAGGCCACATTCGTAATCTTTTTTAAAAACTCACTGTTATGCTTAGTCCGCTTATCTATCGTATCATGATATAGAATTAACACCGGATTGGCACCTTCATAAGTAATCAATAAATTATACAATTGTTGCCACTCATCACTAACCTTTTTATTCGGCTTTACAAAAATAGGCGGATTGATTAAACAATATAAAGTTGGTTCACCAAATAGCGAATCTTCGCTTAACTTTTCACAAATTCGCCCCGGTCCAACTTCATCATTTAAAGACTGCACCGCCAAATCCTTGTATTTAGTTAAAAATTCGCGTTTCTTTTCATCAATGAGCTGTGACTCATCACCATAAAGTAGCAAAATTGCCATAGCCCCTCCTACAATAAAAAATCCGGGACAACACGTGTGCCCGTAATATATCTGGTTGAATCTGCCGGATCTACATCAGCGTACTTGCCGGAGCTCGGCCAATATACAATGGCAATCGGACCTGACGGGCCGTCATCCCCCCTTGATGCTGTAGCACTGTTGGTAGTTCCTACAATATATTGTTTCGTCTCTATTAATTTTAGATTGTTTTCGCTAATTTGTCCATTACCGAATAGGAATCCTCCCCTTGGTCCTTCTACCAAAATCTGTTTTGGATACTCCCTAACAATCTTGTCGAAATCTGCACTATTACGCCCTATATAAGTATCTTGATTGATATCGCTTTTATGTATTGCACTCACAGGAAATTCCAAGCTATGCAGTAGGGTTATGATACTTTTTTCATTACCTTCATATACCTCTTGCATTATAACACCATTGAGGCGTTCAATACCAAAATAATGAACACTGTTAACTATGGAGCTTCGCGTCATATTCGATACGCTTTTACCGCCTGTAGTCACATATAAAAAAGCTTTAGCAGTTTTTAACGGCTCCTCTTTAATGACTAAAAAAGCAGCCCCTCTATTAACCGGAATCGTATGAATAAAAACTTGTTCACCGGACAAATGAATCAGAGGCAAGAAAAGAACAATAAACAACAAGCTCATTGTGATGTTTTCATAAAAAAGCGAGCGAACCCTCCATTCACGCATAATAGCATATAATTGACGACAACCTAGAACATATATAGTGCCAAGCCACACCGGCAATGCCCCTAGCCACATAACCGCACCCGGCAATGAAGCAATCGTAAAGTTTAAAAAGAGTGATAACCGCAAAAGGAGACCCAGCAAATACCATAAACTGCCTACTGGAATTAACCAGTGTAAAAGCAACAGCACGGCAGTAGCCAATATGGCTAAATCCAATAAAGGTCCGACAATAACAGCCGCCAAAAAGGAACCGTAACCCATAAGATGAAAATAATACAGTTGCAACGGCCAAATTAAAATTTGCGCACTAAGGCATAAACTGATGGGCCCCATAATATAGGGCCATCCTTTGGGCAAACGCTGATACAAAGTGCGACTGAAGAGTAATATGCCATATGTGGCACCTAAGGAGAGTTGAAAACTGATATCCAAGAACAAAAGCGGTTCATAAGCCAACATAAGTGCCGCACTTATATTCAGGGCCTGCCGGCTATGATACACATCGCCTCGAATTAGACCAATTCCCATAATAATCCCCATGACAGCAGAACGCACCACGGGCGGATTGAACCCCACAATAGCACAATATAATATAACAAATGCGATGGCACCGTAAGTCGCTTTTTTCTTGGGTACCCCCATAATGTGAGCAACAACAAACACAAACCCGAATAATAGGGCTACGTGAGAGCCGGATACAGATAAGATGTGGATTAACCCCGTTTTGGCAAACAAATCCATAACAGATGCATCAATAGCTCCATAGCCTCCACCAAGTAATAAACTCTGTCCTACGGCAGCCATTTCACCGGGCAAATTAGCATCTATCTGATTCATCAGTTGCCAACGGGCCACCCCCAATAGATAATCGACTCTATTTTCAATACGTTCATACCATGTAGGGGTTACCTTACTATCAAAGCTTACGAATGCCCCCTCATATAGATTGCCTACGCGATGCGCTGTAAGATAACGAGGGCGCAAATCGATTCGACCTTCTTCGGGAGCCTGTAACAGTTTACTCGTTCTGCCTTTTACCATCACATATTGACCGGGCAAGATAGGTTTTGCCTTCATAGCTTCGGTAGGCTCCACATATACCATAAGCTCACCGTCCGCCTTTAACGGCTTTGACTCCGTGGCTTCTTTTTTTGGTATCATAGTAATTAAATCACCTTCAAAGCGCAGAAATTCTTTATCTTGCAGAACAACTGATTCCGGTAAATTCATAACACGAACTGTATAAGTTCCTTCAGCTCCCAAATAGTAAGGGTTAACCTCATAATACTCATCAATCTCGCTTTCTGTATGATAGTATTCCATACTCGCTAAAACCAATAACAAACCAACGATAATAGCTTGTACATAAGTAGAGGTAATCCCTTGACGCACCATGTTAGCAGCACTCATAGCAGGATTCGCATAGATATAACTTTGCTTCTTGTTTTTATCTCGCCGCTGCCAAATCAGCCAAATGAAATACCAAATACTACAGAGAAACACAATCATCGGGTTAGTGAATTCATAGCGTTGTCCATAGGCCGTCACAATTCCCCAAGCCGGCGCCAGCCATAGTATTGCGCCCCATTCCGTATAAGTAAAAAAATATAGTACCTTTTTACCTAGCGCTACAATTTTCTGCCATGATATTTGCTCACCCATATTACTCCTCATACATATAAACGTTTCAGACTTCAATTTAGCTCCAAATTTTTTATAATTTTTCATAAAAAATTTCTTTGTCATATCCGGTATTAGCAAAAAAACTTATTTATTTAAATTTTTATCTGTACAAAACATAGCGCTTAAACTATGATGTTTAAATCATTTTACTTAAATCGTGTTGCTCAAATGGTAATATGTGGTGCCAATTTCTTAAACGTAGCGTCCCCAATTCCTTTTACCTTTTTAAGATCTTCAATCGCTTTAAAAGGTCCCGATTGTTCCCGATAAGCAATAATCTTCTTAGCCGTGCCCGGCCCCACACCGGATAATTTAGTCAATTCCTGCTCCGTCGCCGTATTAATATTTATCTTTTGTCGCCGCAAAAGTTCTTCCGGGTTTCCCATGAAATTAAATGTCACATGGATATGACTGCCGCTGGTTGCAGCTTCCGCCAAATTTAAGGTATCCACCGAAGCATACGGTAATAAACCGCCCGCCCCTTGAATAGCATCGCCTACGGTTTCCCCTTCGCGTACTTTGTATAATCCGGGGGTCTCCACAGCTCCCGTTACATAAACAAACTGATTATCGCCACCGGAATTGTTATTGAAATCACTGTTACGATTGTCCTTCGAAGTGCTAATAGAATGGTCACTTCCTTTACTACTGTTTATTAGCGAACTATCGGCTTCCCCATCATTAGCACGCCTATTTGCAGCTGTAGAAGCAGCCACCGCATCGGATGTATTCATTTGCTCCGATGAATCTGATATAATAGGCCTTAGCACCACTAAATATAAAAATATAGATATAGCTAAAAGTAACCATACTTTTTTATGCTTTTGTAGCTGTTCCATCACAAACCCCTCCCAAAACTTAACTTTATATTCTTAGTTAGGGTTTCGTGATTGAAAATATAAGTCCTACTTAATTCCACCACTGGTGCGCATACGCACTAATGGTATGAGTAAGTAAATATAAGAATCATAAAATTTCGTATGGACACAGTAATAGAAAGGATGTATTTTATGGAAACAACTCGTTTAAAAAATTATGCCCACGCTCTTTTAACAACCGGCGTAAACCTTCAAAAAGATCAAACCTTAGTTATCAATGTAGATGTAGAAAACAGTGACTTCGCCCTAATTGTAACTAAGGAAGCCTATGCGCTAGGTGCTAAAGAAGTTGTAGTAAATTGGCGTTCCACCGAAATTGGTAAAGAACGACTCCTTCATGCGCCGGAAGATGTATTATCCAATCCGGCCCCTTGGATTCCTACCTATTATCAAACCTATGTAGATAGAGGTGCCGCCTTTTTATCTCTCATCAGTGCTAATCCGAAAGCATTAGCCGGTGTTCCATCGGAACGCATCGCTATGCAATCACGCAACTTAAATAAAGCGCTTGCTTTCTATCACGAAGCCATCATGGATTCCACCCTAACCTGGTGCGTGGCCTCTGTGGCGACCTTACGTTGGGCTGAACTACTAGGCTTCACCGGTACCGATTCTGAAAAACTCGATGCCTTATGGTCTGAAATTTTCACGCTCTGTCGTCTTGAAAACGTAGCTGACGAAGAAACCTTACCAAAACATTTAGAACGCCTTGGCCATCGCACCAAAGCCATAAATGACTATCATTTTAAAACACTTCATTACACATGTTCCAACGGAACCGACTTACGTATTGACCTACCTAAAAATCATTTGTGGCAAGGCGGTGCAGAGGCTGCTAAAAACGGCACCATCTTCGATGCCAACATTCCAACCGAAGAAGTATTCAGTGCCCCTCAATACAACGGCGTTAACGGCGTTGTTTACAGCACAAAACCGCTTATATATCAGGGCAATGAAATTAACGAATTCCATTTTACTTTTGAAAACGGTAAAATCGTCGACTACGATGCAAAAGTTGGTAAAGAACATCTTAAACACCTCATCGAAACCGACGAAGGCTCTGCTTATTTGGGCGAAGTGGCTCTCGTAGACCACTACTCGCCAATCAGTCAATCCAATCGTGTTTACTTCGAAACACTATATGATGAAAACGCCTCCTGCCACCTGGCTATCGGTGCGGCTTACCCAACCTGCCTTGCCAACAGCGACGGTATGAGCAAAGAAGAACTGAAAGCTGAAGGCTTGAATGATTCCTTGACCCACGTCGACTTCATGATTGGACATGAAGATATGAATATTGAAGGAACGACGTTTGAGGGGGATGTTGTTCAAGTCATGAAAAGCGGAAGGTTGTTAATATAAGGCCTCGCCCTTTTGGCGCTCAAGAGCTTAATCGGACAGTTTGCTTGAGCCTTTTTGCCAAAGAAAGAGCGGCAGCACCTCTCGCAACCGTCCTCTATAAGCTTACGAGGACAAAATAAATAAAGAAAAAGCATTAGTAACCTCTCCTCCCAGGCTCTACAGAGCAAAGGTCGTTCAAGGTTACTAATGCTTTTTCTTTGTTATATAGTGCTATACTCCTACTTAAACTCGCCCTCGTAAGCTTCTAAGAACGGAATCTTATGAAATAACTTCCGCTCTTTCTTTTAAAATAGTACTACACTCCATACTCAACCTTCCGATTAGGCTCATAAGTGCAATAAGCAGGCGAGGCCATTATATTAACAACCGCCCGAGAACATGATAGAAAAAATCCCCCTCGTCCGTCGCCCCTTCAAGAATAGAGAGGTAACGCACGAGAGGAATTTAACAATTCATTCTCTCTCCTCCCACATTAGCGCTGTAGTGCGCTTTGTTTTTCTTAGTAATTTCTTCTCCTCTCTTCCTCCGATATTAGCGGTGGAGCGCGTTTTGGGTCTTCTTGCTATGGTATTATACATAAAACGGGCAGTTTCACCGCACGCAGTTATTAATAATATAGCCCGCCAGCTCTTAATGTGATTGTAGTTCTAAAAACAGACAGACCAATGGAGTTATAGATTGCTAATAATGTAGCTCGCCATGTGTTCCCTCTTCATTCCCCAATTAGCCGTATAACGCGCGATTTTTCTTTTTGACGGTTTATTGCTTATAGAACAGACGCAGTCAGGCAAGGCTCAATCGTTTTTATTCAAGTGATATTGCCTGCTGTTTATTTAGCTCAAGTATTGCTCAGACACAAAAAAACAGACTAACAAGGTTGAACGACTTTTTTCGTAAGAAAACCTGAGTGAGACCTTGTTAGTCTGTTTTAAATCTTTATTAATATGAACAGAATAAAACAGCAGGCAATAAACTATTAAAAATGATGACCGCCTGACTGCCCTGTTTTTTGCAATACCGTGCAAGAAGAAACCACGCGCTACACGCTAATATTTACCGTGCGCCCTGTCGGTATATACTCTGTTATCTGCACACCCGCGGTTCTAAGCATTCGTTTCGAGGCAATAACTTCCGCCGTGTCTTTGTATTTATCCTGCCAATAAATCACTTCGCGAATGCCGCTTTGTATAATCGCTTTAGCACATTCATTACAAGGGAATAAGGTGACATAAATCTTACTGCCTTCCAACGAACCGCCGCGATAGTTTAAAATGGCATTTAATTCACTGTGAACGATGTAAAAATATTTATTATCGTGGTCTGCATCTCGTCCCCAAGCGAATTCATCATCGCTGCAACCAAGTGGCATACCGTTGTAACCGATGGATAAAATCTTGTTATCCTGACTAACGATACAGGCACCGACCTGTGTATTCGGATCTTTGGAACGCTGAGCTGCCAAGATGGCTACGCCCATAAAATATTCATCCCAACTAATATAGTCACTGCGTTTAGGCATATGACACCTCCTCATTATGCTATAAATGATATTGTTTACATAACTAATGAGCTACTTAAATAATATTGTTTCACCTATATCGGACTATCAAACTTAAGCTTTATACAGAAATATGCACAATTTAAAATTTAAATTGTGCATATTATCTCATACCATTCTACTAATTATTTAACAACAATATTCACAATTTTATTTGGAATAATGATGACTTTAGCTACGGTTTTACCGTCTGTAAATTCTTTTACACGATCAAGGGCCAATGCCTGGGCTTCTAAATCGGCTTTAGGCATATCTACTGGAATCGTCATTTTATCACGTACTTTACCGTTAACTTGTACGGCGATTTCAACTTCATCGATTACAAGGGCCGCTTCTTCATAAATTGGCCAATCTTGCTGATGGATGCTACCGCTTTTACCTACTTCATGCCACAACTCTTCCGTGATATGAGGTGTGAACGGAGCTAACATGAGCAATAATTTTTCAACTAATTCATGAGCCAAATCAGCCTGTACGGAGTCATGGCTGTCTTTAAACTGATACATAGCATTAACTAATTCCATAATGCTGGAAATAGCTGTATTAAAGTTGAATTTACCGTCAAGATCTTCCGTTACTTTTTTAATAACGCGGTGTAACTCACGACGAAGGGCGAATTCATCTTTCGATAATTTTTCACTATGACCGGCTTTAGCCAATTCTTGGTACGCATCAACGATTCGCCATACACGATTCAAGAAACGATAAGAACCTTCTACGCCTTCATCGCTCCAGTCGAGGTCACGTTCTACCGGTGCCGCGAAAAGGATGAAAAGACGAGCCGTATCGGCACCGTATTTAGCCACGATTTCTTCAGGGGATACAACATTGCCCTTAGATTTGGACATTTTGCTGCCTTCTTTAAGTACCATACCCTGAGTCAACAAACCTTTGAACGGTTCGTCATAGCTTACAAGGCCAAGGTCATGTACTACTTTTACGAAGAAACGAGAATATAATAAGTGCAAAATAGCATGTTCGATACCGCCGATGTATTGGTCTACATCCATCCAGTAATCAGCCAATTTCTTATTAAACGCTTCTTTATCGTTACGAGCATCGGTATAACGAAGGAAGTACCAAGAGGAATCGATGAATGTATCCATAGTATCGATTTCACGACGAGCTTCGCCACCACACTTAGGGCAAGTGGTTTTTACGAAGTTTTCAGACGTAGCCAACGGCGAAATAGCACCTGCATCAAAGGTAACATCTTCCGGCAAACGAACCGGCAATTCTTCTTCAGGCACGAGTTGTTCGCCGCATTTATCGCAGTATACAACCGGAATTGGCACGCCCCAATAACGCTGACGGGAAATCAACCAGTCGCGCAAACGATAGTTAACCATCTTACGGCCTATGCCGCGTTCTTCTAAGTTTTTGATAATAGCTTCGCGGGCTTCTGCAGAAGTCATACCGTTGTATTCTTCGGAATTAATAAGGATGCCGTCTTCATGAGCTTCCGTTTGCCATTCGTCAAAAGTTAAGCTGTTATCTTTGTTCTGAACAACCGGTAAAATCGGCAAATTGTATTTGCGGGCAAATTTGTTATCGCGTTCATCATGAGCCGGCGAACCCATAACGGCACCGGTACCGTAATCAACGAGTACATAGTTGGCAATCCAAATAGGGATATCTTTACCGGTCATTGGATGTTTGGCATAAGCGCCGGTGAAAAGACCTTCTTTTTCAACATCCGTAGAGGTACGGTCGATTTCGTTCAAATTGCGTACTTTGTGAATGAATGCGTCCAATTCCGCTTTATTCGGTTTATTGGCAATTAATTCTTCTACATACGGATGTTCCGGAGCCAATACGATATAGGAAACACCGTAAATCGTATCAACACGAGTTGTATAGACTTCAATATTTTTATTGATTTCAGGGATTTCAAAAGCGAACTGTGCCCCTTCACTGCGACCAATCCAGTTTTTCTGCATTGTTTTAACGCGTTCAGGCCAATGATCGAGTTTATCCAAATCATTTAATAAACGATCTGCATAGTCTGTAATCTTTAAGAACCACTGTTTAAGGTCTTTCTTTTCAACCTTGTTGTCACAACGCCAGCAAAGGCCGTCAATAACCTGTTCGTTAGCAAGCACTGTATGACAATGTTCACACCAGTTTACTTTGGCTTCTTTTTTGTAGGCCAAGCCTTTTTTATAAAACTGTTGGAATAACCACTGCGTCCAACGATAATAATCTTCTTTGCAAGTAGCCACTTCGCGGTCCCAATCATAGGATAAACCGAGCTCTTGCTGCTGACGTTTCATATTAGCAATGTTTTCATAGGTCCATTTGCTTGGTGCAATGCCATGTTTGATAGCCGCATTTTCAGCCGGCATACCGAAGGCATCCCACCCCATTGGATGAAGCACGTTGAAGCCCTTCATTTTTTTGAAGCGAGCTACTACATCACCAATGGAGTAGTTACGCACGTGACCCATATGTAAATTCCCCGATGGATATGGGAACATTTCGAGTACATAATATTTTTCTTTACTTTCATCATAGTCGGTCTTAAACGTATTGTGTTCAAGCCAATACGATTGCCATTTCTTTTCAATGTCCTGGGCTACATATTTTTCGTTCATGCCACAGCCTCCTCAAACTCAAATTCCTCAAGTCTATACCGTTTTATTTTATCTTCAAGTCTTAAATTTTATTATATTACTATTATAACAATACCGTCAACATGGGATGTGTTACGATTCTTTTGTTACCGCCACTTTCGTAGAACTAGAACCGGTAACAGCAACACCCGTTAAAGTAGCACCGGTTGGTACTGTATCGGCCGTTTCACCACCGCTAGTAAAAGGATTAGCTCCGGCATTCTGCTTAGTCGCAGCCGATTCGTTGCCATTAAAGCTAGGCAATTTAGTAATCTTTTTAGCCGTACCGTGTGGCACATTCTTTGCCGGCACCGCATCATTGTACATAAATTGACGGAAAGATGAAGTTTCAAAACCTTTGCGCCAAGCCGCAAAGCCCGCTAATTTAAGTTCACTCATGAGCTCACGCTTGTAAGCCATAGATGCTTCGTCTTCAAACCACACTTCGGAAATGGTAGCCGACTTATTCCGTAAGCCACCGGCAATTCTCGGCTCTTTACCGGTTTCCGCATAAGCCAATAATTGCTCACCTAATTCATCATTACCGAATCGTAAATAGTGCAATTTCAAATCATCATCCCACTGCACTCTATCAGTATAAGTAGCTTTTAATTCCTCTGCTTCCCTCATAGTAAGCGTACGACTCTTAGCTTTACCGTAGGTAACTTTGCCTTTATCATCTACGGAAATAGTACGCTGCCATACACGCATATAATACGGTATGCCGAGGACGATTTTTTCAGGTGAAACATCGCGGGTAAGCGCTGTAGCATTGCGTTTTACCCACGGATAGCTGGCAACCGGGCCCGCTTCCGGACTAGATGCCCACACTTCGTCATAGGCCATGAGCACCATATAATCGAGGACTTTGCCTAAATTCTTACGGTCGTATACCATGGACCAGTTTTCACTATCCGAATAACCCGTTACATCCATGGAAACATAGATATTAAACTGATGGAGACGTTGTGTAAGGTATGTTACAAAACTCGTAAGTTTTGCTTTATCTTTATAATGCACGTCTTCAAAATCCAAATTATAGCCGTCATAACCATAGGTCAACGCATAAAGAACCATATCATCCGCAATGGTTTGCCAGTATTTCTTGTCATTTAAGATTTTACTTGTTAAATCCGGATCAAACTGATTCGTCACCAACGGCCATACACGATACCCTTCATCTTTATAGGTATTGGCGTACGTCAGGCTTACGCCATTTTTAACAGCCAAGCCTTTTTCAGACAAATCAAACCATGTTGGCGAAACAACGGAGGTACCGCTCTTCGCTACCGGAACCCCATAAGAAGCAGACACAGTAGGATCGAATACCCATGCCAAAGAACCTTTTATTTCCTTACGAGTTGGAATATCTAAAGCCCCTAAGGGTGCCTTCAATTCAATCCCCGTCTTTGTACGAATCGCCTGTACGCCAAGGAGCGGTGATGTGGCACTCATGTCTACATAAGTTATTCCGTTGCGATCTATCGTAGCCAATTGAATGGTACGTACACCGTTACGGCGATCGCCGTTATAGCTCATGTCACCGGCACGACGAGGCGCCGGCAAAGCAATATACGCCTTGTTGTTTTTTATACTGATAGTATTTAAATTTACCGTCTGATATACGCTTAAAGGGATAAATATATGGCCGTCTTCCACGATAGCCAATTCCCCCGCATCACTGGTCTGACCAGCCAATGTACGAATAAAAATAGGTTGCACCGATTCCGTGCCGCTAAGGTCATGGCCGGCCTCCTTAGAAACCGTTACTTTACCATTAGTAGTAGCTTGTGGTGCTTTATATTTTACAGAGTTATCTATTTTGATTAAACTGCTGCTTTCTTTAGTCACTTCAATCGATGCCGCCTGCGCGCCGGTGGCGGAAAGCATCACTAACGCTGCCAATACGGCACGTGTCAAAATTTGCTTCATATACATCCTTTCTTTTATATAGTAAATTTCATTTTTTATGAGTTTGCTTAGCTTTAATAGACTTTTCTTTATTTTCAGCTGTTTTTACTCAACCTTAACAGTCTTCTTGGGTACTTTTACTCGACAATATATGTTTCATAGGCCCCCAATAGTTGCAAAGACGTGGCCAATTCTTTAAGTTCAGCCAGCGCCTCCGAAATTTGAGTCCCATTATCTAATATCTGAAGATCAAGGAAAAATTTATATTCACCAAGACGTCCCTTGGTCGGACGCGATTCGATTTTAACCAAATTGATTTGCCGTTTGGCAAAAATCCCTAAACATTCCCACAAGGACCCAGGACGCAAGCCTTCCAATTCACATTGTAAAGACACCTTCCCCGTTGTCATAGAGGCGTCAAAAGTTATGTGCGGATTCGGTTTTACCAAAATAAAGCGCGTCAAATTAAGCATATTATCTTGAATTTGATCGGTTAATTTAACCAAGCCGTATTTTGTGCCCATAGCCTCGCCGCCGATGGCTGCTTTGACTAATGACTGTGATTGAGCCACAATATCAGCACCTTGAGCCGTAGAGTCCGTCACAATTTGTTGAGCCTGTTTAGCCTGTTTTTGCAAAAAAACTTTGCATTGTCTCAGTGCTTGCGGATGGGAATAAATAGTGGTTATTTCACTTGCCACACTGCCCGGCAAGCCCCATAAATAATGGCGAATAGGCATGCAGATTTCAGCTCGTATTTCCACGCCGCCGTGTTCTGCCAAATAATCTATTGTCGTCAAAACCGTACCGCCCAAAGAATTTTCGACCGGTACAAAAGCATAATCCACATGTCCCAACATGGCCGCTTCAATAGCTTCATCAATAGTATTCATCGCCTCTTTTTGTATCGTCAATGATTGACACTCACACAGACGATTCAGAGCTTCTTCCGTAAACGTCCCGTGAGGGCCTAAAAATGAAATAGTTATCACTCTTAATCGCCTCCTCCTACGATAATTTTTATTATAACATACCCCCTTTTTATTTGTCATAAGAATGGCGCTCCGTTATAATGAATATATACTATTTATGAGGAGGTAATTATGCATCAATATTTATTTTATATAGGAGACTTTCCGATTCGAGCTTACGGTCTGCTCTTATCCTTAGGTATTTTCTGTGCGGCTGCCGTAGCCTATTATTTATTTAAAAGAGACGGTCGCGGTTGGCATGTTCACATGTTCGACTTCGCCATCACCACCGGCATTGCCGGTATTGTCGGTGCCCGTCTTTGGGATGTATTCTTCTTTGACTGGGATTACTACCAACATCATATCTTGGAAATTCCCTTCGTTTGGCAAGGCGGTATGGCCATTCAAGGTGGCGTTGTGCTCGGTACCTTAGTGGGTATTTGGTATGTAAGAAAACATAATATCGACACCTGGGCCTTTGCCGATGTGTTTGCACCGGCCTTAATTCTCGGTCAGTCCGTAGGCCGCATGGCGAATCTCATGAACGGCGATGCGTTCGGTCACCCCACTGGTGGCAATTTCGGTATTCTCTATCCGGAAACGACGCTCGCCTTCAAAACCTATGGAGCGCAACCTTTATGGCCTGCCGAAATTTGGGAAGGTCAAATCGACATCCTCATCTTCGTGGCACTTCTCTTATTCAATACGGTACCACACAAAAAAGGTCAGACATTCGTACTCTATGCCATCTTATACTCAACAGCCCGCTTCTTCCTCGAGTTTTTACGAGGCGACTATGTAAATCTCACCATGGGCCTCAAGTCGGCACAGATGACTAGTCTTACGGTTATTATTATCGGAATTATCGTCTTTATTTACCTTCAGGTAAAAGGCTCCTATGATACCCATTTGTATGCAGGCGATGGTACTGAAGCTTCATCAGCTACCTCTTCCGCTAAGAAGTCAGAAGATAAGGCAAAACGCAAACGTAAATAATGTACTTACTGTTTTTTCTAAAAAAATAATGGCAGTAACTCAACGACGGATTATCCGTTAATTGAGTTACTGCCATTTTTAAGTTATTCTGTAAATAATATACTATTTTACCTTTTGCCAACCATAGGTAGCCAGCACAAATAAAGTATACACATCGAAGGCAATCATGAAGTACAGGCTATCAGCAATACGCGGAATCATATGCACATGTACTAACCCCAATATAATAGCCACCAAATACAAGCGATGGAGCCAGCGGGCGCCCTTGTGTGAAAACTTTTGGCGCATGGTCAGTCTGATCTTATCAAAAGCTGATTTAGCTGATTTACTTATTGGAGTCAACCATATTATGGCAATAATAAGACCTGCTACAGCCGCTATTAAGGCCCCATCGCCGGTGTATTTGATTTCTTCATGCATAGAAAAAGAAAACATATAATGAACGAGAGCCATTAATAATGTTAAAGGCCCCAATAAGCGATGCCATGTAATAAGCTCCGCCGTATTAAACCAACGTAAGAGCCACTTTGGGCGCGTCATAACATAAACGGCTAATAACCAGCCGACATAAGCAATAACCCCGGCATCATAGACAGTCAAATTGCGTGTTGTTTCAACAACACCTGTATTCATTAGATACACCAAAGGTGCCGATAAAATAAACCATATTATTAACAAGCGCAGCACTTGCATTAAATTCCCCAATTGTACGGCTCCCCTTTATTCTCCCAACACACCAATGCGTTGTAACCAAGTCTGAACAGTCGTTTTAGCTGCATCAGAGTCAGACTCGCTACCGCGAATTGCTAGGCCTTCCAATAAATGCGCCTGTGGGAATTGTTTAGCTAACACAGCTTCAACACTCCCTAAACCAGAACCTTCATGAGTTGTGAATGGAATTACAGTTTTGCCATTCAAATTAACTTGATCGAGGAAGGTGTGAACAACCATTGGATATTCGCCCCACCAGATTGGCGAACCGATATAAATAGTATGATATTGGCTAACATCAGGAATTTGACCTTGAATAGCCGGTCTTTCATTATTAGCTTGTTCCGCCTTCGCTACTTGCGTAGTTTCACGATAATCCGACGGATATTCTTTTACCGGTACAATTTCATACATATCGGCGCCCGTAGCGCTTTGGATGTAATTGGCAATTCGATGTGTGTGACCGATTGGTAATTCACCGACACCATACACACCTTTAGTTCGTGAGAAAAATACGATTAAGCTTCGGTGGTTCCCTTTAGTTGTATCCGTAGTGGACACAACATTACTAGTAGACACGGTTGTAGTACTCTTATCAGTTTTATCATTTGAATAGTTCAGCCAAAACAGACCGGCACCAACAATTACCACTAAAATTGCGAAAATAATTTTCTTAAGATTCATACAAATCCCTCCCATTCTCTCAATATCCCAAAATATAACAGTTCAATACTTTTAGTATCATATATCGCTATTTTTTCGTTGTTATTATATGCCTTAAAGTTAACTTCAAGTCAAGCAAATAGTTCTAAATTTTTAAATTTTTTGAAAAAGTATAATCATCTATTATGATAATATTTTATGAGTATGCTATAATTATTGTGCATAGTAAATTCGTAGTAACCGTTACACCAAAAGGCGTTTACCATGATTGATTTAATCTTATTAGAACAATTAATCGCATTCAATGATTGCGGCACCTTATCTAAAGCGGCAGAACAGCTTAATATATCCCAACCGGCTCTGACGCGAAGCATGCAGCGCTTGGAAGATGAACTGGGCATTCAATTATTTATACGTACGAAGAATCGTATGACTCTTACCGATACCGGTTACTACACCGTATCACAAGCACGCCAATTATTGCGTCATACCGATGATTTTTATCAAAAAATCCATCAATATGCGTTACAACAAGTGGTCTTGTATGTGGGAGCCTCCGCGCCCGGTCCTTTATATAAAGTGGTGTATCGAGCCAAAGAGCGTAAGTTGGAACAAAAACTGACAACAGAAATGGCTGATGATAACGTATTAACCGAAAAACTGTTAAATGAAGAATTTCAACTTGTCATTACCAACAAACCCATAGATAATCCTAAAGTCATATCCAACCTATTCTTTAATGAAGTGTTATATTTAACCGTGCCACCTGACCATCCGTTGGCGGGCCGCGAGTTTGTCACCAAAGAGGATTTAGCCGGTTTAACCATGTTATTACGTACCCAACTCGGTATCTGGGAAGACTTTGTCAACCAATTAACAGAAACAACCTTTATTAAACAAAGTGAAACCGGAGGCATTTAATGCGCTTGTTCAAGCCTCTAACCTACCGAGCTTTGTTACCAATGTAAGCAAACTCAATTGGGCCATACCGGAAAGTCGCCTCAAGCTTCCTATTAAAGAAGATAGTGCCACTATACCGTTTTATATGAATTCTCTCAAAAAACACCGTCATTTAATGGAACAGTTGTTGTAAAAAATTGATTTCAACGCGGCAAAAAACAACTCAAAATGTCCTATAGGCCCAAACCTAAGATATACGCGAAAACGCAATAAAAAAAGAATAACATAAAGAAAAAGCAATCCATCGGTGAACTCTCTATCAACTAGAGTCCTTCACCTTACGGATTGCTTTTATTATTATAATTATCTGCTGGTCAGGATGACCGTAAACAACTTAATGTTCTTTACCCCCGGACCAATTATGTCAAAAATTACAGAATGTACTCGGACAAATCAACGTCTTGAACGATGGTGCCTAAGCGTTCTTCAACCATTTCAGCAGTAATGGTTACGTCTACTTCTTCAGCCGGTGGTGCATTGAAGGAAATATCCTGTAATAATTTCTCTAAAATCGTATGTAAACGACGAGCACCGATATCTTCTGTTTCATTATTTACGCGATAGGCCAATTCGGCGATTTTATCGATAGCTTCTTCTTTAAAGTGAATGGTCACTTTATCCGCTTTAAGAAGCATATGATATTGTTTTAATAATGCTTGTTGCGGCGTTGTCAAAATCTCTTTAAAGTCTTCTTGTGTCAAGCTGTTAAGTTCCACACGAATCGGGAAACGGCCCTGTAATTCCGGAATTAAATCGGATGGTTTCGACACATGGAAGGCACCGGCCGCAATGAACAAGATATGTTCCGTTTTAATCGGACCGTATTTTGTATTAACCGTAGCCCCTTCTACAATTGGCAAAATGTCGCGCTGTACGCCTTCACGAGATACATCCGGGCCGGATGCACCGCTACGCGCTGCAATTTTATCAAATTCGTCGATGAATACAATGCCTTCTTGTTCAGCCAACTCCACGGCTCGATCGGTAACAGCATCCATATCCAATAATTTCTGAGCTTCTTCCTGCACAAAGATTTTACGTGCCTGCCCTACAGTGGTATGGCGTTTCTTCTTTTTCTTCGGTAATAAATTACCGAACATTTCGGAAATATCGGTACCCATACCGTCAGGCGAACCATTTAAAGGCATAGCGAATGCTTTGGCCTGCTCTTCCACTTCAATTTCAATTTCACGGCTGTCCATTAGGCCATTCTTCAATTGTTCAAAGAACTGGGTACGTTTTTCAGACATTTCCGGTTCTTCTTGCTCTTTTTTTGCTTCTTCTTTTTCTGTATCTTCAGGATTGGCAAAAAGCATTTCCAAAGGATTGGTCATCTTTTTAGATTCCGACTCTTTTTTAGGCCAAAGAATCTGTAATAAACGTTTATTAGCTAATTCTTCCGCTTTTTCCTGCTGTCCTTCCATCATTTCTTCTTTAACCATGCGCACGGAGTTTTCAACCAAATCACGAATCATTTGGTCTACATCACGCCCCACATAGCCTACTTCGGTAAATTTAGTAGCTTCCACTTTAACAAACGGAGCCTTTACCAATTTTGCCATACGACGAGCCAATTCTGTTTTACCTACACCGGTAGGACCGATGAGTAAAATATTTTTTGGCGTATACTCTTCGCGCACATCTTCCGGCAATTGTTTGGCACGCCAACGATTACGCAAAGCAATGGCTACCATTTTCTTGGCTTCCGATTGCCCGATAACATATTTATCCAACTCCGCCACAATCTGACGCGGTGTAAAGTTATTAGTATCCATCAAAACCTCCAGAATAAGGCCGGCTACCTATGCCGATAGCGCGGTTCTGTTAACTGTAACATTAATAGCTGTAACGTTAATAGCTATAGCCAATACCGGTTATAACTATTCAGCCAACTCTTCAACAATAACATTATGGTTTGTATATACGCAAATATCGGCTGCAATATGAAGTGCTTTTTCAGCGATTTCACGAGCACTGAGTTCCGTATTAGCTGCCAATGCACGAGCCGCTGCCAACGCATAATTACCGCCGGAACCGATGGCACAAATACCGTCATCCGGTTCAATGACTTCACCATTGCCGGACACCAATAAAATGGTTTTACCATCTGTTACTAATAAAAGTGCCTCCAAATTTCGAAGCATTTTATCGCTGCGCCATTCTTTGGCGAGCTCTACGGCACTACGAACTAATTGCCCGTTATATTGGTTTAATTTAGCTTCAAATTTATCAAACAAAGTAAAGGCATCGGCAACGGATCCGGCAAAACCGGAGATAACCTTGCCATTGTATAAACGGCGCACTTTTTGGGCCGTATTTTTCATAACTACACTTTGTCCCATCGTAACCTGTCCATCACCGGCAATGGCAACAGATTTATCACGTTTAACGGCACAAATTGTAGTTGCGTGAAATTCTACACTCATTATAATTCCTCCTTCAGCGCCTTTAACGTATCCAACGCACGTTGCGCAATTAAGGCATTCTTTTCTTTCTTTTTGCGTACTTTCGCCGGCCATGGTTCCATTATACCAAAGTTAATGTTCATCGGTTGGAAGTCGGAGCCTTCATACGCACTGATGTAATGGCTCAAACCGCCCATCGCCGTAGTGCGTGGAAAGCTTACCGGCGCTTTTGCTTCTAAAATACGACTAACTTGAAGGCCTGCCATAAGTCCTGATGCAGCCGATTCCAAGTAGCCTTCGACACCTGTCATCTGACCGGCAAAGAATAATCTTGGATCTTCAATCAGTTGAAAGTATTCATTCAATAAAGTCGGTGAATTGATGTAGCTATTGCGATGCATTACGCCATAGCGGATAAACTCAGCATTTTCAAGCCCCGGAATCATGGAGAATACTCGTTTTTGCTCGCCCCATTTAAGATGAGTCTGAAAACCGACTAAATTAAACATGGTTGCTTCTTTATTTTCTTTGCGAAGCTGCACTACAGCATAGGATTCCTGATTCGTTCGTTTATCTACCAGGCCAACCGGTTTTAACGGACCGAAGCGTAAAGTATCAATACCGCGGGATGCCATGATTTCTACGGGCATACAACCTTCAAAGTATTGCTCTTTTTCAAACTCTTTGACTTCCGCTACTTCAGCAGTCGTCAAAGCATCCCAAAAAGCCTTGTATTCTTCTTCCGTCATCGGACAGTTCAAGTAATCCGCATCACCCTTGTCATAACGGGACGCAGCGAATACCTTGTCATAGTTAAGTGATTCGGCCGTAACAATCGGAGCGGCCGCATCATAGAAATAGAAATCAGCAGTCCCGGTTTTAACTTTTACCTGTTCTGCTAAGGCATCCGACATGAGCGGCCCGGCCGCTACGATAACAATGCCTTCCTTCGGTAATTCCGTCACTTCTTCGCGAATAACCGTTACCATCGGATGCTCCGACAGTTTCTTGGTTACCATTTCACTGAATAAATGGCGATCCACCGCCAAGGCGCCACCGGCCGGTACAGCCGTTGCATCGGCACAGGCCATAATTAAAGAATCAAGCTGACGCATTTCTTCTTTTAAAAGGCCTACGGCATTTTCTATATTTCCGGCCCGCAGGGAATTGCTGCACACCAATTCGGCAAAATTTTCTGTATGATGGGCCGGCGAAGTCCGTTGTGGCCGCATTTCATACAAAGTAACGGGTATATTGCGCTTAGCCAGTTGCCAAGCCGCTTCCGAACCGGCAAGTCCGGCTCCGATAATCGTAACTTTAGATGTAGTCACAATATCCTCCTTTTGATATTTCTATATTAATAATCTATTCGTTTTATGTTACTGACTTTTAGTTTTATTCTTCCGATTTCGAATCAGTTGTATTTTTCTCCCCTTCGTCAGCCTTTTTCTTACGAGTTCGTTTCTTAGGCTGCGTCGGACAATTTTCATTGGAACAGAACTTCTTCGTCGTACCGTTCTTGTATGTCTTTTCGGTCATAATACTGCCGCAAGTTTCACAAGTCTCGTTAATTGGTTTATTCCACAAGGTAAAGTCACAAGCAGGATATCTGTCGCAACCATAGAAAATACGACCACGTTTCGATTTGCGTTCCACAATCGTCCCTTCATGACATTTTGGACAGGTCACACCGGTGCTGACCGTAATCGGCTTAGTATTTTTACATTCAGGGAAATTGGAGCACGCCAAGAAACGGCCGAAGCGACCGAATTTATACACCATAGGATTGCCGCAAACATCGCAGATAACATCGCTTTCTTCATCGGCGATTTTAACCTTATCTACTTCATTCGCTTCATCCAATTCCTGAGCAAACACAGTATAGAATTCACTTAAAACATCCTGATAGGTTTCTTCACCACTGGCAATATCATCCAGATCTTTTTCCAAATGAACGGTGAAGTCTACATTGATAAATTTTTCAAAATGAGCAATCAAGAAGTCAACCACTACAAAACCCAGTTCGGTTGGTACAAATTGCTTATCCTGTTTTTCCACATAGTTACGGGACATAATTGTATCGATAATCGGTGCATATGTACTTGGACGACCAATACCGCGTTCTTCCAACGTTTTAATGAGGCTGGCTTCCGAATAACGAGCGGGCGGTTGTGTAAAATGTTGTTCCGGTAAAATTTCTTTATTCGCTACCGTATCGCCTTCCGCCATAATAGGAATTAATTTTGGTTCATCCCCATCTTTTTTAGCTTCTTCATAAACTTCCGTAAAGCCTTTAAATACTACTTTACTACCGGATGCACGTAATTTATAGTCACCGACCTGTAATTGGGCCGTTACGGTTTCCGATTGTTGCGGTGCCATCTGGCTCGCCATAAACCGATTCCAAATCAAAGTATACAACTTTAATTCATCACGACTGAGGAAGGGCTCTACCATTTTAGGTGGTAATTCAAGCGAAGTAGGTCGAATCGCTTCATGCGCATCCTGACTGCTTTCCTTCGTGCCGAACACATTCGGTTTAGCCGGATAATATTCTTTGCCAAAATGATTTAGAATATATGTCTTCGCAGCCTGTTGCATTTCAACGGCAATACGGGTAGAGTCGGTACGCATGTAGGTAATTAAACCGACATGGCCGTAGCCACCGATTTCAAGACCTTCATATAAATGCTGAGCAATCATCATAGTACGCTTGGCGCCGAAATTCAACTTGCGGACACCTTCCTGTTGAAGCGTGGATGTGGTAAACGGTGCCGGAGCTTTGCGAGAACGCTTGCGACGCTCTACTTTGATGACTTCCGCAGTCTTACCCGCAAGGTCTGCCTTTATAGCTTCTGCTGCTGCTTCATCAGGAATGGTAATTTTTTCATCACCCTTATGTGTCAATTCAGCCGTAAAGCTTTCCTTATCCACCGTCATATATTGACCTTCAATGGACCAATATTCTTCCGGAATAAAGGCTTGAATTTCTCGTTCTCGTTCGCAGATTAATCGAACGGCTACAGACTGTACACGGCCGGCACTGAGGCCTTTACATACTTTACGCCATAATAAAGGACTTAATTTATAACCTACAATACGGTCCAACATACGACGAGCCTGTTGGGCATCCACCATATTTTTATCAATCGTGCGAGGCGAATTAATCGCTTCCGCCACGGCATGCTTTGTAATTTCATTAAATGTGATACGACATTTGGAAGCTTCATCCACATTCAGTATATAGGCTAAATGCCAAGAAATGGCTTCCCCTTCACGGTCCGGGTCAGTCGCCAGTAAAATGGCTTTTGATTCGTCCGCATCATGTAATAATTCTTCAATCAACTTTTTACGAGTCGTCAAATTAGAATAACGCGGTATAAAACCGTTTTCAATATCAATACCAAGCTGACTTTTTGGTAAGTCACGTAAATGGCCCATACTTGCTTTAACAATATATTCTGGACCTAAGAATTTTTCAATAGTTTTAGATTTTGCCGGTGATTCCACAATCACCAACGTTTTACCATCCGGATTATACGTACGAGGTGGCAATGTTTTCGCTAAATCACCTACAGCCTGCATAACCGGTTTGGCTTTCCCCTTGGCGGTAACCGCCACTTTGCCTTCCAAACGGCGTTCTTCTTTTTTACCAGTTGCGGTGTCTTTCTCACCGATTACGATTGAACGTTTAATGGACAAACTGATTCCTCCCGAATTCCAATATTATATACCCTTTTGAAGCAGTTCGTTCAATGCACTGCTTAAGTTCTAAGGACAATAAACTCAAATGGAGGGCTCCCTCTGAAAGTTTCGTCGTCATAGCTAATGTTTCCAACGATGTTTCTTTTTCATTGGATAATGACGCTAAAATCTTTCGTTCCTCCAAACTAAAGCTTAACACACCAGCGCCTTTATGGCTACTGCTTTTTTCCTCACCAACGCCTTCAAAGCATTGCCAATTATACATATCAGGCACTTGAGACGGCTTTATTAATAAAATAGCTCCCTCTTCTAAAAGCCAATGATTACCTGCAAATTCATTAGTCAATATATTCCCCGGCACGGTGAAAACATCTCGCCCTTCGTTGTTGGCCATATCGGCGGTAATCAATGAACCACTGCGCGACTTGGCTTCTACTACTATAACACCTCGCGAAAGTCCACTGATGATGCGGTTACGCATGGGAAAGAATCCCGCCTTAGCTTGTACACCGGGACCATATTCCGACAATAAAAGGCCATCATTTTCAATTATCTTTTGAAATAAACGGGCATTACTTCGTGGATAACTTTGATCCAGACCACAGCCCATAACAGCGATAGTCTGACCATGACCCTTTAGAGCCCCTTCATGAGCATACGAATCAATACCACGGGCACCACCACTGACGACAGCGATACCGTACCGAGCCAGTTCAGCCGCAAATACAGTGGCTACATTGCGCCCATAGGGCGTACAATTACGGGCTCCCACCATAGCGATTTTACGAGGATTTTTAAAAGCCTTTAAATTGCCGCGATAAAATAAAACTTGCGGCGGATTAAATATTTCGCGTAATTCTTCAGGATAAGCTTCATCGACAAAGCCAACTACCTGAATCTGATAATGCTTCAAATCATGCTCAAGCTTGCCTAAATCCATAGCTAGTATACCTTTTACCAAAGCCGATTTATATTGCTTTTTAACCTGCAAAGTATCGTCAACCGCTTTATCTTTTTCTACGCTTTGCCATAGTTCCATAGGTGTACCATAACACTTTAAGGCTTCGCTAATTGTTACACTTCCTATACCCGGCAAACTTCCTAAAGCGGCTAAAATAAGTCGATCGTCAGTTAATTCTGTTGCTTGCACCATACTATACTCCCCGTTCCCATAAATTTATAAACAATATATACTCGCTATACGAAATTCAGCAGATTATGTAATGTCTTTAACTTTAATAATAACTTCTATTTGATGTTCACCTGAGCATTTAATCTCTTTAGTTCTTACATGCGATAGCTCAATGCTTCCGCTACGTGTGAAATATCTACCTGTTCTGCGCCGGCCAAATCGGCAATAGTCCTGGCTACCCGTAAAATCTTGTCATAGCTGCGTATGCTAATGTCTAAATTTTGAAAAGCCTGAGCTAAAACTTGCTGCGCTTCATCTGTCACCTCACAGGCAAGCATCAACTGACCATGACTTAGTTCACTATTAAGCAAGACTCGATTACCGTCACTAAAATCTAACGCTGTAGAACGTTTTCGTTGAATTTCACGAGCGCTGATAACACGTTCACGAATGGTTGCTGACGTTTCAGCATCACCAACAGCCTGTAATTCTTCATAGGTAGGTCTCGTTACATGAATCACCATATCGATTCTATCCAATAGTGGTCCCGATAAGCGTTTAACATAACTTTCAATTTGCCACGGCGTACAAGTACAAGTATGACCTTCACCACCATCATGCCAGCCACACGGACAGGGGTTCATGGCCATCAATAAAATGAAGCGGCACGGATACGAGAATGTACCATTGGCCCTCGAAATATGGATAACCCCTTCTTCCAAAGGTTGGCGCAAGACTTCCAGTACCGATCGTGAAAATTCCGGTGCTTCATCTAAAAATAAAACACCTTCATGACTCAACGTTAACTCACCCGGTTTTGGAATGCTTCCGCCTCCGGCCATGCCGGCCAACGTAATAGTATGATGAGGACTGCGAAATGGTCGTACCTGCATCAGGCCTTCCGTCGGCAATAAACCGGCCACACTATAGATGCGACTGATGCTGAGCTGTTCTTCTTCGGTCAAAGGCGGCAATATGGACGGCATAGCTTTAGCCAGCATAGTTTTACCGGCCCCCGGCGAACCGGTAAGCAGTACGTGATGGCCACCGGCAGCGGCTATCTCAAGGGCTTTCTTTGCTATAATCTGACCTTTTACTTCTGAAAAATCGGAAAGTCGCTGCAGCGAATGAGTACCTTCTGTTGCGGGCTTTGCCATAATCTCCGGTATTTTCCCAAGAACCATAGCGACCAAATCTTTGAGACTCGACGCCACCACCACGTCACCACCGAAACCATGCTTCATTTCGGTACCATTATCGGGCGCTGTATATAGTTTTTGTATATTTTGTTCTCTTGCACCAAGAGCCAATGCCAAAGCACCGGTCGTCCCTTTTAAATGCCCCTCTAAGGATAGTTCCCCAATAAATATTGTATTTTCAGCCAAATCTTCTCTTTTGGCGGTATTAAGCGGAATAGCCTCCGAAGCCAACAAAACGCCCATAGCAATGGCTAAATCGAGGCCTGAGCCGTCTTTGCGAATATCCGCCGGTGCCAAATTAATGACAATCCGTTTCATAGGAAACTCAAAGCCTGCATTGCGAATGGCCGCGCGAACCCGTTCTTTGGCCTCTCTTACTGCGGCCGTGGGTAAACCTACTATTTCAAAACAAGGCAACCCCCTTGCTATATCGACTTCAACGGTCACCACTTTGGCCGCCAGACCATATAGAACTATCCCTTTAGTTTTTGCATACATACCCTAACATCCCCTATAAATACCGACATTCCCTTTAAATTTAAGCGTCTCCTATTAATACCAGATTATTTCCATTTACTCACTAAAATGAGCCTGTTATTTAACAAAAACACCCTTTTAAATGGCGTATTTGAAATCGATCATGATGAAATACATATACTTCAATAACATCAAAACGAATCGGTATATCCCCACTACTGTACTGCTCTAAATAAAGTTCCGTACTGCGTCGAATATGATTTTGCTTTAATGCTGTAACAGCCTCACAGGGAAGCCCGTACTTCTTACTGCGCCGCGTTTTTACTTCTATGACAATCAAAATCCCCGCTTTTTTGGCAATAATGTCTAACTCCCCATAACGAGTCCGCACATTACGGGCCACTAATTCATATTCATTAGAGCATAAATATTCACATGCTTTTGATTCCCCATACTGTCCCAATTCTTTGTTAGTCAAAAATAACAGCCTCCCGATTTCTATGTAAAGCAGATTCCATATGGTGCTGAATTATGGTTTCCCTTTGTTCAAAACATTGTTTAGTATCTGCTTATTACCTTATCAGTTATTGAAAGAACTGTAAATCCTTGTACTTCAAAACTCATTTTAGGCCTATAGGACATTTTGAGTTGGTTTTTAGACCGATGAGACTAGTATTTATCTAGTCTTATCGGTCTTTTAAAA
>NZ_RQUX01000010.1 GCF_003992115.1 Veillonella ratti
AGCCTGGCCTTGTGCATTTACTACTTCACCAAGTACACCGATTGCTGCCGTATTCGTTTCAACCTGAGTTTTAATTGATTGACATGATTATTGAATGAATTATATAATACACTTTAATAGAAAAAGAAATCTAATTATTTAAATATAAACATATAATTTTAGTATGAAAATTATATGTTTATATTTTCAAATTTAGTGAAAAAATTTTTAAAAAATTATATTTTAAATTTGTAATAAAAAAGTGGTTGGGTGATTTTTGTATTAAATTTTATGAATAACTCGTCGTGTTTTTGTTTATTGGTAATGGATAAATCTTGTGAAATGGGAGAAGTTTGCAAGATAAAGAAGTTTGGAGGCGTGCTGAATGAATAAGATTTTTAAAATCGTTTGGAGTAAAACAAAGGGATGCTATGTTGTGGCTTCGGAGTTTGCTAAATCTCACCAAGGTGGTGTAACGCGTGCATCGCGCAAGGCTGTAGCGGCTCTATTATTGAGTAGTATGGTGTTAATGCAGCATTCTGTATACGCAAGTTATATCACCGCTGATAAGGGTTTTATGGATGGAGATAACTCCGTAGGATTTGATACTGGTAATGTAGGTTCGTATCGTTTATTATTACGTGGTATTAACGGGATTACTACAACATTGACAACATATAATAGTTCTGCTGCAGATGGTGTTGGTAACGGTAATGCTACGACGAGTTCAAATAAACAAGTATTAACTATCGGTTTAAGTACGGAATCTCAAGAGAAATTGAATCAAGCGGCGTCTTCTGCAGCATCGTCGGCGGCAAGTGCAGAAAGCTCTGCATCGAGTGCAACTGTGGCTGATAGCAGTGCATCTAGTGCTGTTTCTAGTGCAAGTGATGCTGAAGATAGTGCAAGTAGCGCGGAATCTAGTGCTAGCTCTGCTGCATCAAGTGCAGAAAGTTCTGCATCGAGTGCCACTGCTGCTGATAGTAGTGCGTCAAGTGCATCATCAAGTGCAACAGCAGCAGATAGCAGTGCATCAAGTGCATCATCAAGTGCAACAGCCGCCGGTAGCAGTGCGTCAAGTGCATCATCCAGTGCCGCAGCAGCAGATAGCAGTGCATCCAGCGCCTCATCAAGTGCTACGGCAGCTGATAGTAGTGCATCCAGTGCATCATCAAGTGCAACAGCGGCTGATAGCAGTGCATCTAGTGCATCATCAAGTGCAACAGCAGCAGATAGAAGTGCATCAAGAGCATCGTCGAGTGCGACCTTAGCTGATAGCAGTGCCAGCAGTGCCGCGTCTAGTGCTGCGGCTGCCGATAGTAGTGCAAGCAGTGCCGCATCGAGTGCGACATCCGCAGATAGCAGTGCGTCTAGTGCCGCTTCAAGTGCAACAGCAGCCGATAGTAGTGCCAGCAGTGCCGCGGCGAGTGCGACAACGGCTAATAGTAGTGCTTCTAGTGCATCATCTAGTGCTACGGCTGCCGATAGTAGTGCAAGTAGTGCGGCCTCTAGTGCAACGGCTGCTAATAACAGTGCAAGCAGTGCGGCATCCAGTGCCGATGCATCGGAGGGGTGGGCTAAACAGGCAGCTAGCAGTGCAGTAAGCGCAGCGACAAGTGCAGAAGCATCTTCAACGAGTGCATCCTCATCCTTATCTAGTGCTATTGTTTCTGAAGAATGGGCCAAACAATCTGCATCCAGTGCAAACAGTGCGGCCTCTAGTGCGATGGCTGCAGATAGTAGTGCAAGTAGTGCGGCCTCTAGTGCAACAGCAGCCAATAGCAGTGCAAGCAGTGCCGCATCGAGTGCAACATCCGCTGATAGTAGTGCCAGCAGTGCGGCCTCTAGTGCAACAGCAGCCGATAGTAGTGCAAGTAGTGCCGCATCTAGTGCAACAGCAGCCGATAGCAGTGCCAGCAGTGCGGCATCGAGCGCAACAGCAGCTGATAGCAGTGCCTCTAGTGCGGCATCGAGTGCAACATCCGCTGACAGTAGTGCGTCCAGTGCATCAACGAGTGCGTCTAGCGCTGCGTCTAGTGCAACAGTAGCATCTACTAGTGCATCTAATGCGGCCTCTAGCGCGACTGAAGCCTCAACAAGTGCAAGTAGTGCCGCGTCTAGTGCCACTGAAGCCTTTACGAGTGCGTCCAGTGCCACTTCTAGTGCTAGCTCCGCATCAACAAGTGCGTCCAGCGCAGAATCCAGTGCCACCGAAGCATCCACAAGTGCAAGCAGTTCAAAATCTAGCGCAACTGAAGCCTCTACAAGCGCCTCTAGTGCCGCATCGAGTGCTACTGAAGCTTCTACAAGTGCCTCTAGCGCCGCCTCTAGTGCTAGCTCCGCATCAACAAGTGCGTCTAGTGCTGAATCTAGTGCAACAGTAGCCTCCACCGGCGCCTCTAGCGCCGCCTCTAGTGCTACTTCTGCCTCAACAAGTGCAAGTAGTGCAGCATCGAGTGCCACGGAAGCTTCTACGAGTGCGTCCAGTGCTGCGTCTAGTGCTACTTCTGCATCAACAAGTGCATCTAATGCTGAATCCAGTGCAACAGTAGCATCTACTAGCGCATCTAATGCGGCCTCTAGTGCAACTGAAGCTTCTACGAGTGCATCTAGTGCAGCGTCGAGTGCAACAGCAGCCGATAGTAGTGCAAGTAGTGCAGCGTCGAGTGCAACCGCCGCTGATAGCAGTGCAAGCAGTGCCGCATCGAGTGCAACGTCCGCTGATAGTAGTGCATCGAGTGCAGAGTCTAGTGCGACCGCCGCAGATAGCAGTGCACAAATAGCAGTTGATGCAGCGTCCACGGCAACAAGTGCGGCTTCTACCGCCAATAGTATTTTAGATACATTAAATCAGGGTGGTATTGCCGGCGGCACAATTGATGGTGAAGGTGCATTAGCAACCGGTAAAAATTCACAAGCAATTGGTGATTATACTTCAGCTTATGGAACCAATGCTGCAGCTACTGCTGATAATGCAACGGCTATAGGTGCTAACTCTCAAGCAACTGCTGAAAATTCGGTAGCTTTAGGTGCCAATTCTGTGGCTTCTGAAGCAAATACTGTATCTATTGGTTCGGCGGGTAATGAACGTCGTTTAACCAATGTGGCCGATGGTGTTAATGATACGGATGCTGTAAACGTACGTCAATTGAATGAGGTATCTAATAAGGTTGGCGAAGTACAAAGTGAAGTTAAAAATGTTGGGGCATTAAGTGCCGCATTGAGTGGTTTAAAACCAATTCAATATGATCCGGCAGAACCAACTCAGATTATGGCAGCTCTTGGTACTTATCGCGGCCATAATGCAATGGCATTAGGTGTTGCTCATTATGTAAATGATTCGACCATGTTTAATGCAGGTCTTGCTTATGGCAGTGATGATTCTAAAGTGATGGCAAATGCCGGTGTGACATGGAAATTTGGTACGTCCTCACAAAAAGAAGCTGCAGCAAATCAGCAATTGGCTGGTAAGGAAGCGCAACAGCGGATTAATCAATTGACAGCGGCTAATCAGGCACAGGCTACGCAGATTCAGAATCAGCAAGCTGAATTAACTGCTCAGAACGATCGCATTGCTAAATTGGAAGCTTTGGTACAGCAGTTAGTTCAAAAATAATTTTCCTATACTATATTAATAGTTTTAACTAAGAGAACTTAAGAGAGATATAATTCAAGTTAAAATAGAAAAATATTTCTCTAAGTCCTCTGTAGAAGGACAACTAAATAACACTAAAGAACTCGCTTAAAAGCCATGACTAGTGGTTTGCAAATATGCATGAAAATTGTTTATTTCTAACCTCAGTCATGGCTTTTTTGTATTCTTAAACAATTCGTGTAAAAATAATGCTAAAATGATATAAATTTATTTACTAAATGGCAAAAATATATTGAGAGTAAGATGAAAGTCATAGTGGCAAAAAACACAGATTTCATATAGATAGATTTAAATATTAAGATATATAGCTAAATGATAATGAACTGAAAAAGTGATTAAAAAAACAATAAGTGGCATTAAAATGGAAAAATAGAGAATGAAATTCCTATTGTGGAGATAGGATTAATGTGATATTATGAATTGGCAATGAAACGAAAAATATCGATTTAGAAAGTTCGAGCTTTATGATGGAATTGTAATTAAAGTTTAGATAGTCCTTCATAAGTTTTTTTGATTGTTTGAGTTTATTTATTGAAAAATAGAACGAAATTATTATTCGAGTGAGTAAGGAGAAAAAAATAATGAAAAAAAGATTAAGTGTGGGTAAACGTTTAGCGGTAATGGGAACAGTACTTGCTGTAACAGGTACTTTCTGGGGTGGACAATCTGTGTTGGCTGCAACTAATACAGAAGGTACCGGATTAGGTGTAGCAATTGGTCAAGGATCGGCTGCTTCGGTGGCCAATGCTGTGGCTGTAGGTCAGAATGCATCTGCTCCGGGTGGGTCGGCAACCGCTGTTGGCTCCGGATCTCAAGCAACAGGTGGTTTTGCTACTGCTATTGGCAACTCTGCTGCGGCAACTGATACTTACGCAACAGCCTTAGGCTATAAAGCGACCAGTGCGGGGTCCTCTGTATCAATTGGTAGTGAATCGAAGTCTAATCAGATTGGTGGTGTTGCATTAGGTGCAGGTGCTAGTACTACTGCAACAAATACACAAACTATGAGAATGGCTGTTGCTATTGGTTATTCAGCGGCTGCTAGTAATGCTAAAGCAATTGCGCTTGGGGCTCAATCTGTAGCTTCTGGTAATGAAGGTGTAGCCCTTGGCGGTAGTGCTACTGCATCCGGTAATCTTGCTGTGGCAGCTGGTGGTGGAGCAAAAGCAACTGGTTATAAAGCAATATCTCTAGGTAATTTAGCTAACGCTAGTGCCGAGAGCGCTACAGCATTTGGCTACCAGTCAAAGGCTCAGTCCAAGAATAGCATTGCGATAGGTGAAACTGCCACAGCCGGTACTACTGCTACTAATACCACTATGGCTATAGCTGTTGGTTATAAAGCTACAGCTACTAATAATGAAGCAATTGCGATTGGTCAAAGCGCCACTGTTAGCGGTAATAAAGGTGTAGCTGTTGGTGGCGGTTCAAGTGTGACCGGTAACCTTTCTGCAGCACTTGGCGCTAATTCCGCTGTTAGTGTGATGAACGGTACTGCTGTTGGTAATGGTGCTAATGTTTCTTTGGCGAATTCCGTGGCGTTAGGTTCCGGTTCGGTAGCAGAATCCAGAACAAGCTTTAATACAGCCGCTTATTTATCCGGTGAAAGTTTTAAAGCTACACAAGGTGTTGTATCTGTAGGTAGTTCTACTAATACACGTCGTATCGTAAACGTAGCCGGTGGTTATGATGATACTGATGCCGTTAACGTTGCACAGTTAAAAGCCGCTGTAAGTAGATAAAGGTACGGGAGACGGTTTATCTGTAGGTGGATCGGCAGTAACCGGTTCTGCTAATGCGGTTGCAATTAGTCCTAACCATGAGAGAAATATCTTTGCTGCAAGAGCTTTGGCCGGTTCTTCGACAGCTGTTGGTAGTTACACACTTGCAGATCAAGCTTTTGCTACGGCTTTAGGCGCTAGTGCTAAAGCGCAAGGAAATTCTTCACTCTCGCTTGGCTATGCTGCTAATAGTTCAGGTACAAGAGCGGTTGCATTAGGCTCTATGTCTAATGCTGCTGGTGATGACTCTTTTGCTATGGGGAATAAAGCTTTTGCAAATAGAAAATTAAGCATGGCTATGGGTCAGAATGCATTAGCCAACGGCACGCAATCTACGGTAATTGGTGTAAGTGGTGAGACTGCAGTAGGTGCACATAACGCTATCGCAATGGGGTATAAATCCTATGTAGGTGCCATTAATGCTGATCATCCTTCTGTAGTTGCGACAACTAATACAGGAACAACTGATCCAATTGATAATAAAACATCTGTAAGTCCTATTGATGGTACCGTGAATTATGAACTTAGTGAAGACTACTATCCTGTTACGACTAATGATAGAACTTCCACTGATCCTGAAAAAATTTATGAAAACTCTATTGCTCTTGGCATGGGGGCGAAATCTTATGGTTTCCAAACATTGGCTATCGGTGGTGTTGCCGAAGCACATGATTCTAATACAATTGCAGTAGGTCTTGCTGCTATTGCACAAGGTCACTACTCTGTAGCTATGGGTCAACAGGCTCGTACATCCTCCAATAATGCCTTGGCGATTGGTCATTATGCAGAATCCCATGGTGAAGAGTCTACCGCTATCGGTTACTTCTCCCGAGTTGCCGGTGCGAATAATATTGCCTTAGGTAATAACACTCGTTTACAAGGCGTTAACAATTCCGTGGCTCTTGGTTCAAGTGCACGTGCTCAGCTTAACAACTCTGTAGCTATCGGTCATAACTCGGCAGTCCTTCCGGATTTGTCTTTAAACGAAGCAGCTTACTTGACTGGTGAAGACTATGATTTAAGCCATGGTGCCGTATCCGTAGGTAACATTCAATACACGGTAACTGCCGGCAATACAAGCACTACATACCTTGCGAATACTCGTCGTATCATGAATGTAGCCGGTGGTTTCTTAGATACTGATGCGGTTAACGTGGCACAGTTGAAAGCGGCTCTTGCAGATATCAACATTCAGGCAGCTGACGGTATTACTGTAAACCGTGAAGGTAACAAATTCACTATCGGTTTAAATGTTGAAGGTGTAGAAAATCCTTCCAATACTGTAATTATTAAACCAAGTGAAACTGCCACTGAAAACCCAACAAATCCTACAGAACCTACTGAGCCTACTGATCCTACAACTCCAGCTGAATCTGCGAACCCAAGCTATCCTAACTCCGGCAATCCGGTACAAATCGGCGTAGATATTAAACCAATCGCTGTAGGTGGCGATAGAGGTAATGCTAATGTTACCCCAGGTGCTGCATTCAATGTAGTTGGTGGTGACAATATTACTACAACTGCGAGCGAAGTAACTGTTAACGGAACTACAGTTCCTAAATTAGAGGTAGCTCTTAACAAAGACTTAACCGGTTTAAACAGCGTATCTACTAATGGTTTAACTATTAAAGGTGCTGACGGTAAAGATACTGTTGTTATCAAAGGTGATAACATTAGCATGGGCAACAATATCATTCATGATGTGAAAGCCGGTGTGAAAGATAACGATGCTGTTAACGTAAGTCAGCTTCGTCAAGAAATTCAAGGTGAAACTCGTGTATCTGCTGATGGTGCGTTCATTAAGAAAGACAACACGGTAGCTCAGAACATTACTGCTTTGGACAACCAAGTACAGGCTAACAGCGAAAGCATTAGCTCCATCAATGATAGCATCACCAACCTCAACGGTGGTGTATCCAACTTGAGCAACCAAGTAAGCAAATTAGACAATCGTCTTGATCGTGTAGGTGCCGGTGCCGCCGCGTTGGCAGCCTTGCATCCACAGGATTTCGATCCAAGTGCAAAATGGGACTTCGCAGCCGGTTACGGTAACTACAAAGGTGCTAATGCGGTAGCGTTAGGTGCGTTCTATCGTCCGTCTAACGACGTAATGTTCTCCGTTGGTACCAGCATGGGTGGCGGTGAAAACATGTTCAACGCCGGTGTAAGCATTAAATTCGGTAGCAGCAATGAGTACTCCAACTACTCCAAATCTGCTTTGGCACAAGTTGTTTCCGACCAGGCTTCTACAATTGAAAACTTGAATAGCCGTGTGGCAAAACAGGAACAAGAAAACCAAGAATTGCGTGCACAGATTCAAGAAATCTTGAACCAGTTGGCTAGCAAATAATAATTAAATAATACATTTACATCTTTCGTGTAAATAAAATAAAAAAGACTGATTAAGGCAAGGATTATTGCCTTAGTCAGTCTTTTTTGGAATACAGAATTTATTATTTTGAGATTATATTAACCAAAAATAGCATTATATATGATATATAATGTCAAAAAATATTGTTAAAATTAAATTGATATGATATTCTGAAAACAGGATGAATTCAAAAAAATCGATTTATGGTTTGCGGATTCAAAAAGCATCAAAATCTAATAAGCAGTTCATAATTTGTTGTTCGTTTTATTTATTGGCAATTGGTATTTAAATTGTTATTTAGACGAGTAGGGGGAAGATTATGAAAAAGATTTTTGGCAGAAGAAAACGTTTAATCGTAATGGGAACTATCTTTGCTATTATGGGGAGTTTGTTTAGTACTAATACGGTGTGGGCGGCTTTAAATGATGCCGGAACAGGAAATGGTGTAGCCTTTGGTACTGGCTCTAAGGCTCCCGGCGGTAATTCTATTGCTATAGGCTTTAATGCTAATACAATTGAAGGGAAAGCCTCTAATATCGCTATTGGTTCTAGCGCATCTGCTAAAGAGGCGTTTGCAATTGCAATAGGTAGTAGTTCGTCGGCTTCAGGCAACCGAGCAACAGCATTAGGCCCTACCGCGCAATCTGCAGGAGAAAGAGCTGTTGCTATAGGTGCTGAAGCTAAAGCTGATGCTAAAAACTCGCTAGCGGCTGGAAATAATGCTCGGGCTTGGCTAGAAGGAGGTGTGGCGATTGGTTACAAAGCAACGGCATTTGGGAAAGAGGCTGTAGCTTATGGATCCTCTGCTGGGTCGTACGGGGAGCAGTCTGTGGCTTTAGGCGTTTCAACCCAGGCTTTAGTAAAGCAATCTGTTGCGTTAGGGGCGGGATCTGAAGCAAGAACTGAAACGTCAATTGCTATTGGTGCTACCTCATTGATACACGGGCAAGCCGGCATCGGAATGGGAAGAAATACTAAAGTAATAGCAGGTGGTCAGAACTCTATTGCCATAGGCAATCAATCATATGTGGGTGCTCCGGACTCAACAACACCAACTATCACAACCCCACCGGAAAATCAGAATTATGATGTAGATTATACCATTAGCGAACGATATGAAGTTCCTCCGGAAAGTGATGCGGTGCCGGCAAATGCTAATGAAACTTATAAGAATTCAATAGCTTTAGGTTTTAACGCTAAATCTTTCGGATTCCAAACAACGGCTATTGGCTCCGGCTCGGAGGCTCATGATGCGAACACAATTGCCATGGGGATTGCTGCTGTGGCAAAAGGTAACTATTCTGTAGCCATTGGTCAGCAAGCTCATACCGGTTTTGCAAACTCAGTGGCAATCGGTCACTACACTGAGGCGTATGGTGAAGAATCAACTGCTATAGGATATCATTCGCATATCAGTGGTGTGAATAACGTAGCGTTGGGGAACTATGTGAGTTTATTAGGTGTTTCTGATTCTGTAGCGGTCGGTTCTCATACGCGCTCATTATTGAATAACTCGGTAGTATTAGGCAATGGCTCATTGGCTACACCAAGCGCTGATTTTGATAAAGCCGCCTATCTATCCGGTGAAGCGTTTGATAAAAAACAGGGTGTTGTATCAGTCGGTAATGTAGCTTATACAGCAACAATCAATGGTGTGCCGGAGGACTTTGAGGCTAATACGCGTCGGATTGTAAATGTGGCTGGCGGTTACGCCGATACGGATGCAGTTAACGTAAGACAGTTGCGCGCTTTGGCAGAACGTGTAGTACCTGTTTATTCCGGCGGTTCCGGTGAGTCCGGCAGTTATGTTGCAGGTAATACTATTAACAGTACCGGAACACTTAGTACGTTAGCCTTTGATTTTGGTGACGGCTTAAAAGCGGCCGAAGTAGGGGCAGAAGGGGATAAACGAGTATTCGTAAGTGTGGACTCTGATTATATTCAAAATGTTCCTAATGCTGCCGGCGTAACGATTGCAGATGGTCCAACAGTTACTAAAGAATTAGTGGATGTAAATGGTCAACAGATTCATAGTGTGGCTGATGGTACAGCCGTCAATGATGCGGTGAATTTAGGACAGTTGCGTGGTGTAGAGTCGAAACTGGATAAGAAAATTGAAAAAACAGGGGCGATGAGTGCAGCATTAGCGGCACTTAACGGCACTTATGACTTAGATAATAAGAGCACAGCGATTACAGCCGGTTTAGGTTATTATAAAGGTGAATCTGCACTAGCTCTCGGTGTGGCTCATCGCATTAATGATGATGTGCGTGTTAATGCCGGTTTATCTTTTAGCGGTAATAGTGATACCATGATTAATGCCGGTGTATCTTGGTCGGTAGGCAGTGGTGCCAGCACAAGTTCCAATATTCGAAAAGAAAACCAAGAATTGCGTGACCGCTTGGCTAATCAAGAAAGTCGTTTACAGGCTCAACAAGCCGAAATTAATGAATTGAAAGCTGCTATGCAGGCTGTTTTGAATAAGTAAGATTTAAGGTTCTTAAATTTTTATGTATTAATTCCTTTTAAGGATAATGCTTAATATTAAGTATAAGTATTAGATACTATATATTATATGTTATATGCTAAATCCTAACCTGATGCTCCCTAGAGGAAACTAGTCAGGGTAAAAAAACACTCCCAATCCGTTTGGATTGGGAGTGCTTTTGCTTATTCCGTACTAAAGAATTTTTTCAACTCGTCTAAAAATCGTGTCACTGTTGGCGAGAATAATCGGTGCGACGGGGTTACGAGATACCATTTATTCTCGAGGGTGGGCACGATGGGACGATAGGTAAGGGTAGGATGATGCGGCGGTAATAGGCCGCTCAAGGTAACCGCGTAACCCAAGCCTTGATCGACGAGGAACAGCATATTATTGATTAAATTATAGGTGGCCACAATGTTCAGGTTGGAACGGCTGGTGCCAAACAGTTCATAATCGACCGGATTGGCGAAGCCCTGGCGGGATAGAATCAAGGGCAACTCTTTCAGTTCTTCTTTTTGAAGTTCGGTTTTTTGAGTCAGTGAATCGTCCTGGCGCATAAGGAGAACGCTTTTATCGCTGCGACCGATGTAAAAGTAATCGTAGCCTTCACGGAAGTTAGGCTCTACCACGAGGCCGATGTCTAATAAGCCCTTATCCAGTCTGTCCATAACAACGGTGTGGTCGCCGGAATATAGGTGCAGGTGAATTTGCGGATATATTTCTTGTAAGTTCTTGAAGCACTGAGTGATATCTTTCATGTGATGGGTTTCGCCGCAACCAAAGTAGATATTGCCGTTTAAGAGTTCCGTGTCCTCTTTTAAAGCACCTTCCGTAGCGCTCACTAAATCAATGATTTCGCGTGCCCGTTGCTGTAGGTAACGCCCCTCTTCGGTGAGTGTTATTTTACGTTTGCCGCGGATAAAGAGAATTTTGCCCAGTTGATCTTCTAAGTCCTTCATCTGCTTGGATAAGGTGGACTGAGTAATATGGAGAGTTTCTGCCGCTTTACTGATAGTTTCTTCTTGCGCGATAGTTAAAAAATAGACTAGCAAACGTGTTTCTATCATGAGGTGCTCCTTTCAGCGAAGTTTTCATACTTTTTAAAAATGTTCAATATATGCACCTTTATTTTACCATTCCTAAAAACGATAGTAAACAAGTGCTAATAACTGTTAGTCATAAAAGTGAAAGTGGGTTACAATGTAAACAGCTCAAGAAGAGAGCGTATGAGAATAAAAAAGAAAGATATACATTGAGAAGGAGAGGATATATATGAGTAAATCGTTAGTGGCTTACTTCAGTGTAACCGGCACAACCAAGCAGGTCGCACAAAACTTGGCACAAGCAATCAATGCGGATTTATATGAAATTAAACCGGAAGTTGCTTATACGACAGCCGACTTGAATTGGACGAATAAGCAGAGCCGTTCATCGGTAGAGATGGCGGATATGTCATCTCGTCCGGCCATTCAAAAGGACTTGCCTGCTATGAGATATTCTGTTTTATATGTAGGTTTTCCAATCTGGTGGTATCGGGCGCCATCGATTATTAATACATTTTTAGAAAGCTTTGATTTAACAGATGTAGTGGTTATTCCGTTTGCTACGTCCGGCGGCAGTGCTATGGGTAAAACCAATGAAGCTTTGAGCCCATCCTGTGTGGGTGCCGTATTAAAAGAAGGCCGTCGTTTTTCAGTAAATACATCAAAAGATGAATTGAAACAGTGGTCCGAATCGTATAATTTAGGCAATTAAAAAGTGTTATAAACGAGATGATAGCTAGAGGGGTAAAACATTTGAAACGTATAATGCGAATTAGTAAAATGGCAGTTTTGGGATTGCTTTGCATGAGTTTACAAGTAGGAGGAATGAACGTAATGGCAGAAAATACACAAGAATTATCCAATAAAGAGATGCAATTAGTAAGTATCAGTAAGTATACGGCAACCGGTGATCAGGCAAAATTGAAAGACGCTGTTAATGAAGCGTTAAACAAAGGCGTGACAGTTAATGAAGTCAAGGACGCGATGGTACAGTTATATGCTTATACCGGTTTTCCAAGAAGCTTGAATGCACTTAATGTGTTGATGAATACAGTGAACGAACGCCGTGATAATGGCGTGGCAACTGAAGAAGGCAAGGCGGCTACTAAAACAATTTTAGGAGCTGACGCTATGGCGGAAGGGACTAAGACACAAACTGAATTAGTTGGCGGTGAAGTAAAAGGTGCACTCTTTGATTTTGCACCGGCGTCCAATCAGTATTTGAAGAGTCACTTGTTCGGCGATATTTTTGCCTCCGATGTGTTGAACTGGCGTGAACGTGAAATCGTAACAGTAGCTGCTTTAGAAGCCCTTTCTGATGTGGATTCGCAATTGAACGCACATCGCGGCATTGCTAAACACAATGGCGTGACTGATGCACAGCTTAAAGCAATTTCTGAGGCTGTTCATGATGAAAATAATGTATCACCGTTCCCAGCCGGTGCTTTTAATGAAGGCTATGCTCAATATTTCAGCGGCAAAAGCTGGTTGGCACCGTTAAATAGCGAAGAAGTAGGCATCCACAATGTAACCTTTGAACCGGGCAGTCGTAATGATTGGCATGTTCATCATGGGGCCGGTCAGATTCTCGTCGTAGTTGGTGGTAAAGGTTGGTACCAAGAAGCCGGTAAACCGGCACAAGCTTTAGCGGCCGGCGATGTGGTATATATTGCACCGGAAATTAAACATTGGCACGGAGCTACGGCTGACAGCTATTTCTCCCATTTGGCCATGACCGTACAAAAAGAAGGTATATCCGTTACTTGGATGGAACCTGTTTCTGAGGCGGAATATAACGAATTAAAGTGGACACATAAATAAGCATAAAACCCCGCTCCGAAATTTCGAAGCGGGGTTTTGTCTTTTCTATGCAATTAATTGAGCTTGATTTCTATATCTGGTTTTATACGAAACCAATCCAATGCCAGTAAGTGGCTGCGTAAATAAGTAACATAACGTAGCCGATGATGGTAATCGGAATACCGGTTTTCATGAAGGTTTTTACTTCATAGGTGCCGGAACTATAGGATACCATGCCTTGCGGTGAGTTAACCGGCAAGATGAAACCGAAGCAGATGGAGAACTGCGCAATTACCGTGAGGCCAATTGGGTTGATGCCCGGCATATTAACTGCCGTTACGATGGAGATTACAATCGGAATCATGGCCGAAGATAAAGCGGTGGCCGAAGCGAAACCTAAGTGAATCATAATCAAGAAGAGCGTAATTGTTGCCAAAAGAGCGAATATGGACAATGTTTCAAGGGCGAACATGTGAATGAACGCGTTGGCGAGCCACGTAGCGGCTTTTGTTTTCAAAAGTGCCGAACCAAGACTGATGCCGGCGCCGAACATAACGATAGAACCCCAATCGATACGGCTTTGAGCATATTTCCAGTCGATAATACCGATACCCGGCATTAAGAATAAGGCAATCGCTACGATAGTTGTGGTGGTCGTATCGTATTTGTGTAAATGACCGCCCGTAGCCCAGAAGCCGAGCAAGATAACGGAAAGCGTAAGTAATTTTTTTTCGTTAAAAGTCATCGGACCGAGGTTTTGCAGATGTTGCTGCAATTCTTTTTGAGAGCCTTCCAAATCGTGTTCATCCGGCTTTAAGAGCCACATAGACAAGAAGTAGTAGATTACAATCATGACCAAGGAGTAAGGTGCCGCAGCGAGCAACCAATCAAGCCAGGATACGGAGGTATTGAGCTGGGACGAAATGAAGCCGACGGCAACCAAGTTTTGGGCGGCTGCAGTCTGTACCATGATGTTCCAGAGCGTATCCGCTTGGGTGGCCCCGATAACGAGGAGGGCGGCGAGCTTACTTTGACGATTGATGCCCAAGCTGTCCAAAATACCAAGGATAATCGGAATCAAACAGGCTAGACGGGCTGTCGCACTCGGTACGAAGAAGGACAAGATAAAACCGGTGAAAATAACGCCGATGTAAATGTGACTCGTTTTAGTACCGATACGGGATAATACATTCAAGGCGATGCGTCGGTCAAGACCGGTTTTTGTCATGGCCACGGAAATGAACATGGCTGCCGCAACTAAAGCCCAAGCCGGTGTGGAATAACCGGAAATGGCAATTTTTAGCGCATTACTGGTGCCGAGAATTTTAGTCGGAGCATCGATATTAGGTGCCGTCCCCAATAAAACCGCTGTCAAAGCTGTTAACATGGTGGCACTTACCGGATAGGATACGGCACTGCTGATCCAAAGTACAATGGCGAAGAACAAGATGCCAATCATGCGGTGTCCGGCTGTGGATAAGTCGCTCGGCGTCGGTAGCAATAAAATACCGATTAATACAGCAAAACTGAGAATAAGACCGATTAATTTGCTTTTTGGATAACTCGAAGTTGGTGGCGTTGCCGCCGGAGTTGTCTGTGTACTCATGATTCATCATCTCCTTTTGGGAAGAGTTTATTCATATTAATAATAAACTCTGACGATAAACATTAATGAAGAAAAATAATAAAGTCGAAAATAATGACAAATTACTCATAAAATAAGTGTCGCAAAACAAATCGGTCGGATGTTTTGCGAAGGATTTAGAGCAATTAAGAACTCTCTTTTTTCTGTTGTAAAACAACACAATGTTCAGTAAATACACATTGTGTTGTTACTATAAGATTTCGACAATACGGTGGGAATTCCTTCATCGAATTGTTTAAATTTAATCGAAAATACACGAAATGTAAAAAACCTCCTATAACAGGAGGTTTTTTATTATAGTCTTTTGTTAATAAAAGCTAGTGGCTTATTATATGCGTATGTCGAATAAAAAGTTAATAATTGATTATAAATAATAAGCGGAAATAATAGAAAATTTACGGGTAATTAACTGTTATTGACTACTAAAGTGTAGTTAATAAGCTTTAATTATGTGAGTTAGACTGCATACTGCATATCTCATTATGAATACACGCTTCGTCAAAAAAATTATTGCTTATCGATGTTCATTCCTTTTAATAAGGCTTGTTCGGAATGCTCCATATGGATGCGGGCAATTTCACGGGCTTGCGCCGGATTGCGATCGGCAATGGCTTCAACGAGCAGGCGATGCTCTTCCCAGGTTTTTACCAAACGCCCCGGTTGATTCATCGACATGGTACGGAAACGCAAGGTTTGTTCGCGTAAGTTGTGGATGATTTCCACGAGACGTTCGTTACGAGATGCTTTATAGAGTACTTCGTGGAAGTTAATGTCCGCTTCAACCACTTTGTCCATATTTTTTTCTTCCATAAAGGTACCGATTTCGACGAGCATGCGTTCTAAAAACTCGATCTCATCCGGTGTGATGCGTTCCGCTGCTAATTGGGCTGCCAATTCTTCGAGGGCGGAGCGGATTTCGAATACTTGTGTTACGTCTTTTAACGAAATGTCGGCTACATAGGTGCCGCGATGGGGAATCATAACCACAAAGCCTTCCAATTCCAGCTTACGGATGGCTTCGCGCACCGGTGTACGGCTTACCCCTAATTCTTCGGCCAAAGGCACTTCCATTAATCGCTCGCCCGGTTTGAAAACACCGTCGCGAATGGCTTGACGCAAGGTTTCACATACAACTTCACGAAGCGGTTTGTAAGAGTTTAATACGATTGGTTGTAAACGTCCTAGATCTTTGTTCATTAAGCTAAAGCCTCCTTGCCGTGGGTTTTAGTAATTAAGGAAAGCCAATTATGGCCGGCCGCTTTGATTTCTTCTTGCAACGTCAGTGCTTCGCGAGCCGCATCGAGATAAACGACCATGGTAGGACCGCTGCCGGTCATGATAGTGGTATAACCGCGGTCAGTGAAAAATTTCTTGCAACTTTCGAGTTCCGGATGAAGCGGGAAAATTAATTCTTCAAAGGTATTGCCGCTGACCTTCATAGCCTCTTTAATGTCGCCGTCGTGAATGGCTTTTTCGACGGCATCGATAGTTTGGCTGTTAAATTGCGATTCGTTGTTAAAACGACTATAAGCCGCCGCGGTGGATATGGATAATTCCGGTTTTACCACGAGGAGCCAATGAGGCCGGCCGGTCGGCAAGTAGCTCAGTTCTTCACCGCGTCCTTTACCACGCGCTGTGCCGCCCTTCATAAGGAACGGTACATCAGAACCGAGACCGTTAGCGAGGGTCATGAGTTCGTCGTCGGTAAGGCGCAAGTCCCAGAATTTATTAAGCCCCAAGAGCATGGCGGCTGCATCGGAACTGCCACCGCCAAGTCCCGCTGCGGGCGGAACTCGTTTTAATAAGTGAATGGCACCGCCCATAGTGCAACCCGTATAGGTTTGTACGGCTCGTAAAGCTTTGAGGGCCAAGTTTGTTTCGTCGTAGGCCATCATGTCGTTCATGTACTGCGGTAATTCCGGCGCGGAACCGGAGAAAACGACCGAATGATGTTTGGCAAAATAAATGGAGTCCCCCAAATAGATGGACTGAAAAATAGTATCGATATTGTGATACCCGTCATCGCGCTTATTGAGAATAGCTAAACCGATGTTAATTTTGCTGAAGCTCAGTTGCTCCATGGATATCCTCCTTTGTGTGATGAATGGATAGATTACTCGCTTTCATAGGTTAATTATCTAGTTGAAATTATAAGTTGGTTAGGTTAAGATGAACATAGATATATTATACCTTAATAGCTTCTATATTTAACTATAAATTATACGCTATTAACGGACAAATTTCAATTTTTCTAGGAGGAACTATGCAGTTCAAGTGGGGTCAAACCGTAAACGCCATAGTTATGACGACCATCGGTTCATTAATTTTTGCCATAGGGCTTGATGCTTTTATTGTACCACACAAGTTGGTATCCGGTAGCTTAAGCGGTGTCGCATTAATGCTTTATTATCTGACGGGAATTCAGGTCGGTACCTTGAATCTCTTGCTCAACTTACCGATACTCTGGGCCGCCTATCGCTGGCTGGGCCGTTGGCATTTGATGATTACCATCTTCGGAACGGCGGTAATTTCCCTCTTAATCAACGTCTTTGAATTTATGGCCGATTATCATATGACGCAGGATCCTTTAATCGGTTCGTTACTCGGTGGTATTTTGTGTGGTCTCGGGCTCGGGGGTGTGTATCGCTCCGGCGGTAATACGGGCGGGTTGGACCCGATTGCTATGATTATTCGTAAATATTACGGCCTTCAGATGGGCAGTATTATTTTTGGTATTAACTTTGTCATCTTGGTGGCAGCAGCCATTGTCATCAGTGTGGAAGCGGCCGCTATTACGCTCGTAAGTATTTACGTACAAGCTATGGTTACCAATAAAGTGGTGGTGGGCTTTAACCAGCGTAAAGCCATTTTTATTATTTCCACATGTCCGTATAAAATTTGTGATGTTATTATTCATCAAATTGGTCGCGGTGCTACCATTTTAAATGGCGAAGGTGCCTATACGCATCAGCACAAACAGGTTATTTTGGTTGTGGTCGGCCTTATGCAGGTGGCAAAGTTGAAAGCGGCCGTGCAAAAAGAAGATCCGTCGGCGTTCATGATTTTATCCGATGCGGCGGAAGTTATCGGTCAAGGTTTTACGATTCCATTGGCCACGCCGGCTACGGTGAATGCCGCCATTGAACGATCCGTGCAAACCGGCACTATGAGTGAGGCGTTGCCGGAGCAACCGACCGGTACAGGCGAAAATAAAGCGTGAGCTGCTCGTAAAGGCCAGACTGAGTAGGCCTTTACTGCACTTAGCTATGTATTTTTATCCGGAATTGAGAGATGAGTGAGTCAGATTTTTGACAACAGAGAATAGGGGGAGCAACATGGAAAAAGACTGGCGTACAACGATAAAGGTCATGATTTTGGTGACGTTCGGGACGATGCTGTTTTCCTTTGGGGTCAATTCGTTTATTGTACCTCATAAGCTCGTGAGTGGTGGTATCAGCGGTATTGCGTTGATGTTATATTACTTAACGGGTATTCAAATCGGTACATTGAACTTAATTTTAAATATTCCGATTTTGTATGCGGCCTATCGTTGGCTCGGCCATTGGCATTTAATGATTACCATCTTCGGTACGGTTGTTTCATCGTTCATGATTAATGCGTTTAGTTTTATGAACGTGTATCATTTGACGACGGATCCGTTGGTGGGCGCTATTTTAGGCGGGATTTTTACCGGTCTCGGTATGGGGACTATTTATCGGTCCGGCGGTAATGCGGGCGGCCTTGATCCCATTGCGTTGATTATTCGTAAGTATTACGGGCTCCAAATGGGGAGTGTATCACTGGGCATCAACTGTGTGATTCTCTTTGTGGCCAGCTTCATAATCAGTGTGGAAGCGGCGGCCATTACGTTGGTTTGCATTTATATTGCGGCCATGATTACGAACCGTGTAGTAGTCGGTTTCAGTCAGCGTAAGGCAGTGTTTATTATTTCCTATAAACCATACAAGATTTGTGATTTGATTCTGTATCAATTCGGCCGCGGGGCTACGATTTTAAATGGTGAAGGGGCCTATACACATCAGCATAAGCAGGTGATTCTGGTGGTAGTCAGTCTCATGCAGGTGGCTAAGTTGAAAGAAGCGGTACAAAAAGAAGATCCTACGGCGTTCCTCATGGTTACTGATGTGGCGGAAGTTATTGGCCGCGGTTTTTCCATCAAATCTTCAGCAGCCACGCAACAAGCCATTGAGCGCGTTCGCGCACGCGTTGAAATGAATGATTAAATGAGTTTTACGATACATGAAAGTTAAACGTTTATATTTTAGTAGATAGTCATTCCTAATCTTAGGGAATTTTACAGTATATTCAAAACAATTGGAGGCTGCACTATGGCACATGAATTAGCAGGTAAATTAGTACGTCCGGAGGATTTGATTGATTTAGAGGCGGTAATTGAGGCTTATTATAATCAAAAACCTGATTATGAAAAGCCGGAACAGCGCATTTCATTCGGCACATCCGGTCATCGCGGTAAATCGTTAGCGGGCAGTTTTAATGAACTTCATGTGGCAGCCATTGCACAGGCTATTTGTGACGGACGTAAAGAGTTTGGTGCCACCGGAGTTTGTTTCGTCGGGCATGATACGCATGCCTTGTCGGAACCGGCGTTGGAAACGGTGCTTGAAGTCTTGGCGGCGAACGGTGTCGTGGCGGCGGTAGACGGTGAAAACGGCTTCGTGCCGACACCGAGTGTTTCCCGTGCCATCATTCGCTACAATGAAATTATTGATAAACAAGAGAAGATCGCCTTTGTGCCGGACTTTTTAAAAGAAAAAGTAGGTCACGGCAAAGCGGACGGTATCATCATTACACCGTCTCATAATCCGCCGGACCAGGGCGGTATCAAATACAATCCGATTAACGGTGGCCCCGCTGATACGACGGTGACGAAGTGGATTGAAAATAAGGCCAATGAATATTTGCAAAACGGCGGCGAAGGTATCCGTCGGGTGGCCATCGATGAAATCGATTCGGCGTTGCAATGGGAATATGATTACAAAGGCCTTTATGTTAAAGAGTTGGCTGATGTGATTAACATGGATGCCATTCGTAAAGCTAAACCTAAAGTGCTCATCAATGCCCTCGGCGGCAGCGGCATGGAATACTGGGAAGCTATCGGCGAAGAGTATGGTCTCGATTTAGATATTATTAACAATGAGTACGACCCGACGTTCAGCTTTATGCCTTATGACCATGACGGCGTAGTACGTATGGACTGCTCGTCTGAATATGCCATGGCCGATGTAATTGCCAAAATCGGTGATTATGACTTGGCCGTGGGAAATGATCCCGACTACGATCGTTACGGTATTGTTACGCAAGATGGCCTTATGGCGCCAAATCACTTCTTGGTGGCAGCCGGCGCGTACCTGTTTTTGAATCGCAGTTGGCAGGGCAAAGGTTTTGGGAAAACTGCTGTTGTGACTCAGATGGTGGATAAATTCTGTAGCGATAACGGCATTAAAGTATATGAAGTGCCGGTGGGCTTTAAATATTTTTCTTCATTGCTATTTGACGGTACCATCGGTATCGGCGGCGAAGAAAGTGCCGGCGCATCCTTCCTCAAAAAAGATGGTACAGTTTGGACCACGGATAAAGACGGTATCATTATGGGCCTCTTGGCTATGGAAATGTATGCCGTTACCAATGGCCTGACGCCGGATGTTCTCTATACATTCCTTACGAAACGTTATGGCGATCCCGTGTTTGAACGCATTGATGCCCCTTGCAGTAAGGCCGCGAAGGAACGGTTGAGTCAATTGCAACCGAGTGATGTGACGGCTACGGAGCTTGCCGGTGAAGCCATTGAAGATATTCGAACCACCTCGCTGTATGGCGATTATGCTATCGGCGGTTTGCGCATTACGACGGCCAATAGCTTTTTGGTAGCCCGCCCGTCCGGCACGGAAGACTTGTATAAGGTGTATGCAGAAACATTCCAAGGTAAAGAAGCGTTGGCGCAACTTTTGAAAGCCGGTCAGGCTTTGGTTGATGAAGTAACGTCCCGCTAGCACTGTATGTGGTATTGCGCCACGAATTGTGGTATAATATAACATCATTGAAATTAGAGAGTACTGATAATGTAGGTATAAGGGAAAGGTGAATCGCATGAAAGTAGTTGTAACCGTAGTAGGGGTAGACCGAGTAGGTATTATTGCGCGTGTAGCTACCGTATTGGCTGAGAACGATGTAAATATTGTATCGATTAACCAGACGATTTTAGACGGTATGTTTAACATGATTATGATGTGTGAAGCTAAGGATCAGACAGCTTTACCTAAAGTGCAGGCAGCTTTGAAAGCTGAAGGGGAAGCTTTGGGCGTTCAGATTCAGGCACAACATGCGGATATCTTCCTCAGCATGCATCGTATAGGGTAGGTGATGATATGTTAAGTATTGAAAATATCCTCGAAACCAACCAGATGATTCATGACAATAAATTGGATGTTCGTACCATTACGATGGGCATCAGTTTGTTGGGGTGTACAGCCGTTGACGGCAATACCCTTTGTGATCGTATTTATGATCATATTACAAAAGAAGCGGAACACTTGGTGGCCACCGGTGAAGCCATTGAGCGCGAATACGGTGTGCCGATTATTAATAAACGCGTATCCGTTACGCCAATTTCGCTCGTTGCAGCCGGTAGTGATTTAACCAATTATGTACCCGTAGCCAAAGCTTTGGATAAAGCAGCCAAAGCTGTGGGTGTTAACTTTATCGGCGGTTTTTCCGCCTTGGTAAGTAAAGGTTATACCGATGGCGATCGTCGTTTAATTGCGTCCATTCCGGAAGCCTTGGCGACGACTGATTTAGTATGCAGTTCTGTAGGTATCGGTTCCACTAAAGCGGGTATTAATATGGATGCCGTAGCAGAAATGGGCCGTATTGTTAAACAAACAGCCGAACTTACAGCGGATCGTGATGCTTTCGGTTGTGCGAAGCTTGTTATTTTTTGTAACCCTGTTGAAGACAATCCGTTTATGGCCGGTGCCTTCCATGGTGTTACGGAAGGTAATACGACGATTAGCGTCGGTGTCAGCGGACCGGGCGTTGTTAAGCATGCCTTAGAAGCAGTACGGGGACGACCTTTTGACGAAGTGGCCGAAACGATTAAACGTACGGCTTTCAAAATTACGCGCGTGGGTCAATTGGTGGCCCAAGAAGCGTCGCGGCGTTTGGGTAAGCAGTTCGGGATTATCGATTTATCCTTGGCGCCTACACCTGCTGTAGGTGATTCGGTAGCGCATGTTTTGGAAGAAATGGGCATTACCTCTTGTGGGGCTCATGGTACTACGGCGGCATTAGCTTTATTGAATGATGCCGTTAAAAAAGGCGGGCTCATGGCATCGTCTCATGTAGGCGGCCTCAGCGGTGCTTTTATCCCTGTAAGTGAAGATAAAGGCATGATTGATGCCGTATCCGTAGGCAGTTTAAGTTTAGAAAAATTAGAAGCCATGACCTGTGTGTGCTCTGTAGGGCTTGATATGATCGCCGTACCGGGGGACACATCGGCAGCTACTATTTCGGCAATTATTGCCGATGAAGCGGCTATTGGTATGATTAATAATAAAACAACAGCTGTTCGTTTGATTCCGGTTCCGGGTAAAACTGTGGGCGAAATGGTTGAATTCGGCGGCTTATTGGGCTATTGCCCAATCATTGAAGTAAGTCCGTTTGGGGCGGAAGAGTTTATCAAACGCGGTGGACGAATTCCGGCACCTGTACGCAGTCTTACGAACTAAGAACGAGCACGAGGAGGTGCGGTAATGACGGTGTACGTGTGGGCATTCGTGGTGGCGTTGGTCATCTCGTTTGCGATTACACCGCTGATTAAAAGGTTGGCGATTAACATTGGGGCTATGGATAAGCCGGATGCGCGTAAGGTGCATCACGGTTCCATTCCTCGCTTAGGTGGCTTGGCCATCTTTATAGGCTATATTGTTTCGGTTCTCTATACCGTAAAAGATTTGCAAGCCGTTATGGGACTCTTATTGGGCTCCGTTGTGCTTGTGGGTGTCGGTATTTGGGACGATGTGAAGCAAATTGGTCCAAAAACAAAATTAACAGGTCAAATTTTAGCGGCGGTTGTAGTCGTGGCCTTTGGTAACCAGGTTGAATTTATTACCAATCCTTGGGGTCATGTGTTCTACTTGGGCTTTTTGTCGATACCGCTTACCATCTTTTGGATTGTAGGCTTTACGAATATTGTAAACCTTATAGATGGTCTTGACGGTTTGGCAGCCGGCATTTCATTGATTTCAAGCCTGACTATTTTCACAATTTTGTGGCAAATGGGCCAGGTTGACTTAGCGTGCGTTGCGTTGGCTTTGGCCGGTGCGGCGCTCGGTTTCTTGCGTTACAATTTCAACCCCGCAAAAATCTTCATGGGTGATACGGGCAGTATGTTGTTGGGCTATACAATGGCCACAATTTCCGTTATGGGTGCCGTAAAAACGGCCGCCACCATTTCGTTGGTAGTACCGGTAATTGTATTAGGCCTGCCTATTTTAGACACTACCTTTGCCATCATTCGTCGTAAGATTAACGGCCGACCGGTATTTAAGCCGGATAAAGGCCATATGCATCATCGCCTGTTGGCACTCGGCTTGTCGCAAAAACAAGCTGTATTGTTGATGTATGCCGTTACGGCGTTGTTGGGCTATGTAGCTATTTTGTTGGCAAAAGTAAATATATTGGTCGGCATTATTATAGTGTTGGCTATTTTGTGTGTTTGCGTGTTTATTGCAACTAAATTGGGGATGATTGCGAAAGACGAAGTCATTGCCGAGGAAAATAGAGCAGCAAATAGACATTAATATAGGTGCGCTTGTACGCTTGTACAAGCGCCTTCGTAGCATACAGGGTATGTAGGCTGGCTAATCATGGGAGGTATTATTACATGTTGAAAGTGATGACAATTTTTGGGACTCGTCCCGAAGCGATTAAGATGGCACCGGTAGTTAAGGCTTTACAAGCCGCTCCGGATATGGAAGCGATTGTGACGGTAACGGCACAGCATCGTGAAATGCTCGATCAGGTTTTGGATTTATTTGCGATTACGCCGGACTATGATTTGAACATCATGAGTCAGGGCCAAACTTTATATGATGTGACAACCAGAGCCTTAGAAGGGCTAAAGGATGTGTTAAAAGAAGCAAAACCTGATGTAGTACTCGTTCATGGTGATACGACAACTACTTTTGCCGGCGCATTAGCCGCTTTTTATCAGGAAATTCCGGTAGGCCATGTAGAAGCCGGCCTCAGAACGGGTAATATTTACTCGCCGTTCCCTGAAGAAATGAACCGCAAATTGACCGGGTCTTTGGCAACCTATCACTTTGCTCCGACTTCCAGTGCGGAAAAGAATTTGATGAAAGAAAATATCGGTTCGGCTCATTTATATGTGACCGGCAATACCGTTATTGATGCCCTTCAGACTACGGTTAAAGATAACTACCAATTTGAAGAAGATTTGCTTAATAATTTAGATTATAAAAATCGGCGCATTGTGCTCGTAACGACTCATCGTCGTGAAAACCTCGGTGAACCGATGCGTCATGTATATCAAGCCATTCACCGCTTGGTCGATGAATTTGATGATATTGAAGTGGTATTCCCGGTACATAAAAATCCGAAAGTTCGTAAAATTGTTAAAGAAGTATTGGGTGATGTAGAACGAGTTCACTTAATCGATCCGCTCGAATATGAACCGTTTGCTAATTTAATGGCTCGTTCTTATTTATTGATGACCGATTCCGGCGGGATTCAGGAAGAAGCGCCGGCTTTGGGCAAACCGGTATTGGTACTTCGCAATACGACGGAACGTCCGGAAGCGGTAACGGCCGGTACGGTACGTCTTGTAGGGACTGATGAAAATACGGTCTATGATACGGCCCATCGATTATTGGCGGATAAAGATGCTTATGATGTGATGGCCAACTCCGTAAATCCGTATGGTGACGGTGTAGCGTCGAATCGTATTGTCGAAGCAGTGCGTTTTGAATTTTTACACAGCGGTAAAAAACCGAGCCGTTTCGGCTATTAATTGATAGTGTTTAGGTAGTAAATAGCTGATGTTATTAACGTCCTCAGTTATATATATCAGCTAATGTATCTACCGCTCATAAGGCCGTTTTTTTATTAAAAACTTTGAAAAAGTGGCCCTTGTATTCGTAAAAAGTATACACAACATTCTTAAATATAATAAAAAGATTAGTGATGAATTATAATTAAAAACGAAAAAAGCATCGATGGATAGCTTGAAACTTGTATTGTTTTAAAAATTGAATTCATTAATATTTTTTATAATAAGAAAATTGGATAAAAGTATACTTGTTATAGGTATATTGGCTAAACGTATGACAAAATGTTATAATTTAGTGAAAGTTGAATTTTGTTATAATAAAGAAGTTAGAGATTAGTAGTATTCATAGTTTCCCCGTTTTAACCATCACAAAGAAGGTGATTCCAATGAAGCGACTCGATCCAACCACACTAAAAGCACTGAATGTGGCCTTGTCGGCAGGTTTCTCCCTGTTGGTCAGCATTCTGGGTTGTCTGGCTATAGGCCGTGGCTTAGACTATCTGTTTGATGCGTCACCATGGTTTACGCTGATAGGAGGGTTAGTAGGAGGATTAGGAGGCCTGTACTCCTTGTATCTTCGGGTTGTGTCGTGAGGGGGCTTAATCGTGGAGGTATTCTTGGATTTTGTAAAACGTATGACTTGTTACCTTATCGTGGTAACCGTAGCATCTACATTGTTATTAGAAGTCTTTGATTACGAGAGATACATTTTAGGCTGGGTTTGGGGATGTGCTATTAATTTATTATATTTATTGATTTTAGGTTTATGGGTTTATAAACTTCGCCATAAAGAACTACGTACTATTGAAAAAGCGACTAAGCTTGGTACTTTAATTCGTATTACGCTGGTCGCCATCGGCACCTTGTTGGCCGTTTATTTATTTGAGAATTTTCCGTTTGTACCATATATGTTGGGTTTGATGCTATGGCGTCCGTTGACGATATACGAACGCATCAGGTATAACCAAGCGGATAGTCCCAATGTGATTTAATGTGTATTAATCAAAATTTCGATAGAGTAATGGGGTAGCAATATAGGCGAAAGGAGGTGAACCTTATGGAATTACATACCGGGACTCATGACGTCGTTCACATGTGGGGCATGGCTTTTAATATGGATACTATCTATATGACTTGGGTAGTGTTTGCTATTATTATAGTCGTTGCCTTTTTTGCTACACGGCAGGTCAATATGGTTCCATCAGGCGTACAAAATGTAGTTGAGTTTATTTTAGAAGCTATTGGAAGTCAATTAAAAGGTCCTTTAGGTAAACACTTTAGTAAGGTAAGTTCGCTACTATTTACTTTCTTTGTTTTTATCTTAGTAAGTAATGAATTGGGGCTGATACCGAGTCCCCATATTTTGACATCGCCTACTAACGATTTAAATACGACCTTAGGTCTGGCCCTGGCCAGCTCAGTGAGTATTTGGGTTATTGGGGCAAAGATGAAAGGACCGTCTTATTTTAAGCATTTCTTTCAGCCGTTTGCCGTATTTGTTATCTTCCACATCATGGAAGAAATCTCTAAGCCGGTGACGCTCAGCTTTCGTCTATTCGGCAACATTGTAGCAGGTGAAATTGTATTAGAGTTGTTGAACGGTTTGGCACCGTATTTAACACCGATTATTTGGCTCGTATTCAGTTTATTTGTCGGCGTTATTCAGGCCTTCGTTTTTACAATTCTCGTGACGTCATACTTGGGTATGGCAATCAACGATGAGGAACATTAATCACCACAGTATTACCAACCATTATTTTGAGTATCTCAGGTTGTATTCGTAACATTTTCTAGGAGGATTTTATTATGGAAAAAGCAATTTTGTTGTCAGTAAGTGTATTCAGTGCTTGTTTAGTGGCAGGTTTGGCAGCGATCGCAGCAGCTTTTGGTGATGCATTGGCAGTTCGTAAAGCATTTGAAGGTATGACTCGTCAGCCTGAAATGGCCGGTAAGATTATGACTAATTTATTTATTTCCATCGGTTTGATCGAATCTATTCCTATCATTGCTACCGTTATCGCCATCGTACTTGTATTTACTGATGTTATCGTTGGTAAATTATAATTCGGTTCTTTATTAAATTGAACAGACATAAGAAGGCAAGTTATAATTCCAAGTTTAAGAGGGGGTTACGCCGTTGGTAGAAATAAACGGTACATTGCTGGTTCAATTTATCAATTTCTTTATTTTAGTTGCTATTTTAGCAAAATTTGCGTTTAAACCTTTAGTCGGTGTGATGGAAGCCCGTCGCAAGAAGATTGAAGGCGATTTGGCGAATGCACAGGCTACTTTGGATTCTGCGGAAGCTACCAAAAAAGAGTATGAAGCACAATTAGCCAATGCTCGTAAAGAAGCTCAAGCGATTGTTGAAAAGGCAGCCCAATTGGCTGAACGGAATACGCAGGCTCAAATTAAGGAATTAAAAGAACAGCTAGTACGTGAAAAAGAAGAAGCTCGTAACGAAATTGCCCGTGAACAAGCAAAAGCTATGGAAAAAATGCGTGAAGATATGATTTCACTTTCTATGGCCATTGCCGGCAAAATTGTTGCTAAGAATATGGATAGTCAAGCCAATGTGGACCTTGTTAAAGAAGCCATTGAAAAGCTTGACAGTAAAGCATTAGGGTGATTGGTATGAGCGTAGACATTGTAACAGATAAATACAGTACCGCTATCTTTGAATTGGCGCAGGAACAGCAAATTCTGGAACAAATGGAAAGGGATCTTTCCTACGTAAAAGAAGTTATGGATACGCAGCCTGAATTAGGCACCTTATTGTTGTACCCGGCCCTCGATGCAGAGGCAAAATGCAATGTTTTGGCCAAAATATTCGGTGAAGCCATTAATACGATGGCACTTAACACCTTATTTGTTATGGTCAAACGCGGACGCATACGGTATATTCAGTCTGCCATTGCTGAGTTTATTAACAAAGCACGGGAAGCACGTGGCATTTTCTCCGCCACTGTTACAGTGAGTGAAGCAATGCCGGACGAGATTTATACGCAGTTGGCCGATAAATTAAAAGCGATTACGGGTAAGCAATATATTTTTACAATCAAAGTGGACCCAACCATTCTGGGCGGCTTTATTATCCAAATTGGTGATACGCGTATTGATGCAAGTTTGATGCGTCGTATGGAGGATTTAAAGAAATATTTGCTTAAGTCCGATACAACAGAGATTGGGGTGAATGGTTAAGTATGAAAATGAAGCCTGAAGAAATTACTGCCATAATTAAACAGCAGATTCAGGACTATGATGTGGAACTTAACGTTGATGATGTGGGTACCGTACTCGAAGTAGGTGACGGTATTGCGCATATTTACGGTCTTGAAAAGGCCATGGCAGGTGAATTGTTAGAATTACCTCATGGTGTTTATGGGATGGTACAGAACCTCGAATTAGATAACGTAGGGGCTGTATTGTTAGGTAATGATTTCCTTATTAAAGAAGGGGACCAGGTACGCCGTACAGGCCGTATCATGCAGGTTCCTGTAGGTGAACAACTTATCGGTCGTGTAGTTAATGCCTTGGGCCAGCCGATTGACGGCAAGGGCTCCATTACGGCAGAAGATCATCGACCAATTGAATTCCCGGCACCGGGCATTGCGGATCGTAAATCCGTATTTGAACCGTTGCAAACCGGTTTGAAAGCAATCGACGCCATGGTACCGATTGGTCGTGGCCAGCGTGAACTTATTATCGGTGACCGCGGTACCGGTAAATCGGCGATTGCCATCGATACCATTTTGAATCAAAAAGGTCAGGATGTAATTTGTATTTATGTGGCTATCGGTCAGAAAGAATCTACCGTAGCTCGTGTAGTACAGAAATTACAGGAAGCCGGCGCTATGGATTACACTATCGTAGTATCGGCCGGTGCTTCCGAAGGCGCTCCTATGCAGTATATCGCTCCATATGCGGGCGTTGCTATGGGTGAACATTTCATGTACCAAGGTAAACATGTACTTTGTGTATATGATGATTTATCTAAACAGGCAGCGGCCTATCGTGCCATGAGTTTGTTACTTCGTCGTCCACCGGGACGTGAAGCATATCCAGGGGACGTATTCTATTTACATTCTCGTTTGTTAGAACGAGCTGCTAAATTATCTGATGAATTGGGCGGCGGTTCCATTACGGCCTTGCCGATTATTGAAACGCAAGCCGGTGACGTGTCCGCTTATATCCCTACGAACGTAATTTCCATTACGGACGGTCAGATTTTCCTTGGCACCGATATGTTCTACTCCGGGATTCGTCCGGCTGTTGACGTAGGTTTATCCGTATCCCGTGTAGGCGGTAGCGCCCAGATTAAAGCGATGAAACAAGTTGCCGGTAAATTGCGCCTCGATTTGGCGCAGTATCGTGAGTTGGCAGCTTTTGCTCAGTTCGGCTCCGACCTTGATAAATCGACTAAAGCACAGCTTGATCGCGGCGAACGTTTGACAGAAATGTTAAAACAGCCTCAGTACTCACCTCTTAAAGTTGAAGAACAGGTAGTTTGTCTATATGCCGGCATTAACGGTTACTTTGCATCTATTGAAGTAGCCGATGTTCCTGCATTCCAGAATGAATTATTGCGTTATGTTCACAGCAACTACAGTGAAATTTTAACGAATATTCAAACATCCAGAATCTTAGACAAAGATACGGAAGAACTTTTGATAAAAGCGATTAATGAATGCATTGAATCCTTTGGTACTTCCCATCACTTGATTACTTCTGAGGAGGCGTAGGCGATGAGCAGTGCACAGGATTTACGTAAGCGCATTAAAAGTGTTACGAATACGCAGCAGATTACGAAGGCCATGAAAATGGTAGCATCTGCTCGATTGCGCCGTGCACAGGCCAAAGCAAAATCTACGGAACCATATGCAGAAAAGTTAGGTCAAATCCTCACAAATGTATCTGCTACATTAGAACCTGAGGTGTTGGCGTCCTATCCGTTAACGGCGGTACGCGAGGTTTCGCGAACCTTATATATTCTGATTGGCGCCGACAAAGGCTTAGCTGGTGCTTATACCAGTAATTTGATTAAATATTTTGCACAGGAAACTCGTGAAAAAGCACCTGATACGTATGAGACGATTACGGTTGGTCGCAAGCCGACTGATTACTTGAAGTATCATCAGTATCCGGTAACGAATTCTCATGTAGGTTTTTCCGATAAACCGGAATATAGCCATGCTAAACAAATTGTAGATGAAGCATCTAAGTTGTTTTTAGAAGGCGAAGTTGACGAAGTTATCTTGATTTATACTCATTTCGTAAACTCCTTAACGCAGAACGTGACCAGCGTGAAATTATTGCCGGTTGTCACGGAACCGCATCATGAAGGGGAGCTTAATGAGCTATATATTTATGAACCTTCGGAAAAAACTATTTATGACCAATTGTTGCCTAAATATTTGGAAATTACTGTGTATAACGCTTTATTGCAAGCTTCCGCCAGTGAGCTTGGCGCTCGCATGACGGCTATGACTTCTGCAACAGATAATGCAGGGGATTTAATCAGCTCACTTAATTTGGAATACAATAAATTACGACAAGCCGGCATTACCAATGAAATTTCTGAAATTGTCGGTGGTGCTAATGCCTTGCAATAGGTATAACTACAAAGGAGGAGAGACCTCTTAAATGAGTAATAATATCGGTAAAGTTGTACAGGTTATCGGACCGGTAGTCGACGTTCTCTTTACGGCGGGAGAGCTTCCGGCTATTTACAACGCAATTCATATTAAAAAAACAAGCGAATCCGGCAAAGACGAAGTGATTGTGGTTGAAGTAATGCAACACTTAGGTGATGACACCGTGCGTGCCGTTGCCATGAGTTCTACGGATGGCCTGACTCGCGGTATGGAAGCAGTGGACACAGGTGCCCCTATTTCCGTGCCGGTTGGTGATGGCGTGCTTGGCCGTATCTTTAACGTACTTGGTGAAACGGTTGACCATGATGATACGCCGGTAAAGGCGTCTGAAATGTGGCCGATTCATCGTCCGGCACCTAAATTTGATGATTTAGCTCCGGAAACCACCATTTTGGAAACAGGTATTAAGGTTGTTGACCTTATTGCGCCGTATGTAAAAGGTGGTAAAATCGGTTTATTCGGTGGTGCCGGTGTAGGTAAAACCGTATTAATCATGGAATTAATCCATAATATCGCAACGGAACATGGCGGTTACTCCGTATTCTCCGGTGTAGGTGAACGTACTCGTGAAGGTAATGACCTTTGGAACGAAATGAAGGAATCCGGCGTTATTTCCAAAACAGCATTAGTTTACGGCCAGATGAACGAACCACCGGGAGCGCGTATGCGTGTAGGCTTAACGGGCCTCACCATGGCTGAATATTTCCGTGACGTACAGAAACAGGACGTGCTCTTATTCATCGATAACATTTTCCGTTTCATTCAGGCCGGCTCGGAAGTGTCCGCGTTGCTCGGTCGTATGCCGTCGGCCGTAGGTTATCAACCAACCTTGGCCAATGACGTAGGGGCTCTTCAGGAACGTATTACCTCCACTAAAGAAGGTTCCATTACGTCCGTACAGGCCGTATACGTACCTGCCGATGACTTGACTGACCCGGCTCCGGCTGCTACGTTTGCGCATTTGGATGCGACCACCGTATTGTCCCGTTCCATCGCTGAAATCGGGATTTATCCGGCTGTGGATCCGCTCGACTCCACCAGCCGTATCTTGGATCCGTTAGTATTGGGCGAAGAACATTATAAAATTGCTCGCGGCGTACAGGAAGTATTGCAGAAATATAAAGATTTACAAGATATTATCGCAATCCTCGGTATGGAAGAATTGTCGGAAGAAGATAAATTGACCGTTGCCCGTGCCCGTAAGATTCAACGTTTCCTCAGCCAGCCATTCTTCGTAGCCGAAGTATTTACCGGTTCGCCGGGTAAATATGTACCGCTTAAAGAAACTTTGCGCGGCTTCAAAGAAATCTTGGAAGGTAAACATGATGATTTACCGGAAAATGCATTCTACATGGTAGGCACCATTGATGAAGCCATTGCTAAAGGAAAGGAATTGACGGAGAAGGGGGAATAGTTCATGAGTGAAGGCAAGACCATGCATCTCGATGTAATTACCCCTGATAAAAATGCCTTTTCGGGTGAGGTTAAATTTGTGGTAGTGCGCACTGAATTGGGCGAACTCGGTATTTTACCGCGCCATGCCGATTTAGTGGCAGCCCTTGAAATTGCACCGTTACGCATCGATTTACCGGACGGTACACGCCAGTTTATGGCTAATTTCGGCGGTTTTATGGAAATTAAAAATAATGTAATTACCATTGTAACGCCGAATTGCGAATTACCTGACGAAATCGATGAAGACCGTGCTAAACGGGCTAAAGCACGTGCGGAAGAACGTTTGAAATCAAGAAATGCAGACATAGATTTCCATCGCGCTGAGCTCGCGCTACAACGTTCCTTATTGCGTATTGATGTTAAGCACAAAGTATAAGTCATACGCATAAGTACAAAAAACAAATACAATTTAGGGACTGCTTCGGCAGTCCCTTTTTGATGTAGCTAAAAAGTACTATAGGAGTGTACTGATTTATAGTTGTTAATTTTGGTTTGCTATAGTTTAGAGCTATAGCAACAGCCGGCTGTGATTGTAAACCTATATATTTTTAATTCAGTTATATTGCTGACTTTTGCCATAAATTGCACTAAGTATACACTTTGAAATATGATGCAAAACTGCTTACTGAGTGTCCACTGTGAAAAGAATGACGTAAAACTCTTGTTGACAGCTTTTTGAATGATTGGTATAGTTATCACATCGAAACGACAACAAGTCATCGATAGCCTACATCAACATACAGAATCGACGATGAAGAGATAAGTAAACGCAGGGCGTTGGCACAGAGAGTCCCGTAAGGTGGAAGGGGATGCAAAAGAATGCGAAGAAAATGGTCTTGGAGTATCCGAGGTGGAATGCGCAAGCTTTAGTCTCGGCGGATGCAACCGTTATAATGCCACGGTATAACCTTACGATTAGAGTAATATAGTTAGCGTACTTTAAGAATAAATACTACAATGTTACTTTTGTAAGACGTACCGGCTGAGGGTGAAGTCGTGAGGCTTTGCTAAATCAAGGTGGTAACACGTTATAGACGTCCTTGTTCACAGCGGTGAATGGAGGATGTTTTTTTATACCGGTTTTAGCGGTAATGAACAGTAACCACATAGAAAGTATGATAATGGTAAAGAGGATAGTAAATGTTGAAGGCGTTAACAACTGTAAACGAACAGCGGAGTTGAGAGGCCGTTGCTCAGATGGGGCAGTGAGTGTTAATTAAATGATAAACATAAGTAGTAAGAAATGAGTTTTTCAACGTTTGAGAAAGAAGAGAGAAGAGAGTAACGGGCTTAGGGAGGAGTGATGCAAAATGCCCATAACGGTAGTGAAAGACTTGCCGGCCATTGCCAAACTGGCGGAAGAAAACATATTCGTCATGGATACGGTAAGAGCCGAAACACAAGACATTCGGCCGCTACAAATTTTAATCGTTAATCTGATGCCGACTAAAGAAGTAACGGAAACACAGATTTTAAGAGCATTAAGCAATACGCCGTTACAATTGGACATCACCTTACTTCATATGGCGAGTCATAAGGCGGCGCATACATCGGAACATCACCTCAGTTCGTTCTATCGGACCTTCGATGAAATCAAAGATAAGTTCTTTGACGGGATGATTATAACCGGTGCACCGATTGAGTTGATGCCGTTTGAAGAAGTGAATTACTGGCAGGAGCTGACCGAGATTATGGACTGGAGCGAAAACCACGTGTATTCGACCCTCTACATTTGCTGGGGCGCTCAAGCCGGACTGTATTACCACTTTGGTATCGACAAAGAACTGTTGCCGACGAAGCTGTTCGGGGTTTTTGAAAACGAGGTCCTCAATAAAAGACCGATGTTACTTCGCGGTATGGACGAGATTTTCTACATGCCCCATTCAAGGCACACGACGGTATCGGTTGATGAGATAAAAGCGAATCCGAACTTAGAGATTTTAGCTGCTTCTAAAAAAGCCGGTGCTGCCATAGTTCGTAGTCTGGACAACAAACACATTTTTGTGTTTGGCCATTCGGAATACGATCGAGATACCTTGCAGCGGGAATATGAGCGGGATAAAAACTTGGGACTCGACATTGATGTTCCTGAAAACTACTATCCCGATGATGACCCGACAAAGGCGCCTATCGTGCGTTGGCGGTCCACGGGGACGCTGATTTTTACAAATTGGCTTAACTATTACGTGTATCAAGAAACGCCGTATATTATTGAACAAATTCAAAAAATGAAACAGCAATGTAAACACAATCAAACACAAGCTGTTTAAAGTAGTGTAAAGACCAACCTTAATTGGTCGAAAAAATGGTATCGACAGCCCAAGCGGTTGTTATATATAAAATAAAGAGAGATTAGGGATTGTCGGCGTGAGAAACCGACGGAGAGAAAAAGGAGAGATTTTATTATGAGCAAACAGTACAAATTCGAAACAATCCAATTACATGAAGGTCAAGTTATCGACGAAACAGGCGCCCGTGCAGTGCCGATTCACCAAACTACAAGCTATGTATTTAAAGACGCGCAGCAAGCGGCCGACCGTTTTGCCCTCCGCGATCCGGGTGCCATTTATTCCCGCCTCGGTACACCGACTAACGATGTGCTTGAAAAACGTATAGCTGCTTTAGAAGGCGGTGCCGGTGCATTGTCCGTAGGCTCCGGTTCGGCAGCCATTACTTACGCCATTGAAAACGTAGCCGGTACCGGCGATAACATCATCGCTGCGTCCACTTTGTACGGCGGTACATATAACTTATTCAGCTCTACCTTGCCACGTTTTGGCATTACGACTAAATTTGTAGACCCTGATGATTTGGATGGTTTTGAAAAAGCCATCGATGACCGCACCAAAGCGATTTATGTGGAAACCATCGGTAATCCGAACATCAACCTTATCGATATTCAAGCAGTGGCGGATATTGCCCATAAACACGGCATCATCCTTATCGTAGACAATACTTTCGGTACCCCATACCTCATTCGTCCGATTGAGCATGGTGCCGATGTGGTAGTTCACTCCGCCACTAAATTCTTAGGCGGTCACGGTACGACTATTGCCGGTGTCATCGTTGAAAGCGGTAAATTCGACTACAAAGCCAGCGGTCGCTACCCTGATTTCGTAGCCGGCGACGTTCATTATAACGGCCTCGTATATGCAGACCTTCCAATTCCATTCACCGTAAAAGTACGTGCTCAGTTGCTCCGCGACACCGGTGCCGCTTTGACACCGCTTGCAGCATGGCTCATTTTACAAGGTGTTGAAACCTTATCCTTACGTGTAGAACGTCATGTTGAAAATACGCGCAAAATCATCGACTTCTTGGTAAATCATCCAAAAGTTGCTTGGGTAAATTATCCGGAATTGAAAGACAGCAAATACAAAGCCTTGGCTGATAAATACTATCCAAAAGGTGTGGGCTCTATCTTCACTTTCGGTATTAAAGGCGGCAAAGATGAAGGCATTAAATTCGTAGATGCTCTTGAAATCTTCTCCAACTTGGCTAACGTAGGCGATGCAAAATCCCTCGTAATCCATCCGTCCAGCACGACTCATGCGCAGCTTAATGAAGAAGAACAAAAAGCAGCCGGCGTAACACCGGACATGATCCGTATCTCCGTGGGTATTGAAAACGTGGAGGACTTAATCGATGATTTGGCACAAGCTTTGGAACACGTTTAAGTCGACGAACCCGGCTAACAATGAATACGCCTTTACTTTGTACTGGTGGTATTAAAAGGTTATCACTTCAATGACAATTTAATTTCATTGCATTGTTTCGGTTTTGATTGAAAATTGATTACTTTAACTTCATTACTCCAACTTACAATACGACTTGAATAAAAATGACAAGACCCTTGAGAAAAACGCTTCAAGGGTCTTGTTTTTTATAAATAACTTGACTTGAAGTTAGCTCAAAGGGGTACAATAGGTATAGTAAATAAACTGTCAAATGTATAGTATAGAATAAATAAAAAATACAAGGAGATGATACAATGACAATAAAAGAAGTTGCTGAAAAGTTTGATATTACAACGGATACCCTTCGTTATTATGAACGCATCGGTTTGATTCCAAGCGTGCCGCGTACGGCATCAGGCATCCGCGATTTTGACGAAGTAACCATCAAGTGGGTTGAATTTGCCCTTTGCTTTAAAAAAGCAGGCGTACCTTTGGAAGGTATCGTGGAATATGTAAAACTTGCCTTGCAAGGTACCGGCACCGAACCGGCTCGCCGTGAAATCCTCGTGGAAACACGGGATAACTTGCTTGAAAAATTAGAAGAAATTCAAAATTGCTTGGAACTTTTGAATCATAAGATTGATGTTGTGTATAAAGACTGCGGTTCATATACACAACAATTGGTGGAAGATTGGAAAAAGAGTCAGCAATAAAATATTCTCGCGCAGCTCTTCGCTAACATGTTGTAAAAGCATTTAGTAAGAGCGAAGCAAAAAAGACTTCCCCTCGTAGTGCGATCGTTTCACGCTAAAGCACTACTCCGGGGAAGTCTTTTTTTGCTTTGTGCTCATAGAGCAAATGGCGTTTCTACAACATGTTAGCTGCAGAGATATACTGCGAAGAGAATGTTTTGTTGCTGTAGGGAGTATAAAAAATATGTCCTCTCGCACCGCTGGGTTGCAAGCAACAAGGCGATGCTCCGAGGACATATTTTTTATTTGCGGAACTAACATCTCAATTCAAAGCATGGGGGGATATTGCAAGTGTATGATTAAGAACAAACTTACTTTGAGGAGATCTTTTTTATGGTCTGAGGCCGTCATCTTCGGGAGCGGTGACTTCTACGGTTTCACCGGCGGCACGACGTGCTTCTATCAGTTCGGCACCCCAGTCTGACATTTCGCCTAAAATGCGGCGTAGGCTTTGACCGCGTTCGCTCAAGCTGTATTCTACACGCGGTGGGACTTCGTTATATACAGTGCGGGTGATAATGCCCGCATCTTCCAATTCGCGAAGTTGGAGGGTGAGCACACGTTGCGAAATGTTTGGCATTAAGCGTTTTAATTCGCCGGTGCGCAAGGTGCCGTGACCTAAATGGCAGAGAATAGATACTTTCCATTTGCCGGTAAGAGCTTCTAACGTAGCCTCAATGGCTAAATGATATAAGTTTCGCAAAAAATTTTCACCTCCAAAACATTGAATATAGTTAAATTGTAACATTTATGTTCCTATAGTACAAAAAAGTGCTGTCTTTTCAAAGTTGTTAAAGTTTTTTATAATAAAAGTGCTTACAAGTCACAAATACTTATCGAGAAATTTATGGTAATTTTCTTTTTTACAAAAGACTAAATCGTGACGATGATAGGTTCGCTATTGATGAATGAAGTTTAGTTTTGAAAATAGTTAAAGTAGCAATTTAAGGTAGAAAGGAAGATAAATAATGAAAGAAATTCAAGTAAAAGATTTACAATTGAATCCTATGACACTTATTTCTGATGGTTGGATGTTGATTACGGCCGGCAACGAACAAAACGGTTTTAATACGATGACCGCCAGCTGGGGGCATTTAGGCGCTATTTGGGGAACCAATAAGGGCTTACCTACGGCGACGGTGTATATTCGTCCGCAACGCTATACTAAAGAGTTTGTTGATCGTGAAGCGGAATTTACTTTGTCCTTCTTTAGTAACGACTATAAACGCCAATTGGCATATTTGGGGACACATTCCGGCCGCGATGAAGATAAAGTGGCAAAAATGGGCTTAACACCTGAGTTCGTGGATAATACCACTTACTTCAAAGAAGCCGATTTGGTGCTGGTTTGCCGTAAAATCTATAAAGCACCACTTGTTGAGGAAGGTTTTCTTGATACAAAACTAATTACCGAAAACTATCCGGAAAAAGACTTCCATACCATGTACATAGGAGAAATTAAAAAAGTGCTGGTGCGCGAATAATAACTCGCCTTTACGCTATGTATTTTAGGAGATGTTTTAGGGCAATCCGATAACTTAATATATATTAAGTAAATGCCACATACCTTCCTTGGACCCTGGCTACACGTAGCAAAAGGGATCCTTCAGAAGGTATGTGGCATTTTTATTACATTATGTGCGAGTAAGTCAAATTCGGATTACCCTAAAACACTACCGAGAAATACCACGGCGACTAAAGGCGAGTTATTATAATATGCGTACCAAGCCCTGTTTTGAAAAGGGGAGGAGGGAAAATTAGATTGAATTAAAGCTTGTTGTTTATTAACTGAAAAATGATGAAACGATTAGCAAATAATAATAGATAAGTAATCTGATTTGAAACGATACATCCCCACTGGAAAAAAGATTTCCTCGGAGCAGTGCTTTAGCGTGAAACGATCGCACTGCGAGAGGAAACCTTTTTTCTCTCCCTCCCCCAAGTTGATTACTTGAAGGTTTTGCAGGAGCTCTACATAGGAAGCCGCCATACCTTCAGAGGATTGCTGTTTGCTGTTAAAAATTTGGCGTGTTTTGCGCTAAATCAGAAAGTTTATAGAGGCCCCATGCCTTCTGGTGTATAGGTTTTTCAGCGCGATGTTGTAAATTGAGATGATGTAAACATAATAAAAAAGATGTCCTCGGAGGAGTGCTTTAGCGTGAAACGATCGCACTACGAGAGGACATCTTTTTTATTTTGTATATCTTTTATTACATACCACGGGAAGGCAAGCAAGGCATGGGCCTTTTCTGTTTTTTGCTATTAAGAGCACGCCAAAATTTTAACAGCGCGCAAGCACTGTCGGTAGGCGGCTTCCTACTTGAGCTCCTTCAACAAAACCTTCAAGTAATCATAAATATGCTCTACTGATGGCAAGTGCAATCGTTCTTGCGGTGTATGGGCATGGGTAATGGTTGGCCCGAAGCTGATCATCTGGGTATTAGGCATAACGGCTTTCAAAAGACCACATTCAAGACCGGCATGGATAGCGGTTACTTTAGGTTTTTGACCGGTTACTTTTTCATAAAGAGCAATGGCTTGTTCTTCTAAAGCACTACCCGGTTCATATTCCCAAGCCGGATAGGAGCCGGCAATTTTAGATGGCAGACCCAAGGTGGAAGCTAAGAGATGGATTTTCTTGGTTAAGAAGTCCATGGAGCTTTCGGAGAGGCTGCGAATAGAAATCAACAGGTGAATGGTGTGTTCCGTTTCTTCCACGATGGCGATGTTGTTACTTGTTTCAACAAGGCCTTCCAAGGAATGGTTCATGGCAAACACACCGTTTGGTGCGAGGTATAAGAAGGTAAGTAAGGATTCAGCCGTGTCACCGCCGTATACGGTATCAGGTAATTCAGCATCGCTTACGAGGATATTGATTTTTTCATCCTGTGGTGTAAATTCACTGCGATAAGCTTTCATTTTTGCTTGAATCCAAGTGGTTACCGGTTTAACATCCGCTTCTTTTACGAGGATAGTGGCAGAACCTACGCGAGGGATGGCATTGTGTTTAGTGCCGCCCGTGAAGGAAGCTAATTGGTAATTATATTGAGCCGCTAATTCATATAAGAGACGGCCGAGAATTTGGTTGCCGTTGGCTCTTTCTTTGTGAATTTCAATACCGGAGTGGCCACCCAAGAAGCCGTCTAAGGTTAACTTCAAGCCGTGTGTGAATTGGGAGTCGCGATTATCGCGAAGGCGTGGAATTTCAACGTCCACACGGCACCCGCCGGCGCAACTTACTACGAATTCACCTTCTACTTCGGTGTCGATATTAAGGAGGTATTGACCGTGAGTTTGACCTTCTTTAACAGCCAAAGCACCGTCCATACCGGTTTCTTCGCTTGTTGTAAAAAGACATTCCAACGGACCGTGTTCGATTTCGTCGGAATCGAGTACAGCAAGACTCATGGCAACGGCGATACCGTTGTCGGCGCCCAAGGTTGTTTCGTTGGCATGGAGCCATTCGCCGTCAATAATATGTTCAATCGGATCGGTTAAGAAATCGTGGGTTGAAGCGTCACTTTTTTCACAAACCATATCCATATGACCTTGCAAAATGATGCTGGGGCGGTTTTCATAACCCGGTGTAGCCGCTTTGCGAATAAGTACGTTATTGGCACTGTCCTGTTCAACTTCCAAATTACGTGCTTTGGCGAACGCAACGAGCCAGTCGCTGACAGCTTTTTCATTACCGGAACCACGTGGAATTTGATTCATTGCTTTAAAAAACTCTAATACTTTTTGTGCACTCATAAATACACCCCATTTACTAAATATTGTTTAAGATTGTATACAAATGTATACGAAGAAAAAACTACAACTTTATAGTAACACATTTATGTTGATTTGTAACAAAAATATTCTTAACTATATAGTATAGAAATTAGAATTCATGATGAAATGTCATTAAAAAAGTTGTACACTGAAATTATTGACACATCGATTTTTATAGATAAAATTACCCCTTTGCATAGCCAGTGAAAGGAATTCTTTGTTATAATAATATTGTAAAAACCTTGAATTAAGAGGAGGGTATGCTATGGCATATACTAAAAAAATTGTTGTTATCGGTACGGGCGGCACTATTGCGGGACAAAGTGGTTCGGCCGAAGACTTGACGGCTTATCAGGCAGGGGAACTTACCATTGACGAAGTGCTGGCTATCGTGCCGGGCGTTGAAAATTATGGCCCTTTTGAAAGTAAACAACTCTGTAATATTGACAGTTCAGATATGATGATGGCTATATGGATGGAGCTTGCCCGGACGGTTCAAGCTGCGGTGGATCGTGAGGATGTAGCGGCGGTAGTCATTACGCATGGCACCGATACAATGGAAGAAGGTTCCTATTTCTTGCAGTTGACGGTGCAAACGAATAAACCAATTGTCATGGTAGGGGCTATGCGCCCGGCCTCCGCTATCAGCGCGGACGGACCGCTCAATTTATTACAGGCTATGCAAATAGCCCGTTCCCCTGAGGCGGTAGGTAAAGGGGTGCTCGTTACTTTGAACGGTACGATTAACTGTGCCCGCGAAGTGGTTAAACAACATACAACCGGTTCCGATGCGTTCGGCAATGACTTTTTCGGTCATATCGGATTTGTGCAAGACGGCATAGCTCGTTTTTACTATGAATCCTTGCGTAAACATACGGCGGCCAGTGAATTTGCACCGCTTACGGCAAAAGAATTGCCTACGGTGGCGCTTGTTTATTTGTATGGTGGTATTGATTCCAATGTATTACACTCCGTATTACAAACAAAGCCCCATGGCTTAGTACTCGCAGGGCTTGGGCATGGTATTTTGCCGGAACGTATCCGTCAGTTGGTTGAAAATCTTGATATTCCGGTGGTTCGTTCTTCGCGCACCGGTAGCGGAATGGTATCGGCTATGCCGAATGACAGCCGCCACGGCTTCATCGTTAGTGATACCTTGGCTCCTTCGAAAGCACGCATTTTATTGACCTTAGGTTTGACTAAGACGAAGGATAGAGCCGCTTTGCAGGAATATTTTTACGAATATTAGTACAAGTAACAGTGTAAGCAGCAGTGTAAGTAGCTTAGATTTTGGCATACAAAAACGTGCTATCTTAAGCCATGGTATTTCTTAAGATAGCACACATATAGTAGGTTAGAGGATGTTAGAGTAGGTTAGAGTAGCTAGGAGAGCGTTGGCTTGTTTAGGCCTCAGTCTCAGCTTGTTCCTTTTCATAGGCCGCTTTAGCTTTTTCATAGGCTACTTTTCGCTGAATGTTTTCAAAAGCCCGTTTCATAGCGAGACGAACGCATTTGGCTAAGGTGTCGCCGAATAGGGAATAGGTACCGCTATCGGTTAATATCTCTCCATTCGTATCGATGGTGAGGACCACGCCGTCGGTGGCTGTACCGGTGGCGTAGGCACCGCTTATAAGGCTGTGAATTTCTTCTTCCCGAAAGGCTGCGCATTTAGCTTCCGTTACGGTGATTAAGGCTTTGGTTAAGGCCCCGTCGGTTAAGGCCTTATTGGTAAAAATTAAGAGATTGATTGTCCCGGGCTGGCGGAATTTACCGTCCTTTTCTTCATAGTAATAACCGTCGCCGGCGCAATGAGCGGTCGCTTCAAAACCGCCGGTCGCAATGGTTTCTACAATGACATCACCGGCCGTTACTTTGGCATACGCATGAAACTCCATGGTCGCGCTGGTAATGAGACCGGTGCAGAAGTTTAAGGGATAATCTTCCTGCTCGAATTCAGCGCTCAAATAACCGGCCGCGGAACCACCGGGTAATTCCTTTTCCGTTTCTACAAAAAACGGCAGGTTTTGATTGCGGATAGCCATGATGTGATGGAGACCGCCGTTCAAAGGACCGGTGCTCAAGCTGTAGCGCACATCGTCAAAGGCAACGACGATGGCTGTGTGGTGAAGCTTGACTTGACCGCCTACGGCTAATTCCGAAGGGGCCGTATATGGATTCTGTATAGTTGGTTTTGTCATAACTGACTCCTGTTATTTTGATGTATATGATATATTCTGTACTACAGTTATACTGTGGGTGATGTACCTGACATATTTTAGCCGATATATAAAGGGTATATCGACACATAGTGTTATCATATATGTTTTTTTATATTTTGTCATCCATTGTTTTTTTCAAAAAACACAATAAAACAAGTGGTAAAATGTTAGTTAATTATTAAAAGAAAGAGAGGCGTTTATATGTTAGTTGCAAGTGTACAAGCGGCTGAACCGGTGTCGAATGCAGTTAAAAACCAAGTGGCGGACAGCATGAGTTATGTGGATAAGCTTATTAATTTCTTTATCGATCGCGGACCAAGCCTGATTGTGGCCGTCCTCATTTATATTGTGGGGCTCTATATTGCTCGTTTTATTCGTGATGTGGCCATGCGTATGATGCGCCGTGCCAACTATGATCACACGGTTGTATCGTTTGTGAGCCAAATTATTTACTACGGTGTGTTAGCTATTGTGCTTTTGACGGCTCTTAATTCGGCAGGCTTCTCGACAACGTCCTTATTGGCAGCCTTTGGTGCCTTAGGTTTGGCCATCGGTCTTTCCTTGCAAAGCAACCTGTCAAACTTTGCATCCGGTTTGTTAATTTTGATTTTCAAACCTTTTAAAGCGGGCGACGTGATTACGGTCGGCTCCGTAACGGGTACGGTTCGTAGCATTCAGTTCATGAATACAACCATCGTAACTAAAGAAATGCGCACCGTATTTATTCCGAATTCCATGCTCACGTCTCAGCAGGTTACTAATGCTACGTATCAAGATACGCGCGTGGTACCGTTTGTATTTGATATCGGTTATGATAATGACCATCATAAAGCAATTGACGTTATTCGTGAGGTTATGGAGAATGATGAGCGCATCGTCAACCGCGAAATGGTTGAAATCGGCATTTCCGAATTTGGCGATAACTCCGTGCGTATCGCGGCGTATCCGGTGGTGGAAAACCGCAATTACATGCAGGTGTTCTATGATACTATGTCGTCCGTAAAAGATCGTTTTGATGAAGAAAATATTGATATTCCATATCCTCAACGAGTTGTTCATATTCAGCGCAGTGGTCTTGATGAAAATGCGAAACCTATGAGCGATATGAGTCAATATGTAAAATAAGGATTGTTAGACTATGAAATGTTGGCAAAAAATAGTAAGTGTTTTTGTATTAACCGGTAGTTTGTTTACCGGTGCGGCACTATCGGGAGTAGCGGTTTTGGCTGCTTCTGATAACGCAGTAACCTCGAAGGCTGCGGTAGCTTCGGGTAGCCGAACCGGTACGCCTGAATTAGCCAAGCAGGCAGAGGTGTTTTTGGGTGAAAAAAATAGCTCTGTAAAATCGGTTGTTGTGCCTGCTTTTGCCGCCGAAGCGGCGGTTCTGATGAATGCCGATACGGGTGAAGTATTGGTAGCCCGCAATGAAAATAAACGAATGCATCCGGCCAGCACGACTAAAATGGTGACCCTATTAACGGCCTTGAAATTACAGGGGACGCGTCTTGATGAATTGGCGACGATAAGTCCTTATGCGGCATCCATGGAAGAATCCAATTTAGGGGTGAAAACGACAGATCAGTTGCCGTTGCAGGCTGTGGCGGAAGGCATGATGGTGGCCAGCGGCAATGACGCGGCTGTGGTAGTGGCTGAAAATGTAAGTGGCAGCGTGTATCGTTTTGCCCTGGAAATGAATGAAGTCGCCAAAGAAGCGGGCGCTACAAAGAGTCACTTTTTGAATCCTCATGGACTCACGGAAGTGGGCCATTATTCGACGGCGTTGGATTTGGCTAAAATAGCCGCATACGGCATGAATATTCCGATGTTCCGTGATTTTGTAGGCGATGATTTTTACAAAGTGCCTTATGAAAACCGTAAACCGGTTTGGGTGCGCACGACGAATCATTTTATTCGCAGCAAGTATGAAGGGGCGAATGGCCTCAAAACGGGCTACACCGAAGCCGCCGGTGAATGTTTGATTGCGTCCGCAACGCGCGACGGCCATACTTTAATCGTGGTCCTTTTGAATGACGATAATCGCTGGGTTGATGCGCCGGCATTGTTGGATTACGGTTTTGCCAAATTGGGTGTAACCGGTAAATAGGGCAGGTCGGTGACATAAAATTGGTCGCAGCGGGGAATTTTAAATAAATTGGGAGCCGAGCAAAAGAGCTTAGCATACATAGAGATTAGGTATAGGATGAGGGATAGTATGAAAGAAGCAACAAGTAAGACCAGTGCATTTTTTGCATTTTTGCGGCGGTTGCGATTTATTCGTCGTTGGGGCTTGATGCGTAATATGGAACCTGAAAATAATCAGGAACACAGCCTTGATGTGGCGTTTATCGTTCATAACCTGGCGTTGTTACATAATTTAAACGGCGGCACGGTAGACGTTAATCGTCTGGCCGTAGCCGCTATGTATCATGATGTAAGTGAAATTTTTACCGGCGATATGCCGACGCCGATTAAGTATTTTCATCCGACGCTACGTGAATTGTACGGTCAGGTGGAACGATTGGCACAGGAGAAAATGCTCCGCACGTTGCCGGCAGAACTTCAAAAGGCCTATGAGCCGTATTTGCTGGGTGAACTCGACGAAGTAGAAACGAAGCTTCTCAAAGCGGCTGACACGATGGCGGCGTTTATGAAATGTGCCATTGAGAAAAAGGCCGGCAATGAGGAGTTTAACGAAGCGTACGACAGCATATTAAAAAAGCTCCACGCTATGGAGTTACCGGCAGTGGAGCAGTTTTTAACGTTATATTTGGAGCCTATGAGCGCGTCCTTGGATACGCTGAATTATTCGTCCTTAGACGAATGATGGTTAGCTGATGCGGGTGTTACGTCGGCTGAGTCGGTAGGACCGGCAGATTCAGTAGCGGTGATGGCGCTGGTGGTTAGAGTGTCGGCTACATAACCGGTATTGCGCAGCAGTACGGCTTTACCGCGCCACGAGAAAGCACGGTCTCCATAGGCCGCTTTGAAGGTCTTATTGGTAAGGCCTTCAAGCGTTGCCGGACTGACATAGGGCTCAATGGTTTGAAATTCCGGAATTGGCGTGGTAGGCACATTGCGGTTGTGCGGGCACACTTCCTGGCAAATGTCACAGCCCCAGATGAGCGGCGTTTTTTGAATAATAGCCACTTCATGAGGCGGCAAGTCGCCTTTTTTCTGGGTAAGATAACTTTTGCAGGTTTCAAAACCGAATTCTTTACGGCCCAGTGATTGGCCGGGGCAGGCGTTAATACAGCGGTTGCAGCCATAGCAGGTACCGGGCATCGGCGTGTCCGGCGTGAGCTCGCAGGAGGTCAAAAGGGTGCCGATAGAGGTATAGCTGCCCCAAACGGGATGGATGAGGGCGCGGTTTTTACCAAACACGCCAAGACCCGCGAGGTATGCCACATAGCGGTCGGCCATGGGGGACGTATCGCAGTGAATTTCAAATTCCACGGTGCTGTCTATTTCCTGTAAGGCTGTGCCGAATCGCTTGAGGTACTCGGGAATGACCAGATGATAGTCGGGGCCCCAGGCGTAACGCGGTAAATTGATGGGCTCATCGGTTTTCACATAGTACGGAAAGAGGCAAACGATGGCACTCTTAGGTGACTGTAACGCCGTATTGGCGGTGAGTCGTTCCTCTAATGTGCCGTTGATGAACGGACAGGGATTGGCGGTGTCGATATAGTTTGCCGCATCGTCCGGTAACGGCCATGGCGCAATGCCTACGGCGGGAATATTTAATTTTTTGGCTATTTGAAAAATGTCGTTTCGTGTTATCATAATACAGTTATTATGACAAATTTTCCTCAAAAAAGCGAGAATTTTATGTATTGCTGACGGTAGACTTTTATAATAAAAGTGTACAACAATTCAAGTTTTATAGGTATAATTAGGAGGACATCATGTTGATGTATCGGCAATTATTGCAGCCGAAGACGGTTGCCGAGGCTTATGAAATGGCCTTGAAATTTAAAACAGCTCCATTTTTGGCCGGCGGTTGTTGGATCGGCTTAGGGAAATGGCGTTGGCCTTCGGTTATTGATATGAGCGGGTTGGGACTTGATTATATTCGTGAAGAAGACGATTATTATGCTATCGGTGCCATGGCCACGCAAGGTGACGTGGAACGGTTTGCGCCGTTTCAGACTTATGCGAAAGGCCTTTTGGTAAAAGCTGTGCATCCGATCTTGGGCGTGCAATTTCGCAATATGGCCACTATGGGAGGATCCGTGGCGGCACGCTTCGGTTTTTCGGATATTTTACCCGCTTTATTGGCTTTAGAAGCAGAAGTCGTGCTTCATCAGAACGGCGTCATGCCATTATCCGAGTACATGAATTTTAAGGAAAAAGATGTGCTCGTTGAAATCCGTGTGCCTAAGAAAGTAACAGCCGTGGCTATTAATACTTTGCGTAAATCGACGAGCGATTTTCCGTTTTTGACCGGCTCTCTTCGTAAAGATGAAACGGGTTATCATATTTATATCGGCTGTCGTCCCGCAGCAGTGCGTGAAGCGGTTAAGGCCGGTGAATTATTGAGTGCCAAAGGGATTGCGGCTCTCGACGAGGCGATGACCGCCGCAGCCGATGAAATCGCGTTTCAGACGAATTCTCATGCGTCGGCAGACTATCGCGCAGCTATGACAAAGGTATTGGTAAAACGTTTGGTGCAGGAGGTAGAGCAGTGGACGTAAGTTTGATAATAAATGGTAAAAAACTACAAGTGTCGGTTGAACCGGATGAAATGTTATTGACTACATTGCGCGGTCAAGGCTATTTCAGTACGCGTCGCGGTTGCGATACGCTGAATTGCGGCCTTTGTACAGTATGGCTGGATGGTAAGACTATCTTATCTTGTTCCTATCCGACCTATCGGGCGTCAGGTCATGAAGTGACAACTTTGGAAGGCCTCGCCGATGAAGCAGCGCTTTTAGCGGATTGTTTGGCTGCCGAAGGGGCTGATCAATGCGGCTATTGCACGACGGGCATGATGATGAGTGCCATGGCGTTACGCCGTCAAAATCCGAATCCCACAGACGAAGAAATTAAAGATTTTCTCGTAGGTAATTTATGCCGTTGTACCGGTTATGAATCGCATTTACGCGGCATTCGTCGTTACTTGGAGGAGGTAGAGGCATGAGTGAAGAGTTAAAGGCGCGCCAACATGTAGGCAAGTCTTATAAAAAAGTAGATGCCGCTACAATTTTGAGCGGTCGTGCTGCGTATACTGAAGATTTTGTGCCACCTCACGCGTTGGTTATTAAGGTACTCCGTAGTCCTCATCCGATGGCTAAAATTTTAGACATTAATGCTACGGCAGCTCTAAAATTACCGGGTGTGGAAGCGGTTTTCACCTATAAAGATGTGCCGAAGACGCGGTTTACTTTGGCAGGTCAATCCTATCCGGAACCATCCGCCTATGATTCCTTGATTCTGGATCAGTATGTACGTTATGTAGGTGATGCGGTAGCTCTCATCGTAGCGAAGGACGAAGCTACAGCTTTGCAGGCCATGAAAGTAGTACGGGTGACTTATGATGTGATGGAGCCGGTTCTCGATATGCGTACTGCGCTGGACCATCCGACGGTGATTCATCCGGAAGATGATCTTCATTACAATATGCCCGTAGGCGGCGATCCGAAGCGCAACTTGGCATGTTCTTACAGTCGTGTGGTAGGCGATATTGAAGGCGAATTGGCTAAGTGTGATTATGTGGTGGAAGACACCTATTTTGACCAAGCTACCTTGCAGACGGCGATGGAAACATTCCGCACCTTCTGTACGCTCGATCAGTTCGGTCGTTTAGTTTGTACCAGTTCGACGCAAATTCCGTTCCATGTGCGTCGGCATATTGCCCGAGCCTTGGAAATTCCCGCTACGAAAGTGCGCGTAATTAAACCGCGTATCGGCGGTGGCTTTGGATCTAAGCAAACAGCCTGTACGGAACTATATGCCGCTTTTGTCACTTGGACTTTGAAAAAACCGGCCGTTTTGATTTATGACCGCCATGAAGCTAATAACTGTTCAACCAGTCGTCATGCTCGTGAATGGAAGATTCGTTTGGGTGCCACTAAAGACGGTATCATTCAAGTTATCGACATGGTGTCTATCTCGGATGCCGGTGCTTACGGCACTCACGCATTTACCACCTTTACGGCGGGCGAACATAAATCGGTACCGCTTTACAATAAGGGCAAAGCGGTTCGCTATGAATCTAATATTGTGTACACCAATCACATGGCTGGCGGTGCGTTCCGTGGTTATGGTGCTACAGAAGCCTTGTGGCCTTTGGAATGTGCCGTAACGAAATTGGCTAAGAAAATGGGCGTCGATGAAATTGAATTACGCCTTAAAAACCTTATTAATGTGGGTGAACGTTCGCAGGTTTACGCACCGGACGAAGTGCTTGAATCCGGTCTTTTGAAAGAAGCGATTGCGAAAGCCAAAACGATGGCCCGTTGGGATGAACGCCCGCACAGTTGGCAGATTGACGAAACTCATCGCGGCGGCTTGGGCGTGGCTTTGGCCTTCCAAGGGTCCGGTGTAGCCAATGTGGATACGGCATCGGTAGAAATTAAGCTCCAAGATGACGGTTATTACACTTTGTATACCGGTTCCACTGACATGGGCACTGGGGCTAACACGATTTTGATGCAGATGGCCTGTGAAGTATTGGGCTGTCCGATTGACCATATGACTTGCTATGAAGCAGATACCGACGTAGTACCGTTCGATCCGGGTTCTTATGCGTCCAGTACAACCTATGTAACGGGAACGGCCACTAAATTGGCAGCGGAAGATTTACGGGCTAAATTGCTTAAGACGTTTGCTATGTATTTAGAAGTGGCCGAAGAAGATATTGATTTTGACGGTGTAACGGCTAGAACCAAGGATGGTCAAAAATCCATGACGACCCAGGAATGGGCGCCGAAGTTGATGGTCAGCTTTGGTCATGAAGCACAGCAACTCGTTGGTTTTGCCACCTGGGGCAGCCATACGTCACCGCCACCGTTCATGGTAGGTATTGCGGAAGTGAGCGTCGATACGGAAACGGGTCAGGTAACACCGCTTGATTATTATGCCGTAGTAGATTGTGGTACGGTGGTGAATCCGAAGCTTGCCAAAGTGCAGGCGGAAGGCGGTATCGTGCAGGGCATCGGTATGGCTTTGACGGAAGAAATTAACTATTCCAGTACGGGCCGTTTGGAAACTAATAATCTGATGCGTTATAAGATTCCGACCCGCCTCGATATGGGAACGCTCCATGTAGATTTTGTAGAATCGCATGAGCCAACCGGGGCTTTCGGTGTGAAATCTATTGGCGAAGTAGTCATTAACACATCCTGTCCGGCCATTCAAGGGGCCATCTTAAATGCTTGCGGCGCAGAATTAACTACATTACCTATGATTTCAGAAAAGGTATTTCAGGCCTTGATGGCGAAACAATAAAAGGTAGGTATTTAATTTCGAGCTAAACGTGCTCGTGCTGAGGAGGAACGGCCATGATGATTCAAGCTAAACATTGGAATTCGTTGATTGAACCGGGGATTACAGCCATTGTAGGGGCTGGCGGTAAGACAACTGTATTGTCTAAATTGGTAGAATATGCAGGTTTAATAGGACAACCGACATTAGTTACGACGACTACCAAACTGTATGAATCTCAGGTAGCTTTGTGGAATCCCTATTACGGGACTGATTTTAATGATGCGGAAGATGCATGTCACAAAGCTATGCAGCGGGGACGGTGTGCAGCTTGGTTCAGCGGTGTGGACGGCACCAAAGTAACCTCATTGAAGCCCCAGGCTATTGATGCGATGTATATGGTACATCCAAACTGGCAAATTTTGGTTGAGGCGGACGGTGCTAAAGAAAAATGGGTAAAAGCACCAAAAACGACGGAACCGATTATTCCATCCAAAACGACGACTACCATCGGGGTAGTAAATTTACAAATGCTCGGCACTGAACTTACGGAGGAACATGTTCATAATTTAGGCGCAGTAGCGCAGATTATGGAACGTGCCGAAGGGGCCGTAGTAACGCCATCCATGTTGGCCCGTTTGGTACTGCATCCGCAAGGTCTGTTCCAGTATAGCCAAGGTAAGCGAATTTTATTCTGTACCGGTTATGATACGGTGCAGCATCGCATTATCGATTCCTTCCTTGACGCTTTAGCGGACAGCAAATTCTCTATGATTGTTTTGGCCGACGGCTATAAAGCCAGCTGTGAAATTGCCCGTGTCATTCAGTGGCAATAAAAGGGGCCTAAGTTTAGGTATCAGCAAGGCTAAAAATTGATAGTGATTAGGAATACACAATGGAAATTGATGTAGTGATTTTGGCGGCCGGACTCAGCCGCCGTATGGGGACCTCCAAAGTCTTGTTGCCATGGCGCGGAGGTACTCTGTTAGAAGCCGCCTGTCAGGTATACGGTGGCTTGGGAGGCAAACAAATTGTAGTTATAGGGGGAGAACGGGCAGAGGAAGCGGCACGCATAGCAAATGCAAGTGGCTTTACTGCTGTTTATAACGAAAAACCGGAAGAGGGGCAAAGTCGTTCATTGGCTCTGGGAATCGCCGCCCTGGCCGATTCCTCAAGGCCGGTGCTTTGCGCCGTGGCGGATCAACCGCTGATGACTAAAGAGGCGGCAGGGCAAATGCAAGTTGCTTACAGTAAACTTGAGCAAAACGATAAGCCCATTCTGTGTCCCTTGTACGGACCGAATAAAGAAAGGGGCAATCCGGTTATTTTTTCACCTGATTGGAAAGACGCTTTACAACAGTTAGTGGGGGATGAAGGGGGTCGCCGTCTGATTCGAGGGGCGGCTAAAGAGTATGTGCATTTTATCGAAATTTCAGAACCTATCGGCGTCGATGTAGATACGCCGTTTGAATATGAACAGTTGTATAATAGGCGAGGAAAAATATGAAACCATTAATATTAATGCGCAGTGGCGGCGATATTGCCTCCGGTTGTGTGTATCGCTTACGCCGCGCCGGTTTTCCTGTTGTGATTAATGAATTACCGATTCCTACGATGATTCGTCGCAAGGTGTGTTATGGGGCGGCTGTGCATCGCGGGGAAGTTTTATTGGAACGTTACGTGGCGCGTCATGTGACTTTGGCGGAAGCTAAAGCTATTTTGGAACGCGGCGAAGATATAATACCGGTAGTGACTGAGGACTACCGAACCGTGCTGGAAGCCTTGAAGCCGGATGTGGTGGTGGATGCCATTTTGGCCAAACGCAATGTAGGCACGCGCAATGACGATGCGCCGCTGGTAATCGGTTGCGGACCGGGCTTTACCGCCGGTGATGATGTAAATGTCGTAGTGGAAACTATGCGCGGTCACACTTTGGGGCGTTGTATTTATGACGGTTCCGCATTACCGAATACGGGTGTGCCCGGTAATGTAGGCGGCTATACCATTGAGCGGGTTATGCATTCCCCGTGTGACGGTTTATTTACGGCTCGCCGTCATATCGGTGAAGAAGTGGAAGCCGGTGAAACCATCGGTTTTGTTGACGGAACACCGGTTGTCTCTCAGATTGCCGGCATTTTACGCGGCGTTTTGGCATCCGGTCTGATGGTAACGAAGGGCTTTAAATTAGCTGATGTGGACGCCCGTTGCGAGAAATCTCACTGCTATAGTATTTCCGATAAGGCCTTGGCGGTAGCCGGCGGCGTTATGGAAGCTATAACGGCATTTTTGTATGAAGAATCTAAAAAGCAGACGGCCAATAAAGCAATGGCGTCCGATATAGATTTACATTAAGGTAGAATTTGAGGTTTTTATGAGTTTATATGATGTAATTGAAAAGCGTTTGTCACAAGATGAAAAATCAATCATGGTGACTGTTTTAAGTGGTGAACGACAAGGAGATAAAGTATTGTATAGTGAAAAAGGCGAAGTTGTATATGGTGATGCGGTAGATGGCATCTGCATCAATCCGGAGCAACGCCCCGAAGTGTTGAATTTGGGCGCTATGGAATGCTTTGTACAACCGGTTGAAAAAGATCCGGAAGTATTAGTGCTGGGCGCCGGCCATGTGAGTCGCTGTATTGCGGATATGTTATTATTTATCGGCTGTCATGTAACTGTAGCCGATGACCGTCCCGAATATTTACGCCCCGACTTTTTCGATGAACGCGTTCGTCGTCAATGCATTGATTTTAATAATCTGGCAGCGAAATTGCCGCTTAACAACTATAAGGGTATCATCATCGTAACCAGAGCGCATGAATACGACAGTATTTGTCTTCATCAGGTACGTCATTTGGTAGATGCCACCTATATGGGCATGATGGGTAGTCATAAACGGGTGTATCATGCCTTTGAAGTATTAAAAGAAGAAGGCTGGACTCAGACAGAATTAGATAAAATTTACGCACCTATCGGCTTGTCGTTGGGAGCACAAACACCGGAAGAAATCGCATTATCTATTGTAAGCGAATATCTGGCAGTAACTCGTGGTCATAAGGGCGGTTTCTTATCGGAAGGAGCGAAGTAAGAATGAAACGAGAATTTGTCCGCTACTTACAGGGACATGAGAAAGATACCTTGGCGATTGCCACAATTTTGCAGACTCACGGATCTACACCGCGCAAAGCGGGTACCACTATGGTGGTACATCCGGACGGCTCTATTTTTGGTACCATCGGCGGCGGCCGGGCGGAAAACGAAATCCGTTTGAGTGCCTTAGAGGCTCTTAAGTTAAAAGAAGCTCATCGTCGAATTATGGTGGATTTGAATGATGATGCTGCTGTTAAAGAAGGCATGGTATGCGGCGGTAACCTGGACGTTTGGATTGAAACGCAGAATGTATAATCCGTTGTAATTATTGGTTATCAAATTTACAGCACTCTCAAAATAAGGTAAAATAAAAGAGTACCTGTGCGTTAGCGCAGTGTACTCTTTATTTATTTGTGAACCTCCTGAGGAGTGGTTATATATGATGGCACAGTTGCAAGGTTTAATTGAAACATTCCGCTTCGGTGACTTAGTCGATATTTTATCGGTAGCGGTTTTATTATATTATCTATATAAACAAATTCGAGACACTCGCGCTATGGCGCTGTTAAAAGGTCTTATCGTACTTGGTCTTATTAATGTGGCCAGCCGTTTCTTTGATTTACACGTTATCAGCTGGTTATTGCAGCAAGGGATGACGGTCTTATTGGTTGCGTTGCCGGTAGTATTTCAGCCGGAATTGCGCCGTGCGTTGGAACGCTTGGGCCGTGGACGACTTTTTTCAAAATCACAAGATGTGAGTGAAGTTGAAATCGATAGTTTAGTGAACGAAGTAATGGCATCGGCGAAAGTTATGTCCCGTGATCGCATCGGTGCGTTAATCGTATTTGAACGTGAAGTGGGGCTTGGCGAAATTATCGATACGGGCATCGAGATTGACGGTAAGGTGTCCCGAGAACTTTTAAATAACATATTTATTCCGAATACACCGCTTCATGACGGTGCCGTTGTTATTCGCGGCAATCGCATTATGGCGGCGGGCTGTCTATTACCGTTGACGCAGGATCGGTCCTTAAGCACTGAATTGGGGACGCGTCACCGTGCGGCTATCGGCCTCAGTGAACAGGCTGATGCGGTAGTATTGGTAGTGAGTGAAGAAACCGGTAAAATTTCCTATACTTACGGCGGTCATATTTACCGTCATTTACCGGAAGAACAATTGCGCGAATCCTTACGTGCCTTCATGGAACGTCCTAAGAACGCGTTGTCCTTCTTGAAGAAATGGAGGGCTAAAAAATGATGCGTTTTATTCATAAAATTCAAGGCCATTGGATGGCTAAAATTTTGTCCCTCTTAGGTGCCATTTTATTGTGGTTTTTTGTAATGAAGGAACAAAATCCGATTGTGGATATTAATTACACCGTACCGGTGCAAATGCAAAACTTGAACTCCCAATATGTAGTTGAAAATATTCCGTCGGAAGTGCATATCCACTTGCGCGGACCGCGTAATTCTATCTTAGCTATTAATCAAAGCACCCTTAAAGCCTATATGGATATGGGGGATGTGGCACCGGGGCAGCAAAATATTCAGGTGCAGTTTACCCCGCCTTCCGGGGTAAGTCTTGTGAGCATGACGCCGGATTCGGTGAACGTAAATGTGGATGAATATACTTTGCGTGAAGTACCGGTAGAGGTACAACAGCTCGGCAAAGTCCCTGAAGATGTGGCCATTAAATCCATTAACACGGTGCCGAAAGTGGTAACCGTAAGCGGTGCTAAACAGCAAGTTGATGCGGTAGCCCATGTGGTACTGCGCGTTAAAATGAATGATCGCCGCGCTGATTTTACCGCCTCCGGTATGATGGTGGCGGTTGATACAGCGGGCAAGGCGGTAGACAATGTAACAATTACGCCACGCCAAGGGCAGGCTCAAATTGACTTAGAGCAGATTCGTTTTGAAAAAAACTTACCGGCCGTAGCCAATTTAACCGGCACCTTGAGCAATGAGTATGCAGTTAAGAGCGTTACCGTAGAGCCGCAACAAGTTCTTGTGAGCGGCAAAGAAGGGGTCATTAAAGACCTCACTGAAGTTCGTACCATAGATATTCCGCTTAGCGGCCAAGTTGCCAATATTGAAGGGGACTATGATTTAGTATCGAACGAAAACTATACGGCAACTCCGGCGAGAGTGCACGTAATTGTAGAAATCGTCAAAAAATATTTAGGAGACACTAATGCTCAGAATAATTAATTTTCGAGTGGATGTAAAAAATAAGAATCCCCTGGAAGCCTTACTTGTTCATAAATTTCCTGTCTTAAAAGATCAGATTCAAGAGATTCATGTAGTGAGACGAGCCGTAGATGCTCGTAAAAAACCGCATATTACCTTCGTGTACACCTTGTTTGTGGCGGTGCAGAACGAAGCTGTGGTTATGAAAAAGCTTGGCCGTGATAAAAATGTGAGCACCATGGAGCCTATCGAACCGGAACCGATTGTACATGGCGAGCAGGTTCTAAAAGAGCGCCCGGTGGTGGTCGGCTTTGGTCCGGCCGGTATGTTGGCGGCTTTTTACCTCGCCCGTGAAGGCTATCGTCCCATCGTATTGGAGCGCGGCCAAGATGTAGATCAACGTTCTCACGATGTGGAAACGTTTTGGCAAACCGGCGAATTCAAAGCCGAATCGAATGTACAATTCGGTGAAGGCGGTGCCGGTACTTTCTCTGATGGTAAATTAACCACCCGCGTTACCCATCCGCGACTCCATGAAATTGCCAAATATTTTGTACAATTCGGGGCGCCGCAAGAGATTCTCTACAAACATAAACCCCATGTAGGGACCGATGTTTTGCGTGGTATGGTAAAAGCCATGCGCGAGCAGATTATCGCTTGGGGCGGTGAAGTGCGCTTCGGTGCGAAACTTACTAAACTTCAATTGGCAGCTAATCAGGTGGTAGGCGTTGAAGTGAATGATGAAGAAATAATTCCGACGAACCTGGTATTGGCCGGGGTCGGTCACAGTGCTCGCGATACCTATGAAATGCTCTATAATACGGGCATTGCCATGGAAAGTAAACCCTTTGCCGTAGGCGTGCGTATCGAGCATCCGCAGTCCATGATTGATATTTCGCAGTACGGCATCGAGCCGGCTGAATTGGGGCTGGGGGCGGCGGAATACTCCGTTGTCTACCACGATAAAGAAACCGGCCGTACGGCGTACAGCTTCTGTATGTGCCCGGGCGGTGAAGTAGTGGCCTCCGCTTCGGAAGACGGCCATGTGGTTACGAACGGCATGAGCTTATATGCTCGTGCTAGCGGTGTGGCCAACAGTGCCTTAGTAGTTACGGTTGGGCCTGATGATTTCGGGACCCATCCGCTCGGCGGCGTAGCCTTTCAGCGTGAATGGGAAAGGAAAGCCTTTGAGTTAGGCGGTCATGACTATAAAGCACCGCTGCAGACGGTAGGCGATTTCTTGGCCCGTCAAAAAGGGGCTGTGCCGGAAGGGAATGCGGCAGCACCGCATTCCTATCGTCCCGGCGTAGTGGCGGCAGATCTCCATGAATGTTTGCCAACCTATGTGACGGACGTAATGGAGCGAGCGTTACCGTATTTCGGACGTCGTATTAAAGGATTTGATGAACCTCAGATTTGTATGACCGGTGTAGAAACGAGAACCTCCTCACCATTGCGCATTTTGCGGGATGATGATCGGCAATCGCCGACGGTCAAGGGACTATACCCTATGGGTGAAGGAGCCGGCTATGCAGGCGGTATCATGAGTGCCGCTTTGGATGGTGCGGAAACAGCCATTCGTGTTATGGTTGCGTATAAGCCGTTGAAGGCGCAGGAAGGAGAAGCGTAATGTCTAGATTATTTGGCACCGATGGGGTGCGTGGCGTAGTAAATGCTTTTTTGACGCCTGAATTGGCGTATCATTTGGGACGTGCGGCAGGAGCCTATTTCGGCCGCCAAAAGAAACGCCCTGTATTTCTTATCGGGCGCGATACTCGTATTTCCGGGGCTATGCTTGAAAACGCATTGGCGGCCGGTATTTGTTCCGTAGGCGGCGATGTAGTGGTAGCCGGTGTTGTACCGACCCCTGCTGTTGCCTATTTAGTGCGCAAACATGGTTGGGATGCAGGTGTTGTCATTTCCGCATCTCATAATAAATTTCCTGATAATGGGATTAAATTTTTCGACGGCGAAGGTTTTAAATTGCCGGATGCCGTAGAAGATGAATTGGAAGAATTATGCAGCCAGAGCAGTGAAAATAATTTGGAACGGCCTACGGGTGCCGATATCGGGCGCATTTTGAACAGCCGTGAATTGGCTCATGAATACGCCGCTTTCGTAGAAAGCACTGTAGATGTGTCCCTCGAAGGCTTGACTGTAGTGTATGATGGTGCCAACGGGGCCGCCTCGGCCGTAGGTCCTGAAGTGTTTGAGAAATTAGGCGCCAAAGTTATCGCTATCAATGTTGATCCTGACGGCGTTAATATTAATGAAAACGCCGGTTCCACTCATATGGAAGGCCTCCAGGCCGCTGTTGTGAAATACGGCGCCGATGTGGGGATTGCCAATGATGGTGATGCGGACCGTTGCCTTTTGGTTGATGAAAAAGGCCAGGCCCTCGACGGCGATCAAATCATGTTACTCTGTGCCAAACAGCTTAAAGAACAGGGCCGTTTGAAGCAAGACATGATTGTTGGCACCGTTATGAGTAACATCGGTTTCCATAAAGCGGCTAAAGAAATGGGCATGAAAACCTTTGCTACCGCGGTAGGCGATCGCTATGTACTTGAAAAAATGCGTGCCGACGGTTACTCCATCGGCGGTGAACAGTCCGGTCACGTTATTTTCCTCGATTATAACAGCACCGGTGACGGTTTATTGACAGCCGTGCAGATGCTTGCGTTGCTTAAAAAATCCGGTCAATCTTTATCGGAATTGGCAAAAGTTATGGTGAAATATCCGCAATTGCTTATCAACGTTCATGTAGTAACTAAAACGGGTTGGGATGAAAATCCGCTCATTCAGGCAGAAATCTCCGAAGCCGCTCGTGAGCTTGGTGAAAACGGTCGCATCTTGGTGCGCCCATCCGGTACGGAAGCGTTAATCCGCGTTATGGCGGAAGGTCCGGACCATGAACAATTGGAACGCATTTGTCATACTGTGGCTGAAACCATCGGTCGTGAACAAGGTCTTGTCGAAGAATAATATATAAAGTCCTAAAATCCATAGAATGATAAGCGTCTTGGAGTATCAAGATGCTTGCCTGCTATGGATTTTTCACGCTTTTTGGCCTTCTTTACTTTAATTCCGGTATCGGTTATAATATATTAACGCAGTATGCTTTGTTGAGAGATATATTCAGAAACTTTTTATATGCTCTCTATATGCTTACAGATGATTAAATAAAGTCTCTAATGCGTGCACAGCAGGATACTGCAAGACTGTCGCAACTTAAGTAAAGGAGAGAACCAAATTCGTAAAGGCGAATAGCGCAGGCACTGATCGGGGACAGCCGATTTCAGTAGACGAGGTAGAGGAGTATCGAAACATCAGCGGATGCCTCTCGGCCGGCTTCAGTCGTTATATAAGTTACAATGTCTATCGGTGACGATGAGAACAAAAGACTTATACGAAGCAATTGGAGTAGTCTGTTTACAGGAGGATACAACCATGTGTGGTATTGTAGGATATATTGGATTTGAAGATGCGTCCCAGTTTATGTTGGACGGTTTGTCTAAGCTCGAATATCGCGGCTATGACTCTGCCGGGATTGCCGTAATCGGTCCGAATAATGTAATTAAAGTGCAGAAAAAAGTGGGCCGTTTGGCTAACTTGGAAGGCATTGTTAAAAACGACCCAAATCCGGGTCATGTAGGTATCGGTCATACTCGTTGGGCCACTCACGGCCGTCCGTCGGATATGAATGCCCATCCGCACACCGATGCTAAAGGCTTATTTGCCGTTGTACATAACGGTATTGTAGAAAATTACTTGCCGATTAAAGAAGAATTAATCAAAAAAGGCTATGAATTTAAATCCGAAACGGATACGGAAGTAGTAGCTCATTTATTGGCCGACTTATACGACGGAGACTTTGAAGGTACCGTTCGTCGCGTGTTACAACGTATCGAAGGTTCTTATTCTTTGGTTATTTTGTGTGCCGATGATCCAAGCCGTATCATTTGTACTAAAAAAGATAACCCTCTCGTTATCGGTCTCGGTAAAGGTGAAAACTTCATCGCTTCCGATATTCCGGCCATTATCAATCACACCCGTGACACGTATATCATGAACGACGGTGAAGTAGCGGTTGTAACTAAAGATTCCGTACGCGTAAGTGATTTGGCAGGTAATTTAATCAATAAAAAAGTATACCATGTAACTTGGAATGCCGAAGCGGCTGAAAAAGGCGGTTTTGAACATTTCATGTTAAAAGAAATCTATGAACAACCTAAAGCGATTCGCGATACCTTGACCGGTCGTATTTCCAAAGACAACAAAGATGTTATCTTTGAAGAATTGGGTTGGGAACCGGCTGATGTAGCGTCTGTTAACCGTATTTTGATTACCGCTTGCGGTACAGCGTATCATGCAGGTTTGGTAGCTAAATATTATATTGAACAATTGGCGCGCATTCCGGTAGAAGTAGATATCGCTTCCGAATACCGTTATCGCGATCCGTTGACTGACAAAAATACCTTGGCTATTGTCATCAGTCAGTCCGGTGAAACCAGCGATACTTTGGCCGCTTTAAAAGAAGCGAAACGCCGCGGCGCTCGTTCCTTGGCGGTAACCAATGTAGTCGGTTCTTCTATCGCCCGTGAAGCGGATCAAGTAATCTATACTTGGGCCGGCCCTGAAATTGCCGTTGCTTCTACTAAGGCTTACACAACGCAGCTCGTAGCATTATTGTTACTCGCTGTTTACATCGGTAAATTGAACGGCAAATTGGATGCTGCTTTGGCAGAAAAAATCTTAACCGATTTACATGAATTGCCAACGTTATGCAATGAAATCTTTGAAACGGTTGATGATATTAAAGCATTTGCCAAAAACTACGGTTTCCGTGAAGATGCCTTCTTCTTGGGCCGTTCCATCGACTATGCCGTAGCCATGGAAGGTTCCTTGAAATTGAAAGAAATTTCGTACATCCATGCGGAAGCGTACGCCGGCGGCGAATTGAAACACGGTACCTTAGCTCTTATTGAAGAAGGTGTGCCGGTTATCGCCTTGGCAACGCAGGAAGATGTACGCGAAAAAATGATGAGCAACATTAAGGAAGTTAAAGCCCGTGATGCGGTTGTTATCGGTCTCGGTCTGGCCGGTGATACGGAAATTTCCAAATATGTGGACCACACAATTTTTGTACCACGCTCTGATAAATTTACGGCACCTATTTTGGCTGTTGTGCCATTGCAATTGTTGGCTTACTATGCAGCAATTACGCGTGGTACCGACGTTGATAAACCAAGAAACTTGGCTAAATCCGTAACGGTTGAATAATCGCTTATTGATTTTTAGAATCCTAACCGTGGCTATATGAAGATGTAGCCACGGTTATTTTTCATGTACAGAATGACGTTTTCGGGGTACAATAATATATAATACATAAAAAGATTTCGCCGGTGAGAGAGAGGACGAAGTCTTTATAGGAGGAATTTTTATGTCAGTTATTTTTTCAGGCATTCAACCGAGCGGTGAATTGACCTTAGGCAACTATTTAGGCGCGTTGCGTAACTTTTTGGATTATCAGGATAGTGATGAATGCTACTACTGTATCGTAAACCAGCATGCCATCACGGTACCGCAAGATCCGAAAGAACTTTTTGCCAACACTCGTCGCTTGGCTGCCTTGTATTTAGCCGTAGGCCTTGACCCTAAGAAAGTTACTTTGTTCGTACAGTCCGAAGTACCGGAACATGTACGCTTAGGCTGGGTTATGACGACTATTAGCTACGTGGGCGAATTGGAACGCATGACACAGTACAAAGATAAATCACAAAAACGGGGTGACTCCATTCCGGCCGGTTTATTGACCTATCCGCCACTCATGGCTGCGGACATTTTGCTCTACCAGACCAATTATGTACCGGTTGGGGAAGACCAGAAGCAACATATGGAATTGACCCGCGATTTGGCCCAGCGCTTTAACCGCGTGTACGGCGAAGTTTTCACTATTCCTGAAATTAAACTCGGCGTAGGCGGTGCTCGCGTTATGAGCTTACAGGAACCGACTAAGAAAATGAGTAAATCCGATGATAATCAGATGGCTACCATTCGCTTGTTGGATGATGAAAAGACAATCGTTAAGAAGATTAAACGGGCTCAGACTGACTCGGAAAACTCCGTTCATTATGACAAAGAAAATAAACCGGGTATTTCCAACTTGATGGGAATTTATGCGGCCATCACCAAAGAATCGTATGAAACCATCGAACAACGCTATGTGGGTCAGGGCTACGGCACGTTTAAAAAAGATGTAGCCGAATTGTTGGTAGACACATTACGCCCGATTCATGAACGTTACAATGACTTAATCGACAGTCCTGAATTGGATCGCATTCTTGACGAAGGGGCCGTTAAAGCTCGTGAAAAGGCAAGCAAAACATATCGTGACGTAGAGCTTGCTATGGGCCTTCATCGTAAATAATTATCTGTATTTAGGGGAACCTTGGGCTGATGCTGGAGGTGGGGATATGGAAGTACGTGAAGTAACCGAACGCTTTCCTTGCGGTGAAGTAGAGGAGACGTTTGCCGATTATATCTTAGTATCTTGGGTTATGTGGCTGTTTTTTGGTGCCGTGGCTACTTGGGCTGTGTGGCATTCACAACGCGGTGTGGTTTGGAATCATATTGCGATTGACTACATCATTGTAGGTTTTTGTGTATGGCGCATGACAAGACAAAGGCGCCCGTTGGTCTACGTGTGTGAAAAGGGGATTGTCATCAGACGTCGACCGAGTAGCCTTTGGGAGCGCATTGACATGCTCTGGAATGGTGACCATTACTACAGTTTTATTCCGTATGCTCAAATTATCGGTTTTACCGCTAATTGGGAGGAAATCCACATGGTAACCGAAAGCGGGGGTATCCTTATCGTAATGGTGGACTTACAGTTCGTAACCTATAAGGATAAACTTAAATTGTTGTCGGTTATTGATGAACGCAGTCATACTGCCATGTAAATAACAGAGCGCGTGAAGCGGTCCGGCCTTTGTCGGACCGTTTTTTTGTTAGCGTATAGGCCGAATTTGCTGTTTTAAAATTGAAAAGGTCGGCCGGATTGTTTCGTAACTATGACTTTTGGTAACATATCCTATGATTAATTAGAAGTATAAATTAAAATTTAAGCCTTTACTTCTTTAGTTAGATAAAGTATAATGAGTTCATAAATTAAAACTAATGCTTTGGATTGAGAAAACAGAAAGAGGGGACTTAGTTATGAAGTTGAAGAAGATGTTGGCCTTGGGCCTGGCAATGTTTACGATGGCGGCGTTTGCGGCCGGTTGTGGTAATGACGCGGATAAAGATAAAGCGGCAGCCACTGAATTACCAAAGAAAATTGTAATCGGTTTAGATGACAATTTCCCACCAATGGGCTTCCGTGATGATAAGGGCGAAATCGTAGGCTTTGATATCGACCTTGCCAAAGAAGTGGCGAAACGAGCCGGTATGGAAGTAGAATTCAAACCAATCGACTGGGACAGCAAGGAAGCAGAACTTAAGAGTAAACGTATCGACGCTTTGTGGAACGGCTTGAGTATTACACCGGAACGTGAAAAGAATATTTTATTCTCCACCCCATATGTACAGGACAAACAAATCATTGCCGTACGCGCTGATTCCCCAATCCAGAGCAAAGACGACTTAAAAGGTAAAATCGTAGGTACCCAGCAGGGTAGTAGCGTAGAAGCTGCTGTTGAAAAAGATGCGCAAGAACGCGGTTTTAAAGAAGTAAAAAAATATGGCGACTTCGTTAACGCCTTCATGGATTTGGAACTCGGTCGTATTGATGCCCTCGTAGTTGACGGTATCGTTGGGCAGTTCACCATGACTCAGAAACCGGGCGTGTTCCGCTTGGCTAACGGCGACTATGGCGCTGAAAAAATGGGTGTAGGTTTCCGTTTAGAAGATAAAGCTTTACAAGCTAAAATCAATGAAGTGTTAAAACAAGTAATGAATGACGGCACAGCCGACAAGGTTGCTGAAAAATGGTTCGGCAACAGTAACTTATTAAATAAAGATGCTTTTAAATAATCGCTTTGTGGCAGTGATGGCGTAAGGCTGTAACCGTTTACACAACCCGGTTAATATAGCAGTGAAGAAAGGAGGTAGTCCTTACCTCCTTTCTTTCTTTGAAAGGAGTCAGTTTGATGGAATTAATAGACTATTTATTGAAGATTACGCCGGTCATCGCCAATGGGCTGGGAGTAACCGTCTCCCTGTTTTTAATTGTATTGGTATTGTCCGTGCCGTTCGGCGTTTTAGCGGCTCTATTGCGCTTGTCACCTATCGGCATTGTACGCAAAATTATGGCATTCTATGTATATATTATGCGTGGCACCCCGTTAATGTTACAGATCTTATTTATTTACTACGGCTTGCCATTCATTCCTTACATCGGCGTGCAACTCGACGATACGACGGCGGCGGTAATTTCCTTCGTGCTCAACTATGCTGCGTATTTGTGTGAAATCTTCCGCGGCGGCATTCAATCCATTCCGAAAGGTCAGTATGAGGGGGCCAAAGTTTTGGGATTTACCTATGTACAGACCATGCGTAAAATTATTTTACCGCAGGTGGTTAAACGGGTGTTACCACCACTGGCGAATGAAACAATCAACTTGCTCAAAGATACCTCTTTGGTGTATATTTTAGCTATGAACGATGTTCTGAGAATTACCCGCGGTATTGTGCAACGTGACTTTGACACGTCCGCCTTTATCGTAGCGGCTATTTTCTATTTAATAATGACCTTTGTATTGACTAATATTTTTAACTATTTGGAAAAACGTTACGCTGTGTACGATGAATAGGAGGACTACACATGAGCTTTATTGAAATGAAAGAAATAGAAAAAAGCTTTGACGGCCTGCCTGTTCTAAAAAAAGTATCCCTTTCTATGGATAAAGGTGAGGTTGTGGCTATCATCGGACCATCCGGTTCGGGGAAATCTACATTTTTACGCTGTTTAGGTCAGCTGGAAGTGATAGACCGTGGTACAATAGTAGTAGATGGTACACCTTTGGTACAGACTGAAGGGGACGGTAATGCCGTGTATACTGATAAAAAGACACAGCAGGCACTCTTGCTTAAAATGGGCATGGTGTTCCAGCAATTCAATTTATTCCCACACATGACGGTTTGGGATAATATTTTAATTGCGCCGCAAATGGTAAAAGGCATGAAAGCCGCGGATATTGCTCCGACGGCGGAAGCGTTACTTAAAAAAGTAGGCCTCTGGGAGAAAAAAGATGTATATCCGTCCAAATTGTCGGGCGGCCAGAAACAGCGTGTGGCCATTGCCAGAGCACTCGCCATGAATCCGAGCATCATGCTTTTTGACGAGCCGACGTCGGCCCTAGATCCGGAACTGACCGGTGAAGTACTTCGTACGATTCAACAGTTGGCGGAAGAGCATATGACGATGATTATCGTGACCCATGAAATGGCGTTTGCCCGTCAGGTGGCGGATCGCATCATTTTTATGGCGGACGGCATTATTCAGGAAGAAGGCAAACCGGAAGACGTTTTTACCAATCCAAAGTCACCACGTACCAAGGCATTTTTAGATTCTATGCTATAAGTAAAGGAGACATATGTAATGAAGCAACGATGGCAAATGCGAATTGCTACCTTAGCGGTAGGGGCACTGTTGGGCGTAGTCGGCACCGGCTATGCTAAGAGTTTACCGACTTATGATACGACGAAAGCAACGGCGGAGGCTCAGACCTTTGAAGCTCGCGGGGTTCACAGTGAATCCGATTTACCGGCTGCGTATCAATCGTATGCTACCACTATGACCACGGAAATTCGCGATTATTCTGACGGTTATACATTTACCGTGCCATGGCGTCTCACCAATGGTCGTTATGAATCACAAGCTAAAGATGACGGCAGCACCGAACGCGGTTATTTCTTTAACTTGGCGGAAAGCTCCATTTCCGAGCCATTCCTTGTTTCTTTTACCAAACGTGACAATATTGTGGAAGGCAATGTGAGTTTGCAACAGTGGAACACTACTTGGTATAACGAATCTGTTACGAATATGACGAAAGAACGCTACCTTGCTTTATGGCGTGAAAACCGCAAGGACTTAAGCGGATACACCTTAGACGGCGACTTATTCGATTTCAAAGGAGCTACGACGGCTCGCTGGGACTCCTTCGTGCGCAGTGATGCGGGTGAAACCGGTTCCACGTTCTTTGATGCGGAGTTTATCATGGCGGCGGACCCTACGCAGCGATATACCATGACTATGATGTATCCTAGCAAATATAATGATTATATGATGCAGGGCGTTGTGAAGAATGTAGTGCCTTCGTTTAAACTCATGAAGGAAAAATATCGCAATACGGGCAACTTGGTATTAACCGATGAAATCAGTTATATTAAACCAAGCGGCTTTAAAGTGGTAACGCAAAATAGAAACGGTGCCGTTTTAACCAAAGATTTCTATCGCATCGAAGTGGGCTTATTCCCTATGGACAAAACCGTATCCATCGATTCCCGAGCCAGCTATCCGACTATGACGGCTCGTCAGGAAATTGCCGATTTCTATGTAAATGAATTAGTCACCAATTATGGGGCTACCATTGAAGGCTATAAAACTTTGATTGATAACCATAATACAGGCTCCTTAATCGTAGGCAGCTTACAACGAGGTGAAGGGGTAGCCATTAAGTTTGCTTCTTATATCACCCTTACCGACTCCGGTCAAGCTGTTGTGGCTCGCGTTATGGCGCCGGATAACGGTCAGTTTACCGACGAAGACTTGATGAAAATGGTCGAAGGTGTTCGCATTCAGCACAAAGGTCTTTTGAGTGGCGGTACGGTTATACTGTAAGCGTGTGTAGCAGCTTCTGTTTAGGTTCGCATACGGTGATATTATGAGTATCTCCGCATTAATTTAAAAATTCTAAACTTTTTTTGAAAATTTTTTGAAATAAAAAAGGACTTTTGTAACTCCGTAGAGAATACTTAAGTATAGAAGAAGTCATCGTGAATGAATCGAATCATTCACCAATGGGAGGGATTCATATGCAAGAACAAAATAACGCTAAAGTAGTATACAAGACGATAGTTGTACCGGCTGACGGTTCCGAGAACTCGAAACGTGCGTTGCAGCATGCCGTTTCTATTTGCGAACGTAACGAAGCACAGCTTGTTATCGTACACGTAGCCAATATCGTGTCCGCTATTTCCAATTTTGACCAGACCCCTATCAGCGGCGGTTATGTATCGGAACAAATCGCGGAAGACATGGAAGAAACAGGTAAAAAGATTTTGGAAGACGTTTCCAAAGACGTACCTGCCGATATTGCTGTTAAAAATGTATTTGAAGTAGGCTCTCCCGGTCCGGCTGTATTAGCGGTAGCTAAGAAGTTTAATGCCGACTTAATCGTAATGGGTAGCCGAGGCCTTGGACCTTTGAAAGGGTTATTTATGGGCAGTGTAAGTAGCTATGTAACCAGTCATTCTACTTGCCCGGTGCTCGTTGTCAAATAAATAGTCACATATGAGGGGCTTTGCTCGCCAAGGGGCAAAGCCTCTTTTTAGAATGGAGGTACTATGAATAAACAACGGATTGTTTGGCTTCATGAACAACTGCCCGAGTGGGAGGCAAAGGGCTGGATTTCTAAAGAACATGCTGCACAGATGCGCGTGTTTTATGGTACCGTAGACACCAATCAGGGGCCTTCGCTCAGAAGGTTATTGGTGTTATTATTAGGGTTGTTGTTAACGAGTTTAGGTGTATTTTTACTCTTTGCCGGCTATTGGTACAGCTTTTCGCCGGCCGGTCGTATGGACTGGTGTATTGCGCTCTTGCTCTTGGCGGTTATCGCTTTAGGCTTAGGGCTTTGGAAGGCGCCTAGGGGGAGCATCTATGCGGAAGGCATAGGGCTTTTTTATGTGGCGGCCCTTACCATATCGACGGTGCTCATGAGCGATACCTATTATACGGGTGAAGGCTGGGGCTTTTATGCACTCATCATAATGCTGCTCACCTTGCCGGTCATATATCTGTTGGGATCCGGTTTCACCATGATGGCCTATCTGTTAATTGGCCTTTTATGGAGTGTATCGGCGCGGGAAGTTACCATGTGGGGTGAACCTGTTTGGTTATGGCTTCTTCTGGCAGCGGGCAGTCCGTTCTTTGCGGAGCAGTTACGTAAACGCACACGCTCATATTTGTCTACTTTGTGGCTCTCATGGGCCTATGTGGCGGCTATTTTTGGGGCGTTCTTTTTTACCATTACGTCGTATAATTTATCGCTCGGTCTATTCTTTGTAGCGTCCTTATCGGCGGCCACTTATGCCTTAGGCAGCTTGTCCCGCGAACAGGGCCTCTGGTCTTTGCCGTTCCGCGGTATCGGGGTACTCGGCCTCATGTATGTGGTCGTATATGGTACATTTATCAGTACCTGGCAGGAAGAAGCGGCGGCTTCGGCTGATTGGCTCAGTATCGGCTTAGGCATAGTTGCCCTAATTTTGGTTGCGGGCGGCTTAAATGCACTTTGGCAAAAACGAATGGGCACGGACCTTTTAATCACGTTTTGCCCTATCGTAGTAGGGCTTTTGATGTTGTCTGTTCATTGGGGCATGACACCGCTAACCGGTTCTATCCTATTTAATGTATATGTAGTGTTATTGGCCATCGTCCTCTTGTGGCAAGGTACGGTAACCAAACGTGTAGGTTTGGTAAATGGTTGTATTTTTACCTTCTTAGCCATGATTGCGGCGCGCTTCTTTGATCCTACGTTTTCCTTTGTTGAACGCGGTTTTACCTTTATGGTAACAGGCGTAGCTATTTTTGCGGTTAACCTGTTCTACATGTGGCGTAAGCAATCACAACAGGCGCAGGTGAATACGTCGGTAGCCAGAGCCAATCGACGTTTACGTCGTCGCCAAACCTTGGGTGATGATGAACATATTGAAGTGACGGATACCGGTGAACATACTGAACCGGCCGGTAATTATACGAGTGTTGCCGGCGATGCTCGAACGGGCGCGGACGCAGCGAATTCTGCTACTGTTACGGAAGCCGGTAATATGGCCTATACTGCTCGTAATCAGGAATCGGCGGCCACTGAAAGTTCTGATAAAACGACGGCACGAAAGGGGGAAACCTCTGATGCGCAATAGAGTTTATATAAAATGGATCCTCTTTATTGTAGTCGGTATTTGTACTTTGTTATCGCCGTTTTTTATTCAACATCGTTCCACCTCTTTGTTGCAAGGTGGCGGTGAATATCAATGGCCCGTGTCCTTGTCGCGTACAGCCGGGTGGATTCCGTCCGATTATTTGGAAGTCAGATTTTTAGGTAGTCGCGGACCATGGCAGGGCGGTCGTTTGCCGGTGCATGACCAGGAAGTATATGTGTGGGTAACGGCTAAGCCGAACGGCATCTTGGAAGTAACCGGCGTGTCCGATAAAAAGCCGACCACAGGCGATTATATTTTTGCGCGCGTAACTCGTGTAGAAAATACGGATGTAGAATTTAAACTATTGTTTAATCGTGTGACTTTGGATTTAAATAAAGTAAATCCTGATTTTTACACGACCTATAAAGGGACTTTATTGGCTACGCTTAAAATTAAAGACGGTTACGGTATCGTTACGGGCGTATATTCGCGCGGTGTGCCTTTAGAGTTGGCTACACCTGAGAGTGAAGCACAACAGGAAATTGACAGCCGCACACCAATCAATCAAATCGGTGAACCGCAGGCGACTGCTGAAGCAACGGCTGCCATTGATGGGGCGGGTCAAAATTAAACTGGTTAAATTTGTTTGTTTCGTTATATAATAATTAAACAGACTATGAAAGCTTTAAGTAATCCTTAGCAAATAGAAGTCTATAAGTATTAGAACGTAAGAATATAAATGGTGTAATAGGAGTTAAGTATGGATGTTGCTCATGCACAAGTAGATGTGCAAGAATTGGCTGATTTGTTTAAAGTGCTGGGAGATCCTACGCGGATTCGCATCGTGCAGCAATTATTGAATAAAGAAATGTGCGTAACGGATATTGCTGAAGCCATGGGTATGGGGCAATCCGCTATTTCGCACCAATTGCGAGTGTTGCGCCAAGCGCGCTTGGTAGCATTTCGTAAGGAAGGGAAAACCGTGTACTACAGCCTTAATGACGAACACGTGGTTATGCTTCTCAGTCAGGGGATTGAGCACGTATCCCATCAGTAAAAACAGAATAGCCGTAGGGTTAAAAGTAAAAACCGCCTGCAAAGGCGGTTTTATTTTGTTATGTAAATACAATGCTGGCAGACTTAATTTTATGGCAGTGGTTTAATTTTGTAATGGGAAATATTTGTTATGTGAAGCAGTTGAAAATCCTGGTAAGTCGCATTATGAGAGACATTTTCTTTTGCCTGGTGAGAGTGGTATAATAAGATGTTAAAGTTATTTATGAATGAGGAAGTTTATGAAATATACAATCTTTCCAACAGATATATGGGAACCCTTAGCTGTTTGGCAACATTTTGAGGGCGAGGAAAGGGTCTATTGGCATGATACGCAGGTTAATCGCGTTATCGTGGCGGCCGGCCGTGTTAAGAGTATTACGGAAGCGGAATTACCGGAGTATCCGTGGGCTTGGTACGGTCAGACTTTTTTTGAGACGGTCAACGATGAAGCGTGGCAAAACATGGGGAATGAATTGGTTGTTTTCACCCATTACTATGTACAGGAAGAAGGGCGTGCCTATTGGGTAACCGCCGCTGCAGAGCCACCGGTTGTTGAATCGGAAATAATCAAGCCGGTAGCACACAGCTATCGCGAAGCGGGGGCCGACGATTATGAAGCATGGCAGATGTTGTTCAGTCATATTCAAGAAGGTATTGCATCGGGCGAAGTGACGAAAGTAGTGGCTTCACGTAAAGTGACGCTGGAAAGCGATACACCCTTTGACAGTACCTCGATTATCGGTCGCTTAGTGGCGCAGAACCAGGGGGCTTTTATTTTTGCCTATAACAAGGGGGATGCCGTATTTCTCGGCGCATCGCCGGAAGTATTGGTGCGTAAACGCGGTCAGGACTTCATGAGCTATGCCTTAGCCGGTACGATGAAAAAAGATGACATTCATGATCAAGGGGCGCGCCTCTTGGCGGATGCTAAAAACCGCTATGAACACAATATTGTGGTGGATATGATTAAAGCGACCATGAGTGATTTGTGTGATAGGGTGGAAGTGAAAGATACGCATATTATGGAATTACCAAATTTGTATCACTTGCGCACCTTACTCTACGGTCATGATACGGAGCATTCTATTTTGACCATGGCTAAAGCTCTGCATCCGACACCGGCCATGGGCGGTGAGCCGCGGGCAGCGGCGTTGGACCTTTTACAGCAATATGAGCCGTATGAACGGGGCTTATATGCGGCACCTATCGGTTGGGTTTGCGGGAATACGCCACTTTTCCGTGAAGCGGGCGACGGACTCTTAATCGTAGGCATTCGTTCGGCTCTAATTCATGGTAAGACATTGTATGCCTATGCGGGTTGCGGTGTCGTGGCCGATTCCGATTGCGAATCGGAATATAAGGAAACAATGACTAAATTACAAACTATTATGCGTGCTTTGTAAGTGGCTTAGGCCTACAGCTGTGAGGGTAACAAGGGGTCTTCGTGGTTAAAGGCTCTTTGAACCAGCCGGTTATAGGCGTATATCGAAGATTATGATAAAATAAAAAAGCAGGATACGTGTAGTAGTCGTTGTTTTCATGGAGGTGCAGGATGAACGAATATATAGCAGCCGCAGTGGATGAGCTTTTTGAACTTGGTGTGCGCCATGTAGTTTTCAGCGGGGGATCTCGCTCAACGAGTATGGCCGTACCATTCATGGCTCACGGCGGCTACAAAACATATATGAATATTGATGAACGTTCGGCAGGCTTTTTTGCCCTCGGTTTGGCAAAACGTTTGCATACACCGGTGGCTTTGGTATGCACCTCCGGATCGGCAGGCGCTCATTATTTTCCGGCCGTTATTGAAGCGTTTCACAGCCGTGTGCCTTTAATCGTGCTCACTGCGGATCGTCCGCCGGAAGCACAGTTTGTAGGGGCACCGCAAACGATGGACCAAGTAAAACTCTTCGGTTCTTTCGTGCATCATTTTGAAACCCTCAGCCCCGATATTGCCGGCAGTGGCGCTCTTGAGTCGTCGCTGTATGCGCGTCAAGTAATTCAAAGGGCCTATATGAAAGCCATGGATGTGGTACCGGGACCGGTACATATTAACGTACCCCTTCGTGAACCTTTGGTGCCGGATACGAGCGCCGAGCAGTTTGCTAAAGGCCGATTGAGCGGAGCTAAGCGCTTTGTAACTCAAACGGGGATTATGCGTCTCAGTGAAAAGGCATTAAAGACCTTGATTGAAGAATTTAAAGGTCGTAAAGGCATTATTTTATGTGGTCCCGCTACGGGACGCGATGGTGATGATGAGTACTACCGAGCTAACGGTTACGGCAATGGCTTTGAATTTTGCCAAGGTGTAGAAATTCGGCCCGGTTTTTATGATAATCCTAAAAACGTAATCAACAATGCCTATGGCACGGCCATACTGGCCTTAGGTGAAGCTTTGGAAGCGCCCGTACTGGCTGATCCCCTGTCACCGGTAAGAGCTTTGAATCATCCGCTCATTATCGACAAGTATGATGCGTTTTTGAGTAATGAGGAATGGCAAGGGGCGTTGGCACCGGAGTACATCTTGATGCTGGGGCAAATGCCGGTTTCAAAACGATTGCAACAATTCATCAAAAAACATTCAGTAGCTGTTTGTTATCAGATTGATGCCGGGGCCGGGTATCGCAACGGTACGGTAACGACGAACCGTGTTATTCAATGCGACCCCGTTGCTTTTGCCTTGGATGTGGCAAAGCAGTTGATTTATACCTTATGGGCGCCGGAGATGATTGATAATCTCTTAACCACCAAAGGCGAGTTGAGGACCTTTTTAAAGGCTAAGGAAAATCTCCATAAGAAATTAAGCGACAATGCTTATACGAAAAGTTGGCTGAAAGCACAATATAGAACGAGCCTTTCCATGGCCCGAGTTAGGGAAGAAAAAACCCTCTTTGAGGGCAAGTTTGTCTCCCTCATGAACGACGGTCTCGATGAGCGAACCTTTATCAAACACGGGGCACCGCAGACGGTGAATGTGGTGGTGGCCAACAGTATGCCGATTCGTGATTTCGATTATTTCTGGCGCCAAGGTAAACCGAATACGCGCGTGTTCGGAAATCGTGGTATCAATGGTATCGACGGCACCGAATCGACAGCGTTGGGGATTGCGGCCGCTTTAGGTGAACAGACTTTGCTCGTGACGGGCGATTTATCCTTCTTCCATGACCTGAACGGTCTTGTGATGGGTAAAAATGAAGGTCTGAACTTAGTAATTGTATTATTTAATAACGATGGGGGCGGTATTTTTGAATATTTACCGCAAAAAGGCATCGACAATTTCGAATATTTATTTGGAACGCCGCAAGGCCTGAACTACAGTGCCCTGGCTGATTTGATGGGCATTCACTATCAGGCAGTGACGAGCTATGAAAACTTTGAAGATAATGTAGTGCGCGCCATGAAAGCGGGCGGTATCCATTTATTGGAAGTAAAAACAAATCGTGAAGTGAGTCGTGAACTTCACAGAAAGTATACGGTAACTGTGTATGAAAAATGACTTTGACAGTCTTGATGAAACATCAATGTACGATCAAGGTGATCGAGAAGAGATTACGGCTGTGCTGGAAGCGGCCGATGATGTATATATAAGTATCGACAACGTGTCTTATCACGTGGCCCTGCGGGGAGAGGGCATGCCTCTTATCTGTCTCCACGGCTTCGGCGAAGCCGGTGACACGTGGGATAAATTGAATCTCCCAGGTTTTCGTCTCTATTGTGTGGACTTTTTGGGCCACGGTGTATCGGATCGGTCGCACAATCCGGTGCTGTATCAATTTGATACGGTGCTGCGTCATTTATATACTTTGATTCACACCTTGGTAGGTGAAGAACCTTACGGTATTATGGGGTACTCCATGGGCGGTCGCATGGCCTTGCAGTATGCGGCTATGTACGAACCGTCACGGTTAATGTTCCTTGTATTGGAATCCGCGTCAGCGGGCATTGAAGATATTAATGAGCGACAGGAACGGGCGGCTGCCGATGAAGTGTTGGCCCACAAAATTGAGACCCACTCCATTGAATGGTTTGAAGCGATGTGGTCAAAACTGCCTATTTTTGCGACTCAGCAAAAACTATCACCGGCGGTGCAGCACACCATTAAAGAGCGCCGTCTCAGCAACACGCCGGAGGTGCTCGCCCATACTTTACGCGGCACCGGTCAGGGCATGACGCCATACGTAGGCAATAAGATTGCCGATTTGGAAATGGAAATCCTTTACGTATCGGGGGCACTTGATACAAAGTATGATGACATAGGGAAGACAATTTTCGGTTTTTGTGAAAACTCGGCTCATGTGTCGGTCCCTGAGGCGGGGCACAATGTGCACACCGAAATGCCCGATGAATTTAATGATATAGTAAATTTGTTTTTGTCAGACTATAATGACAAAAACATCAGTTGATTAGCTGTTAACTATCAAGACTTTATGTGCTTTTTAGATGTATATTAATGTAGCTAGCGTTGCCGATTGCAATTGAAATACGGTCGGCAGAGTTTTAAAAAGGAGGCTATTATGAGCAAGTTTGATTGGCAAGTATTGGATCGCGGTTATGAAGATGTAATTTATGAAACGTATAACGGCATTGCCAAAATCACCATTAATCGTCCTGAAATCCGCAATGCGTTCCGCCCTAAAACAGTGGTAGAACTCATCGACGCGTTCACCATTGCTCGTGATGACACGGAAGTGGGCGTAATTATTTTAACCGGTGCTAACCACGGCGGTGACGTGAACAAAGAAGCATTCTGCTCCGGCGGGGACCAGAGCGTACGTGGCAACGGTGGTTATGTCGGTGAAGACCGTATTCCACGCCTTAACGTGCTCGATTTGCAACACTTAATCCGCATCACGCCAAAACCGGTTATCGCCATGGTTAACGGTTATGCTATCGGCGGCGGACATGTACTTCACATCGTATGCGACTTGTCCATTGCTTCTGAAAACGCTAAATTCGGCCAGACCGGCCCGCGCGTAGGCTCCTTCGATGCCGGTTATGGTGCCGGCTACCTCGCTCGTTTGGTAGGTCATAAAAAAGCCCGTGAAATCTGGTTCTTATGCCGTCAATACACCGCGCAGGAAGCCCTCGACATGGGTCTTGTTAATACGGTAGTGCCATTTGACCAATTGGAAGAAGAAACCGTTAAATGGTGTGAAGAAATCCTTCAATTATCCCCAATGGCCCTTCGTTTCTTAAAAGCGTCCTTCAACGCTGATACGGACGGTCTTGCCGGTTTACAGCAGTTCGGCGGCGATGCGACCCTCATGTTCTATACAACCGACGAAGCCAAAGAAGGTCGCGATGCGTTCAAAGAAAAACGTAAACCTAATTTTAAACAATTCCCTAAATTCCCTTGATAGGAGGACGTTTTAACTATGCGATGGTTACGAGAGCGGGCGCAAGCAACTCCCAATCAGCCCTTTCTTGATGGCTATACTTATAAAACGATATATGAGCGCACCGTACTGCAGGCCGGCTTTTTGTCGGCCGTAGTGCGTGGTGAGAACCGCATCGGTCTTTGCAGTGAAAACTCGGTGGACATGGCGGTGATGCTCTTCGCGTTATGGTCCTTAGGGAAAGAAGTATTTTTAGTAAATCCGCACCTCACCGTACAGGAGCAGGAACAGCAAGCCCTCGACTTGGGCGTGCATTTAATCTTTGCATCGCCGACGGTGCAGGAACGGGTGGAAGCAACCTGTAACGGTCGTTTTTGCCGGCCCCATCACAGTGCGGTGAACGAAGTAGCTTGGCGTACCTGGGGTGCCTTGCCGCCTATGGATGAAACTTCCCGCACAAGGCTCGTGCAATGCTTTGAAGGCCTCTTGGTGCCGCCGCTCATGGATCAGGCCATAGCGGCCATTATGAACACCAGCGCCACGACCGGCTCCGTTAAATCCGTGCCACTTCGTTGGGGGCAAATTGAAGCCCATGTAAAGGCTTCGGCCAAAGTGTTGGGCGTAGCTCCAACCGATAATTGGCTCACTGTGTTACCAATGTTTCATGTATCGGGCTTGTCTATTATTTTGCGGACATTATATAACGGCACGGCGGCTACGATTATGTCGTCATTTGACGAAGCCAGGGTTATTGCCGGCATTACATCCGGTAAACTGACCATGGTATCCTTGGTGCCTACGGTCTTACAACGTATCATTGACCGCATTGACACTCACGCCTTACGCGTGGTGCTCCTCGGTGGTGAGTTTATTCCCGATGCGTTGGTGGAGAACTGCTTAGCTAAAGACATGCCGATTTTTAAGACCTACGGCATGACGGAAACCTTCGCCCAAAGTGCGACGGTGAATGTATTGGCTCATCCGGATAAACGTCAGGCTGTGGGCAAGCCGTTACCGGGTGTTGTTATTGAAGTGCGCAATCCCGATGAAACGGGTATTGGTGAAATTTGGCTGCAGTCGCCCATGCTCATGACGGGCTACCTCGGCAAACCGCCGATTGTTGGCTTTTTCAATACCGACGATATGGGCTACATGGATGAAGACGGCTATTTATATATTGTGAATCGTCGCCAGGATATTATTATTTCCGGCGGTGAAAATATCTATCCGAAGGAACTGGAAGATTGCCTCTATCGCTTGCCGGGCGTGACGGAATGTGCCGTCGTGCCTAAAGAAGACGAGCGCTGGGGTCAGGTGCCGATTCTCTACTATGCCGGCGAAGCCAGTGTAAAAGCGGTTAAAGAGCATTTAAGTGAAAACCTGGGCCGTTATAAACTGCCAAAGGCCATTTGTCGTTTGGCTAAATTGCCGCGTAACAATTCCGGTAAAATTATGCGCCGTACACTCATTGATGAAGCGGCGGATATGTAAAATTTTTAGGGCTTTATCGTCTGTAAAATAAGGCGGTAGTGTCGCTAATGTTAATATTGTTTTAGGGCGAGGGACGAACGATGACTCATGAGATGACGATAACTAAGCTTACGTTGCGGCACATTGGTTTACCGATGCGCTTTACCTTTCGTACGTCCCAAGGCGCCTTATCCCATAGAGAAAGTCTTATCGTAGGGGTCACCACGTCGTCGGGTTATACCGGCTACGGCGAAGTGGTGGCGTTTACGGAGCCTTTTTATACGGCAGAAACGTTGACCAAGAGTAAAGACATACTGTTGACGGCGTGGCTGCCGTTTTTTGTAGGTAAAACGCTGACCGGGTCTTGGACTATGTATGATTTAATTCGTGATATGGAATCTGTTGGACGGGATGTCTCGGAGGCTGCCGGTTATGATACATTAGGGCATGGTGATTGTGCTGTATTGAGGGCTGCTGAGCGTGGTGTGTCACAGCCTTTGACGGGCGATACGTTGCGGGCTCAATACCCTATGGCGTGGGCCGGTCTTGAAAACGCCTTGCTCCATGCCTATTGTGGTGAACAGGGCGTATCGACTATCGGAACTTTAGTGCCCGGCAAAAAACATAATACCATTGAATCCGGGGTAGTGCTCGGTGATATGCCGCTTCCCAACCTCCTGAAGGCCGTGGATGCCCATGTGGCGAAAGGTTGTAAGCGTATTAAGTTAAAACTGAAGCCCGGTGATGCGGTAGCACGGGTAGCCGCTGTGCGCAAAGCACATCCGGATATTATCTTGGCCGGTGATGCGAACTGTAGCTTTTTACCGGAACAGGCCGATGAAATTATCGCATTAAATCCGTACAATTTGTGTTCTTTGGAAGAACCTTTTATGGCAAAGGATGAAGCCGGAAACTATAAAAGCACCGAAGTGTATAGCTCACTACCTAAAGAACTGCGCAAGACCATCAAAACACCCCTTTGTTTTGACGAAAGCGTGCAATCCTTAGCGGAGTTAAAAGCGATGTACGCAACCGGTTGGCTCGATGTGCTGAATATTAAGGTCGGTCGTTTGGGCGGCCTTCGTGAAACGGTACGTTGCCTAGACTATTGCCGTAGCCATAATATCGGCTTTTGGATTGGTAGCATGGTGGAAAGCGGCGTTTCAAAATATATGCATGTGCAATTGGCCACCCTGGTAGATACTTGGATGGCCGGCGATTTGTCGGATATGAGCCGTTATTTTGAAAAAGATATTATTACCACGCCCATTGAGTTTTCAAAAGGAAGCTTGGCGGTAGATTTTAAACCGGGCCTCGGAACAGATATCGATGAAGCGGTGCTTGATGAATATACGCTAGATAAGATTGTTTTTGAATAAAGTTTTGGAAAGGAAGGATATTAATGACACTCGTTGATCAGCTTAACATAGATCATGTGAATTTAACGGGAACGGGTTTTGAAAGTGCCATGACCATGAGCGAGTTTCATGCGCAACCGTTCGGATTTCTAAATGGTGGCGCTACACTTGCGTACTGTGAAGCGATTGCCGGTATGGCCAGCAATCTCATGGGAAAGGGGGACTATGTGGGCGTGGGCCAGACGATTACGGCTCATCATTTAAAAGCGACGAAACCTGTGGGGAAATTGTTGGCTGAAGGCACCTTGCTGCATGGCGGCAAACGTAGCCATGTGTGGGAAATTAAAGTGACCAATGAAGCGGGTGAACATATTTCGCAGGTGACAGTGGTGAATGCGTTGATTGAAATGAAGCCGAATAAAGGCTGATAAATAAGAAATAAGTGTATTTTGCTACAGGTTTTTAAAATAAATAATCCGACTGTGATTTGTAAAAACTTGTGCAGGATGTAAATAAGTTGTACAGCAAACCGGAAAAGGGATTTTAGGTGTTATAATAGGAATGTAATTCTTAGATTTTAAGTCAAACGAAGTAATACAGGTGTAGGAGTTTGGTATGTTAGAGCGTAAAGTATTTGGGTTAGTCGTATTGGTCGGTATTTTTGCCGGTATCGTGGGCATAATATTTACTAATTTATTGCATGTGATTCAGCATCTTACCTTTGGCTACAGTGCTGCTGAGCATTTAAGTTTTGGTGTGGGCGTAGCGCAGGCAAGTGGTGAGCGTCGTATCTGGGCACTGTTGGCATGTGGCCTGGTAGGAGGAATCGGGTGGGTACTGATTCACCGTTATGGCGGTAAGCTGGTTGAAGTCAAGGATGCGGTTAAAGACGTGACAAAAGAAATGCCGCCGGTAACAACATTGCTTCACTCTACGCTGCAAATTGTAACCGTAGCTATGGGGTCGCCACTGGGCCGGGAAGTAGCGCCTCGTGAAGCAACATCGGCGCTTATCACCTGGGTGATGCGCTATGTAAAACTGACCAATGAAAACCGGTCACTCCTCATTGCTTGTGCTTCCGGTGCCGGCTTGGCAGCCGTGTACAACTCGCCTGTGTCGGCTACAATTTTCGTATTGGAAACCTTGCTTTTGACATGGAACGTGAGAGCCTTGAGCTCTGCTTTTATCGCCTGCGGTATCGCCACCTTTGTGGTTCGTTTAGGCCTTGGTGACACGGTTCAATACGATATGCCGCAACCCGTTATGATAGGTAACTTTGCCGAATTTGCCGTACTGATTGGCATTATTATTGGCGTGGCCGTTGTCTTTTTTGATAAATCGCAGGCTAAACTGCCTAAACTCGATCGGACAAATCCTAAGATGATTCTGTTCTCTGTGATTGCCTTTGGCTTCGTAGGACTTATGTCTGTGTACTTTCCGGCCATCTTGGGGAACGGTAAACCGGGGAATCAGCTCACCTTTGCTCATCTCGTACCTTGGGAATACGGCTTGGGCCTTTTTGCGGCTAAATGGGCGGCCGTTTTACTTGCTATGGGCGTTGGTGCCTATGGCGGTAAAATTACACCATCTATGATGCTCGGGAGTACTTTAGCACTCGTGGTGGCCATTGCGTGGAATTTTGCGATCGGACCGATTTCCGTCGGGCTCAGTGCGTTTTTAGGCGCCGTAGTATTCCTCGGTCTGGCTCAAAAAATGCCGCTTACTTCGGCAGTATTTATGCTCGAATTATCGCGCTTTTCAGTGGAATTATTCTTCCCGATAGCCCTCGCTATGGGGATGGGGATGCTGACACAAGGATGGCTTAAAACTAAAATATAAGTATGATAGTGTATGAAGAATACTGACGATTCTTGATGATTTTTGATGTTGTAAAGTTTTTTGCAAAAATTGTAAAAAAATTATAAAAAAGTACTTGCGCACATTTGCGTGGTATGATACAATAGCTTTGTTGTTGAGAACGAAGCTAGTAACAACAGCGAAAAGAATAGTATTCTTTATATATCGGGGCATAGCGCAGTTTGGTAGCGCACCTGGCTTGGGACCAGGGGGTCGCAGGTTCGAATCCTGCTGCCCCGACCATTTTTTTATGCGGGTGTAGCTCAATGGTAGAGCCCCAGCCTTCCAAGCTGGTCGCGAGGGTTCGATTCCCTTCACCCGCTCCACTTATTAGAAACATTACCGCAGTCTGATGACTGCGGATTTTTTTATTGTTTAGAAGCTAACTTTGGTTATGTAAACTGCGTAAAGAATTTATTGAAGAGAATTGATTTTTTTACAAAGTTTGGTGTATAATAGTATACAGTGATTTTTAGAGAGACTCTATTTATCGCTCGTAATTGAATATGGTCCAGTAGCTCAGTTGGATAGAGCAACGGCCTTCTAAGCCGTGGGTCGGGAGTTCGAATCTCTCCTGGGTCACCATTAGATAAAAGCGGATAGTTCGGTTTGAACTATCCGCTTTTATCTAGTGGTAGATTTTTCTTTTGAACTATTATTTAATAATGATAATATTTTTGATATTTTGATTTGATATCCTGTTGATTTTGTTGAAATATATTTCTCTTGTAATTATTTGAAGGTTCTTCTTATGTTGAGAAATGAATAGAAATACAATAT
>NZ_RQUX01000011.1 GCF_003992115.1 Veillonella ratti
GTATGATGAGATTAATTCATCATACCTATACTTTTTTGTATATGAAATATCATTTATGCATATTGGTTGACAAAGAAAAATAATTCTTCTAAACTTAGCCATAGTTTGAAGTATAATTCTTTAAACAACATCTAATTATGTCGATGAAAGAGAAGATTTTCGATACGGTAAACTGTGAGTAAAAATAAAAAAATATTCACAAAAAAAGAGGATATTTTAAACTTTTGTCGAATATGTATTAGTGTTGGAATGCGGAAGTACAATTTAATGTCATTCAAACTTTTTAAAGGAGATGGTAGTGATGATTAACATCCTCGATCGCGTACAAGGCAGTGCTCTTCAAGCTAAAATCGTTACAGCTGAAGAAGCAGCTTTGTTGATCAACCCGGGCGACCATGTGGGTATTAGTGGTTTTACCCCATCCGGTTATCCGAAAGCAGTTCCTTTGGCCTTAGCTAAACGAATGGAAAGCGATCCATTTCAAATTGACTTGTGGACAGGCGCTTCAGTTGGTGATGAAGCTGATGGTGCTTTAGTTCGAGTTAATGGGATTGCCCGTCGTTTCCCTTACCAGACAAATGGTGATATGCGTAAAGCATTGAACGCTGCGAAAGTACGTTATAATGATATGCATCTCAGCCATGTAGCTCAGAATGTTCGCTATGGTTTCTTTGGCGACTGCGATGTAGCCATCGTAGAAGCTGTATGTATCCGTGAAGACGGTGGTATTATTCCTTCCACATCGGTTGGTAACACACCTACCTACATTCATAAAGCTAAGAAAGTTATTGTTGAAGTCAATGTATCGCAACCTATGAGTTTAGTAGGTATGCATGATATCTACGAACCATTGGATCCTCCATATCGTCAACCATTGCCTATTACAGGCCCTGGTAACCGTGTGGGTACTCCTTATATCCCATGTGATCCTGAAAAAATCGTAGCTATCGTACCTTGCGATATTACCGATAAAACTCGTCCTTTGGCAGCTATTGATGATGATGCTAAAGCAATGAGCCAACATTTAATCGAATTCTTCCAGAATGAAATTAAACATGGCCGTTTACCTAAGAATTTATTACCGTTACAATCCGGTGTAGGTTCGGTAGCAAATGCTGTTATCAGTGGTTTGGCACAAGGTCCGTTCACTAATCTTTCAATCTTTACCGAAGTAATTCAAGATGGTATGTTTGATCTTATTGATGCCGGTAAAGTTGAAGTATGTTCCGGTACGGCATTGTCGCCATCTCCGGACGGCTTAAAACGTTTCTATGACAACGTTGATTTGTACTCGAAGAAAATTATTCTTCGTCCGCAAGAACTTTCCAATAGTCCTGAATTAGCTCGACGCCTTGGCGTTATTGCTATGAATACAGCTATTGAATTTGATATTTTTGGTAATGTAAACTCCACTCATATCATGGGTAGCAAGATGATGAACGGTATCGGCGGTTCCGGCGACTTCGCTCGTAACGCATATATCTCCATCTTCTGTACTAATTCGGTAGCGAAAGATGGTGCTATCAGCTCCGTTGTTCCAATGTGCTCGCACATTGACCATACAGAACACGATGTAATGGTATTCTGTACTGAACAAGGTGTGGCTGACTGCCGTGGTTTGTCACCTGAAGAACGTGCTCGCTTAATCATTAAAAACTGTGCACATCCGGATTACAAACCAATGTTAGAAGATTACCTCGAAAGAGCCATTGTAGCGACAAAACACGCCCATACACCGATTTTGCTCGACGAAGCTCTTTCTTGGCATAAACGTTTCCAAGAAACTGGAAGCATGAAGAAGTAAAGGTATATTTAGGAGGATGATGAAAATTATGGCTAACGAAGCTCTAAAAGCTAATCTCGCCAAATACGAGGCAGAAGTTGCAGAAAAGATTGCTAAATTCCCAGAACGTAAAAACTTGAAGTACAATCGTTTATACACTCCACTTGACATCGAAGGTTTCGACTACGAAAGAGATTTAGGATTCCCTGGTGAATATCCTTACACTCGTGGCGTACAACCTACAATGTACCGTGGCCGTTTCTGGACAATGCGTATGTATGCCGGTTTCGCAACTGCTGAAGAATCCAACAAACGTTATCGTTACCTTATCGAATCCGGTGCTACCGGCCTTAGCTGTGCATTTGACTTGCCAACTCAGATCGGTTATGACTCCGATGACGCTATGGCTGAAGGCGAAGTTGGTAAAGTAGGGGTAGCAATTGACTCCTTGAAAGATATGGAAATCTTGTTCGACGGTATTGACCTCGGTAAAGTTTCCACTTCCATGACTATCAATGCTCCTGCATCCGTTCTTCTTGCTATGTACATTGCAGTAGCTGAAAAACAGGGCGTACCTGCATCCGCTTTGATGGGTACTATCCAGAACGATATTCTTAAAGAATATGCTGCTCGTGGTACTTACATTTTCCCACCAAAACCATCCATGCGCTTGATTACCAATATTTTCGAATATTGCTCTCAGAATGTACCAAAATGGAACACAATCTCCATTTCCGGTTACCATATTCGTGAAGCCGGTTCCACTGCTGCGCAGGAAATCGCTTTCACAATCGCTGACGGTATTGCTTACGTAGAAGCTGCTTTGAAAGCCGGCTTAGACGTTGATGCTTTCGCTGGTCGTTTATCCTTCTTCTGGAATGCTCATAACAACGTACTTGAAGAAGTTGCTAAATTCCGTGCGTCCCGTCGTTTATGGGCTCACATCATGAAAGAACGTTTTGGCGCTAAAAAAGCTAAATCCATGATGCTTCGTGTACATACTCAGACTGCCGGTTCCATGTTGACTGCACAACAAGTTGATAATAACATCGTTCGTGTAGCTTTACAGACTGCCGCTGCTGTAATGGGTGGTACTCAGTCCTTACATACTAACTCCCGTGACGAAGCTTTGGCTCTTCCTACAGAAGCTTCCGTACAGGTTGCTCTTCGTACTCAACAGATCGTTGCTTATGAATCCGGCTTAGCTGACGTAATTGACCCATTGGGCGGTTCCTACTATGTAGAAGCTATGACTAATGCAATTTATGATGAAGCTGCTGAATACATTAAGAAAATCGACGAAATGGGCGGCGCTGTAGTTGCTATTGAAAAAGGTTACATCCAGAAAGAAATTCAGGAATCCGCTTACAAATGGCAGATGGAAGTTGAATCCGGTCTCCGCACTATCGTAGGCGTTAACAAATTCCAGGTTGAAGAAAAACCTGTTGAAGGTCTTCTTCGCGTAGACGCTTCCGTAGGTGTTAACCAGGCTAAGAAAACTCAGCAAGTTCGTGCAGAACGCGACAACGCTGCAGTTGAAAAAGCATTGGCAGCACTTAAAGAAGGGGCAAAAGATGAAAATGTTAACCTTATGCCATTAATTCTTGATGCAGTTCGTACTTATGCAACATTAGGCGAAATTTGTAACGTATTACGTGAAGTATTCGGCGAATACCAAGCTCACTCCACGTTATAATTCTCAAGTATAATTAGCGTAACGATTAGTTCGGAGGTAATCTATCATGGCAGAAAAACGTATTCGTGTATTAGTAGCAAAACCAGGTCTTGACGGTCATGACCGTGGTGCTAAAGTTGTAGCTCGCGCACTTCGCGATGCTGGTTTTGAAGTAATTTATACTGGTCTTCGTCAGACGCCGGAACAAATTGTTGCAGCAGCTGAACAGGAAGACGTTAATGTTGTTGCATTGAGCCTTCTTTCCGGTGCTCACAACACATTGTTCCCTAAAATCGTTGAAATGTTAAAAGAAAAAGGTATGGGCGACGTTCTTGTAGTAGGCGGCGGCGTAATTCCTGATGCTGATATCCCTGGTCTTAAAGAAGCAGGCGTTGCAGCAGTATTTACTCCTGGTACTCCTACAGGCGACGTAATCGAATTTATCAAAGCTAACGTAAAATAAGATGTTTTTTAGTAACAGGCTCGGATTTTTACAAGTCTGGGCCTGTCACTATATAAGAAGGCGGTGCAACCAATGGATTTAGTCAAAGAACTATTAAACGGTTCCCGACTGGCCTTGGCGAGAGCCATCACTGCAGTCGAAAGTGAATATGATGAAGCAATCGACATTATGAAAGCGATTTATCCTAAAACGGGTCATGCTCGTATTTTAGGTGTTACCGGGGCTCCCGGCGCCGGTAAGAGTACCTTGACTGATAAAATTGTTAAACAATACTTACAGCAAGGTAAAAAAATCGGTATCGTTGCGGTGGACCCGACCAGTCCGTTCTCCGGTGGTGCCATCTTGGGTGACCGTATTCGAATGAATGATTTGACGTTAAACGAAAATGTATTCATTCGCAGTATGGGTACTCGTGGCAGCTTAGGCGGATTATCTAAGAAAACATCTGATGCAGTTAAGCTGATGGATGCGTTCGGTATGGATCTTGTTATTATTGAAACCGTAGGTGTTGGTCAATCAGAAGTCGATATCGTCAAAAATGCCGATAGCGTTTTGGTTGTACTTGTACCGGGTCTCGGTGATGATATCCAAGCTATTAAGGCCGGTATTTTGGAAATCGGCGATGTATTCGCCATTAACAAAGCTGACCGCGATGGCTGTGATAAACTGAACGTTGAAATTGAAATGATGCTCGACTTAGACTCCCGTGAGGTTAAATGGCGTCCTCCTATTAAACGTACCATTGCGAGCAAAGACGAAGGTGTTGATGAATTAGTCGAAGCGTTGGATGAACATTTTGAATTCTTGGAAGACAGCGACGAATTAACTGTTCGCCGTCAGGATAGAACAAGAAATGAAATTATCGCGATGATTAATGAACAAATCGGACGTCGTGTTGCCGATGTAGTGGTAGCGAGTGACGACTTTAATAGCCAAGTTGATGCTGTTAACCAGCGTCAAAATGACCCATATACAGTGGTCAACAAAGTCTTGGCAGATGTTTTAAAAATTTAATGATACCAGCCTTCTAAGGCCTATCAAATGCAAAGGAGATTTTAACCATGGCATTTAAAGTATTAAACGTAGATCACATCGGTATTGGTGTTAGTGACTTAGCAGCAACTAAAGAATTCTACAAAAACACATTAGGTATTGAACATCTTCCTGAAGATGAAGTAGTAGAAGAACAAAAAGTAAAAGTAAGCTTCTTCCCATGTGGCGACGCTGAATTGGAATTCTTGGAATCCACTACTCCTGATGGCCCTATTGGCAAATTTATCGAAAAAAATGGTGGCCGTAATGGTATCCAACACGTTGCTTTACGTGTAGACAACATCGAAGCTGCAATCGCTGATTTAATGGAAAAAGGCGTTCGCATGATCGATGAAAAACCTCGCTACGGTGCAGGCGGATCTGCTATTGCTTTCATTCATCCAAAAGCAACTGGTGGCGTTCTTCTTGAACTTTGCCAGAGAATGAAGTAATATAAGATATATAATTTATTTATATAAAACTCTATGGAGGTGTAGTGATGGCAACAGTTCAAGAAAAGATTGAGTTATTACACAAAAAGTTAGAAGTTGTGAAACTTGGCGGCGGGGAAAAACGTATTGAATCCCAGCACAACAAAGGCAAAATGACTGCCCGTGAACGTATCGCTAAGTTGTTTGACGAAGGTAGCTTCGTTGAATTGGATCAATTTGTTAAACATCGTTGTGTAAACTTCGGTCAAGACAAAAAAGAATTACCTGGTGAAGGTGTAGTTACCGGTTGGGGTACTATCGATGGTCGTTTAGTGTATGCTTTCGCTCAAGACTTCACAGTAGAAGGCGGTTCTTTAGGTGAAATGCATGCTGCTAAAATCGTTAAAGTACAGCGTTTAGCAATGAAAATGGGTGCTCCTATTATCGGTATCAACGATTCCGGCGGGGCTCGTATTCAGGAAGCTGTTGACGCATTGGCAGGCTATGGTAAAATCTTCTTCGAAAATACCAACGCATCCGGTGTTATCCCTCAGATTTCCGTAATCATGGGACCATGCGCAGGCGGTGCAGTTTATTCTCCTGCATTGACTGACTTCATCTACATGGTTAAGAACACTTCCCAAATGTTCATCACCGGTCCGGCTGTAATTAAATCGGTAACGGCTGAAGATGTAACGGCAGAAGCACTTGGTGGTGCTATGGCACACAACAGTGTATCCGGTGTTGCTCACTTTGCTGCTGAAGACGAAGATGATTGCATCCAACAGATTCGTTACTTGTTAAGCTTCTTACCAAGCAACAATATGGAAGATGTACCGCTCGTTGATACCGGCGATGATCCAAACCGTATTTCTGAAGAACTTAACACATTATTGCCAGACAACAGCAATATGCCTTATAATATGTTAGACGTAATCTCTGCTGTTGTAGATAATGGTGAATACTATGAAGTTCAACCTTTCTATGCAACTAATATTATTACATGCTTCGCTCGTTTCAACGGCCAAAGCGTAGGTATTATTGCTAACCAGCCAAAAGTAATGGCAGGTTGTCTCGATATTAATGCATCCGATAAATCTTCTCGTTTTATCCGCTTCTGTGATGCATTCAATATTCCAATCGTTAACTTCGTAGACGTTCCTGGTTTCTTGCCTGGTACTAACCAAGAATGGGGCGGTATCATTCGTCATGGTGCGAAAATGTTATACGCTTATTCCGAAGCTACAGTACCTAAGATTACTGTTATTACTCGAAAAGCATACGGTGGTTCTTATCTCGCTATGTGTTCTCAAGACCTCGGTGCCGATCAAGTATATGCATGGCCTACATCTGAAATCGCAGTTATGGGTCCTGCAGGTGCAGCTAATATCATCTTCCGTAAAGATGCAGACAAAGATGAAAAAACTGCCAAATATGTTGAAGAATTTGCTACACCATACAAAGCTGCTGAACGCGGTTTCGTAGATGCTGTAATCGAACCAAAAGTAACTCGCCCTGCAATTATTAATGCACTCGCTATGCTTGCAAGTAAGAGTGAATCTCGTGCAGCTAAAAAACATGGTAACATTCCATTGTAATTTTTAGAATGTAAAACTTAGTTTTGATTTGGAGTATCATAATTCTTATTCTTAGTTGTTAGAAAGAAAGAGGAATTTATTATGGGAGGAAACGAAAGTGCTATGAACCCGTGGCTATTTATGGCAATCAATATGACTGTCGTATTTGCCGTGTTGGCTGTATTAGGTGCAATCATGGTCATTACTCATAAAATTGACCCTACAAAAAAAAAGCCTAATGAACCGGCCAAGAGCGTAGCGCCAGCAGCTGCTCCTGTGACTGCAGCAGCGCCAGTGGTAGCTAATGATGAACCTGTAGTAGCCGCTATTACGGGAGCCATCGTGGCTATGGGTTACTCGTCAGATCAAATTGCATCAATTCGTCCGGCTACGACCAGCCGTAATTGGACACTAGATGGCAGACTAAGTGGTAGATACTAGTCAAACGTAATCTAGGAGGTGTAAACATGAGCAAGACGGAATCTAAAACCGGCAGCAACAAAGTCAATGATGAAGTAGTTGCAGTAATCACTAGCGCTATTAGTGCTATGGGTTATTCGGTTAATCAGATTGCCAGTATTCGTCCAAGCATTAGCATCCAAAACTGGAAATTGGACGGACGTTTGCGCATGAGTCGTTAATTGTAATATTGTGATGAAGAATTAGCAATTAGCATTGAAGTTTATATGTTTGGAGGATAACAAAATGAAAAAATTTAGCGTAACTGTAAATGGTACTGTATATGATGTTGAAGTTAATGAAGTAAAAGCTGGCGGCGCAGCTCCAGCTCCAGCAGCAGCTCCTGCACCTAAAGCAGCTCCGGCTCCAGCACCTGCAGCAGCTCCAGCAGCTCCGGCTCCTAAAGCAGCAGCTCCTGTAGCAGCTGGCGCAACTACAGTTAAAGCTCCAATGCCTGGTAAAATTTTATCTGTTGCCGTTTCCGCTGGTCAAGCAGTTAAAAAAGGCGACCTTTTATTAGTTCTTGAAGCTATGAAAATGCAGAACGAAATCTACGCTCCACAGGACGCTACTGTATCTGAAGTTCGCGTATCCGCTAACCAGACTGTAGCTACCGGCGAAGATATGGTAGTTTTAGGCTAATAAAATATTTGTAGTGAATTGTTGATTATATCAGTAATTAAGTTCTCTGAGAAAGGAGATCACACATGGATGCCTTTATCGTAGCGGTCTCTTCCGTTTGGACAGACAGCGGGTTCATCAACTTCAACTGGGGCAATGGCGTTATGATCTTAGTAGGTTTACTATTATTGTACATGGCCTTTGCTAAAGAGTTTGAACCATTATTGCTCTCGCCAATCGCTTTTGGTTGTATTCTCGCCAACATCCCTCGCAATGGTTTTGAAGAAGGGGTTATGGCCCTTATCAGTGCCGGGGTTGCTAATGAAATCTTCCCTCCGCTTATCTTCTTAGGTGTAGGTGCGATGACTGACTTCGGTCCTTTAATTGCTAACCCTAAAACATTGTTCTTAGGGGCAGCAGCTCAAATCGGTGTATTCGTTGCTTTAGCCGGTGCTATGGTGATTGGTTTCACTGCGCCACAGGCAGCAGCTATTGGTATTATTGGTGGTGCCGACGGTCCTACATCTATTTATCTGGCGGCTAAATTGGCACCTGAATTACTCGGTGCTATCGCTGTAGCGGCCTATTCTTACATGTCCTTGGTACCATTAATCCAACCACCGGTTATGAAATTGCTAACAACGCAGAAAGAACGTGCAGTTGTTATGGAACAGCTTCGTGAAGTATCTCACTTCGAAAAAATTGCATTTCCAATCCTTTCTACAATCTTTATTTCCTTATTATTACCATCCATCACTTCTTTGTTAGGTATGTTGATGTTAGGTAACTTATTCCGTGAATCCGGTGTAACAGAACGTTTATCCGATACATCTCAAAACGCTTTGATTAATATAGTTACTATATTCTTAGCAACAGGTACCGGTCTTACTATGAATGCTGAACACTTCTTAACAATTGACACTATTAAGATTATCATCTTAGGTTTAGTTGCGTTCATCTGCGGTACTGCCGGTGGCGTATTGTTCGGTAAACTCATGTATATGATGGATGGCGGAAAAACAAATCCGCTTATTGGTTCCGCCGGTGTATCCGCTGTTCCAATGGCAGCTCGTGTATCTCAGGTAGTAGGAGCCAAAGCAAATCCTGCTAATTTCTTGTTGATGCATGCTATGGGGCCTAACGTAGCCGGCGTTATCGGTACTGCAGTTGCAGCCGGTACTATGCTTGCCATGTTGGGCGCACACTAATTAAATATTGAAATGCTGGCTTGGGGGCCTCTTCCCCCAAAGTTAGCTTTTTCTTGTCGATTTACAGTAATGTGAAGAGATACTTTGACAATAAGTTCTGCTCGAAGTATTCTTTGGGGATATTACCAATTAGTATCGATAAATCGTGTTGCATTTATAATTTAATGTAGAGGTGATTTTGACTTGTTCTCCATAGAATTGAAAATTTTAATTTCTTTCGTGTGGGCACTTATTGTCTTTTTTGTTGTAGCCATAATTATTGGCCCTGAGCGTAAGTCTCAGTGGTTCCAACGTCGAACTAAGTATTCCTTCTTTAATCGACGAGGTTTTATTAGTGAACACTTATTTTTCGGCTATCCTAAAACTAAGGAGGGTATTTTTATAACGGCAGGCATGGCAGCTGTCATTGGGGCAGTTATCCTTGGTCTGTATTATGTATAGCCCCAGTTTAAGATAGACTATGTTCTGATTATATACGGTCAGATAACTGAAATTATATAGTTGAATAATTAGATTCATTTCCTAAAATTAAGGGGTTTACTAATAGATTTAGTGAATATTGAATATTAAAAGGAGATGACTTTACATGGATGCTGCAGTACAAACGTTGATCGTACTCGCTGTTATGGCGGTTTTCTTTGTAACTGAAATTATCCCGCTCGCAATTACCTCATTAGGTGGTGCCATTGCGTTAGCATTGATGGGAATTATTAGTAGTAAAGAAGCTTTTTCCGGCTTATCCGACAGTACCGTAGTATTATTTGCCGGTATGTTTGTAGTAGGCGGTGCTCTATTCTACACCGGTTTAGCCCAGAAAATTGGGGAAACCGTAGTATCCAAAGCAGGTACCAGTGAAAACGGTTTGATGTTCGCAATCATGACTGTTACAGCCGTTATGTCTGCATTCTTATCCAACACCGGTACAGCTGCTGCTTTATTACCGGTAGTAGTTGGTATCTGTGCGGTTGCTAAAATTCCTGCCAGCCGTCAATTAATGCCATTAGCATTTGCTGCCGGCATTGGTGGTATCATGACAATGGTTGGCACACCTCCAAACATTATCGTTAACGGTGCCTTATCCAAAGCCGGTATCGAACAATTCGGTTTTTTTGAATTTGCATGGATTGGCATTCCTTTGACTGTTGCTACTATCGCTTTCATGATGTTCATCGGTAAATATTTCTTACCTAAACATCAGATTACCGATGTTGGTGATGTTGAACAAGAAGTAGCTGCTGAAGATATTTCTAACGATCCTAAGAAACAATTATACTCCGGTTTAATTCTTTTAACTGTTATCGTATTGATGATTTTAGGCGATCCATTGAAATCCATTGGTATTAACTTACCATTGAGCTTGGTAGCTGTTATGGGTGCTTTAGCTTGCGTACTTACCGGTTGCTTGGAAGAAAAACAAGCTTACACTTCGATTGACTGGGTAACCATCTTCTTGTTCGCAGGTATGATGCCTGTAGCAGGTGCTATGGATAAATCCGGTGCCGGTCAATTAATCGCTGACGCAGTACTTGGCGTTATGGGTTCCGATCCTAGCCCTTACTTCGCAACAGCAGTATTGTTCTTATTATCTTGCGTTATGACTCAGTTCATGTCCAATACCGCATCTTGTGCATTGCTTGCTCCTATCGGCATCGCAATTGCAAAAGGTATGGGTGCTGACCCTCATGCCGTATTAATGGCTATCGGCGTTGCTGCATCTTGTGCTTTCGGTACACCTGTTGGTACGCCTCCAAACACATTGGTACTTGGCCCTGGTCAATACAAATTCATGGACTATGTTAAAGCCGGTGTTCCATTGATCGTTGTATGCTTCATCGTAAGTATCTTGATCATTCCAATGGTATGGCCTTTCTTCCCTGGTAAATAATTACCGGTCAGAAAGTAACTTTAGTTGAGATAATACTAAAAAATACTTTATAATTAATGTTGAGGCGGTGCGCTTTACGTGCTGCTTCAACATTTTTTATTTTATTGAGCGGTATTTTTATGGGAGTTTATGATTATGAAGATTTTTGGAAAGGCTGAATCGAAACGGAGTAGAACGGCCGGATTTATTATAGCCTTCTTCTGTATTTTATTATTGGCCGCAATGGGCTGGACGATTTCCAGAAGTATTGCGAAGGGAATTATCATACTGGACGAGTTATTCGTTGAAGTGGTGGCTTTATTTGTGATTTTAAAGTCCGCGGTGGCACAATATACGTATCTTTTGACGGAAGATAAATTAATTATTGTGGAGAAGATTCTGTTTTATACTAAAAAAATGGAAATTCCTTATAATATGATCGATGGGGTGTATGCTCATAAGACCGAATTTATCAGTAAGTTCCGTTTGCGCTATAAATATCGAAAATGCTCAACCGTAGATAATCGTCCTATTTGGGCGTTAATATATTCCATTGTTAACGGTAAGAAGGTTAAAAACGGTCGTGTATTGTTAAAAGCCGACCCGGCGTTTTTTGAGGCATTCGATCGCTTTGTGCCGGATAGAATCTGTGCACCGCAAGCCGATGTCATGTTATATTCCTATGCAAGACGTGATGCTGTAATGCATGATGAATCGGTAGAAGAATATTTTAAGAAACTATCAGGTGCGTCTGACGCGTTGGATGATACAGCACATACGGAAGAGGAGGGCAGTCGCTAATATGAATCATGAAGAATTAACCAAAAGACGTAAGGAACTGATTGATGAACGAGCCGCCCGTTTAGAGGAGTGGCGTAAGTTAATTCAATTGGAGGATCGGCCGCCGTTGGCTATCTCCATTATTGGTTTTATTTTAATCGCTGCCGGTACAGTCATGGTATATTTGGTTGAACATCCAAGTATTTATGAACCTATGTTTTTAGGCGGCTTAGTATTAATGCTTATAGGGGCGGCTGTTTTTTATAATAGTAAAATTACAGTAGATGGTCGATTTAAACGTAAACAAAGATTGCGTACCATTGTGGAAGAGCTGAATGAACAAATTCGTGATGCTTCACAAGAATTAGGGTTACCGAATCCTAAAATAAAATTCCCTAAAGATCACAGTAAACGCAAAAAGTAATTGATAATGCTAGTCATTTGAAATTGAGCATGGTTCACATCTTAAATGAGAATGTACTGTGGGCCTATAGTTGGACAAAAGACTTAAAAATGTATATTGAAAATATCTATCAATAACCTGTAAAGTGGCATTCCTGCTATGTAAATAAGTCAATTGAACTTGCGTAAAAATAATAAGAAATCATTCTCCATAAGTTTGACAAGAAGGAAAAATCGTGCCATAATGAGAATATAAAGTTAAGGTAAGTTCCTTAAAGAAATGATAATTCAGAAATTATCCGGTATATTATGTGGAGGTGTCCAACTATGAGATTGATCGGTGACGAATGTATTAAATGTGGTTCTTGTGCTTCTGTATGCCCTGTAGGCGCTATCAGCGAAGGCGAACTCAAATACGAAATCAATGAAACTTGCATCGACTGCGGTTCTTGCGAATCCGTATGCCCTGTAGGCACTATTCATCCAGCTGAATAATCTTGGATGCTCAAAGCCCTCTAGATAGAGGGCTTTTTTTCTTGCCCTTTTTTATATAGAGTAGACCAAACCAAGCGTTTTATGTCATAATACATAGTAAAGGAAATGTCCTGATGATATGGCGTACAGGCATTTAAGAATAAATTGACTAGACTATAAACTGATAAAGGATGGATAGAGTGTATATTATAATTGGTATTGCATGGTTCGTATTAGATCAATTGACAAAGCAATGGGTGCAGGCATCGTTCTTGCTGGGGGAATCCCTACCGGTCATACCTAATGTCTTTCATTTGACATATATTTTAAATAAAGGCGCGGCCTTTGGCATATTGGCAAATCAGCGGCTTTTTTTCTTGGCCATAGTCGTTGTCTTACTCGGTGTGTTATGGTATTTTCGTCGATATATTTTGAATGGCGATGTTTTTACAAAACTGGGGACCGCCTTATTGGTTAGCGGTGCTCTGGGCAATGGCTGGGACCGATATCACTTGGGCGCCGTAGTGGATTTCTTTGATTTTCGCATATGGCCCATTTTTAATGTAGCCGATATCGGGATTTGTGTCGGTGTGGTGCTATTGGCGATTCATGTTTGGCGAACACCGCATGAAGGAGGTAAGTAATGAAATCAGATACTTTACATACTATGGATGAATCTTTGCAAGATATGGACGAAACTTTGGATACAATGGAAGCAGTGGATGGTAATACAGGGATTGATAAGACGATTACATTAACTGTTCCGGACGATAAAGAAGGGGAACGACTAGATGTATATTTAACATCGATTATGGAAGGGTCTCGCAGTTATGTACAACAATTGATTAAAAGCGGGGCTGTTACGGTTAATCAAAAAGCCGCCAAAAGCAATCTAAAGCTTACGGCCGGTTCAAAGATTTTTGTGGCAGTGCCGAAGCCGCAAGCGGTTGAAGTAAAACCGGAAGATATTCCCCTAGATATTCTCTATGAAGATCACGATATTATTATCATCAATAAACCGCGTGGTATGGTAGTGCATCCGGCGGTAGGCAATTATACGGGCACACTCGTAAATGCTTTGTTATTCCATTGTAAGGATTTATCGGGAATTAATGGTGAAATTCGCCCGGGCATCGTACACCGACTCGATAAAGATACATCGGGCGTCATGATGGCGGCGAAGAATGATTTGGCTCACATCGGTTTGGCTGAACAGGTAAAAGCCCATTCGGCAACGCGTACCTATTATGCATTGGTACACGGCAATATTGTGGAAGAACGAGGCACGATTAAGGCGCCTATCGGACGTCATCCGAAAGACAGAATGAAAATGGCCGTTGTCTTTGAAAACAGTAAGGAAGCGATTACACATTTCACGGTTGTTGAACGATTCGGCAAACACACCTTGGTTCAATGTGTACTGGAAACAGGCCGGACACATCAGATTCGCGTTCATTTTGCTCATATCGGCCATCCGGTGGTCAACGATCCGTTCTACGGCTATCGTAAGATGGATTTTCCTATTGAAGGGCAAGCCTTACATTCCTTTAGTTTAGCCTTGAAACACCCAATTTCGGGACAGGATATGTATTTTGAAGCGCCATTACCGGAGGACTTTTTAGCTTGCTTAGACTATGCTAAAACTCATAATGTATAAGGAGTCAGCTATGCAGGAAAAACGAATTCTAATGGATGAACAGGCTATGATGCGAGCCATTCGCCGCATTAGCCATGAAATTTTAGAACGTAATAAAGGCCTGGAAAATGCACTCATTTTAGGCATTGAACGGCGCGGTATTTATTTAGCGGAGCGCTTACAAGCTCAGATTGAAGCTATCGAAGGCGTGCATATTGATGTGGCAACTATTAACGTGGCTATGTACCGTGATGACAGAACGACCAAGGGCAAAGAAGGGCCACCGTTCACGTTAGATACGACGGGGAAATTGGTTATTTTGGTAGATGATGTTCTTTATACGGGGCGAACCATTCGTTCCGCCCTTAATGCCTTAATGGAAGTGGGCAGACCGCGGGCTATTCAATTAGCTGTTCTCGTTGATCGAGGGCATCGCGAATTGCCGATTCGCGCCGATTATGTGGGGAAAAATATTCCTACATCTCATATGGAAACCGTGCGCGTAAATGTAAAAGAGCAGGACGGCGAAGATAGCGTTACCATTTCGTAAGCCTGAAAATATGATAATAGCCGGAAACTTCGGTTTATAACAAATAAAAGGACATTGCCTTATTTGGGCAATGTCCTTTTGGTATTTATATTTCTTAACGTCGTATTGGGTATTTGTATTTCTTAACGTCATAGCAGCAATAAATTACTATAAAACATTTATTTCTTTATATACCAAGGGGTAAAGTAGAAATCTTCGCCACCCTGCCGTTTGGCTGGATTTGTCATGCACAGCTTTTGAAGGTCTGTAGCTCGTTGGTCCAGAGAAGCTAGTTCAGCGGTGAGGCCGGAGGCCATATTTATAAAAGGCGCCCACTTCTGGATGAGGGGCACCGTAAATTCTTTACGTTGCAGCCAAGGTCGGGCCTCATCGGTAAAACCAAGGAGACGTGCATATGGCGGCTCTTCTGCGTGAGCTTCGTTTTGCAATTCCCGGGTAATACCAAGCACCGTATAAGCAGCCATACGATCAAGGCGGACATAGGAATAACGCTTCGATTTTAATTGCTCCCGCGCTTCCGACCAAGATGCTTTTTGACTGACCGAAGCCCAAGTTTGGTGGAGACCTTCTGTGAAATCGGCTAATGCCTCTAATTGAGCAGCCCTTTGTTTTCGGCTTTCATAGAGCACGAGGTCGTAGTATCTGGCTAAATCAGAATAAGCGCCCGATTCGACAGCCTCTTTGTATTCGTTGTGTAAATTAGCTGAAATATAGGGGGATAAGATATCCGTCGGAGGCAAAACGGTGGGCGAGTCGAGATTTCTGATTTGGCGGCGCAAGGCTGTGCCGGATGGCCAGTTATTTGCGAGTTTGTCACTATGATGTTCGCCCTCCCGCAAAATGGGGATGATGTTCATCGCTAAGCCATATTGTTGAATGGCTTTGGTGTATTCGAGACCAAGCAAGGCGTTTGGTTGATTGACGATAGCCGCCGCATCCGGACATTCGTCAATAATAGCTTGGCGTAAAGCGGTGCCGTAAAATTCACCATTTTTCAGTGCTTCACGACAGGCCGTTTGTACGGTACTGCTCAGGCTAAGGCGGGCGATTTTTTGCAATAAAGAGGCATCTTCCGTTTCGGTGCCGAAAGCGAGGGCGCGGGCTCCTAATCGGTGTAATAATCTGACTCCGCCGGCAGCAAACCGTTCGGCATTGGCCGTAGCGTACACCGTAGGAAGTTCGATGACAGCGTGAGCGCCGTTTAATAGAGCCCAGCGAGCCCTGGTGAACTTGTCAAAAAGAGCCGGTTCGCCGCGCTGCACGAAGGATCCGCTCATAACAACAAGGCGCAGTGCATCGGGATAGCGTTTTGCCAATTCTTTTAGTTGATGTTCGTGCCCTTTGTGAAAAGGGTTATATTCGGCAATGATTCCGATACAATTCATAATGTTACTCCTTTGAAAATTTACGTGTTATTTATTTCATTATAGCATAGAATGAGAGGGCGTATTTGCAGTTGTTGAGAGGCAATTTTTTTGAAAAAACTTAATTTTTACAATAAAATTACAGTAAATATACATATGAATAAAAATAATAGTGAATATGTCTAAAAAGAGACGTGCAAGTAATTGCAAAGAATGGTATAATTTAATCGTACGCTTTACTTGTACAGACGTTTTGAATCGAGGGATATTATGAAGAAATGGTTCACTGTTTTTTGCATGGCTTTGCTGATGCTTGCAATTAGCGGCTGTGGCAGTGATAATGCATTGGATTCTTATAGTTTCGGTCATAAAGTAATCAAGAGCGGCAACTCGGAAATTACCGTTGCTTTGCCTTACGATATAGGCGTTCAGCCTAATACGACCAAAAATGCGTTGGGGTATCCTGTAACGACGTATTTAGGGGCCGATAAAAACTTCCTGGTTTCCATTGAAGCCATCTCCCCGAAAGCGGGTCAACCTTTGCCGACAGCAGCGGCTTATGGTGCTGAATCTAAAGCTTTTTATGAAAAAAGCTTCGGCAACAATTTGACATGGTCGGATGAGATGAAAACGGTAGACGGTGTTCAAGCCTTTACCTCGTCAGCTACACTGGTAGCTAACAAAATCCAAATTCGTTTCTTTCAATACACATTTGCCGATAAAGGTGTATTGTGGAATATAACCTATCAGTATCCTGTTGACAGCACAATGGGAGCTCAGATTTCTGACCTTGTGGTAGGAAAAATTCAAATTACTAAGAAAGAGGGATAAGTAATGAATGTTTTAGTAGTAAACTGTGGTAGTTCTTCTTTAAAATACCAACTCATTGACATGGACAATGAAGCGGTATTAGCTAAAGGACAATTTGAAAAAATCGGTGCGGAAGATGCTATCTTCACTCACAAACGTCCGGATGCTGAAAAGTTGGAACGCGTAGAACCAATTTTGGACCACAAACAAGCGCTTAAAATTTTGCTCGACATCTTGATTGATGCAGAATTCGGCGTAATTTCTTCCATGGATGAAATTGATGCAGTTGGTCATCGTGTGGTTCATGGTGCTGAAAAGTTTGCTGACTCCGTGTTGATTACACCGGCCGTTATGGAAGCTTTAGAAGAATGTGCTAAAATTGCACCGCTTCATAACCCACCAAACATCCAAGGTATCGAAGCTTGCGAAGCTATCATGCCAAAAGTACCTCAGGTAGCTGTATTCGATACGGCTTTCCATCAGACTATGCCTGCTGAAGCATTCCTTTACGGTTTGCCATACGAAGCATACACTGAACTCGGTGTTCGTCGTTACGGCTTCCACGGCACCAGCCATAAATACGTGGCTCAGCGCGTAGCTGAATTAATGGGCAAACACATGAGTGATTTGCGCATCATTTCTTGTCACCTTGGTAACGGTTCCAGTGTGGCTGCTATTAAAGCCGGTCGTTCCATCGATACTTCCATGGGCTTCACCCCATTATCCGGTTTGATTATGGGTACTCGTTGCGGCGATATCGACCCTGCAATCGTACCTTTCTTGATGGATAAATGGGATATGACATACCATGAAATCGATGCCATCATGAACAAAAAATCCGGTGTATTCGGTATTTCCGGTGTGTCCAACGACTTCCGTGTTATCGAAGAAGCGGCTGAAGAAGGCAATAAACGTGCTCAGTTGGCACTTGATATGTTCCACTACAAAGTTCGCTCCACAATCGGTGCTTATGCAGCTGTTATGGGCGGCGTAGACGTAATCGTATTTACAGCCGGTATCGGTGAAAACGGTATTGGTAACCGTGACGCTATCTGTAACGGTCTTGAATACCTCGGAACTCGTCTTGATCGTGAACGCAACAACGTACGCGGTAAAGAAACTGAAATCAGCGTAGAAGGTTCCAAAGTTAAAATCTTCGTAGTTCCTACTAACGAAGAAATCATGATTGCTCGTGATACTAAACGTATTACTGCAAGTCTTGTGATGAAAAACTGGTAATAGAATAGTCTGATTTACGATTGTAAAATCTAATGATGATATGCTCGCGCAGTACCTTTCGAGGTACTGCGCGTTGTAGTTTACGGCATATTCGGGGGTAAACATAACTGATGAAAATATATTTGGCATCGGCGTCGCCGAGACGCCGCGACTTATTGGAACAATTACATATTAAATTTGAAGTTGTGACGAGCACTTATGAAGAACATAATGAGGAGTTTGAGAGTCCCTATGAATTGGTAGAAGCGCAGGCTTTGGAAAAGGCCTTGGGAGCACTGGTTCCGGAGACCGGGTGCCATCAAGACTATGTGGTTATCGGCTCTGATACGATTGTGTCTCATAAGGGCCATGTGTTGGGAAAACCGGCTAATGAGAAAGAGGCTGCTCAGATGCTGCGAGAATTGTCTGATGATACACACGAAGTAGTGACCGGTGTGGCGCTTTGTTATTACGATGGGGACAAGCAATTAATTAAGCAAGAGGTGTTTCACGTCGTAACAAAGGTTCTTTTTTACTCGCTTAGTGATGCGGAAATAAATGCTTATGTGGCTACCGGTGAACCACTCGATAAAGCCGGTGCTTATGGTATACAGGGGCAGGGGGCTTACTTAGTAGAGCGCATTGAAGGTTCTTATACGAATGTGGTAGGCCTACCGGTAGAAGTGGTAGCGCGATATTTACGGCGTATGGGGGGCCGGACTAACAGCGTAAATTAGCTTAGTGATTTAGGTGAGTGCATTAGGGCAGTGAATTAGGTTAGTGATTTAGGGGGACATATGATTAAGACATATACAGGCGTTGTCAGAGAATGGCAGCCATGGCAGAAACCACGTGAAAAATTTTTGACTTTGGGAGCCGCCGGCGTAAGCACGGTTGAGTTATTGGCAATTTTACTCAGAACGGGGCGACAGGGGTCATCCGTATTGGATTTGGCCAAAGAAGTCCTTGATACAGTAAGTCATGGCGCCTATGGTCTGAATGATACGACCGTAGGTGCTTTGCAAAAGATTAAGGGGATCGGTCGCGATAAGGCGGTTACCGTTTGCGCGGCCATTGAATTGGGGCGTCGTCTCGGTCAGCTGCGAGTGAAGGAACATTTTGAAGACTTCAGTAGTCCGAAAGCAGTGGCATCCTATATTATGGAGCGCTTGCGTTATGAAAAAGAAGAGCATTTCTGTGCCGCCTTTTTAACCTGTAAAAATAAATTGATTGATGTAGAAACCATCTCAATCGGCGGTTTAACAGGTAGTTTGGCGGAACAGCGTACTGTATTTCGTCAAGCCATGCAAGCGAATGCAGCAAGCCTCATTTTAATTCATAACCATCCGTCCGGTGATCCGGAACCCAGTTCTGAAGATATCGGCATTACCAAGCTGTTTATTAAAGCAGGCAAGCTGATGGGGATTCCCGTATTGGATCATGTTGTTATCGGTGATGGCCGCTATACCAGTCTCTGTGAAAAAGGGCTGTTGTAGATTGCCGAAGGCCTTTGGTGAAAAAATCCTTTATAGAAAAAATTGTCTAAACGAATTCACGGTAAATGCTATAATAAAAGGGCAGGCTGCGTATAAAAAGAGAACATCCGGCAATGAATTTTTGACCATGAAATTTTTGTTTGTAGGGCCTGTTTTTACAAAATACAGCAGTATGAATAGGGCGTGATAATTAGAGAACAAGCGCCGTTTTGGTTGATTTATCCTTACTGCCGATAGTATAATATAGGGATGAGTAAAGTAAGGAGACTAAACATATGATTCGTATTTTTTCGTCCTTAGGACGAGATTTAGGCATAGATATTGGAACCGTGAATACCCATGTACATGTGCAGGGGCGCGGAGTCGTATTGTCCGAACCGTCGCTGGTGGCTACTGATACGAAACAGGAAGGTATCGTAGCTGTTGGTGCCGATGCGGAACGACTTTTGCTTAGAACCCCTGACATGCTGGATGAACTTCGCCCCTTGAGGGACGGTTTTATTGTAGATTATCGTGTTATGCTCACTATGTTACGCCACTTTATGAGTAAGGCGTCTCGGACGGTAGGGCGTACCCGTGTTATTATGGCCGTGCCTTGCGGTATTACGGATGTGGAAAAAAGGGCCATGACGGACGCTATTATTCAGGCCGGAGCGCGCGAAGCGTACTTGGTGGAAGCGCCGGTGGCGGCTGCCTTAGGGTGTAATTTGCCGGTATTTGAAGCATGCGGCAGCATGGCTGTAGATATTGGCGGTGGTACCACCGATATTGGCGTTATGTCCTTAGGAGGCAAGGTTATTGCTCACTCCGCACGTATCGGCGGTCATGATTTTAATGAAGCTATATTACAATATATTAAAAATACCTATTCCGTAATGGTCGCCGTAGAAACGGTGGAAGGTATTAAAATGGAACTGGGAACGGCGTTGCCGCCGCAGGAAGAATTGGAAGTTTCTTTCATGGGCCGTGATATTGCCAATGGTCTGATGAAACGAATTATTATTCGTAAATCGGAAGTTTACCAGGTTATGCAGGACACATTACAACGGATTGTCGATGAAATTAAATCTGTTGTGGAACAGACGCCACCGGAATTGGCGGCGGATATTATGGAACGCGGTATGACTTTGACCGGTGCGACGGCACTTATGGAAGGTCTTGGTCAGCGTATCAGTGAAGAGTTGGGTATTCCTGTGCAGGTACCACCGGAACCGGGGTATGCCGTGGCGGTCGGTTTGGGCCAAGCGTCCAAAGAATTTGCACGGATGGATCGTTTTATTATTGCATCGAAAAATCGGAAAGGAAGGGCGTAATGTTTTCATCAGAACGACGGTTAATAGTCGTAGTAGGGTTATGCTGCGTATTTTTAGCGCTCTTAGGCTATGCGTGGAAACAACGAACTGCTATTCCGTATGTAACGGTACCGCTGGAGCGGGTAACAACGCCGTTTACTTATGGCGCTTCACGATTTTTGGGCTCCATTCATACCGGTATTGCCGTAATTGATACGGCTATTAACGGTACTAAAGAAATGGACGCCATTCGTGAAGAAAACGCACAATTACTGCAACGCGTAACGAATTACGACGAAGTAGTGGCTGAAAACATGCGTTTACGCCAGTTATTGTCTTTTCAAAACAATCATCCTCAATTTGATATGATGGCAGCTACTGTGGTCACTCGCGATGTGGGCACTTGGACTAATACCTTTACTATTGATCGCGGCAGTGAAGACGGTTTGGAACCGAATATGCCTGTCGTGATTCCCGGTGGGGTAGTTGGTTTTATCAGCGACGTATACACTCATTCAGCTCGCGTACAGACTATACTTGACCCACGTACGGCTATCGGCGTTATTGTACAGCGTCCGGAATCGCGGGTAGCGTCAATTGTTAAAGGAAACGGCAGCAATCCGGATGAACCTCTATTGGTAAACGTTGCTCGTGACGGTGACGTTCTAAATGGTGACACCTTGATTACGTCCGGTTACGGTGGGATTTATCCGAAGGGCCTCTTGGTTGGCCATGTAACTCGTATTGACAATGACTCGGAAGGTTTTGTTAAAAATGCAGTCGTACAATTATCGGCCGATTTGCGTAATGTAGAAGAAGTATTCGTTATTATGCGCTCCCGCGAAGGCGAATTGGATAAGCCAAGCTTAACTCCAAAATTGGTACCGCAAACACAGCGTGACCAAGTTGAAGGGGTAAAAGGAGCGACGCAGCAATGAGAACTCTAATATACATACTCATGGGTATATTTACCTTTTTGATTCAAGCCGATGTATTGCCCATGCTCTTTAGGCAAGGGTGGATACCGAATTTGATTCTGGTTTGGGTTATTGTATTGTCTTTACTCAAAGGCCGTCGTATCGGCCTTATGGCCGCTATTACAGGCGGTTTAGTCCATGACATTTTGATTTCGAATTCTTTTGGACTTCATTTATTCCCGTATATTGCCGTTGCATATATTGTGAGTATTTGGTCATTCAGCGTATATGAAGAGCAGTGGTATATTACCTTTGCCTGGGTTTCCGTAGGTACATTGGCGGATATTATTTTCCGCATTGCCATGCTCTGGCTGGGACGTGAAGATATCCTTGTGGGGTCGTATTTATGGCATCATATTTGGCCTGTTTGGTGGCTCAACGGCCTCTTAGGCATCATGATCCATGAAATTTTATGGAATATGGAGGAGAAAGACGAATATATTTGGTAGTCAATTAAGGAGGCATCGGCGTGCTTGAAGCATTATATAAAAAGAATAAAAAAGGCCGTTTTGATGCCTTAATGTATATAGTCAGCGCTATATTCATTATTCTTATTATTCGCTTATTTTATTTGCAGATTATGGATGGTGAATATTACCATACCAAGGCAGAAGGCAATCGCCTGCGCATGGTGTCGGTAACAGCGGCGCGCGGGGTCATGTATGATCGTAACGGTCAGATTGTAGCCGGTTCAAGGCCGGCTTATACGGTATCCATTGTACCGACCGGTCAAGATATCGATCCGGACGAACTTAATCGTTTGGCTACGATGCTTAACATTAAGCCGGATGTGATTCAAAGTAAAATTGCAGCCCATAAGGGCGGCTATGAGCCGATTCGCTTGGCCACGGATATTACGATGGACCGCGTAACCATGATTGAAGAACATCGCCATGAATTGCCTGGCGTAACTATTGATGTAGAGCCATTGAGATACTATCCCTATGATTCTTTGGCATCTCAGCTCTTTGGTTATGTCGGTGAAGTGAGCGAAGATGAATTGAATGAACTTAAAGCGGAAAACCCGGAAACACCGGTAGGGCCGGGCACTATTTTGGGGCGTTCCGGTCTTGAAAAAATGTATGATGATGTATTGCGCGGTATCGACGGCGGTAAGCAGGTAGAAGTAGATGCTACCGGTCGTCCTGTGGCGGAAGTGGGCCGTAAGGACACTATTCCGGGGCGGGACATTCATTTGACCATTGATTTGCCGTTACAAAAAGCGGCAGAAAAAGCGGTGGCCGATCAATTGACATCGCTTCGTTCACAGGGCATACCGGCTCAAGGTGCGGCGGTTGTGGCCATGGATCCGAATACGGGAGCCATTCTCGCCATGGTAAGTGCACCGGGCTTCAATCCGAACTGGTTTGCCCGCGGCATTACATCGGCGCAATGGAATCAGCTCAATAATGATCCGAATCATCCCTTTGATAATAAGGTTATTTCCGGTGAATATCCGCCGGGGTCACCGTTTAAAATCATAACCGGTGCAGCTGCGTTGGAACTTAAAAAAGTAACGCCTAACGAGATGATATTCGATAGTGGCCGTCACTGGTTAATCGATAAGCGAAATGCCGAAGGCGAAGCTTTGGGCTGGCTTGATTTTAATACAGCGCTGGCCAAATCGGATAACGTATATTTCTATGAAATGGGTAACCGTGTAGGTATTGAAGAACTGGACCGTTTTGCGAAGTTGTTCGGTTTGGGTGAAAAAACGGGCATTAAGTTGTACGGTGAATCCAGCGGTAACTTGGCAAGTCCGGAATACAAGCGTAAAGTATTTGATCAAGACTGGTATTTAGGGGAAACCTTCGATGCGGCTATCGGTCAGTCCTTTACCTTGGTAACGCCGATTCAGATGGCCATGATGATGTCGGAAGTAGCTAACGGCGGTATTCGTTACCAACCGTATGTAGTCAGTCGTATCGATAATAGCGACGGTACACCGGCAGAAATTTTCGGACCTAAAAAAATGGGCGTATTACAGGTTTCAAAAACAGTTATGGATTTAATCCGTAATGCATTGCGCGACGTAACAGCCGAAGGTGGTACAGCCGGGGCACTCTTTAAAGGGTGGCCTATTGAAATCGCCGGTAAAACCGGTACGGCGGAAAACTCTACCGGCCGTGACCATGGCTGGTTTGTAGCCTATGCACCGTATGATAAACCGCGTATTGTTGTAGTAGCCTTGGTAGAACAAGGTAGTTTTGGTGCCGGTTCGGCCGGTCCAATCGTTAGAGATGTATTAGCTGAATATTTCCATATTAACGGTGCCGGTACTGACAATAAAAACGGTACTAATGCGAATGGTTCGACAACCGGTGGCAATACCAATAGTGTAACGAATAATAATTCGTTGGGAACGACTTCGACTAATACCGGCAATACAGCCAGCGGTTCAACTGATGCATCCGGTGATAATTCATCGAATACAGCGGTAACAGGACCTCAACAACGTTAATGCATTGTTTAGGATTCAAATTTAACTGTTAAATGTTAATAAATTTACTACTTGTTAAGTGTTTATGTTTTTAGTATTTGTTAAGTGTTATTTTGGCAATTTTTTACTGCTATAGGTATGTTTGAGATTGATTGTGTAGTGGGTTATGGTAGTGAGAAAGGAAAGGAGTTGCCATGGGAAAGGTTATTGCTATTATGTCCGGTAAGGGCGGCGTTGGTAAAACTACAATGACAGCATATATTGGTGCTGCTTTAAATCGTCGAGGTCATCGCGTATTAATTACCGATGCTGATTTTGGGATGCGTGATTTGGATTTAGTCATCGGCAAAGAAAATGATATCTTTTTTGATGCTGTAGATATTTGGAAAGATAACTGCAATCAAGACAGTGCCATCATACCGTTAACGGACGATTTTGACTTTTTACCGGCAACTCAGACTCGCCGCTGGGAAGATGTAGGTCGCAAAGGCTATGCAAAACTCATAAAAAAATTGGCGGAAAGTTATGACTTTGTCATTATTGATGCACCGGCCGGTATCGGTCGTGGCAATGAAGCTGTTTTCAAAGCAGCCGATCAATTATTACTTGTAGCAGAACCTATGTGGGTATCGCTTCGTGCGGTGCAGCGCGTTATGCAGCTTTGTCATGAAGAGCGTCAGTTCAACTATGCGTTAATCTTAAATAACGTAGGCCGCAGTGAAGTAGCCGTAGCGGTTGAAGAAGCCTTAGCGACGTTGCAGGTAGAACAATTAGCAACAATCTTGCCACACAGCACTAAACTTATGGGCTGGGCACAGGATGGCACATTACATGAATTTAGCGATGAAGCGGTGGACACCATGATGGTACCGCTCCTTGAATACATTGAAACATCTGAAGTTTGGCCGGAAGAAAAATTGTTGGACCGCTGGTATCAATTACAGTCGGCTGAGGAAACAGCAACAGAAAACTCGAAAGAAGCCGCAAAAGAAACAACGCCAACTGCTAACACTGATGGCGAAGCGGCAGAAACTTCGGTAGTAGTCGAAGCAGCTATGGCTGAACCTATGGTAGATAGAATTGTTGAAGGCGAACGCGTCGAAGTTGAGACCGGTGAAGTAAGTCAGGATTCCGTGTCTGCCCATAGTGATGTGGCTACGCAAAATGAATTGGTTAGCAATGGCGCTAAAGTCGGTGCCGTTCCGGCTGTCAGCAATGTGGCGGATGAAGCCGCCGAGGATAGTGCGGTTGAAGCAAAAACCATGGTTGAGGCGGTTAAAACCGAGATGACCGCACCGGTGGCGTCTTCGGCGAAAGTCGCTGTTGACGCAGCTAAATCTACGGCAGAAACTGCAGCGGCTAAAGCGGAAGATATAGTTGACTCTGTAACCGACAAAGCTGAAGCAGTGGCAGATGCCGCATCAGAAAAAGCTGAAGCAGTGGCAGAAAAAGCTGAGGACTTAGTAGAAACTGTAACAGATAAAGTTGAAGAAGTAGTAGCAACTGTAGAAGATAAAACCGAAGCAGTAGTCGATAAAGCGAAAGAAGTTGCTGAGGAAACGGCTGCTGAAATTAAAGCAGTAACAGATGAATCAGCAGAAGAGAAAGAAGAACCGGCACAGCCTAAGAAAATGAGCTTGTTTGAAGTTTTTAAGAAGAAAATTTCAAGCCTATGGTCGTAGCCGTATGCGCTAGGAGGTATATATGTGGCATAGAATCTGGCGCGAATGGGACTGGACCGTCGTAGTTTGTACGCTCCTGCTCATTAGCGTAGGTGTTGTCATCATTGGCAGTGCCACTCATGTAAATCGTGATGGTCTCGACATAAACGATTTAGTGAGTAAACAACTTATGTTTTTTGTAATTAACACAGTAGTGATTGTTATGATGCAATGGTTTGATTATCGTCGCCTTCGTTCGTGGGGACGGCCACTGTATTTTATTACTATATTATTATTGGTAGCGGTTATGCTTATCGGTACATCCGCTTTAGGTGCGCAGCGTTGGATCCAAATCGGGCCAATCACCATTCAGCCGTCGGAATTCACGAAATTACTCATGATTATCAGTATGGCACAAATGATGGAAAATCGAGTGAATAAGCTGAACACCTTTCGATCGTTGGTGCCGATAGTATTATATGTAGGGATACCGACCTTATTGGTATTTAAACAGCCTGACCTTGGTACATCTTTGGTATATTTAGCCATCTTGTGCGGCATGCTCTTCGTAGCAGGTATTCGGATGCGCTTGGTACAAATCATCGTAGGTGTTGCCGTTGTTTTGGCACCGTTAGGTTGGTTCGTTTTGCAAGAATACCAGAAACAACGTATTTTAGTATTTTTAAACCCGAATATTGACCCCTTTGGGGCCGGGTATCACATTATTCAGTCGAAAATCGCCATCGGTTCCGGTATGATTCTCGGTAAGGGCCTTTTTGAAGGTACGCAAAGTCAGTTAAACTTCTTGCCGGAAAATCATACAGACTTTATTTTCTCCGTTATCGGAGAAGAATTAGGCTTTGTAGGCTGTGTAATCGTATTATTGTTATTGTTCCTTTTAATTTATCGCAGTATTATGATTGCCCGCAGTGCCAATGATACTTTCGGTACACTCTTAGCTACCGGCATCGGCTCCATGTTGGTATTCGAAGTACTCGTTAACGTTGGTATGACGACCGGTATTATGCCGGTTACGGGGATTCCGTTGCCGTTTATCAGTTACGGTGTCAGCGCGTTGACCACGAATATGATTAGTGTCGGTTTATTGCTTAATATTGCAATGCATCGCAAGAAGTTAATGTTCTAAATTATTTTTAGATTGATTAAAATTACGCCCAATAATTAATAGCAGAGGCTATAAAAAAAGCCTCAGAAGAAGTTTTAAAATGTTTTAATGAAAGTGAAAGGCAACTTCAGCAAGTTGCCATTATGATAGATTTTGAATCGGAGGTCCTATGGTTCAATTAGATGCGAGCTGGTTGCAGCATGTACAAAAGCCCGCGCGATATACAGGCGGCGAATGGAATAGCGTTGTGAAAGATCACAAAGATATGGATGTTACCATGTGTTTTGGTTTTCCTGACGTATACGAAGTGGCCATGAGTCACTTAGGTATTAAGATTTTATATTCCTTGCTCAATGAATTACCCTATGTGGCGGCAGAACGCGTATGCGCGCCGTGGCATGATATGGAAGAAGAAATGCGTAAACGCAACATTCCGTTGTATTCTTTGGAAACGAAGACCCCGGTTAAGGATTTTGATTTCTTGGCGTTTACCTTACAATATGAAATGAGTTATACCAACATTTTAAACATGTTGGATATGGGCGGTATTCCGTTTTACAGTAAAGACCGTGACTTGTCCTTCCCACTCATTACGGCCGGTGGTCCTTGCGCGTATAATGTGGAACCGATTGCCGACTTCGTAGATATCGTAAATCTCGGTGAGTCAGAAGAGCACATCGTTGAAATGGTGGAACTCTACCGTCAAGAAAAAGCGGCCGGCTTCCCGGGCGGCAAAGAAGGGCTCTTGCGCAAGATGGCGCAGATCCCGGGTAACTATGTGCCGTCTTTATACGAACCGCAGTATACCGAAAAAGGTGACTTCAAAGGCATGAAAGTGCTCGCTGAAGAGGCACCGGCAGTAGTACAGAAACGTATCATCGAAGACATGGACAACTGTTTCTATCCAACTAAACCAGTGGTACCGTATATTGATGTCGTTCATGACCGGGCCGTGTTGGAATTGTTCCGCGGTTGTACCCGTGGTTGTCGTTTTTGCCAGGCCGGTATGTTGTATCGTCCGGTGCGTGAACGTTCGCCGGAAAAATTAGTTCAATTGGCGAAAGAAATCATTGCCAATACGGGCTATAACGAAATTTCCCTTATGTCTTTGAGCTCCGCCGACTACTCCCGCTTGCCGGAACTGGTTGACATGCTCATGGAAGAATTTAAGGATAAACAGGTCAGCGTAAGCTTACCGTCCTTGCGTATTGATGCGTTTTCCATTGATATTGCCAAAAAAGTGCAGCAAGTTCGTAAGAGTGGTTTGACTTTTGCGCCGGAAGCGGGCTCCCAGCGTATGCGTGACGTAATCAATAAAGGCGTAAGTGAAGAAGACTTAATCGCCGCTTGTACGAATGCCTTTAAATCGGGCTGGAATACGGTTAAACTGTACTTCATGATGGGGCTTCCGACCGAAACGGATGAAGACGTAGCGGGCATTGCTGATTTGGCCTATAAAGTACTTGATTTACATCGTGAAATCACGGGCAAACGAAATGGTAAGGTAACGGTCAGCGTATCCTTCTTCGTACCGAAGAGTCATTCCCCATACCAGTGGTATGGCCAACAGTCGGTGGAAGAAATTCATCGTAAACAGCAATATTTAAAAACGCTCATCAATAACCGCAATATTTCTTATCATTACCATGATGGGGCTACCGGTTATATGGAAGCGGTGTTTGCCCGCGGCGATCGTCGTTTGGCGAAAACATTGATTGAAGCCTGGAAATTAGGCTGTAAGTTTGACGGATGGACTGAATTCTTCTCCATCGATAAATGGATGCAGGCGTTCAAAAATACAGGCATCGATCCTGATTATTATGCCCGTCGCGACCGCGATTTTGATGAACCGTTGCCATGGGATCATCTAGATGATACTGTTTCTAAGAAATACTTAAAACAGGAATGGGACCGAGCCGTTGAGGCAACCTTGACCCGTGACTGCCGTCGCTTACCATGTAACGGCTGTAATGTGTGTCCGGAACTTAATACGGCAATTGTAGATTATCAGGAGGGTGGACGCGTTGAAAAAGTTACGTTTGGCCTTAAGTAAGGGCGAAGAAATGCGATTTTTATCGCACCTGGATTATGCACAGGCCGTGGAACGTATGATTCGTCGTGCTTTTATCAAAATGGCCTATTCGGAAGGTTTTAACCCGCATATGAAAATTAGCTTTTCCTCCGCTTTAGCCTTGGGCATTACGGCGGAAGTGGAATATCTTGATATGGATATTCTGGAAGATGATGCCACCGTGGAATCCATTATGGAGCGCTTAAACCGGGTTGCACCGCCGGGACTCACCGTAATGTCCGGCCGTGAAATGCCGGATAAGGTCAAAAAACTCATGGCCATTTGTAACTATGCGGTCTATGAAGTATCCGGTCCGGTAACGGCCGATGTCAATTGGGATGAACTTTTAAAAGAGTTCAATGATGCGCCGGAAATCGCTTATGAAAAAGTGACACCGAAGAAAACCCGTACTATCGATGTGAAGCATTTTGTAAAAGAACCGATTACAGCGCGCCTTGACGGTGACCGTGTGACTTTAACCATGGGCATCGGCATATATCCGGAGGGTACCATGAAACCGGGGGATGTATGGCAACTTGGCCGTGAAAAATACGGTTGGCCTGTAACCGACGGTTACTCCATTCATCGCCATGAAATCATGGTGGAACGGGATGGGGAATTATTGTCCCCGTTAGATGTAACGCTATAAGTATAAAGAAAGGAGTTTGCCATGAAACGAATCGTAGCCAATGTGATGGCGGAAGAAATTCGTATGGTTGTGTTGGATGAGCAGAATGAGCTGGTAGATACAGCCTTTTATCGTCCCACTCGTGACGAGACCATCAACCATATCTACAAGGGCATAGTGCGCAATGTACTGCCCGGGATGTCGGCGGCGTTCGTTGATATTGGTCTTAAGCAAAATGCGTACCTTAATTTAAAACAAGGTAAGCAGACTAAGGCTATGGGCAAACTCTTTGTAGGTCAAAATATACTCGTCCAGGTTGTGAAGGAAGAAATGCTCGGCAAAGGGGCGCGCGTCAGTGCCGACGTGAGCCTGGCCGGTCGTTTTATGGTGCTTTTGCCTTATTCGGAAGGGCTTCATATTTCCAAGCGCATTACCGATGATAATTTGCGTGCTCAATTAGCTGATATGGCGGCGCCGTATTTAGCAAATGGTTGCGGTTTCATTCTGCGCACTGCGGCAGCGGAAGCTACGGCGGATGAGCTGCGCGGGGATATGGAATTTCTTTGGCGTACGTGGCAGCAATTGAAAAATCGCTATAAGGTGGCCAAGGGGGGCAGTGAGCTCTACAGTGATGCGGATTTTTGGTTCCGCGTTATCCGCGAATATTTAGGCCATGATGTTAATGAAATTATTGTAGATGACGCCGGGGCTTACGAACGGTTGCAGGAATTGTTGAGTATCACTAACATGACGGATGCCGTTTCGCTACAGCTCCATAATTCGGCGGAACCTATTTTTAAAGAGTGGCAGGTAGAGTCACAACTTGATACATTGTTAAATTCTACCGTGGATTTACCGTCCGGCGGTTTTTTGAAAATCGATACGACGGAAGCGTTGACGGTAATAGATGTTAATTCCGGTCATTTTACGGGCCGCTCCGGCACCGCCGGGGAAGTAGCGATGGAAGTGAATCGTGAGGCTGCTAAGATGATTGCCAGACAGTTGCGCTTACGCGATATTGGTGGCATCATCGTGTGTGACTTTATAGATTTGCCTAAGAAAGCACAACGGGATGAATTGGTGGCCTATTTGACACAACTGGTTCGTCAGGATCGGGTGAAAACCGTGGTGTGCGGCATTACCTCCTTAGGGCTCGTAGAAATTACCCGTAAACGGGAACGCCAAGGCTTGCAGAGTATTTTATTCGATACTTGTTCCCAATGTGGCGGCACCGGTCAATTATTTTCGGCGGAAACCGTGTATTTACAGATTATTCGACGCCTACGGGAATTATATCGAGGCGGCCGTTTGAAATCTAATGTCCTTATTGAAGTCAATGAGGAGGTAAAACAATACTTCACAAAATCCGTTGTGGCTGATTTGGAAGCTGAATGCAAACGAACTATTAAGGTGGAAGTGCAACCGGCTATGAGCCGGGAAGCATACTCCTTGCTCGCTTTGGGGGATGAGTAAACCATTCGTGCGCTAAGCTTTGTGCGTTGAATCGACCTTTGGCGCGTGACTAATGGATTGTAAAATTTTTAAGACTTAGCTTGCTAAGTCTTATTTTTTTCGATATAATAGTTAGGTTATTGGTTTACCTTTTAAGTGAGGTGCATGTTGTATGTCAATGTGGGAGCTCGTGTTAGTTGCCGTAAGTTTGGCCATGGATGCGTTTGCAGTGGCTGTAGCTAAGGGCCCTTGTCTCACGAGTCGGGACGATTTAAAAAGAGTAGGAATGCCCCTTTTGTTTGGTGTATTCCAAATGGCTATGCCGCTTATTGGCTGGGTTATAGGAGCTTAATTGGCGGATAAAATCAATGACTACGATCATTGGATTATTTTTGGCCTACTGGCGTATTTGGGGATTAATATGATACGCAACAGTAAAAAGGCGGCTGAGGAAGAATCTCATATTATATGCCAACTGGTGAGCTGGCGTGAAATTGTAGTATTGGCCTTTGCTACCAGTCTTGATGCCTTAGCCATCGGTTTGACATTTGCCTTTATGGACATCAATGTTTGGGGTGCCAGCGGTTTAATCGGCGTGGTTGCATTCCTTATCTCCTTGGTGGGGGTCTTTTTGGGGCAACAATTAAAACGATTTTTGGGTGGTCGCGAAGAAGTACTGGGTGGTCTCGTGCTCATTTTAATCGGCTTAAAAATTTTGTTGCAACATTTACAGATTATCTAGGGCGAGGGCGTAATAGTTTAGCTGTAGTGCTTTAATTGAATTTGAAGAAGCCCTTTTAATTTTTAAGAAGTCAATGACAAAGTATGCATATAAGTCATTGACTTTTATTATCTAATCATGTAAAATGAATTAGTCATAGTTTGGGTACGCCCAACTATTGCAGCCGCGTGGAGAGGTGTGTAAATTTCACTCATCCCGATTCCGGCATGAGAGAATACCGTATTCAGCGAGTTCGAAAACAAGGAGGTGTCACAATGTACGCAATTATTAAAACCGGTGGTAAACAATACCGCGTTGCCGAAGGCGATGTAATTACTATCGAAAAATTGGAAGCAGCTGCTGAAGAATCCGTAACGTTTGACGAAGTGTTAACTGTAGTTAACGACGGTGACGTTAAAGTAGGCGCTCCACTTGTGGACGGTGCAAAAGTAACAGGTAAAGTACTTGAACATGGTAAAGCGAAGAAGATTTTAGTTTTCAAATACAAAGCAAAATCCAACTATCGTCGTCGCCAAGGTCATCGTCAGCCGTTCACAAAAGTTCGCATTGAATCCATTCAGGCGTAAGTCATGATTAAGATTCATATTCGTCGTAATGAGGCACAACAAATTGTTGCTTGCTCCATTAACGGACATGCCGGCTATGACGAGCATGGCTATGATATCGTATGTGCCGCCGTTTCCGTACTGTCTTGTACCGCCATTTTGGGGTTACAATCAGTAGCTGAACAGCAAGGTATTTACGAGAACAGTTCCGGTGAATGTACTATTGAATTACAAGGTGCAATCACAGAAAAGGGACAGGCTATATTGGCAACCATGGTTCTTGGCTTCCAAGAAATTGCTCGCCAATATGATGATTTTGTATCACTTAGTGAAACATAGGAGGTGAACGGAATGTTTACTTTTGATTTGCAATTATTTGCACATAAGAAAGGTGTATCCAGTACACGTAACGGTCGCGATAGCGAATCCAAACGTCTTGGCGTTAAATGTCATGATGGTTCCGTAGTAAAAAGCGGTAACATCATCGTTCGTCAACGTGGTACTCATTTCCATCCTGGCACTAATGTAGGTATTGGTAAAGACGATACTTTATTCGCATTAGTTCCTGGTAAAGTTGCTTTCGAACGTGCTGGTCGCTACAACCGTAAAGTTAGCGTATATCCAGTAGAAGCGTAAGCTGAATCGAATATACAAAAGCCCCTGATTTTGTCAGGGGCTTTTTTGCGCGCAATTTTAAGATGGTACAGTCCTTTTTATATAATAGGAAGGTAAGCCCTGAAAAAGCCCTTTATACGCGCTAAATAGACATAGTAATGAGAAAATTCGATGAGCATCAAACATCAATCAAATAATGCTAAATACGTGCCTATTAGGTGGTGTTTATGTTTTCAAAAGTGGAGAAAAGGTGTATAATATAAGACATATTCAAGAGATTCAATATAGAAGAAGTAAAGTGCATAGTAAGTATGCTTGACCTGAATAGACAACCGAAGTGTGGGTTGTCATTGAGCTCGTACTTGGGAAAGGACGAGGGCACAGGACTTCTCTATGGTATGAGCAAAGGAGACCAGTATGTACGATGTAAAATCTTCTAAAGCAGAAGAGTTTATTAACCACGAAGAGATTCTTGATACGTTGGCCTATGCGGAAGCGAATAAAGAAAATCGTGAGCTGTTAGATCAAATTTTGGCAAAAGCGGCGACCATGAATGGGTTAAATCACCGTGAAGCGGCTGTTTTATTGGAATGCCCGTTGCCTGAATATAAAGATAAATTATTTGCTTTGGCTAAAGAGATTAAACGCAAAATTTACGGCGATCGCATTGTATTGTTCGCCCCTTTATACTTGTCCAACTACTGTGTAAACGGCTGCGTATATTGTCCGTATCATGCAAAGAACCGTCATATTACCCGTAAGAAATTGACACAGGAACAGGTTCGAGAAGAAGTGTTGGCTTTGGAAGCGATGGGCCATAAACGTATCGTTATCGAATCCGGTGAAGATCCCGTAAACAATCCGTTGGAATACATTTTGGAATGTATTAAAACGATTTACAGCATTAAGAATAAAAACGGCGAAATTCGTCGTGTTAACGTAAATATTGCAGCTTGCGAAGTGGAAGATTACAAGAAACTTCACGAAGCCGGTATCGGTACTTACACCTTGTTCCAGGAAACATACAACAAAGAAAACTACGAAAACTTGCATCCACATGGTCCTAAGAGTAACTACGCGTACCATACGGAAGCCATGGACCGTGCCATGAAAGGCGGCGTTGATGACGTAGGTATCGGCGTATTGTACGGTCTTGAACATTACCGTTACGATTTCGTGGGCTTGTTGATGCATGCAGAACACTTGGAAGCTGTATTCGGCGTAGGTCCTCATACAATCAGCGTACCGCGTATTTGCCCGGCTGATGACATCGATGTAGATGATTTCAGCAATGCTGTGCCGGATGATACGTTTGAAAAAATCGTAGCCCTTATTCGTGTATCCACACCATATACCGGTATGATTATGTCCACTCGTGAAAGTCAGCGCATGCGTGAACGCGGCTTGGCTCTCGGTATCTCGCAGATTAGCGGTGGTTCTCGTACCAGCGTAGGCGGCTACAAAGAAGAATTACCGGAAGACAACTCCGCACAGTTCGATACCAGCGACCGTCGCAGCCTCGACGAAATCGTTGACTGGTTGTTGGAACTCGGCTATGTGCCTAGTTTCTGTACTGCTTGCTATCGTGCGGGCCGTACGGGCGACCGTTTCATGGCCTTGGCAAAGAGTGGCCAGATTCATAACTGCTGTCAGCCAAACGCGTTGATGACCCTTAACGAATACTTGCTTGACTATGCAACGGATGAAACAAAAGCAACCGGTGAAGCGGTCATTGAAAAACAGCTAGACCTTATTCGCAATGAAAAGGTAAAAGAAGCATCTGCCAACTACATCAAACAGATGGAACACGGCGAACGGGACTTCCGCTTCTAAGAATTACTTTCAAAGCGATATAAAAAATAGGAGATTCCGATTCTCCTATTAATTGTTGAACATGTATGGCAGAGTCATCAATAATTAAAATATTTGAATAAGAATTTTGTCATTTAAAAGTTTATTTAACATGAGCTATTAAGTGAAAATGATAAAGAAAGAGCGATTATATAATGATAATTGCTCTTTCTTTTTTTATAATATATAATCAAGAAAAATGAAAAAGAGGTTTAATTTAATAGGGTAATGGTGTATAATAAAATAAATTGAGAATGATAATACAGTATTTAACAGTAGGAAATCACAAATTGAGATTGATATTCGATTAAGTGATTTTATACATGCGCTAAACAGATAAATTGATGATAAGCAGATGATAAGTGAGACGACATATGAGACAGAGTAAAGCAAAACGATGGCGCATAGAGCCCGGTGATGAAACAATTGAACAGGAATTAGTGCGAGACCTTAAAGTATATCCGGTTGTAGCTAAATTATTGGTGAACCGCGGTATTACGACGGCAGAGGCGGGCCGTGATTTTTTATATGGCAATGTAGGGGATTTATTGGATCCTTACTTGTTAAAAGGTATGAAAGAAGCGGTGCCGCTTATTCAAGATGCGATTGCAACGCAGAAACGGATTGTTATTTACGGCGACTATGATGTGGATGGCATTACGGCTACATCGTTGATGTGTCGTTTTTTAAACCGGTGTGGCGCCAATGTAAGTTATTACATTCCGGAGCGGCAAAGCGAAGGCTATGGCCTCAATGAGGAGGCTTTGGAGCATATCATTGAGCAGGGCACAGAGCTGGTGATTACGGTGGACTGCGGTATCAGCTCCTATGATATCGTGGAAGGTGTGCGGGACCGTTTGAACATGATTATTACGGATCATCATACGGCACCGCCAGATATACCGCGAGCGGCGGCCGTTATCAACCATAAGCAGCTCGACTGCCCGTATCCTGACAAGAACTTATCCGGCGTAGGCGTAGCTTTTAAAGTTTGCCAAGCCGTTTGGCAGGAACGAACCGGTGAAGAATATTTGGATGATATGGATATTGTGGCCTTGGGGACAGTGGCCGATGTGGTGCCGCTAGTCGGTGAAAACCGCATTATTGTTCGCGAAGGGCTTAAGAAGATGATGACATCGCCAAATATGGGGATTGATGCTCTCGTAGCGGTGGCGGGCCTTTCAGGTCGTAAATTAACAACCGGTCACATTGGTTTTACCTTGGCACCGCGCCTCAATGCGGCAGGCCGTGTAACTCATGCGACGCGGGCGGTGGAATTATTGACTGCTACGGATATGGCAACAGCCAATACCATTGCGGAAGAACTGCAAGAAACTAATTTGGAGCGCCAAACCATTGAGCGGGGCATCCACGAAGCGGCCCGGCAGGACGTAATCAATCAGGGTGAATCGGCTCATAAGGTTATCGTCGTAGCCGGTGAAGGTTGGCATCCCGGCGTTATCGGCATCGTGGCGTCGCGCTTGGTGGAAGAATTTTATCGGCCATCCATGGTTATCAGTATTCATGACGGTGTGGGCAAAGGATCCTGCCGCAGTATAGATAATTGCAATATTTATGATGCTTTAAAATCGGCGGAAGATTTACTCTTGCAATTCGGTGGCCACAAACAGGCGGCCGGTTTCAGTATTGAAGCGGATAAAATTCCCGCTTTGCGGGAGCGCTTGGCCGCCTATTGCGAAGCAAATTTGACGGCGGAAGATTATGTGCCGATTATCGATATCGACTCGGAGTTGGAACCGGGTGAAGTAACGGTAGAATTAGTAGACCAGATTGAAACCTTAGAGCCGTACGGCATGGGAAACAGCACCCCTGTATTTGCCATCAATCCGATTGCCGTACAAGACGTGTACTTATTGGGGCAGCAGAAGAATCATTGTAAGATTATTTTGCAATCCCAAATAGGCCCGTTGGATGCGATTATCTGGCACGGCGCCGACTATCATCGGGAAGTATTTCCTGATGAACGGGTTAAAGTCGCGTTTTCCTTGCAAAAGAATGAGTGGCAAGGGCGCATTTCACCACAATTGATGGTGCAGGATTTGGCACTTTTGGATGAACAGCCCATCAAATTGACGGCAGAGGGCTTACGCGAAATGTATGTCATCGTGCGCAGTATTTTCAGAAGTGCTACGGCACCGCGCTATATTGTAGAATCGGAAGTATTGCACCGCCATCCGGACAATCAGACGAATAAGGAAGCTATGCTGTCCTTGGATGTTTTCAAAGAGCTTGGGATTTTACAGGAAGAAGCCACGGATGACGGCATGGCGCTTTATCGTTGGTGCCATGTAAAAGAAAAATTAGAGTTAATTACATCACTGACATTTTTAAAATACAGTGCCTAAGGAGGTGGAAAATATGGCTGAAAATGAAGAAGGCAAGGTTATCGTCGATCAACCGGCTTTTAATAAAGAAGTGGAATTGGCACATCTGATGGAGATTGTTCACTCCTATTTGGATGATAAAGATTGTGACGACATTATGCGGGCTTTTAAAGTAGCGGATAAAGCTCACGCACCGCAAAAAAGAGCGTCCGGCGAACCGTACATCTTACATCCTTTAGCCGTAGCCACCATTTTGGCCAATTTACAAATCGATGCGACTACCGTTATTGCCGCACTACTCCATGATGTTGTGGAGGATACGGAGTATACGTTGCCGCAGATTGAAGAGTTATTTGGGAAAGATGTGGCTTTTTTAGTCGATGGGGTTACGAAATTAAATCAATTTCAGTATCATACCAAAGAAGATCAGCAGCTGGAAAACTATCGCAAGATGATTTTGGCTATGGCTAAGGACGTGCGCGTGGTGGTTATTAAATTAGGTGACCGTCTCCATAATATGCGTACCTTGAAGCATATGCGCAGCGATAAACAGAAGCGCATTGCTCAGGAAACCTTGGAAATCTTTGCACCGTTGGCTCATCGGTTGGGGATTTTTAACATTAAATGGGAATTGGAAGACTTGTCCTTCCGTTATTTGGAACCGGACAAATACTACGACTTGGTAGAGCAAATGCGTGAAAAGCGTCATGTACGCGAAGAGATTGTTGATGATACCATGGAACAGCTGAAAAAGGCGTTGGATGATGCTCATATTAAGGCGGATGTTAAAGGTCGACCAAAACATTTTTACAGTATTTATAAAAAAATGAAAAAGGACAATCGTGATTTGTCACAGATTTACGACCTGTATGCAGTGCGCGTTATCGTGGATACGATTCCGGATTGTTATGCCGTACTGGGTATCGTTCATAATTTGTGGAAACCGTTGCCGTATCGTTTTAAAGATTATATTGCCATGCCGAAGTCGAATATGTATCAGTCCTTACATACTACGATTATCGGGACCATGGGGCATTCCGTAGAAATTCAGATTCGAACTTGGGAAATGCACCGCGTTTCCGAATACGGCGTAGCGGCTCATTGGCGCTACAAAGAAGGTAATAAGGGCGGCGATAAAGACTTTGACCAGAAGGTTGGTTGGCTTCGTCAAGTCCTTGAATGGCAGGATGCGAGCAATCCGAAGGAACTGGTTAATGCGTTAAAACTGGATGTGTTCTCCGGGGAAGTGTTCGTTTTCACGCCGCGCGGTGACGTATTGAAGCTCCCTAAAGGAGCGGTACCGCTTGATTTTGCGTATCGTATTCATACCGATGTAGGCCATCGTTGTGTAGGGGCTAAGGTAAACGGTAAAATCGTATCCCTTGATTACACCTTACAAAACGGCGATATCGTCGATATTATTACGTCGAAAACGGGCAAACCGAGCCTTGATTGGCTTAATATCGTAGGATCTACGGAAAGCCGGAGTAAGATTCGCAACTGGTTTAAAAAGGAAAATAAAGAAGAGAACATCGTTAAAGGCCGTGAACTTCTCGAAAAAGAAGCGAAACGACTTAATTATGATTGGAAAGAGCTCAATAAGCCGGGCCGCATGGAACAAATTGCGAAAGCTTTGAATGCAGGCAGTGAAACCGAACTCTTATCGGCTGTCGGTTACGGCGGTATTCCGGTAAATTCCGTATTGTTACGTTTTGTTGATTTATACAAACGTGATTTGGCGAAAGAAGACAATCGTCGCGATACGATGGCGCTCTTGGAAAAACTCAAAACCCATGAACCGGTGCATCGTAAGAGCAGTACGGGGATTCTCGTCAACGGCGAACCGGACGTAATGGTTCGTATGGCTCGTTGCTGTAATCCGGTACCGGGTGATGAAGTGGTAGGCTATATTACTCGTGGTCGCGGTGTATCCGTCCATCGGGCGGATTGTCCGAATATCGGTCATACGCCGGAAGACGTGGACCGCATGATTGAAGTATCGTGGGATGCAGGCACGTCGGAAAACTTCCACGTAGCCATTGAAATTACCGCCTACGATCGCGGTGGTTTACTCATGGAAATCATGGCCACTTTGTCGGAGATGAAAATCAACATTGTTAATATTAATGCTAAAGTAGACGATACGAAGAATGCGAACATCAACTTAGTTATTGAAATTCGCGACGTATCGGAACTTGATTTTGTTATGACTAAATTACGGCGTATTCGCGATGTGTATACCGTGCAACGCGCCAATGGAGGTAGTTGATGCGGGCAGTAGTGCAAAGAGTGAGCGAAGCAGCCGTAACCGTAGCCGGAGAAACAACCGGTGCCATTCCTAAGGGCCTTGTAGTGCTCTTGGGTGTCGGTAAAGGTGATACAGATGCAGATGCCGTTTATTTGGCAGACAAGATTGTTAACTTACGCATCTTTGAAGATGCCGAGGAAAAGATGAATCTGTCCGTAGCCGATGTGAATGGTGAGATTTTGGCTGTGTCGCAGTTTACACTGTATGGTGATGTGCGTAAAGGCCGTCGCCCCGGTTTTGATCAAGCGGCACCACCGGACGAAGCGGAGCGTTTGTATGAAGTGTTCATCAATCGTTGTCGCGAAGCGGGGGTAACGGTGGCTACGGGGCGATTTAGGACGCACATGATGGTAAGCCTTACCAATGACGGACCGGTGACCATCTTGTTGGACAGTCAAAAGCTGTTTTAAATGCTAATATTTTAATCGTTTAATATATTTCGCATAATAATGTGGAGAGTGATGCGTATGAAATTATATCGGATGCCCTTAGGGGCGTTGGGGACGAATTGTTATATCGTCGTTGATGAAAGCAATCAACATTGTTTGGTCGTAGATCCGGGCGGCGAAGGCGAGCGTCTTGTTGCGCTTTTGAAAGAAAAAGGGCTGCAACCGGAAGCCGTTATTCTCACTCATGGTCACGGTGACCATATCGGTGGGGTACAGGCCGTGGTGGATGCTTTCAAAGTACCCATTTACATCAACAAGGGCGATGAAGAATTTTTGACAAACAGCAATCTTAACTTGAGTGGTGCCATCGGTCAGCCCGTGAAGGTGACCGGTGATATTCGTTTTATCAAAGAAGATGATGTGATTCGTCTCGGTGAGTACTCGTTTAAGGTTATTGAAACACCGGGGCATACGCCGGGCGGTGTTTGCTTCTACGGTGAAGGCATGGTTCTGGCCGGGGACAGCCTCTTTTTGGAATCCATCGGCCGTACCGATTTCCCGGGCAGCAGCTACGAAGATCTGATTGATTCGGTTCGCCATAAACTCTTTACCTTACCGGAAGAAACTGTCGTTTATCCGGGTCATGGGCCGGAGACGACCATCGGTCATGAAAAGACTTATAATCCGTTTGTTCGTTAGGCGGTGACCGAATATGTTAAAAAAATCAACACAGTATTGGCTCAGAGTCGTGTTGATTGTGCTGGCCGTGATTTTTCTGTGGGCCATTATTCCGGTGCTCTGGCCGCTTATCGTATCATTAATCTGTACGCTCATTTTGCTACCCGTAGTGAATGGCATCCAGGATTATATGCGACATCGGCTGGGCTTTGCGTGGTTTCCCCGTTGGCTGGCCATCATACCGGCATTTCTGTTGGTAGCACTCATTTTACTATTGGTAATTCAGTTCATTATCTTACCGTTTATTGCTGAATTTACTCGTTTGCTCAATAACTTACCGGTCTTGATGTCACAGCTCATTGTTTTGTGGCAAGATATCACGTCCGGTGAATGGTTGAAGTTACCGCCACAGATTGATGCTATCGTCATGACTACTTTGGCCCGTATCAGTTCGTACGGCGTCGAATTGGCGCAGCGCGGCATTTTTGCTATTTTTTCGTTGGCAACGACTGTTTTGGAATGTTTACTCGTACCGATTATGACCTTCTATTTATTGAAGGATGGACGGCAAATTAAGGGCAAAGTCATTTCGATTTTCCAGCCGCCGCACAATCGGTATTTAATGGACGTGGTGAATCAGATTCACCGCACCATGGGGCGCTATTTGCGGGGACAGCTTCTTTTAGCAACGAATATGTTCTGCATAACCCTGGTTATAGCCTATTTTTTTGAATTACCGTATCCTTTGGTATTGGCTTTGTTCGCGGCTATCGCGGAATGGGTTCCTATTATCGGACCTATTGTAGCAGCCATACCGGCTATTATATTGGCTTCCTTGGTGGGGCCTGCATTGGTAGTGAAAATTATCATTACCTATGCCATTATTCAGTTAATTGACGGGCAGATTGTGATGCCTAAAATTTTAGGACACGTTATCAAGCTGCATCCGTTAGTTATATTAACCGTAATTTTTGTAGGCGGTTATTTCTATGGCATCATCGGTATGATGACGGCAGTGCCGATCACAGCGATGTTACAAATCGTGCTTACAAAACTTTGGTATTTTAACTCGTTTTACAAGAAGGATGGAACTGTATGAACACGACATTAGAAAAATTGAAAGAACGTATTAAAGACAAAAAGTATAAGTTGACGACGCAACGCCAGACAATTTTACAAGCGTTCATTGATGCGGAAGAAAAGCATCTTTGCGCTGAAGATGTATATGTATTGGTTAAAGCCGTAGCCCCTGATATCGGTTTGGCTACCATTTACCGTACCCTCGATTTATTCACCGAACTTGATTTGTTAAAACGCCTCGACTTCGGCGACGGTCGTAACCGTTATGAGTTAAATGATGAAGAATTTGCTCATTTCCATCATCATTTGATTTGTGTAAAATGCGGTTGTGTCAAAGAATTTGAAGACGATATGCTCGAAACTTTGGAATCTATTATTGCGAAAAAACTTAACTTTAAAACGATTGACCATCAGTTGAAAGTCTATGGCTATTGTGGCGACTGTCAGGAAAAAATGAAAGCGGAAGAAGCGGAAGCAGCTGCTCAAAAGGGTGAGTAATTTGACCTATCGTTATACGGGACCGTTGCCTTTGGGCAGTGTGGTGGCGCATTATTGCGGCGCCGCCGGTCTTACGACGACTAAAGGGAACCCTATTTGGCGCCTGGAAGGCCTGGGGGCTGAAGAGGGCTATACCTTGACGGTGTATCATAATGACGTGCCGGTGGCAGTATTTAAAGGGGCTCTTTCCAATGAAGGACGCCTCGAGATAGGTGGGCAATTACTTAAATTAATCCGCACTACCCAGGGACGTCCCGCTCTTGGTGAGTGGGGCACTTTGGTAGGTGTTCGGCCAACAAAAATGTTCCATAAATTATGGGACAATGCCGAAAACTGTGATACGTTAACAGTTGCTGAACCATCGAATCCTAATGAGCCTGGTGCTGTCATGTCCGGTTGTGACACGGCGGTACAAGTCTTGCGAGACCGCTTTGAAGTCAGCGAGCCGAAGATTGAGCTGTTAAAAGCGGTAGCTACGCTACAGCGTCCTTTTGTGGCGCCTCATGAAACCGCGGATCGGGAAGTGAGCGTTTACGGCGGCATTCCGTTTTGCCAAACGCACTGCACATATTGTTCATTCCCGTACGGACTGATTCAGGATTACCGGCGCATTCCGGAGTTTTTGGGCGCCTTCGTAAACGATGCAACGCAGCTTAAGGGGCTTATTGAGGCATATGGTTTACAAGTTGCCACGGTGTACATGGGTGGCGGTACACCGACGAGCTTAGGCGATGAGGATTTTGCAACAGCCTTGGCTGCCTTGGCCAAGCTTCATCGTGAAAACAGTGAATTTACGGTGGAAGCGGGGCGGCCTGATTCGGTGACACCTCATAAGCTTGCAACTATGGCTAAACTTGGGGTTAACCGAATTAGCATCAATCCGCAGAGTATGCATGATGGTATTTTAAAAGCCGTCGGGCGTGGTCATACGGCTGCGGCTATTAAAGAATTATATGCCTATGTGCGTTCTTATACGAATTTTGCCGTGAATATGGACTTTATTGCGGGCTTACCGTATCAGACTATTTCGCACATGGAAGAAAATCTAGATTATGTTTGTCAGGCACGGCCTGAAAATGTTACAATTCATACATTGGCATTGAAGCGGGGCAGTCCGCTTTATGACGGTGTAGGTCGCGAGGCCATGCCGGAAGCCGCTGCCGTGGAAGAAATGGTGGCGCGCAGTAAAGAGCGCCTTGAGGCGGCCGGTTATGTGCCTTATTATGTGTATCGTCAACAATATATGACGAGCCAGACTGAAAATATCGGCTATACTTTGCCGGGGTATATTTGTGAATATAATATTCGGATTATGGAAGAACGGCAGAGCATATTATCCGTTGGGCCGGGTAGCTCCTCTAAATGGATGCGCGCTCCGGAATATCGGCAATTACAACAGCATATGCCTAAAGATGTATCCGTTTATATTGATACCTTATCAGCACTGCTTGAAAAGCGCAGTCGATTATGCAAAAAGTTTTGGGAGGGATAAAATATGGGAATTCAAAAGCCTAGAGGTACACAAGACTTATTACCTAATGTAATTGGTAATTGGCGCTATGTGGAAGACAAAATTCGCCGTATTTGCGCAGCGTATGGATTTGACGAGATTCGTACACCTATGTTTGAAGAAACAGGTTTGTTTTTGCGTGGTATCGGTGAAACAACCGACGTAGTACAGAAGGAAATGTACACATTCCCGACAGGCGACAAAAAAGAACAGACTTATACTTTGCGTCCTGAAAATACGGCGTCCGCTGTACGGGCGTATTTAGAAAACAAAGTATACGGCCAGGAAAACTTGACGAAATGGTTCTACATCGGACCGATGTTCCGTCATGACAAACCACAGGCCGGTCGTTATCGCCAGTTCCACCAATTCGGTGTGGAAGTATTGGGTACGCAGGCTCCGGCAACTGACGCCGAAGTGATTTTGATGGTATTGCAATTATTTAACGATTTCGGCCTTAAGGACTTAAGCGTACAGGTTAACTCCGTAGGTTGTCCGAATTGCCGTCCCGCTTACCGTGAAAAATTAATTGCCTTCTTCGAACCTAAAAAAGATCAACTTTGCCCGGATTGCCAAGCTCGTTTATATAAGAATCCGCTTCGCATTTTGGACTGCAAGGAAGAAACTTGTAAAGCTTTATCCGTTGGGGCGCCGGAAATTCATGAAAACCTTTGCCAGGAATGTTCCGACCACTTCGATCAGCTCCAAAAATTCTTGACCGCAGCGAATGTTAATTATGTTGTAAACCCTCGTTTGGTACGCGGTTTGGATTACTACACAAAGACAGCTTTCGAAGTGCAGTATGCACCACTTGGTTCCCAAAGTGCCGTAGCCGGTGGCGGTCGTTATGACGGCCTCGTAGAAGAATTGGATGGTCCGCATACGCCGGCTGTGGGTTTTGCCATGGGTATCGAACGTCTCTTGTTGGCCCTTGAAAAGCAAGGCTTATTACCGGAAGAAACGATTGATCCGTCCGTATTTGTAGTTGCTTTAGGCGAAGATGCGCAGGTAGCCGGTTTTAAATTGGTTAACGACCTTCATAAAGCCTATATTAAGGCGGCTATGGACGGCGAAGGTAAAAGTATGAAGAGCCAGTTAAAACATGCTAACAAAATTAATGCAAAATATGTTATTATAGTGGGTGATGATGAATTAGCTCGCGGTGAAGCGATTATTCGCGACATGGAAAGCAGCGAGCAGGAAACCGTAGCCTTTACGGATGTATTGGCACGAGTAACTTCACTAGTGAAAGGATGACAAGAATGGAAACAATGCAAGGATTGCACCGCACACATGGCTGCGGTACTATCAGCGAAGAACAAGTAGGTAAGGAGGTTGTCCTTTGCGGTTGGGTAGAACGCCGTCGCGACCATGGCGGATTGATTTTTATCGACCTTCGTGACCGCTCCGGCGTAGTTCAGGTCGTAGCATCCCCTGATCATAATTTAGAATCTTTCCACAAAGCGGAAGATGTACGTAGTGAATACGTACTTTGTGTTCGCGGTAAAATTACGGAACGTGATGCAGATGCCATCAACCCTAATTTGGCAACCGGTCGTTATGAAATGTACTGCGAAGAACTTCGCGTACTCAATGCGTCCAAAACACCACCGTTCTACATTCAAGACAATATCGACGTTGATGAAAACATCCGCTTAAAATATCGCTATTTGGATCTTCGCCGTCCTGAAATGCAACGCAACTTAATCCTTCGTCACCGCGTGACTAAGGCTATGCGTGACTTCTTGGACTCCCGCGATTTCCTCGAAATCGAAACACCAATGCTTACAAAGAGTACACCGGAAGGGGCTCGTGACTACTTGGTACCGTCCCGTGTGAACCCGGGTTCTTTCTATGCATTGCCACAATCTCCTCAGATTTTTAAACAAATCTTGATGGTAGCCGGTTATGAAAAATACTTCCAAATCGTTCGTTGTTTCCGTGATGAAGACTTGCGTGCCGACCGTCAGCCTGAATTTACTCAGCTCGACTTGGAAATGAGCTTCATCGACCAAGAACAGATTTTGGAAACCTTGGAAGGTTTGATTCACCACGTATTCAAAACAACGATGGACATCGATGTTCAGATTCCGATGGCGCGCATCACTTGGGATGAAGCCATGGATAAATACGGTTCCGACAAACCGGACCTTCGTTTCGGTATGGAATTCACCGATGTAACCGACTTGGTTCGTACAACTGAATTCAAAGTGTTCCGCTCCGTGATCGACAACGGCGGTATGGTTAAAGGTATCGTAGTACCTGGCGACGCCGGCATTCCACGTCGTGAACTTGATGACCTCGTAAACTATGTTGGTCAATACGGTGCTAAAGGCCTTGCTTGGGCATGCTTCAACGAAGACGGCACTATCAAATCCCAGATTATGAAATTCTTGGGTGAAGATACGATTCGTGCTATCGGTGAAAAAATGCAGGCTAAACCTGGTGACTTGGTGCTCATGATTGCCGACAAACCGGCTGTCGTAGCTAAAGCTTTAGGTGAACTTCGTCTTGAAATGGGTCGTCGTATGAACCTTATTGACGAAAACAAATTGGCCTTCACTTGGGTAACCGACTTCCCAATGTTCGAATACGATGAAGAAGAAAAACGTTATGTGGCTATGCACCATCCGTTCACTTCACCTCGTGCCGAAGATATGGACAAGTTAGAATCTGATCCTGCATCCGTTAAAGCCATCGCCTATGACATGGTATTGAACGGCGTTGAAATCGGCGGCGGCAGTATCCGTATTTATCAATCCGATGTACAGGAAAAAGTATTCAAAGCTATCGGCCTTACGGAAGAAGAAAGCCGCAGCAAATTCGGCTTCATGTTGGATGCCTTCCAATTCGGTGCACCTCCACACGGTGGCTGTGCCTTCGGTCTTGACCGTTTGGTAATGCTCATGGCTAAACGTCAATCCATCCGCGACGTAATTGCGTTCCCTAAGACACAGAGTGCGGCCGACCTCATGAGCCAGGCTCCGTCTACGGTAGCGCCAAAACAGTTGCGTGAACTTCACATTAAAACCGATACGGAAAAAGAAAAGTTAGTGTAAAATCAAGTTTTTGGTTAAAAAAAGTATGACCGCTAGTACTTTTTGCTCTACTTCTGCTTGATATATGCTAAATCTATATCAGTCGTTTGTTTCAAGACCTTGAAATAAACGGCTGATTTTGTTAATATAATAGTAAAGAATCCCCCTGCTGTGTGCGTGTGGTATCGTAGTTTTGAGCCAACACTATTACATCGGGAGCCTGGACTCTTGTATTGGCACTACGCCTGAAGAAGGACAGTAATATTACGAGGAGGGCACCCACCTGCTATCGCAGGATCAAAACACGGTACATATACGGCATGGTGGGGCTCTTATAAGCCGCCTTAGGGCGGCTTATTTTTTTATCTTGAATTAGGTAATAGAGGACTGTTTTTGCGGCCGACAATTATAAATTTAAGGTCAAATAATCCTCAAATTAAGGCGAGATAATCCCAAATAAAAAGAGGATATAGGGTATAATAAATATAAGTGCAAAGTAAGACGTTACATATTGTCTTTATACTTTGAACGGAAGCTTTTAACGGTAAATTTGAATAGGCAGTTATACAAGCTAAGCCTTTAGCATATATTTTAGGAGAGAAATTTATGGACAGTTTATTTGCTGAATATGAACCGAAACGGTTTGAACCGTTGGCCGTGAGACTGCGTCCTACCTCATTGGATCACTTTTACGGACAGGAAAAAGCAGTGGGGAAGGGCAGCTTTTTACGGGCTATGATAGAACGCGATACAATTCCGTCGTTGTTGTTTTACGGGCCATCCGGCACCGGTAAGACTACCTTGGCCGGTATTATAGCCGCTATGACCCATAGTCAATTTGTGGTTTTAAACGCTACCAATGCGGGCATTGGTGAACTGCGGGCTATTATTGAAAAAGCGCGCAAAACGATTCAGAATTTGCAACAGCGTACGATTTTATTCCTCGATGAAATTCATCGTTTTAACAAAAGTCAGCAGGATGTGCTTTTACCATGTGTGGAAGACGGGACTATTATATTAATCGGCGCTACTACGGAAAATCCGTTTTTTGAAGTAAACCGACCACTTTTATCGCGTTTGCGTTTGATTACCTTGGAAACATTGACGCCGGATGCGATTGTAAAAGTATTGCAACGGGCACTTACCGATGAAGATAAGGGGCTTGGTAAGCAACAACTTAAAGCAGAAGAATCGGTGCTGCGTGAAGTGGGCATGTTTGTAAACGGTGATGCTCGTATGGCCCTTAATATTTTAGAACAGGCTGCCGCCATGGTTGAAAACGGCGGTGAATTGACCTTGGAAATTTTAGAGCGCGTAGTGGGGCGCCGCATTTACAGTTATGATAAAAAGGGCGATAACCACTATGATACGATTTCTGCTTTTATTAAAAGTATGCGCGGTTCCGACCCGCAGGCAGCGGTATATTATTTGGCGCGCATGATTGAAGCGGGGGAAGATCCTAATTTCATTGCCCGGCGTATTGTAATTTGTGCGGCTGAAGATGTGGGGCTCGCCGATCCGCAGGCCCTCGTAATAGCGAATGCAGCGGCTCAGGCGGCGCACTTAGTGGGCTTTCCGGAAGCCCGTATCATTTTGTCCGAAGCTGTTTTATATGTAGCCTTAGCGCCTAAGAGCAATAGTGCGTATATGGCTGTTGATGCGGCTATTCAAGATGTACGTCATTACGAACATGGAGAAGTGCCGGAGCATTTGCGGGACGCTCATTACAGCGGCGCAGCTAAATTAGGCCATGGCGTGAGCTATAAATATGCCCACAATTACCCGAACGGGTATGTGAAGCAACAATACTTGCCGACCCCGTTGGTGGGACGCACTTATTATGAAGGCATTGAGCGCGGCAAAGAAAAAGAATTACTGACTCTTTGGAACGAACGTACAAGCGGTAAAACTTCTAAAAAGTAGTCAATCTGTGGTATAATAAAATGCTAACGAGTTTATAGTTTAATCGGATTGATATGTATAGAGGTGTGTAGATAGATTATGGCGGAACAAAAGAAGGAGCGAGCGAAGGCGGCGCCGCGTAAAACGACAACAAAGCGCAAGACGACCACTTCCTCGCGGACTGTTAAAACGAATAAAAGCGATAAGGCCCCTAAAATTCGTAAAGAAGTGCGAGGCCTTTTTACCATGCTCTTTGCAGTGGTAGCCTTGCTGGGGATATTTAACATTACATCCGGTACGGTAGTTGATATAATCGCCGGTATTTTTAAATACGGTTTCGGTATTGGCGGTTTGATCCCTTGCCTCTATGTAGGTTATGTGGGCTGGCGTATTTTGTATGCCGACAAAGGCTTTTCAATCACCCGTCGGGGGCTTTTGTTGAGTTTGGTATACTTGTTTGCCATTACGCTTGTAACTCTTCTTATGGCCGGCAATGGGGAAGAATTAATGACCACTAAAGTTGCTGCTCAAGGCGGCGTTTTAGGCGGTATGATAGCCAGCCTGCTACGCGGTTTGCTTGGCAATGTGGGGGCCATCCTGGTGACTATCGTTGTGGAATTAGGTTTAATCCTATTGATTTATCAGATTTCTTTGCGGACCGGTCTTCATAAGGCAAAGGCTAAAACCGATGTAGGTTTGGAAAAAGCACGCGTGCTTACGGAAGAAACCGTGCAGCATGCGAAAGAACGCTATGCGGATTGGAAAGAAGAACAAGCTGAAAAACGCCGCATTTATAATCAAGAAAAAGATACGCGTTTTTCACCGAGTGCGGCTGTAGAAGTACTGACCAATGCAGCACAAGTATCGGCTGAAGCTAAGGCTAAAGCGCAGGAAGAAGCGGCCCGTATAGCGGCCGAAGAACAGCGGGCGGCAGCGGAGGCTGAGGCGCATACCAATCATGTGGTAATGGAAGAACAAGTAGATCTTACTAAAGCTCAGGCTGAACGTATTGATGCGGCCCAAGCCGAAGCGGCTGAATTCTATGCCACTGTTGCCTCTGAGGCAAGCGATACTAACGTAGCTACTAATTATAATGAGCCTGCTTCAAATGAGGAAGACGATGAATTGGAAGTGCCGCCGTTTTTACGCGGTCGTGGCGCCGGCACAACGCCGACTACGACAATAACGAGTGGGGCTACAAGTACGGCGGTTGCCACCGATACGGCTATGCCTATGGAAGCTAATTCGGCTACCGTTGGTGTTGAAACTGGCGGTGATGAAGCTTCCGGGATGGTAGCAACTGATTCAGCTGAAACGGTGGGCGTAGCGGCTGATGCAAGTACAATTAACAATACAGAAGCTGAGACGGATGTAATTCCGGTAGCTGCCGACACCTTGGCTACCTCTAATATGCAACCGGTACCGACGTTAAAAGGCACGGAAGAAGATACGGCGGCGGTGGCCGTTACTGTTGATGGTAAACCGAAACCGCGTCGCATTGAATTGCCGTATCATTTCCCGCCATTGGCGATGCTTGCCAAAGGCCAGCCTAATCAGGTGACCAGTCAAGAAGTTACTCATAATGTAACGGTATTGGAAGAAACATTAAAAAGCTTCGGCGTAATAGCCCATGTAGTAAATGCTACACAGGGACCGACGGTAACCCGCTATGAATTGGAACCGGCGCCGGGCACTAAAGTAAGCAAGATTTTGAACCTTACCGATGACCTTAAGATGGCATTGGCGGCTATTGATATTCGTATTGAAGCGCCAATTCCGGGGAAATCGGCAGTGGGTATCGAAGTACCGAATAAAAACACCTCGGCCGTTCATTTGCGTGACGTATTGGAATCTGAGAAATTCCAAAAAGCACGGGGCGGTATTCCGGTAGGCCTCGGCAAAGATATTGCCGGCGAAGCGGTTATTACCGATCTTGCGAAGATGCCGCATTTACTGGTGGCCGGTTCTACCGGTTCCGGTAAATCCGTCTGTGTAAATACGCTGATTTCCAGTATTTTATTCAGCCGAAAACCGAGCGAAGTACAGTTGATTTTAGTGGATCCGAAGATGGTAGAATTATCCGTTTATAACGGGATTCCACATTTAAAAGTGCCGGTTGTGACGGATATGAAAAAAGCGGCTGCCGTATTACGCTGGGCTGTTCGTGAAATGGAAGCCCGTTATCTCACCATGGCTACGTCCGGGGTGCGTAATATCAGCGGTTATAATGAACAATATCCGGAATCGGCTATGCCGCTTATTTTGATTATTATCGACGAATTGGCAGACCTTATGTTGGTAGCGCCGGATGTGGAAGAATCCATTAACCGTTTGGCCGCTAAAGCGCGTGCCGCCGGTATCCATATGGTATTGGCAACGCAACGTCCATCGGTTAACGTTATTACCGGTACCATTAAAGCCAATGTACCGAGTCGTATTTCCTTTGCCGTGGCAACGCAGATTGACTCTCGTACTATTCTGGATATGGCAGGGGCTGAAAAACTCCTCGGTAAAGGGGATATGCTCTTTAATCCAATCGGCGCCAGCAAGCCGATTCGTATTCAAGGGGCCTTCATTTCCGATGAAGAAGTGGAAGAATTGGTGGCCTTTGTTAAACAACAGGGTCGACCTGATTATGACGAATCCATAACGGAAGAAGCGGAACAAAGCACTTCGGAAGAAGCGGCAGCACCGGCGGAAGAGCGGGATGAACTCTTAGAACGGGCGATTGAGCGCGTTATGAGTGAAGGTCAGGCTTCTACGTCCATGTTGCAACGTCGCTTCCGAATCGGTTATTCCAGGGCGGCCCGCTTAGTGGATACGATGGAAGAAATGAAAATCATCGGGCCTGCTAACGGCAGTAAACCGCGCGATATTTTAATGACACCGGAAGAAGTGAAAACGCGTTATTTCTCATAGGATTTATGAGTTAAAAAGCTAGAAGCATTGGAAGAATTAGAAAGTTAAAATGATGTTAGAATTTAAAGGAGGCCGAACTTGTCAACAATAGGCGAAGAATTACGTCGAGAACGTACACGGCGAGGTCTGACTATTAAAGATATTGAACAGGCCTTACACATCCGCTCCGCGTATTTGGAAGCGATTGAAGAGGACAATTATAAGATTATCCCCGGTGATGTGTATGTAAAAGGCTTTATCGGCAATTATGCGGATTTAATGGGCCTTGAACGGCATCGCATGATTGATCGTTATAAAAGTTTAATCGGTGAGCCCTTGGGTGTACCTTTGCGGCGAGTTAAACCGCGTAAACTTGTTCATCATGAAGATGTTGAACGGGAAGTGGACATTGTAGTACCTCATTCCAAGCGCTTGAGCTATACGTCACGGCAGCAACGTCGTCAGAAGACGTTGGCTCAGGAGCGATTAGCAGTATCTGTTATTGTCATTTGTATAGTTGTATTTTTAGGCTGGTTATTTTTTGTGTAAATACAGTATAAATTAAGGAGATATGTGTAGTGAGCGACTTTTTAATTACGGAACGGGCGGAGATGGAAGCACGCGGTTGGGCTGAACTCGATTTCGTGTTGATTACCGGTGATGCCTATGTGGATCACCCCTCTTTTGCCGGTAGTGTGATTGGCCGACTGTTGGAGCACCACGGTTATCGGGTGGGGCTCATTGCACAGCCCGACTGGCAAGATGTAAATGCCTTCAAAGTGCTGGGCAAACCTCGATTGGCTTCGTTGGTAACAGCCGGTAATCTTGATTCTATGCTTAATAAATTTACGGCTGCTAAAAAATTCCGTCACAATGATGATTATTCACCGGGCGGTGAAAGCGGTCATCGGCCGGATCGGGCGACGCTGGTATATGCGAACCGCATGCGTGAAGCATTCCGTGATGTGCCCGTAATCATCGGTGGGATTGAAGCGAGTTTGCGCCGTTTTGCCCATTATGACTATTGGTCTGATACCGTGCGCCGGTCCTTATTGGTGGATAGTAAGGCGGACGTGCTCATCTACGGTATGGGTGAAAAGCAGATTTTAGAGTTGGCGAAAGCCTTGGATGAAAATCGTCTGACCGAACAATTACCAACTATTAAAGGTATTTGCTACATGTCAAAGACCTTGCCGGAAGGAAAAATTAAGGAATGTCCGTTTTATGAAATAGTGAAAGAAGATAAGAAGCAATTTGCCGAAGCTTTTCGCATTCAATACTATGAACAAGATCCGTTTATCGGCAAAACCGTGGCCCAGCTTCACGGGGACCGTTATGTGATTCAAAACAGTCCCGCTTTGCCGTTGACCCAGGCTGAAATGGACGAAGTTTACAGCTTGCCGTTCACGCGGCGCTGGCATCCTCGTTATGATGCGAAGGGCGGTGTACCGGCACTTAGGGAAGTACAGTTTAGTCTGGTAAGTCATCGCGGCTGTTTCGGCAGCTGCTCCTTCTGTGCCATTACGAGCCATCAGGGGCGCATTATCCAGAACCGTAGTCATGAATCACTCATCGCTGAAGCAGAACGAATGATAGCCATGCCTGATTTTAAGGGCTATATTCATGACGTAGGTGGTCCGACGGCGAATTTCCGCCACACGGCCTGTCAGAAGCAGGGAACTAAAGGTGCGTGCCCCGGTAAGAACTGTGCGGCCCCTCATGCCTGTGAAAATCTCGACACCAGTCATGATGATTATTTAGCAATATTGCGTAAATTGCGGAAGCTCAAAGGCGTTAAGAAAGTCTTTGTGCGCTCCGGTTTGCGCTATGACTATGTATTGGAAGATAATAACCGCGAATTTGTGAAAGAATTATGCGAGCATCATGTAAGCGGCCAGCTGAAAGTGGCACCGGAACATGTGTCGGAAGCGGTTACGGAAATCATGGGGAAAGCGGACAAAACCGTTTTCCTTAAATTTAAAGATTGGTTTGAAGCGGCTAATCGCCAATTAGGTAAGAAACAATTCTTAGTTCCTTACTTTATGAGTTCTCATCCCGGCTGTACCTTGGCTGACGCCGTTGAACTGGCGGAGTTTTTACGGGATCAGAAGATGACGCCGGAACAGGTACAGGACTTTATTCCTACGCCGGGCAGTTTGTCCACAGCCATGTATTATACGGGGATTAATCCGCTCACCGGCGAAGAGGTCTATGTGGCCAAAAAAGGGCGCGACAAAGCGATGCAACGGGCACTTATGCAATATAAGAATCCCGATAACTATGATTTAGTACGCGAAGCCTTGGTAAAGGCCGGGCGTACCGATTTAATCGGTTTCGGACCTTTGTGCTTAATTCCGCCTCGTCCAATCGGACGTAATAAGGCCGGTAATCAGCATAGAAAGCAGGCCGGTAATCAACCGTCAAATCGACGGACTCAAGGTGGTCGGTCCGGGTCCGGCAGAAGTCAGGGGCCAAAGTCGAACGACCGTGGCAAAATCAGTATAAGTAAACAGTCAAAACGAGGTGGTTTGGCTGGCAATAGACGACCTTAGTGTGTCATAATGGAGGCGGGCATGAGCATGAAACGATTTTGGCCTATCGCATTATTAATAGCCTTTGTTCTCGGCATGTTTGCAGCGGGAACATATTTTGAAAAAAATGAAGAAAAAGAGCGTACGGCCATTCCGGTTAAAGCGGAGTTAACGATTTATACGGACCTGCCTTCCAACTTGACCACTTTGTTGGCGCAACAGTATGAAATGCAGTACCATGTACGCCTCACCATGTTGCCGATTACGGAAGAACAAATGGCAACGCGTATGACCTTGCCCGCATCCGATCAAAAGGGCGATTTGGTCATCACGACCCGAGATAATTTAGACATCGGTGTTAAATATAATCAATTAAAACCGGTCCTTACCGAAGGGGTAGACGAAGTGTCCGACCGTTTTAAAAATAACGATGCCCTCTGGGTGGGCATTTGGTATGACCCGGTAGTATTTGCCCAGAGCGATGCCTTTTATAATCGCATAGGCCGCTATGTAACGGCCTGGCAATCATTAATTCTTCCCGGCGATTGGCGCGTCATTATGACGGACTTTGTAGCCTCGCGCAGTGCGGCGAATATTTTATACAGCTTTGTCGAAATGAACGGGGAAGAACAGGGCTTGCATTATTTTGTGGAATTAAAACCGCATGTGGTGCAATACGCGAAATTTTTGTCGACGCCGATTCGCTTGGCCGCCTTGGGTGAAACTGATTTGGGTATCGGTAACTATTCCGACGGTCAGCAATATGTGAATCACAAATATCCGGTGAAAATTATTTTCCCCGCTGACGGTACACCGTATTACTTGACCGGTGTGGGTATGTTAAAAGGCACAACCCATGAAGAAGAGGCGACCCAAGTTATTAAATGGTTATTGTCAAAACAAGTGTCGCAATTTTTGCAAGACAATGGATTTTATTATGTGTACACCAATCCGGAATTGCCAAATCCGGTGGATTCTTTAGGCCGTGAATTGGTTCTTTGGGATACCAAGGGTGGTTACACGGAAGACGGCAAAAAAGTATTGTTGGATAAATGGATTAGCCAAGTGCGCTTTAGAAAGGATATACAATGAGTAAGAAATTAGGCTATGTGAGTTTAGGCTGTGCCAAAAACCTGGTGGATACCGAGATTATGCTGGGGGCCCTCAAGGATAACGGCTATGAAATCACGGAAACCTTGGATGAAGCAGAAATTATCATCGTTAATACCTGTACGTTTATTGAAAAAGCTAAACAAGAATCGATTAATACGATTTTAGAAATGAGTGAATATAAGCAATTTGGCGCTTGTCGCGGCTTAATTGTGGCCGGTTGTTTGAGTCAGCAGTATCAGGAAGAGCTATTTGCGGAAATTCCTGAAATCGACGCCCTCATCGGTACCGGTTCATGGAACCGTATTATGGAAGCTATCGAAGCGATTGATGATGGCAAACGTATTTGCATTATGGACTCGATTACTAATATCTATAATGAACGCATGCCGCGTATGCAGACTACCCCGACTTACAGTGCCTATGTAAAAATTGCCGAAGGTTGCGACAATGGTTGTACTTTCTGTATTATTCCAAAGGTACGTGGTGCTTACCGCAGCCGTACAATTGAATCCATCGTAGAAGAAGTGGAGCGTTTAGCCGCTATGGGCGTTAAAGAAATTAACCTCATTGCTCAGGATACAACAAGTTACGGGTCCGATCTTAACAATGGTAAACCGATGTTGGCGGAACTCTTAAAGGCCCTTGTAAAAGTGGAAGGTATAGAGTGGTACCGTTTATTGTACTTATATCCTAAATATTTCACCGATGAGCTTTTGGATCTTATTGTAGCGGAACCTAAGATTTGTAATTATATCGACTTGCCGTTGCAACATATTAATGACGATATTTTGCGTCGCATGAATCGTAAAGACCGCAAAGCGGATATTGTGAATTTATTACAAAAAGTTCGCAGCAAGGCGAGTCATGTAACGCTTCGTACATCCCTTATTGTAGGCTTCCCCGGTGAAACGGACGAACAGTTTGAAGAACTTTGCGAATTTGTCAAAGACGTTCGCTTCGATAATATGGGCGTATTTACTTATTCTCAGGAAGACGGTACACCGGCAGGCGCTATGAATGACCAAGTTCCGGAAGAGGTCAAAGAAGAGCGTTATCATGCCTTGATGGCCATTCAGGCAGCAATTTCAGAGGAAAATAACCGTGACTTAGAAGGCACGGAGCATGAAGCAATTATTGAAGAAATCAGCGAAGACGAACATGGTCATTTATTGGCTAAAGGCCGCTTGGAAACGCAGGCGCCTGATGTAGACGGCAATATGTACATTGAAGATGTGGCAGGCCTTGAAGTAGGTCAAATCGTGCCGGTTACAGTGGCACAGGGCTTTGCTTATGACGTGGTAGCTGAAGTACGCACTAAGTAATTCTAAGTAAGTAACGCATTTTCAGGCGAACTGACAGAATTTGAATTAAAAAGAAATCGGTATCCGTAATCCCGAATGGGAGAATTGAGGCAAATGATGATAGTAGAATTGATTTCAACAGGTTCAGAATTGTTATTAGGCGATACCATTAATACCAATGTGGCGTGGCTGGCGCGTGAGCTTAATAAGCTCGGTTATACCGTAGCCTTTCAAAGCACAATTGGCGATAATCCGACGCGAATGGAAGACTGCTTTAAATTGGCCGGCAGCCGTGCCGATTTAGTGGTTTGTACCGGTGGTTTGGGGCCGACTCAGGGCGATATTACCCGTCCGTCTTTGGCAAAAGCCATTGGTCTTGAATTGGAACTCAATGCTGATGCAGAACGGATGGTAAAAGCCTTTTTCGCCAATAAAGGGCGGGAAATGCCGGATCCGAGCCGTCGGGAAATGATGTTGCCCGTTGGCAGCCAAGCACTCATGAATAGTTGCGGCGTAGCGCCCGGCGTAGCCGTTCAAGCTGAAGGCACGACGTATATACTTTTGCCGGGACCGCCGGCGGAAATGAAAGCCGTGTTTGATGAATCGGTGCGCCCTTATTTGATGGAACATTTTGGTGGTCAAGGTGTTGTTCAATCTCACCGCTATGCGGTGTACGGTATGCGCGAACTGGAATTGGAATCAGCTCTCATGGATTTAGTGAAAGCACAGCAGAATCCGACGATTGCTTTTTTAATTAAAAACGGCTATATCGAATTACGGATTACGGCGAAAGCTATGACGCCGGAAGAGGCGGAAGCTTTATTGGCCCCATGGGATGCTATCTTGCGGGAACGCCTCGGCGATTCCTTAGGGCGTCGTTTAGAAAAATCCATGTTGGAACTGGTAACGGATGCCTTATTGGAGGCAGATGCTACGGTGGCTACCGCCGAATCCTGTACAGGTGGCTTGGTGGGGAAAAAGCTCACTGAAATGCCGGGCAGCAGTGCATATGTACAGGGCGGAGTCATTTCCTACGCCAATGAAGTAAAACACAAAGTACTCGGCGTGCCGCAAGAAGAATTGGATACTTATGGCGCTGTCAGTGAAGAAGTGGCCAAGTCCATGGCGGAAGGTACGCGTAAACTGTTGGGGACAACGTATGGCGTATCTACGACCGGTATTGCCGGACCGGGCGGCGGAACGGCAACAAAACCGGTAGGCCTTGTATATATCGGGGTTTCCGGGCCTAATGGTACGGTAGCCTATCGCAATGATTTTATCGGCGACCGTGAAAGTATTCGTCAGAGCACGGCGGAACGAGCCTTATATCTCTTGTATCAGGCTATAACCGGTAAACAATAAGGTGTTGCTTATACTTTTAGAAGTTTTACGTTTACGTTGTGAGCGGAAGGCTTGTTGCAGAAGTATGCTTATCAATTTTAAAGATTAATATATTTATATTTATTAAGTCATGTATGATATGACAAAGAAAGGATTATATCATGGAAGGTAGAGAACAAGCCTTAGACAATGCGTTGAAGAAAATCGAGAAAGATTATGGTAAAGGTGCTATTATGCGCCTTGGCGATATTACGGACCGCATGAATATTGAAGTTATTTCCACCGGCTGTTTGGCTATTGACCTTGCTGTTGGTGTAGGTGGTTTCCCTCGCGGCCGTGTTATCGAAATTTACGGCCCTGAATCCTCCGGTAAAACAACCGTAGCTTTGCATGCCATTGCGGAAGCGCAAAAGGGTGGCGGCATTGCGGCCTTTATTGATGCGGAACATGCGCTCGATCCGGTATACGCCCGTCATTTGGGTGTCGATATTAATAACTTATTAGTATCTCAGCCGGATAATGGTGAACAGGCTCTTGAAATTACAGAGTCCCTCGTTCGCAGTGGTGCTGTCGATATCATCGTTGTCGACTCCGTAGCAGCGTTGGTACCGAAAGCCGAAATCGAAGGCGAAATGGGTGATGCTCACGTAGGTTTGCAGGCTCGTTTAATGAGTAAAGCACTTCGCAAATTAACAGGTATTATCAGCAAATCCCGTACGGTTGTAATTTTTATCAACCAGTTGCGTGAAAAAGTTGGCGTTATGTTCGGTAATCCGGAAACAACGACCGGTGGCCGTGCCTTAAAATTCTATTCCACCATTCGCCTCGATGTGCGTAAAGGGGAAGTTATTAAACAGAATAATGAAAACGTAGGTAACCGAACTAAAGTAAAAGTTGTGAAGAATAAAGTGGCACCGCCATTTAAAACTGCTGAATTTGATTTGATGTATGGCAGTGGCGTTTCCTATGAAGGTACTTTAATTGATATCGGTACCAATATGGAAATTATTAAAAAATCCGGTGCTTGGTATTCTTACAATGATGAACGTATGGGCCAAGGTAAGGAAGCGGCTAAAGAATATTTACGTAGTAATCCGGAAATTGCCCATGAAATCGATACTATCATTCGCGATACTTTGATGGCGGAACCGGAAACCTTTGATGTAGTCGGCGAAGAAACAACGGAAGAATAACTCGATGGCTTTGACCAAAGAATATACGCTTACAACGGCTATGGACCAGGCGATGCGCTTTTTGGCGCCTCGCTTCCTGAGCCGCTTGGAGCTAACGCAAAAACTTCAGCGTAAAGGCGTGCCGGCCGATTTAATACATCAAGTATTGGAGCGTCTGGAAGACCTTGATTACATCAACGACGAACGTTTGGCTCATGATGCATTACAATTATACATAAGTGAAGCTAAATACAGTGTTCAGTTTATTCGCAACAAGCTTTATCAACGAGGTTTGGCAATTGGGAATGAACTTTCCCGGTATGATGAAACTGAGCCGGCCCTTAAATTGGTAGTTCGTCATTTTATCGGTGTTGATGCGGCAACAGAGGCCGAGTGGTTTGATAACACTTGGCCTTTAGAAGCCCGCGTTGAATACAAAAAAGTTTTTAACTATTTGAAAAACCGAGGTTTTAGTGCCGGAACAATCCGGAATATCTGTGACCGGGTTGCTCGCTATGAGTAGTCTATATAGAGTTTACCTTGACAGGGGATTGATGACAGACTACAATTATAGTAGTCTCACAGTAGTGGGCAAATTTCAAATATGTATGAAACAGACGGCAATTTAGGAGAAGACGAAAGCGCTTCTTACTTTTATATGAGGAGGTGAACATTATTTTAGAGTATAGTATTATTGCCGTTGTAATGGTGCTTATCGGTCTTGGTGTAGGCTATATGATGCGTAAGAACATCGCTGAAGGGAAGCTTAACCGTGCTGAAACTGAAGCGGCTCGTATTGTAGCTGATGCTGAGCGATTGGCTGAGTCTAAGAAAAAAGAAGCCTTAGTAGAAGCTAAGGAAGAAATTCATAAACTTCGCAGTGAAGCGGATAAAGAAAACCGAGATCGACGCAATGAATTACAACGTTTAGAACGACGTATTCTTCAGAAAGAAGAACATCTCGACGGTAAATTGGAATCCTTAGAGAAAAAAGAAGATGCGTTGCATCGTAAAGAACAAGAAACAAAAACTTTAAAAGAACGTACAGAAGCTCTGTACGACCAACAAATGGCGGAATTAGAACGTATTTCCGGCATGACATTTGAGGAAGCGAAAGGAATTTTACTTTCCAATGTAGAACAAGAAATTCGTCACGAAACGGCAGTTCTTGTTAAAGATTTAGAGCAACAAGCCAAGGAAGAGGCTGAAAAGAACGCCCGAGAAATTATTGCATCCGCAATTCAACGTTGTGCTGCGGATCATGTTGCAGAGTCTACCGTATCGGTAGTAGCTCTTCCAAATGATGAAATGAAAGGGCGAATTATCGGTCGTGAAGGCCGAAACATTCGTGCCCTAGAAACCTTAACAGGTATAGATCTTATCATTGATGATACCCCTGAAGCAGTTATTCTCTCCGGCTTTGACCCGATTCGCCGTGAGGTAGCGCGTATTGCCCTTGAGAAATTGATTGTTGATGGACGTATTCATCCGGCTCGCATCGAAGAAATGGTCGGTAAAGCTCGTAAAGAGGTTGACCAAGTTATTAAAGATGCGGGGGAACAGGCAACTTTTGAAGCCGATGTACATGGCTTACATCCTGAAATTATCCGTATTTTAGGTCGCTTAAAATATCGTACCAGCTACGGTCAAAATGTATTGAAACACTCCGTTGAAGTGGCTCATTTGGCCGGCATGATGGCAGCCGAATTAGGTTGTGACGTAACCCTTGCTAAACGCGGTGGTTTACTTCATGACTTAGGGAAAGCGCTTGATCACGATATGGAAGGCTCCCACGTACAGATTGGTGTGGATGTAGCTAAGAAATACCATGAAAGCGTATTGGTGCAGAACTGTATCGGTGCTCATCATGGGGATGAAGAATTCAAATCGGTTGAAGCCGTATTGGTGGCAGCTGCTGACGCTATTTCGGCGGCTCGTCCGGGCGCACGTCGTGAAACCCTTGAAAACTACTTGAAACGTTTGACTAAGTTAGAGGAAATTGCCGAGTCCTTTGATGGTGTTGAAAAATGTTTCGCAATTCAAGCGGGTCGCGAAATTCGCGTTATGGTTAAACCTGAAAAGATTGACGAAGCGGAAGCAACCTTATTGGTACGCGAAATGGTTAAACGTATTGAGTCTGAATTGGAATATCCGGGTCAGATTAAAGTCGTTATCATTCGTGAAACCCGCGTTGTTGATTACGCTAAATAATTAAAGAGAATGGAAACGGACTCTTTATAAAAGATTAATAACCAAAAGACTATAATTACCACTCCCTTTGGCGGACGTCATGAGGGAGTGGACAATTATAGTCTTTTTTTCGTCTTGTTTTTAATTGAGAAAAGAAGTATAATAATAGTCCTTGTGAACAAAATAAATTATAATGGCTTATTTCATCCCCTAAAAGCAATTGCACAAATTGCATAAAGATTTTGCAGATAAAAAATGAATATATTAAAAAAAATCTTCTTGACATAGAAGGAAAAACATTATCTTTTGTAGAAATATATATACAGTGAAGTTTATTAAGGGATGTGAGGAAATGAGTAGACACTTCGATGCTGAACTGATTGAACAGATAAAAGATGCAAATGACATTGTGTCAGTGATTTCTGAGCATATGACATTGAAGAAGAAGGGGAGGAATTACTGGGGCTGTTGTCCCTTTCATAATGAGAAAACGCCTTCATTCAGTGTAAACCCAGAAAAGGGCTTTTTTTATTGTTTCGGATGTCACGAATCAGGCAATGCGATTGGCTTTTTAATGAAATATGATGGACTGTCATTCCCCGAAGCCTTGGAAAGGTTGGCGAATCGTGCGGGCATTGCGTTACCTCAGCGCGATTTAACCAAAGAAGAATTACATCGGCAGGCACACAGGGAAAATTTGTACAAGGTGAATGCCTTGGCGGCTACATTTTTTCATAATTGCCTGACGCAGACTGAGATGGGGAAAGCAGGCCTTACCTATTTGGAGAAAAGAGGTCTTTCTAAAGACACTATCGAAAAATTCCAGCTTGGCTTTGCGCCCGACAATTGGGACAAACTATATCGCTCATTCAGAGAGCGAGGCATAGATGAACGCATATTAATTGAAACCGGTCTTTGTCGGAAAAGTAATGGTAAAACGTATGATTATTTTCGTAATCGTGTAATGTTTCCCATTATGGACGGGAAAGGGCGTGTCGTTGCGTTCGGTGGCCGTGTGCTGGATGACAGCAAGCCTAAATATTTAAACTCACCGGAATATGAATTATTCAATAAAGGCCATATGCTCTTTGCTTTTGACAAAGCATACCGAACTATTCGGGAGAAAAAACAGGTCATTTTAGTAGAAGGGTATATGGATGTTATAAGTGCTCATAATCGAGGGGTTACCAATGTAGTGGCCTCTTTAGGAACGGCTTATACCAAAGATCACGGGCGCTTATTAGTGCGTCAAGCTGATGAAGTCGTACTGGCCTATGATATGGACGGAGCCGGGCAACAAGCAGCGCGCAGGGCTATTGAGCTTTTACAAGATACGGAATTTAAAGTGCGCGTGGTAGCTATGCCGGACGGCAAAGATCCGGATGATTATGTGCGCAACCATGGGCCGGAAGCATTCTTAAAACTCGTAGATGAGGCCGTGCGGCCATTTGATTTTTACTTGAACAGTGCCATGATTCGGCACGACAGTAATACGATGGCCGGCAAACAGGCTATTTTAGAAGAAGTGTTTCCCCTCATAGGTGCTACAAGCAGTCAGATAGAGCGCGAAAATTATCTGAAAGCACTGGCATTGCCATTGTGGCTGGATAATAGTCAGATTTTTCGCATGTTTCGCCAATACTTGGCCAAAGGTGGGGTAGAATTACCAACCGATACGGCTAGTGAGGTTGTGCCGAAAAATGTGACGACCGAAGAAGACCGATTACTGGCCGCGGCCGTAGTTTGGCCGGCGGCTTGGGAACGGATCCATCAATATTTACCGTTGGAGGATATAACCAATCCTTTGTACCGTGCTTTGTTTAACAAAGCCGGAGAACTTCTAAGTAAGACCGGTGCGCTTTCGACAGTGGCGCTGGAAGAAATGCTTACTGACGATGAAAAGACCGCTTATGGTCGCTTAATGGTGCTTGGTGAAGGCGAGTATAAGGAAGCACAAGTGGATGGCTATATACGAGCAGTGCGCTTGAAGTCATTACGAGAACAGTATAAACAACATAGTGTGTTAGCAGATCAACTGAACCGGGCAGGTAATCCCAAATTCATTGAGGAATTGCGTATTTGCCAGGAATTACAAACATTGATTAAAGAATGGTCTCGATAAACTATGAAAGAAAGGAAGAGCATTGTGGCTAAGAAGCAAACTAAATCACGGTTAGAAGAAATAATAGAACAATTACTGGCAAAAGGTCGTAAGGCAGGGGCATTAACGAGTAAAGAAATTACGGATGCTCTTCACGAAGAAGTAGAACTTACGGCTGAGCAGTTAGACGATATGTATGAAGTATTACAGAAAAGTAATATAGACGTTATCACCGATGATGCCGAAGTGGCAGCAGAAGATGACGACATCATCGAAGATGAAGAAGAAAGCGACGAAGTTCGCGAAGCGAAAGAAGTAAGCCTTGACCTTAGTATTCCTGAAGGGGTTAACATTGACGATCCTGTAAGAATGTACTTAAAAGAAATCGGCCGCGTACCTTTGTTGTCCGCTGACGAAGAAATTCTTTTGGCTCAGCAGATTGAAGCGGGTGCCAAGGATGATGCGTCGTATAAAGAAATGAAAGCCGGCGAAAGAGCGAAACAGAAATTGATTGACGCCAACTTGCGTTTGGTAGTTAGTATCGCTAAACGTTATGTAGGTCGCGGCATGTTATTCTTGGATTTAATCCAGGAAGGTAACTTGGGCCTCATTAAAGCGGTTGATAAATTCGATTATACGAAAGGCTATAAATTCTCCACCTATGCAACATGGTGGATTCGCCAGGCTATTACCCGTGCGATTGCCGACCAGGCACGAACCATTCGTATTCCGGTACATATGGTAGAAACGATTAATAAATTGATTCGTATTTCCCGTCAACTCTTGCAGGATAAAGGTCGCGAACCATTACCTGAAGAAATTGCGGAAGGTATGGGAATCAGCGTTGAACGCGTTCGTGAAATCCAGAAAATTGCTCAGGAACCGGTTTCTTTGGAAACTCCAATCGGGGAAGAAGAAGACTCCCATTTGGGCGATTTCATCGAGGACCAAGATGCCATTGCACCGGACGATGCAGCCAGCTACATCTTGCTTAAAGAACAAATCGAAGATGTATTCTCCTGCCTCACCGATCGTGAACAGCAAGTCTTGGTATTACGTTTCGGCTTGAAAGACGGCAAACCTCGTACGTTGGAAGAAGTAGGTCAGCACTTCAGCGTTACCCGCGAACGTATTCGTCAGATCGAAGGCAAGGCGTTGACGAAACTTCGCAACCGTGGCAAACGCGATAAGATCAAAGACTTCTTATAAGATTAAAACATTGGTAGTGACGCACTCAGAAAATTTGAGATTAACGTTGCCTATCGATGCTGTATTGATGTGAATCACACTTTAAGTGTAGATTTTTAGTGTTATATTGACGTGAATCACACTTATTGTGTATAATATTTTGGTGGAATACTACGGTATTTCCCTATGGGCCTATAGCTCAGGGGTAGAGCAACCGGCTCATAACCGGTCGGTCCCTGGTTCGAACCCAGGTGGGCCCACCATGATTTAAAAAATAACCGCTTGTATCAAGTTAGTGATACAAGCGGTTTTTGTTTTTACTTATTTAACCGATTAATATACTCAATCTTCTCCGGTGTAAATACTATCCTTGTCACGCCGTTGGCATAGTAAGATATTTCATACGGCTGATAGAGCATAGCAATTTTGCCCTCGCCGAGTAACACATAGTTATTGTTACGGATCGGAATTTTTTTATCGAGAATCTGGAATTCATTGTACTGTAATTGATGTTCGCGAGAACTGAAAACAGGCAGCATGCCTTCCATGACTAATTTATACAATTGCTCATCGTCTTTAAGGTGGACATAGTTAGTGGCCGGTATTAGATTACCCGTGTGTTTGTCAAAAACGAGCCCTTGCGATGTGTAGTAACCGTGAGCACTTTGACCATTATACCAACCGCTTGTGATGATAAGCGATACATAATCATCATCTTCGTAGGTCGTTTCGTAGTTTAAATTCACCATATACATTTTTTCTTTGTAATAGAGGTCGCGCATTTTTTCAACATAAACAGCAATTTCGGTGTTAACTTTAGTTTGGGCTGCTTCATTGTCAAGATAGACCAGCGGGTAGGTGAGGTTCATATTCACATCTGTTTGGTGCATTAGAACCGTATAGGCATCGCTTGTAAATTGGGGACAAGTAAAGTACGCAAGCAAGCCGGTTGACAGAAGAAGTTTTTTCCACATAAGATACCTCCGCAAAGATTGAGATTAAAAACATATCATTAAAATACAAGTAGCTGTTGTTGATTGTTTCGACAGACGCACAGGAAACTCCTTCTATTTTAATGCGTACCAAGAAACAATCCGTGCTATGTGTTACAATATAATATATAGTAAAAAATATAATCACCTATTAAAGGATATATAGATTGAAAGGAATTAAGTCAATGAAAAAGATGACCGATAGGTTAGAAGCGGTATTTACCTTGATTCCGAAGGCTGAAGTCATTGCCGATATCGGTACGGATCATGGCTATTTAGCAGTGGAACTGGTAGCGCGCGGCCGTGCTAAAAAAGCGATTGCCGGCGATGTAAATAAAGGCCCTTTAGCTTCGGCCAAAGCCTATGTGGCGTCAACGGACATGGCCCAATTTATCGATTGTCGTTTGGGCAATGGTTTGCAAGTGGTAAAAAAAGGCGAATTACAGGGCGCCGTTATTTGCGGTATGGGCGGTTTTTTAATGAGAGACATTATTGAAGAAGGTCCGGAATTATTGGACTTTTATGTACTCCAACCGCAGAACGGCCAGGCAGAGCTGCGTCAGTATATGGTGCAACAGGGCTATCGCATTGTGCGCGAAGTGATTATGACGGACATGGGGAAGCATTACCAAGCATTCTTGGCGCTTAAAAAAGGACGAGAATCAGTCTATGTTACGGCTGATGGACCGGTTACACAAGCAACACTTGATGCAAAAGACCCTTATGACGCTCTGCCGGATACATCCCTGTTGTGGCTGGTAGGAGCGCTGGTTCAACGTGAAAAGCCGCTTTTGTGGCAAGATCACATGGCGCATTTACTTCATATTCGTAAATCGGCCTTGACAGGTATGACGGATGCTATGGCGCATACGGAAAAATATCAGGCCTTAGCGGCCGAAGTTAAGGAATTAAAAGAATTAATATAAGTTGGTTTGCTAGATGGAGTCCAGACAAATTGGCTAATCAATTGATTAATGAATCAGCTAATGAATAGGCTAATAAATCGGAATATCAACTTTTATAAATAAAGGAGGCAACTATGGCAACAGTGCAGGATATCGCCAAAATCGTAGAAAAATTGGCACCGAAGCATTTAAAAGAAGATTGGGATAATGTAGGTCTTTTGGTAGGCGAACGCAATATGGAAGTGACCGGTGTTTTGACAACCCTTGACGTGACGCCGGAAGTTGTGGCGGAAGCGGAAGCGAAAGGCTGCAACCTGATTGTGAGCCACCATCCGGTAATTTTCAAAGGGATGAAGCAAGTAACCGATGAATCCGCTTTAGGCCGTTTGGTGATTCAATTGATTACCAAAAAAATTGCCGTATACAGCGCCCATACTAATTTGGATATTGCACCGGGTGGCTTGAATGATTTGGCAGCGGCACAAATCGGCTTAGGTAATGTAAAAGGGCTTGAGACTGTTCACGAACAAGGTTTTTGTAAAATAATTACCTTTGTACCGGCTACTCACCGTGATTTGGTAATGCAAGCCATGGGTGATGCGGGAGCCGGTCAAATAGGGAACTACAGTCATTGCGCTTTTTATACCGAAGGAACAGGTACTTTCAAACCATTAGACGGAGCTAATCCATATATTGGTGAAGTCGGCAAAAGTGAAACGGTGAAAGAAGATCGCATCGAAGCCATTGTGCCACAGAATTTGGTGAACGCTGTCATCGAAGCTATGGTAGAAGCACATCCATACGAAGTGCCGGCCTATGAAGTACATCAATTGGTGACACCGAGTGAAGAAGCGACCATCGGCCGCATCGGTGAATTGGCGGATACGTTAGATACGGAAGGCTTTATAGAACTCATTAAAGCTTGTTTTCCACGGGGACGAGCGCGTTTTGGCGGGGCTAAAGTGGACGCTATTACTAAAGTAGCCCTTTGCACCGGCAGTGGGGCAGAATTTATTAAAGTTGCTGCTAAAATGGGGGCCCAAGCCTATGTGACGGGTGACGTGAAGTATCACGATATGCAAATGGCCAAAGAGCTAGGCATCTTGGTTACTGATGTTGGTCATTTCGGTACTGAAATCGGCGCGGCCGCTTTATTGGCTGCTCATATAGGTATGCAATTACAAGAACAAAAAGTGACTGACGTGCCGGTTGTTGTCAGTGATGTACATGAAGATTTTTTCTTCGCGTAAACGAATTAGGCTTAAATAGATATTGATTAGATAGTTTTTTAGGTAAATAGAATATTTAAGTAACAAAATATGTTACTTTGATTAGAGTGGGATAACTAGCAATAAACAGTGTTGAAGGTCAATCTCAATTAGATGGTTATAAACTTATTCGATACCTTTAGATGTGCTATATCTTCATACAATTATTGAGAAAAAGATAATTGACCTACTTCGCTGTATCTGCTAGACTTTAAGTAGCAAGTATGAAAGGTGATTGCGAGCGTAAGTTCGAGGAAAGTCCGAGCTCCATAGGGCAGGATGCCGGATAACGTCCGGCGTGGGTGACCATAGGGAATAGTGCCACAGAAAAGTAAACCGCCGCTTATGCGGTAAGGGTGGAACGGTGTCGGTAAGAGCGCACCAGCAATATAGTAATATATTGGCTCGGTAAACCCCATCCGGAGCAAGGCCGAATAGGGAAGGGATAAGGGTGGCCCGCCTACCTTTCGGGTTGTGCCGCTTGAGCCTATAAGCAATTATAGGCCTAGAAAGATAATCACCGCTGTGCAAACAGAACAGAACTCGGCTTATTGATTGCTTGCTTAAAACCGCTCTTCGGGGCGGTTTTATTTTAGTCAAAAATTGATTGGCAGATGAGTATAATTAAAACTAGAATGTAGAAAAATATAATACATTTTTTGACTAAACATTGTCACCACATACGTATAATAAAACAATACTAAGAGGATTAGGTATTAAGGAGGGATTGTAATGTCTGTTACAAAAATTGAAAGCTTAGAAGCATTGGAAAAAAGTAGTAAAAGAATCGTCTAAAGTGGTAGTTGCCGATTTTTGGGCCACTTGGTGCAAACCTTGTGAATTAATGAATCCCGAAATGGAAACATTAGCTGAAGACATGAAAGATGACATTGAAGTAGTTACCATTGATGTGGAAGCCCTAAAAGATGTTGCCTTGAAATATGAAATCCAAGGTATTCCTACCCTTATTTGCTTCAAAAACGGCAAAGAAAAAGATCGCATTGCAGGTTACAAACCGGCAGCCGTTGTAGAAGGCTTAATTCGTTCTATTATTAAATAATGTGTATTAAGTTATAGTTAAGTTTTGCCTATAATACAGCAATTTCATGTAATATTCTATAGAAAATCTGAATGCAACATGATATACTTACTATAATAATTAATATAAAAATTTAGATATTTTCCAAAGGACAGTAAAGTTATTGCAAGCGAGGGGGGTCCACCTGTGAAAGAGAAGACAAACAGTCTGTGGAAGTTATTCCAGGAACGTAAACTCAGCCGCCGCACATTTATGAAAACATGTGTGGCTTTGACCGCCATTTTAGGCATGCCACCGACCTTTTTAAATAAAGTGGTGGAAGCGGCCGACACGAAAGAATTACCAACCGTAATTTGGTTACATGGCCATGAATGTACAGGATGTGATGAATCCTTCATCCGTTCTACGTCACCATTTGCTTCCGATGTGGTATTAAACATGATTGCGTTGGAATACGATGATACCTTATCTGCAGCGGCAGGTGCTCCTTTTGAAGCTCACCTACATAAATTATTAAACGATAAAAAAGGGCAGTATGTATTAGCCGTTGAAGGCGGTGTACCGCTTGATGATAACGGTACGTACTGTATGGTTGGCGGCCGTCCGTTCGTTGACGTGCTTAAAGAATGTGCTGCCGGTGCCGCTTTTATCATTGAATACGGTTCCTGTGCCGCTTGGGGCGGTGTTCAAGCAGCGAACCCTAACCCTACCAATACTGTATCGGTTTCCGAAGTAGTATCGGGTAAGAAAATCATTAAAGTACCGGGTTGCCCGCCGATTCCTGAAGTTATGACCGGCGTTATCATGCACTATGCCTTGTTTGGTGAAATTCCGCCACTCGATGTGGAAGGTCGTCCAAAACAATTCTATGGCAACCGCATTCACGATACATGTTATCGTCGTCCGTTCTTTGACTCCGGACTTTTTGTTGAAAAATACGATGATGAAGGGGCTAAAGCCGGTTGGTGTCTTTATAAAATGGGTTGCCGTGGTCCGGTAACATACAACTCCTGTGGTAACTTACGTTGGTGGAATGGTTTATCCTATCCGATTCAGTCCGGTTCCGGCTGTATCGGTTGCAGTGAAAAAGGCTTCTGGGATAACGGTGTTTTCACACAACGCTTGCCGCAAGTACAAGTGGCCAATACCGTTACCACCGCTGATACCATCGGTACTATTGCCGGTCTTACCGCTTTCGGTGCCGTTGTAGCTCATGGTGGTGTAACGTTGGCTAAACATAAATATGATACAATTCAGCTGGAAAAGAAAATGATAGCTGAACAGGAAGCAAAAAAAGCAGCGTCTGAGCAGACGAATAACGAAGGAGGTAACCACTAATGAAACGTGTAGTAGTTGATCCGATTACTCGTATTGAAGGTCATTTGCGGGTTGAGGTGAATGTAGATGAAGCAACCGGTAAGGTAGAAGACGCGTTGTCCAGTGGTACTGCTTGGCGTGGTATTGAATTGGTAGCCAAAGGTCGCGATCCTCGTGATGTGTGGGCTTTTGTGCAGCGTATTTGCGGTGTTTGTACATCTACGCATGCCATTGCATCCTTGCGTTCCGTTGAAGATGCTTTAGGCATTCAGATTCCTAAAAATGCGAACTATATTCGTAACATCATGCATAGTTGTTTAGATGCGCATGACCATATCGTTCACTTTTACCATTTACATGCTCTCGACTGGGTTAGCCCAATCGAAGCGTTAAAAGCCGATCCGGCGCAAACAGCAGCCCTTCAGGAAACCGTACTTAAAAACTACAACTTGAGCGGTTTAGAACCGGCTGAAACACAAAGTACTTCATCGGCGTATCCGAAAGAATTCCCTAAAGGCAATGCAACCTACTATGCCGCTATTCAAGCGAAAGTTAAAAAAATCGTAGACAGCGGTCAATTGGGCATTTTTGCTGCTCAGTGGTGGGATCATCCTGACTACCAATTATTGCCGCCGGAAGTTCACTTGATGGGCGTAGCTCACTACCTCAATATTTTGGACCGTCAGCGTGATATTGTAACACCGCACGTTGTATTCGGCGGTAAAAACCCGCATCCGCATTTCTGTATCGGTGGTATGCCTTGCTCCATCTCCATGGATGACATGAATGCACCGGTTAATGCGGCGCGCCTTGCAACAGTTGATGAATCCATTTCGTTGGCTAAGGATTTGGTAAATTACTTCTATGTACCTGACGTGTTGGCTATCGGTCAGATTTACGCTAAAGCGGGCATGGTTGATGGCGGCGGTTTATCCAAGAAACGCGCCATGGCTTACGGAGACTATCCGGATGAACCATACAGCGGTATTTCCAACGGCGATTATTTCAAAAAAATCTTAGTCCGTGCCAACGGTGTCGTTGAAGATTTCGGCCTCGGCGTAGATAAAGCTAAATTTATCCCAATGGATGGTCCTGATTTGATGAATCCTGACTTCTTATCAGAAGAAGTTGAACACTCTTGGTATGAATATCCAAACGGTACTAAGACAGCCCATCCGTCTGAAGGGATTACCAAACCTAACTATACCGGTCCTAAGACAGGTACGAAGGAACATTGGGAATTCCTTGATGAAACTAAGAAATATTCATGGATTAAATCCCCAACATTTAAAGGCAAAGCTTGCGAAGTTGGTCCTTTGGCAAAATATATCGTAGTCTATACGAAAGTTAAACAAGGCATCATCAGTAACCCATCTTGGGCAGAACAGATGATTGTAAAACAAATTGATACCGTATCTTCCGTATTGGGCGTTCCGGCTCATGTATGGATGTGTAGTACGGTAGGCCGTACCGCTTGTCGTGCCCTCGATGCACAGGTTGCGGTTAATATGAGCCAATACATGTTCAATAAACTCGTAGCCAACATTAAAGGCGGCGACGAAGTAGTAGCCGATATGAGCAAATTCGATCCTAACTCTTGGCCAAAAGAAGCCAAAGGCGTTGGTGTGCTTGATGCGCCTCGTGGTGCCCTCGGTCACTGGAGCGTTATCAAAGATGCAAAAATCGACAACTATCAGTGCATCGTACCATCCACTTGGAATGCTTGTCCTAAGACAATGGCCAATGAACATGGTGCTTACGAATCTAACATGATTGATACGCACGTTAAAATTGCAGATAAACCGCTCGAAATTTTGAAAGGGATTCACTCGTTTGACCCTTGCCTTGCTTGTGCAACCCACTTGTACAATAAGAAAGGTGAAAAAATCGTCTCTGTTAATACGGATGCTTTGTGCAAATAATAGGGGGGATTCATATGTTAGAACAACCGGAAAAAAAGCCGTATCGTGTATTTAGTCTATGGTTGCGTATTTTTCACTGGACCATGGTGCTTTGCGTTACGTTCCTGTTCTGGACCGGTCTCTATATTGGTGATCCCGGTTTCAGCATGTTCGTAGGGAAAGAACCGGCAGAAGCTATTAACAGCTGGTTTTCTATGGAAATGATTCGACGCGTTCATTTCGGATTTGCGTTTATCCTCATTTTTGCCTTTGTATTCCGCATTTATGGGGCCATTCGCTATCGCGGTGACCGTTTATTGCCTAAGTTCCGCAAACGCTTATATTGGGACGGTTTAAAACAAACCACGTTACACTATTTGATGTTGCCACGTCAGGAAGAACACCGTGTGCTTCGTAACTCCTTAGCACGTACCAGTTATTTAATTGTGTATATTATGATGTTCTTCGAAATCTGCACGGGTCTGGCTATGTATTCGCAGATTCGTCCGGAAAGCTGGCTGGCCATTGTATTCAATCCGATTAATTTACTGTTCAATGAATATCAGATCCATATCATTCATCACTATATTGCCTGGTTCTTCTTGTTGTTCACGGTGGCTCATGTATACTTGGCTTTCCGCGAAGACGTAATGGAAGAATCCGGGGAAGTATCCAGTATGGTATCGGGGATGAAATTCTATCCGCAGGATCCGGAAGATATTGAGGATTTATATGGTAAACGAGAATAGTATTACCGTGTTGGGCGTAGGTAATATTTTGCTTACCGATGAAGGGTTGGGCGTACATGTCGTACAGCAATTAGAAAAAGAGTACGAATTTAGCCCGACCGTAAATATAATTGACGGCGGCACCATGGGTATGGAGCTCCTCAGCTATATGCGAGGCATGAAAAAACTGCTCTTAGTGGATGCTGTTAACGGTGGTGAAAAGCCCGGTACGATTTATGAGTTTCCTCATCAGGAGACGGAACAGTATTTTACCGGAAATATCTCCGTGCACGAAGTGGGTATGCAGGATATTTTGCGCATTCGTGCGTTGCAAGAAGATCCCTTGGAAGATGCTACCGTTATCGGTGTAGAACCGGCCAGTCTTGAAGTAGGTTTTGAGCCTTCTGAAATCGTACAGGCGGCCTTGCCGGAAGTGATACAGCGTGTTATTCGGCAACTAAACGCTTGGGGAATTGAGGTACGTAAGAAATGATAGAAAATTATGGCAATGTGCAGGCCATTTTAAGAGAATTGCAATTGGCGTTAAAACGACTTCGTGAAACGGGGGAGACTCATACAATCTATATTGAAAAAACGGGTCTTACCATGGAAGAACAAGTTGAAGTCATGGAAACGCTGGGGCGTGGTAACATTACCATTAATTTTACGGAAACCGATCAGCCCGTAGAGTGGTATGAAACACAATTTTCCGGGATTTGGCTCGGTACATTTCGCAATGCTCGTGATGAAGCCATAGTGTACACACTTGAAGTAGGTCGTTATCCAAGCCTCTGTGGCGCTTTTGATGAAGACATTGAAGTTGCTGAAGAGGAACTTCAGACTTGGATTGACGCTGCCGACATGTAAAACAATACGTAATTTAATATGTTTTTAACACCTGTGAAACTAAAAAAGGGTTTCACGGGTGTTTTTTTATGTGATTGTCCATAAAGAATATTATAAATTTAGCGATAATGACAAAAATGTTTTACTATTTTGATGATTTTATGGCGTTTTCTAAACGTTCCATGAAGCAAATTAAGGTGGACAAGCCTTTTTGTATGTCGAAGTTCATGGTAAATTCATACTAAGAGGCGATTTTTCATGAGAAATTCATGGTAAATAATGAAGAAGATGAAACTGGAAAACTTATTTTGGTTTCTGGGTTTTGCGATTTTTAGGAGTTAAAAATAATCCAAAAGGGTATAAATCCCTTGATAACAGGCTTTAGAGGTTATTCAATATATCTTTATATCTAATATTATAGATTTAAACACGCATTCCTTGAACGTGAAGTTTTGGTACTTTCATTTTGAATTTAGTTTTCATTGGTATTATGTGTCCATAGGTTAGTTCAGACGATGAAACAACTGAGTTAACGAAATAATAAAACTACATTGTGAGGAAACATGGACACTCCAATCGAAACTATTATTTCTTAATTCCCTCTGTTTCGGAAGCTGACAACCTAAAAGATATATTTTAGTTGTTTTATTCCGAAAGGGGTAATAATTATGAAAAAACGTTTTGCAGCAGTATTTGCGGCTACAGCCGTACTTGGCGTAACTACAGCGTTCGCCGCTAACCCATTCTCCGATGTAACGCCTAATGACTGGGCTTACCAGAGTGTAGCTCAATTGGCAGCAGCCGGTGTTATCAACGGTTATCCTGATGGTACTTTCAAAGGCCAGAACAACATTACTCGTTACGAAATGGCTCAGATGGTAGCTAAAGCAATGGCTAACGAATCCCGTGCCAACGCTGAACAGCAAGCTATGATCAACCGTTTGGCTAACGAATTCGCTGATGAATTGAACAACTTGGGCGTGCGTGTTTCCAACTTGGAAAACAAAGTAGGTAATGTAAAAGTAACCGGTGATGCTCGTCTTCGTTACCAAGGTTCCGATAAAAAAGGTGAAATCAGCTCCGATAACACTAGTAAAAAATCCCAGTTCGATATGCGCGGTCGTGTACAATTCAACGCTAATGTAAATGACAACACATCCGCAGTTATCCGCGTAACCAGCGGTGACATGGAATTCGGTGATTCCACAACATCTGATGTTGAATTTGACCGTGTATATGTAGCTCACAAATTCGGTAAAGATACTACAGCAGTTGCCGGTCGTTTCGGTGCTTTCGTTGGTAACGGCTTAGTATACGATGATACATTTGATGGTGCCGCTGTAAACTACGACAACGGTAACTTCTCCGCAACCGCTGCTTACGGTTCCTTCATGGAAGGTGGTTTATTCAATAACGGTAGCATGAGCTCCTATGCACATGACTTCAGTGATGCAACTTCCGATGAAAACGCAACCGTAACCTTGTTACAGGCAAAAGCTAAACTTGGTGAACATGCTACAGTAGGTGGCTTCTATACCTTCGGTAACAAGAACTTAGATAACGATATCTATGGCGGTTCCTTAGACCTTAACTACGGTAAAGTTTGGTTAGGCGGCGAATATGCAACCTTCTCCGATAAAGACGGCACTTTGGTACAATCCAACGATAAAGACGCTTGGGTAGCCGGTATCGGTTATGGCGACTACGATATCGCTAAAGAAGGTACTTGGGGCGTTAAAGTTCAGTACTTCGATGAAGGTAAATACTCTCCGGTAATCAGCTCCACATTCAACCAGCCATACAACAGCGATTACAAAGCTTGGATGGCATCCGTTGATTATGCATTGGCTAAAAACGTAGGTCTTTCCGGTTACTGGGCATTCAATGCTGAAGACCAGAGCGGTAACGACTTAGGCGATTACTACCGTGCAGAATTGAACTACAAATTCTAATGATAGAATTGAATAAAATTCTCAATTACAAAGAAAAAAATACATATAAATTACCATAAAAAGTTAGTTATGAGGTAATTTTTAAGAGCCGATTGGCACGAGAAATCGTGTTAATCGGCTCTGTTTTTATGTATTTTATAAGAGGCGTATTTGTGTAATTTACATGAATTTTACATATTGTGTAATTGTAGTGGACAAAAACATATATTAATAAAAAGAAATATAAAGTAGATATAAAAATCAAACTAATCACTATATTAAAATTACAAATC
>NZ_RQUX01000012.1 GCF_003992115.1 Veillonella ratti
ACAGCAAAGTTAATAGCAAATTTAACCTTAACGGGCCCAGTGAACGATGATACGGGGCCTGTAGCTCCACCTTGGCTACTAATAGCCAAAAACGAACAACCAGGTTGATATTTCAATGTTTGTTTCACCGAGTGCGTGTAAAAAGACTCTAGCACCGTCATTATTAGCGTTAACAGATGCATGCTCTGCAAAAGTTCTGGCACTGTCAAAAAGGCCTGTAGTAAAGCCTAATAATGTATTTACATTAATCGGATATGTAATATTTTTTGTACCTTCTGAGTAATTATTATTTAACGCGCTGCCAGTAGTTCCAGTAATTTTTATACCTTGGAGAGCAAAAATGCCTTATAATATAAATTTTATAAGCGAAAAATCAAGAAATACCAAGCAAATCCCAAGCAGTAAATTTACCGGAATTACTGGTAATTTGCAGTGTTTTTATTGACTGATAATATGCATATATACAACATCATTTTAGTAATTTTATTGTTTTGCGAAGCTGCACAAGGGTTTTATGGGTATAAACTCCGTCAGTAACATTATTAGCTGCATGTCCTAAAAGACGTCGTTTAGCGTTGTAGTTAGCATCAGCATCATCTAATAGTGTTGCAAATGTATGGCGACAATCATGCGTAGTATGCTTGCATTTAATTGTGTCCATAACTCTGTTAAATGCACGTGCAAATTGGGCATAGCTCATTAAGTCGCCTAATAGATATTTACCAGGTTGGGTTAACCGATATTCTATTAATGGCCAAATGCGATCATGTATAGGGATGATGCGGATGCCTGCTTTAGTTTTAGATTGAGTTATATCAAAATATTTTTGCTTGATTTTTACATCGGTCTTTTTTAAATATCGTAATTCAGCCGAGCGCATTCCAGTGTATAGCATGATTAATGGTAAATCCTTATACGGGTTATTGCAGGACCAAATTTTATTGATTTGCGCACGAGTAAATGGCTTGTGGGGTCTAACTGGTACATTTTTACCAATATGTAAATAGGATGCAAGGTTTTTATCAACCCATTCATTTATGATGGCAAAACGGTAGAGTTGATGTATGAGTGAGCGTACCTTTTTTAAGCTTGCATATGATAAGCCTTGTGCAGCCATAGTATCGAGCAGGTTTTGTAGTTGATTATATTTGATTTTATTTATAGGGATACCTGCTAAAGGGCCTAGGTGCCGTAGACCGTTACTATAGCCATCGGCTGTAGACTGGCTGACTTGTTTACTATGACTTGGGTACCAGGCTTTATATACGTTAAATAATGTAAGCCCAGGAATTGGAACCGAAGAATTATTGAATTTTGCTAATGCATCTAATGCTTCAGCATATGTGGCATAATATCCGATAATATGCAAAATTTGTCGACCTTTGGTATCAATGCCAATGGCTTTACGCACCATATAGGGGCGCCGACGGGGGCCAGATTGCTTTGCGATTTGTCCATAACCATTAGGTAGTCTCATTTTTTTATACCTCCATAATTAAAAAAAGAAAGGAAATGTTATGTATTTAATTGTAATCAATCCAGAAACCGGGGCAAGAACAACATCATATGCAATTGGTGTACATGGCAATACTATGAGCCAATTAAAAAAGCAAGCCAAAAAAGATTATCCAGGACAAATTATGATCGAGGATAAAGATGGGAATCTTTGGCTTGAATTTAATGATGATAAGATTTGGGATGGGGAAAAGTTAGTTGACAAACCACCATATATACCTACTGCAGCGGAAGTTGAAGAAGCAAAATTGAAACAGCTTGATGCGGAATATGCAAATAAACTAGCCGAAGCAAAACAAGCCGTTACTGAAGCGGTAACAATAGAGCAAGATAACGAATTAGCAGATGAATTAAGAAGTGATTATCAAGATATTAAAAAGGAATATATTGAAAAGAGAGGTGCTATTAATGGCTAGATGTTTTTTGTGTATGCGTAAAATGTTAAATGAATATCAATGTTCAAATCCTAAATGTGAACGACATGCGTTGCCACCAGCAATGCAAGCCGAAGCAGAAAAGGCTAAAGAAGAAAAACTAAGCGGGGGTGATCAAGATGAACCTGCACAAGATAAAAAGGGCGGTGAAAAAATTAATGGGTGAGTTATTAACATTTGTTAAAGATATTGTGCCGACACCAACACAAATTGAAATAGGGGTGATTGGGGGATTTTTTGGTCCTATTTTTGCTTATTTATTAGGGTGGAATAATGACATTTTTTTCTTATTATCAATGATGGCTTTAGATTTTGTCACAGGAATAATGGCATCTATTATTGATGAAACAGGGCTAAGCAGCGAGCGTGGGTATAAAGGTGGCATGCGTAAAGCACTAGCGTTGTGTACTGTAATGATGGGAAATTGGTTTATGATTTACACGGGGAGCGCTGCTGTTTATTTAACAGTCATTTACTTTTGGATTTCAAATGAAGCTATTTCTATATTAGAAAATGCTCGTAGAGCTGGTGTTGATGTGCCGTTAGGACTGGATAAAATTTTAATTAAAGTTTTAGAAGAAAGGAAAAATAGATAATGAAGCAGGTTACATTGCAAAATTTAAAAGATATGGCTAAGAAGTCGTATTATGATTTGTGGGGAGCTGCTAAAAGTCTAAATCGTGATGTAAAAATTTATCTGCATTGGACAGCTGGTCGATATGACCAGCTTTTTAGCGATTATCATATTTTGATTACTGGTAATGGTAGTGTATATGTAAGTACTGATAATTTAAATGAATTAAAAAAAGCAACATACATGAGAAATACAGGGAGCATCGCAATTGCTCTTTGTTGCGGATATGATGCAGAAAATGAAAGCCATTTAGGTAATTATCCACCAACACAAATACAACTGGTAGCAATGGCCCAAGTAATTTGTGTGCTTGCTGATGCACTAGATTTAACAATCGATTTAAATCGGGTCATGACACATGCTGAAGCAGCTAAAAACAAAGATGGATTAGCAACACATGATGACTATGGACCATATAGTGGGGACCCTGACACTAGATGGGACCTTTGGGTTGTTAAAGAGGGGGAAGCACCGTGGTCAGGTGGTGATTATTTGAGAGGAGCGGCTAACTGGTGGCGTGGGCAAAGATTATTGCGGGGGTAAAAAATCATGGTAAAACGATTATTATTGCTGTTAGCATTATTATTGCCATTGTTGGGTTATGGTACTGTTTCCGCAAATTATCAGATAACGGAAGCTCAATTAACGATGCTAGAACACAATTTGAACGAATTAGAACAGAACAATCAGAAGCTACAGAGCATGCAATTGAAATCGAATCAGGACTTAATAGAAGCACAGAAGGCCTTGAAACAGTCCGAAATGAAATTGAACGAAGTACAGAATCAATTGGCCGTGTTAAGGAACGAGGCGCAGCAGCTGAAGAAATCATTGAGCACAACCAAAAACTCATTAGAGATAGCCGAGAAATCCTTGAACAAATACGAAAAAAAGGAAAAAGCACAGAATAGGCGTATAAAATGGTTACAAATTGCGTTAGGCTCAGCAATAGTTTATGCTGTTAGTAAATGATAGAGAGGGGAAATTTCCCCTCTCTTTTTTTGTTTGTGAAAAAACGTGTGCATATATGTGTATATGTGTGTTATAGTGTTTACAAAAAGTAAAAATGTGTGTATAATGTAATCATAAGATAACACAAGGTAACATAAAGGAGCGATAATCATGGAAAACAAAGCATTAATTGAAACACTTAAAACGAAAGTATGGGACTACTTAGTATCTCTTGAATCGTTAAAAATTGAGTTGGACGTTGAAGGTGTTAAAGATACTATCTTTGGTTATTTATCCTTTGGCGACATCAGAAAAGATACCAATAAAATATTAGAAGTTGTTGAAGTCAACAATAAAACTGTATTATGCAGCGTACGTAAGCATAGTATTTTATTTGACGATGAGTTAGATACTAATACATATCTTAATATGCTAGCTAATGCTATCATATTAAAATTAGTAAAATATGGTATGGTTGATTGGCAATCTGCCACCGAAAATATGAAATTAGATGGTGCGGCAGCTACTATATTAAGTAAAGCTGGTATCAATACAGTAGGTGAATTAGTAGGCGATCTACAATTCGCAAGTGCTTCAGAATTACAGGCTAAATTATCTGATACGTTTGAATATAATACAGATAATTTATATATTGGACGTATGGGCGCGGAAGCTAATACAAAATTGAGTATAAATGCTGGAATTACTTTCCACAAACCATTTATCACTAACAACGGTAAAATATACGACTTTATAAGCAAAGATATAAAAGAATTTATCAAATTTGTTCAAGATAATATTCGTATGCAAGACAACAAATTTGGTATTATCAAAGACGATATGAATTACTTTCCATTAGCTGTATTAGATAGCGATACAGTAGAATATACAGATATGTATAGTAATTGGCATACAGATAATTTAGAACATTTTAGTACAGTGGCAAATAAAGCAACGCTAACCGTAGATTATGATTCAATTGGTTTAAACGGAGTAGAAAAATTACAAGATAAAAGTTTTGGCATATTTAAAGTCAAAGCTGTAGAGTCTATTGTTTCTATATAAGGGGGAATAACATGGAAAAGAAACGAAAAAATGTTTATATGGGACCCGAGCTAGAAGAACTAGCAAGGGACTCACAAGGTAACAATTTTAGCAAAAAATTAAATGCGATAGTAAGAAACTATAAAATAATTATGGAATATACCCATTTTCCACAATTTGATAATAATATTAAAACAGAGCAATTAAAGTTGTTAATTGACATCACTCGTGAAGCGGACATAACGAGTGAGTTTATCGAGAACTTGCCACAAACAATTATTGATAGTGGAGCGCTGGATAAAGAGGATTTAGTGGATTTAGCAGATAAAGTTAGACGGACTCCAATTATTGAACTAATAAAGCTAATCGGCGATTAATAAAGACGTTAAATAATATATATGTAAAAGGCCCACAGAGCTAGAAAATAAATAGCTTTGTGGGCAATTTTTTTGCTTATATCATTTGACAATACTATGAATTCATAGTATAATAAAACCATAGAAAGGAGGTAAACCAATGAAAAAGAAAATAGAGCTTATAACAGCAATAATACAACTAACGACAGCGATATTATTACTGATACAAGCTCTAAAAGGTTAGCAAAAGGTGGTCATCGCAAGATGGCCACTGACCTTTACCTAATATAAGTATAACACATTGGTAAAAATATGAAAATGATGATTAATTTGATAGCCTTAGTGCTTAGTGTTATTGCGTTGTTGATTGTAATAAGTAAGGTGATATAATGAAAATAATAGAAGCAGTAATGACAACTAAAGAGGCGGCAGAACGTTGGGGAAAGTTGCAAGCCGTTATTCAGCAAAATTGCTTGGGTCAGAAGGGGTTGCCACCACGGTTTTCTGACGATGAATGTAGAAAAAGTGGAGGGACTTGGTTAGTCACATATGAAGGTATGAAGAGATTGTATGGTGAACCTTTGGGAAAGGAGCATACTAAATGAACATTGAGATAATAAAAGATAGATTTAATAAAAATAATATTATAGTAAAATCACCATATAATGAAGATTTTATTGAAAAATGCCATAAACTAAATGGCAAATTTGATTATAATTACAAAGGATGGGTATTTCCTGAAGCTTTAATAGAGGATATTAAACAAGCCTTATTTGAAGTGTATGATTGGAGCGATACAGAAGAAAAAATAGAGGTTGAATACAAAGCCATTGATTTTATTGCTAAAGAAAATGAAATTAGAATTGGAAATAAATTGGTGGGAATTAGAACTGAAAGGGATTATAGAGTGATCCTCTATGATACAGTAGTAGAGTATGGCCAGTTACCTAAAACTGGTGGCAGTGGAAAATATCCATCAATTTTTGAAAACACAAATGATGTAGGTAAAGATACAATTTTAAAGAGTAAAATTACTAAAAAATTATATGATAAACTATCTGATGAAGATAAAGAAAAAATAAAAATTATGAAATAGATGGACATTTAGATAAAGTTAAAAGAATGCCCCCTAACTTGCCCCCTAAATGTAAGTTTATTTTAAGGAGATAGATAGATACTGAATCAATTAGGGGCATTCCCATCAACCGCACCATATCAGTTAATAAGCGCCTTGCGAGATTTTCGCAAGGCGCTCTTTTTGTTTTGACAACACTTTGTCATGAGGGGTTTGACAACACTTTTAAAATACTTTTTCGAATAAATCGTTAGTATATTATTTTTTGTTTGTATCTTTCTTTTGATCTTTGGTTGGTTCCTCAATATTAATAATCACATTTTTCTCCTGCCAACTGCGTACCGCATCATTGACATACGAATTACGTAATTCATCAGCTTCTTCCGGAGTCATGATGATTTTTTTACGTGGGATAATGATTTCACGATTTACAGATACGTCTTCATTGTAAGAATAGCCATCATCGGGATCCCATTGATTGATGGTTGCGCTACCGTCAGGATGTCGAATAACTTGTGTTTGTAAATCAGCGAATACCGTTGAAGAACTTATTAATAATAGACCTGATACAGTGATTATTACCTTTTTCATAGCTTGCCTCCATAAATAAGTAATAAATAGAAATCTATTTCTCAAACAGTATTTTTGAATTTTATAAAGCCATAAATCTTAATTCCATTATACAATATTCATATAGAAAAAGGACTTAAGTTTGAAAAACAAAAAGGCTGTCATGGCAAGGGGTCTATCCTGCCATGGCAGCCTTATTTCATACCCGATTTCAACAGGGAGTTATGTCATGGATTGTTGGATATCAGGTAAGGTACCAACATTAATTATGACTTCAGTATTGGTACAATTTTATTATATTAAATTCAAAGTGTCCTCAAAAGATATGGGGCAATTAATGAGTAACTAATAAATTCCAGAGTAGAATAAAAATATCAGAACAATTTTCACATTTTTACCTTATCACGGTTCTAGTAATTAATAAGAGATTAGCTTAAATGGCAATCAACATATTGTATAAACGATAGAGTTTGATATCTTCTTTTGAAATTTTTAATTGCATAATAAGATCTTCGTTCTCATCCAATCGCTTTCGAGCCAATAAAATTTTAGTTGCAATAGGCATCGTAGGGCGCGTAGAAAAGCCGTTAAATAATCCGAGCTTTGTATCGGCTTCCAATTGAGACGCTAATACTTGGGCACTGGCTTTTTCCATCGGCATATGGCGGTTAGTCAAAGCTATATGAGTGAGTGCGTCAAAATGCTCAATATCGCCATCATAAATGTTTTCGGCAGCTTGATAGCGTTCGAAACTTTTAAAATTCATATACATAATAATCTTAAATTTATTTGGCTCCAGCTGTTCAATAATGTCGAATACGCAACGAATGAGTGCATTGACACGGCCGTCATAGATATACCCATAAAATTGAAATAAGCCGTAGAAGAAAGTTGGAATCTTAGCATTTGCCATGTTGAGTACTCGCTGCTGTGGTATTAGGAGATGTTCAATATTAATTTGCAAGGCATTGGCAATATCGTATAAAGTGGCGATATCTATAGTAATTTCTCCCTTCTCATATTTAGCTAAGGTAGATGTGCTTTTATTGATTCGTTGTGCCAAAATATCTAGTGTAAGGCTTTGTTTTTTGCGTTCGAGTCGGATTTGTTCACCGATTTTTGTTCCTATGTCCATAATTTTTCCTATAAATATAAAAACCAAATGTAAAAAATAAATTTTTGTTTTTTTACTATTATAGCATGAATGAGACTATGTTTTTCTATTGTGAGTAGAAAAATATAGTTATTTTTTTATTGAGAGTAAAAAATAGGCTTTTTGACATCTCTTTAAGTAATACATAAAATACAGTTAAGTAATAAATGATGCGTAGGTAGAAAGGATGAGGATTATGTATAATTTTGACGAAATTATAGATCGTACGCATACGAATGCAATGAATACGGATGGTTTTAGAGAGTATATTTTTCATGATGACGGAACAATGGTGTTTCCGTTTAAAGATGAAGAATTCATTCGTATGTGGGTAGCTGATATGGAATTTGCCACACCGGATGTAGTGATTGAAGGGATTAAATGCCGTTTGGATAAACGCATCTTCGGTTATACTCGCGTTTTTGAAAACAGTTATTATGAGGCTTTGGTTGCATGGTGTAAACGGCGCTACGACTGGGAATTTGAGAAAAAAGACCTTGTTATGTCGAACGGCATTATTCCTGCCTTATATGAATTGGTAGACTACATTTGCAAAGAGGATGAAAAGGTATTATTCCTCACTCCTTCTTATGCATACTTTAAATATGCAGCCGATTTTAACTCTCGTGAATCTGTATATTCTAATTTAAAAAATGATGATGGATATTACAGTGTAGATTTTGAGGATTTGGAAGAGAAAGCCAAAGATCCGAAAACGACTTTGTTTATTCTTTGCAACCCACATAATCCAAGCGGCCGTGTTTGGAAGCAGGACGAATTAGAAAAGATGGCGGCTATTATTGAAAAATATAATTTATGGGTCATTTCCGATGAAATCCACTGTGACTTATTGCGTACCGGATTAAAACATATTCCACTGGGGAAAGTGATGCCGAATTACGAACGTCTTGTTACAGCTATGGCACCAAGTAAAACATTCAATATGGCGGGCCTAATGATTTCAAATGTAATCATCCGCAGTGAAGAATTGCGAAATATCTGGTTGAGCCGTCACTACAACTTTGATAATCCTTTGAGCATTGCCGCAGCACAATCGGCGTATGAAGACGGGGAACCATGGCTTATAGAATTACAGGCCTACTTGGATGAAAATTTCAAACTTGTGGGGGAATACTTGAAGGAACATTTGCCAAAAGCCAAATACAAAGTGTCGGAAGCCACATACTTGGCTTGGGTTGATCTGAGCGCTTATTTTGAACCGGATGAACATTTGCCATTATTCTTTGCTAATAAAGCGGGGGTGCTTTTGGAAGGCGGCAATATGTTTGTTCAGAATTCTGACGGATTTATTCGCTTGAACCTAGCTTGTCCTAAGAAAATAGTAGAAGAAGGACTTAGACGAATCTGTGATGCGGTGAATAATAAACATACGGAAAAATATGTGAAAAATATGTAAAAATCTCAAAAGTGTAAAAGGAACTTGGTGAGTGAGGAGTATAAGATAATGGATACGAAACGTTTACAACAACTTGCTGTAGCACAACAAGAATATGTTGTAGCTATGCGTCGTAAATTTTATGAACATCCTGAGATATCCGGTCAGGAAGTGCAGACAAGAAAGTGGTTGATTGAAGAACTAGAAAAAATGGGAGTGCCTTATGAATTGTTACCGGGGACCGGCATAATAGCTGTTATTAAGGGAGGCAAGACCGGTAAAAATAAAGTACTTCGGGCCGATATTGATGCACTTCCGTTGCAAGAAGAATGTGATAATTTAAAACAACCGAAGAAGTCGGTTTCAAAGATTGACGGTATTTGTCATGCTTGTGGCCATGATGCTCATATGGCAGTGTTGTTAGGTACTATGAAAGTTTTAACAGCAATTAAAAGTGAAGTGGCAGGCACGGTATATTGCTGTTTTGAAGAAGGGGAAGAAATTAATTGTGGTATAGATACCATGATTGCTGCATTAGAGAAGTATTCTATTGATGAGTGTTTTGCTTTACATGTATACAGCGGGTTGGATGCTGGTACAGTGAATATTGAGGCCGGTTCGCGGATGGCAGGAACAGTGGGAATAGGTATTTATATTCATGGCAAGAGTGGGCATGGCTCTCGACCTGATCAGGCAATTAATCCTATTATTCCGGCTGCGCATATTATTACACAACTCAACTCGGCCTTTATGAATCAACTTAACGTAGAAGAAACCGTTACTTTGGGCATAGGGATGGTGAAAGCCGGAGAAGCAACTAATATAATACCTAATGAAGCATATATAGGGGGTACGGCTAGATTTTTTAATAAGGTGGAGGGCGAAAAAGCCTTAGCTATCATTAATCGAATTGCTGAAAACACGGCATTAAGTCATGGATGTACAGTATCTTTTCAAACTCGTCATTGTATCAGTCCTTATCCGGTTGTCAATGATAGCGGAGTGGCAACACGGATAGAAAATAAACTGGCAGCAATTTGTGGTACTGAAGTATTAAGTCCTTGTGAACGTTGGTATGCATCAGAATGTTACAGTGCATATTTGTTAAAATATCCCGGTGCATTAGGTTTCTTGGGGATTCGTAATGAAAACTATGGCAGTGGAGCTGCTCATCATAATGGTAAATTTGATATTGATGAATCCGGATTATACTTGGGTGTATGTGCTGAATTAGCATTTATATTTGAGTAGAATAGGGGGCGCATATGAAAGGTTTGAAGGATTTTAAGATGCCACATTTATTGTGGATTATGTTTGGCATTATTTTGCTTTCTTGCTTGGCAACATATATTATTCCTGCAGGAGAGTTTATTACTGATAAAGCAGGTCGTGTTATTGGAACAGATTTTCATTATTTGGGATATCAAACGCCGATTAGCCCTTGGGATGCGTTAATGATGATGAAAAATGGGCTTGTCGGAGCTGCTACAATTATGTTTGTGGTTATGATATCCGGAGCTACTATCAATGTTGTTTTAGATACCGGAGTATTAGATGATTTGATGAACTGGGCAGTATATCGTTTAAAAGATAAAGGTACAAATCTACTTATCGGTTTAATGATGACATTGATGGCTTATCTGGGTGGCTTTGGCGGTACCGATGCATTAATTGCTGTAGTGCCGATAGGGGTTTTATTTGCTAAAAAGCTTAGACTAGACCCTATTTGTGCTTTGGGAGTTACTACCTTTGCAGCACTGGTAGGATTTGGTACCGGGCCGGCACAACAGGCGACAACACAAATGTTAATGGATGCTATTCCGTATTCGGCATTTTTTACACGTTTAGTCATTATGAATTTTTTTATAGCTGTAGCGATTATTATGATGCTTATGTATGTTAAAAAAATTCGAAAAAATCCTGAAAGTTCATATATGTATGCGGAAGGTTGGCGGCCGGATAAGACAGTTGGAGAAGGAGAAGAAGCTCAGCTGTTGAAACAGGTTGAAATGAATTGGCGAAAAATTGCTGTTATTATCATTTTTATTGTACAGTACTTAATCATTGCACTATATCCTCTTTTGGGCGGTGACCCTAAGTTGACTTTTGATTTTATGATTGCAGTTATGTTGTGTACCATGATTTTGGTTGGCATAGTAGGGGGCATGTCGGCAGATGCATTGGGCAATAGCTTTGCTAAAGGGTTAGGGTCTATGGCATTTGTAGCGTTTGTCATTGGACTGGCTAAAGTAATATCTTTGGTATTGGCCGGTGGTCATATTATTTATACAATTGTGTACTTTTTAACAGGACCATTAATGGAATTACCTCGTTCAGTAGCCAGTGTAGGGTTGACATTGATTGTTTCGGTTATTAATCCAATCATTCCTTCGGCTACTTCAAAAGCAGCTATTTTAGTTCCTATTATGAAACCGGTAGCCGATACTTTGGGTTTACCGACTAACTTGGCAGTAGTTGCATACCAGATGGGGGACAGTTTTACGAACCTTCTTTCGCCGTTACTGGGATGGATGATCGGTTCCTGTGTTATGGCTGAAGTGCCTTATACAACTTGGTTACGCTGGGTTTTTCCAAAAGTAATGTTCTTTATTTTACTGGCTTGCGTTATTGTCTTTATTTTAACAATTACCGGTTGGCAGGGAGTTATTTAATAATACCGAAAGCCGTTCCATAGGGATTGCGAAACGGCTTCTCTTTGCATGAAAGGAAGCAACTTATGAATAAGGAAGAGTTCTTAAAACGATATCTTACAGATCGTCACAATTCAAGATGTATGAAATGGGATTCGTTAAAAAGTAAATATGGTCGTAAAGATTTAGTTTCTATGTGGATTGCGGATATGGAATTTAAAACGCCGGAACCTGTAATTGAAGCCATTACCAAGCGTGCGCAAGCAGGGGTATTCGGATATTCAAACGATTGGCCTGAATACTATGATGCGTTATCCAATTGGATGGAAACACGTTATCACTTCCCAATTAAAAAAGATTGGGTTCGATTCTGTACAGGCTGTGTAACAGCTATTGCCTGGTCGATTTGGGCTTTTACAAAACCAAAGGATGCTTGTCTTATTTTGACGCCCGTCTATTATCCGTTCCATAATGTAGTAACCTATAATGACCGTGAGTTAGTAAAAGTTGATTTGGACTATAATAATGAAAGCGGTCATTTTACCATGAATTATGAGGCCATTGAAAAAGCGATTGTAGACAACAAAGTTAAATTATTTATTCAATGCTCACCACATAATCCGGCCGGACGTGTATGGACGGAAGACGAATTGGATAAAGTATTGTCGATTTGTAAAAAGCATGGTGTTATTGTAGTAAGTGATGAAATCCACCAAGACTTCGTAATTGACAAAGACCGTCATTTTGTGCCGGCAGCCGTTGTAAAAAATGGTAAATATCGTGATATCGTTGTTACATTAAATGCGGCGTCAAAAACGTTCAACCTGGCAGCTTTGATTCACTCTCATATTATTATTACTGATGAGAAATTGCGGGCTCAATATGATTTGTTTGCTCGGGGCATGAATCGTACGGAGTTGAATATTTTGGCAATGGAGGCAGTTCAAGCAGCCTATACATATGGCGATGAATGGCTGGATTCATTGCTTAATGTAATTCGAGATAATCTGGCTTATTTGAAAGCACGATTACAAAAAGAAGCACCTGAAATTGTCGTGACTGATCTGGAAGGTACATATCTGGTGATGTTGGATTTACGAAAATATATCGGCACAGAAAACGTAAGCGATTTTATAGTTAATAAATGTCGCTTAGCGGTTGATTATGGAGAACAGTTTGGTGATAATTATAAAGGCTTTATTCGTTTGAATTTAGCCACGGATCCGAACTTAGTGAAACAGGCTGTAGATAATTTAGTAGCGGCCATTCACAATAAAGCGTAAGTCATATTGTTTTCAAACTAATAATGTATTCCTAACAAACGCCAAAAGGCTGCGGCCTCAGGAAATCCTGAGCGTCACAGCCTTTTAGTTGTATTGATATAAGTAAGTGATGACTTTATGGATGTTTGTTGTTGTAGCCTTATTTTATATCCTTAGTCGTAACTTATGCCACTGTATAGATTTTAACGTCCGGAGCGGCACTCCAAAGTGGTTTCAAGCCGGTGAAAACGTCGTTTTTAAAAAGATCGCTTTCTAAATATGCTTTGGCATGTTCAACGCTGTCAAAGCCGTGAAGAACTTGAACGTCTTCGTCGCGAATTAATAAGTCTTTAGTCAAAGCCCCTTCAATAGTGTCGAGGAAAGGTTTGCGGTAATCGGTGTAAACCTTAGCTGCGGCAGGACGGTTAGACTCATTAATAGTCATGGTAATTTCCAAGTATGCTTTTACATTCATGGTGCTTGCCTCCTATATAACATAAAAATTAAAATGCTTGCCGACCAAGCGGCAAGAAAGCAAATTATACGGCTCAAATCCTCAGAATAGTTATTTAGAATTCTCAATTTTTGAGCTTGATTTCATTATAGAAGTTTGACTTTAGCTTGAGAAGATATCAGCAAAATCATGAGTAACTAATAATTTTCATAGTAACTTGAGGGGTTGCAGGCCTTTTATTATAATGAAATACATAGAAAGGATTGGTTTATATGTATCAACCGAAGTTAGAAAAGGATATCCGATGTCCCTTAGAATATGGACTTACTGTGTTTGGCGGGAAGTGGAAATCCCGCGTTGTTTGCGTGCTTAATGAGAAGGGCACTTTGCGATACAGCTCTATTCGCAAAGAGATGACTAACATAACGGATGCGGTTTTGGCGACGACCTTGAAGGAGTTAATTGCCGATGATATGATTCAACGTCAGCAATACGATGAAATTCCGCCTCGAGTTGAATATTCCTTAACAGAGAAGGGAAAGTCCGTAGTACCGATTTTACAAAATATATGTCAATGGGCCGGTGCTTATCACACAGTTGATAATGAGCATGCCATGACGCAGTGTCAGACTTGTGATTATAATAACTGATTAAGAGAGTGTAACAAAATGCAGCTGAATAGGTTGCATCTTGTTACACTCTTTTACTTATTTTCTTATCGCTTATTGTGCGTATATACAGGACTAACAAGCGGCGTTTGTGCTATAATAAAGTGATATACATTGAGATTCAAAAGAGACCATTATTTCATTTTGTTTGTAAATTACAAAGACTAGGAGTAAACATCTTGGAATTACTATGGCTTATTTTTGACATGGTGGGCACCATTGCCTTTGCTGTTTCGGGAACGCTTGTAGGCATCGGGCGGCGTATGGATATTTTCGGCATGCTTGTTTTAGCCTTGGCTACGGCTATTGGTGGCGGTATTATGCGTGATTTAATTGTGGGTAATATTCCGCCAAATTCGCTTCGCACCGGAATTTATGTGGGAACGGTCATCGCGGTAACCTTTATTATGTTTCTTATTTATCGCTCGCGAAGCGATCATTACATCGGGACTCGTTGGGTTCGCCGGATGTATTTAGCGGCCGATACGTTGGGGCTTGCGTCCTTTACGGTTACCGGCGCCGGCATCGGTATGTACAATTATCCGGACATGCCGGTTTTGAGTGTTATCTTAGGTTTGTTGACGGCCGTAGGTGGCGGGGTAATCCGTGATATCTTGGCGCAGCGCGTGCCGTCGGTTTTGCGTGAAGAAGTGTATGCCTTGCCGGCCATTATCGGCGGTATCGTGTATTGTGCGTTTTATTACGGAGGCATGTGGCAAATGGCGTCGTACAGTGCGTTTGTCATTGTAGTTGTTATTCGTACGTTGGCCATTCGTTATAATTGGAGCTTGCCGCGCATTAAATAGGCTTGATTTCTACTTTATACAGCTGAGCGCAAAGTTTTCACAATATATTAGTCAAGTTCGATATGTTTTAATATAATAAAATATGATATAATACTAGGGATTACAAGATTTTTGACAAAAATCTCAAAGAAAAAGATGTAAGCCGAGTAATAGCTTATTCAATGTGAATCGGTAAAGAAATTAAAAGTGTTGTTTGTATAAAATGGAATAATAGACAGAAGAAGGAGTGAGTGTATTGAAGAAACGATTTTCCTGGCTGGCAGGGGCTTTGGCTGCTGCTGTTTTATGGGGAACATCGCAGGTAGAGGCAGCTACCATTTTATTTGTACCGCAGGATAACCGTCCGGTTAGCTTATCTTACACCGTTGACACGGCGGAAGGTGCCGGTTATACAGTGATTACGCCGCCGGATTATCTGATTTCAGGTAAAAACTATCATGGTGAAGCGGATAAAATTTGGCAGTGGGTTGATGAAAACGCCGGCCGTGCCGATGTGATGGTGCTCAGCACGGATACGTTGGTGTATGGTGGTTTAGTTGATTCTCGTAAACACAGCTTATCCTTGAATACGTTGTTGAACCGCACGAAACAAATCGGAACTTTGCATGACAAATTCCCGAATGTGCCGATTTATGCGTTCGGCACGGTAATGCGTTCGCCTCGTGCCAGTGGGGGCGGGGTAGAGCCATCCTATTATGATGAATACGGCCCGACTATTTTCCAGATTGCCGCATTGCAGGATAAAATGGATGCCGGCAATTTGACACAAGAAGAACAGTCTTCATTGGTACAATTGACCGCTACGGTGCCGGTTGAATACTTACAAGACTGGTTTAATCGTCGTCAGAAGAATATGACGGTTAACCGTGCGCTTATTGATGAAACCCGCAAAGGAGTTTTCAAATATTTCGCCTTAGGTCATGACGATACGAGTACTTTATCGCAGTCGGCTTTGGAAAGTCGTTATTTGAAGTTATACAGCAAAGGTCTTAATATTGATCGTTACGGCAGCTTCCCGGGTGCCGATCAGCTTGGTTTGTTGCTTATTGCCCGCGCGCATGTAGACCGTAATAACTTGAAACCGTCCTTTGAAGTGATTTATCCGTTGGGCGGTGCCGGTGAAACAGTGCCTCATTACGAGGATCAGACCGTTGCCAAAACAATTGCGGAGCACGTGGAAGCCGTAGGTGGTACGCTGGCTACCAAAGGCAAACCGGACATTTTATTGGCCGTAAATACGCCACTTGGCAAAGTGACCGGCGAATCGGAAGCGTTTGAAAACTTCCCGATGATTTCTGCCAGCACGAATGCCTTTTTAGACAAAATTCAGACCGCCATTGAACAGAACGTACCGGTAAGTATTGCCGATATTTCTTACTCTAACGGCGCTGACAATACATTCGTATATGGACTTTACAAACGGGATTTACTCTACAAAGTAGATGCGTACAATGGTTGGAATACGGCAAGTAATACCGTAGGTTACGCTATTGCTCAAGGCATTTTGGGTAAAGCTATGCCGACTCAGGCTCATCGCGATATGTTGACGCAGCAGTATTTGGATAACTGGGCTTACCAGGCTAATATCCGTAAAGATATTTATCGCATGCAGGATTCGATTCGCACCGATAATGTGCGCTACACCGGTACTTTGAATGAAAAACTGGAAAGCTACATGGGTGAACGAGTTCAGGATTTTGCCGAAAAATATTTGAAGATTGATCCGCGTACTGTTTCCGCACGATTCCCTTGGGGCCGTCTGTTTGAAACAGATATTACCGTGTATGATCAGCCGATAGCACCGTTGCAAAAAGAATTACGTTTACAACGTGAAGCGGAAGCGAAGGCTAAAGCGGAAGCCGAAGCAAGAGCCAAGGCCGAGGCGGAAGCCAAAGCTAAAGCGGCAGCCGCCGGCAATGGAGCCCCGGCAGCACCTGCTACGGGTGGCATGTCCACTCAAATTCCGGTAACGCAGGAATAAGTGAGGTAGCATCAAATCTTAGCGGCCAAGGGTTGCGATTCAGCCGTTAGGAATAGTGATGTAGCCGTAATTTACCAAAAGAAGTAACAGATATATACGGGACGGAGGGCTTAGTCCTTCGTCCCGTTTGTGTTAGAGAGGAGATACTGTTTTGAAACAGGCCTTTTTACCTGAAATAACTTATATGCGCGGTCTCTGTATGCTTGGCGTTATCGGCATACACGTAGGCTCATTTGCCCTCGCCAATCCGCAAGCCAATGTACAGTTAATCGGTTTGTTGGAGATTTTATCGCGCTTTACCGTGCCGGCATTTTTCTTTTTGTCAGCCTTCGGTTTGTTTTATCACACGTCAAGCTTTGACGAGTTTTCCTACAAGGACTTTCTGTGGCGCCGTTCCCGAGTTGTCTTGTTCCCCTATATTGCTTGGTCTATTTTATATATTGCGTATGCCGGGGCGACAGTGGGCAACTTTGCAGGTTTAACACCGCGCTATTTATTGCCGGCCTTATTTTTTGGCAACGGCTATTACCACTTGTATTTCATGGTTATTTTGCTCTGGTTTTATCTTATGATGCCCCTTTGGCGGGCCATGGTGCGCGGTATTTTGCAAAAGCCCGTTCTTTGGTTGTCGCTCATCTTCGTGGTGCAAGTGGCGTTCAACTTTTGGTCGTCCTATTACAGCGGTCAAATTAAGTTTGCTAACCACTGGCTTCAATATGCGTACTCCATGAAGCTCAATTATTGGGTACTTCACTATATTTGGATCTTCCTCTTGGGCGCGGTGGTAGCGGAACGCTATGAAGCAACCTGTGAGTTATTGTGGCGCTATAAAGGGCTTTTGACAATCACTTTTGCTTTTTCGGTGGCTCTCATGATAGGCAGTTATTTTTACGTTCTCAATGAGCGTCATTATACCTTGTTGGAAGCAATTTACACGGTTCATCAATTGAGCCCTATGGGGATGCTCTATACCGGTGCCGCTACGCTGTTCTTCCTGTTCTTCTTCATTGCCACACCGATGAGCAGTGCCGCGAGGGCTATTTGGGAGCAGATTGGTGAGACGTCGTACGGGATTTACTTGATTCATCCGTTTATGCTCATCATCCTCTCGGCCGGTATGTTTGTGGCAAAATTGCAATATACGGCTTTGGTTGTTATCGGGATCTATATTTGTACTGTTTGCATGTCGTACATGGGGACTTTGCTTTTGAAAAAATTGCCGAAACCGGTGCGCCGAATTCTTCTGGGCCGCTAAATAATCTTTTTGATGGAGTACGCAGTTTTGGCTTGGCTGATAAACGATTTTGACTATACCGTAAATTGAATAGTTAATAAAATTATTTACCTTGTGGGCAAGTGTCCGTCGACTGTGCTATAATCGTTACATAAACAATATTTGATTTTTGTTGGATGTTCCCGATGTGTTAATTTCGGGGTGCCACATATGATATGCGAGGTGTTCTTATGAAAGAGTTAACCTATTTTAACGGTGAATTTGTAGAACCTGGTGCTAAATGCGTCAGCTTAGACGATCGCGGCTATTGCTTCGGCGACGGCGTGTATGAAGTAACACGTGTTTTTGACGGCCGTTGCTTTGCTTTTTCGTACCATCAGGACAGACTCTATCGCTCCATGCGCTTCATGGATATTCCGGTAAAAATGCGTCCGGAAGATTTGCAGGAACTGCATGAAATCATGATTGAACAGAGCGGTATTACGGACGGCTATATTTATCTGCAGATTACCCGTGGTGTGGAACCGCGTCATCATGCATATGATCGCTCCAAATTGGAACCGACCATGTACATGTATATTCGCCCAATCAAAGAAGATTTGAGTAAATTGGGGGAAGGTGTCAAAGCAATCAGTTTGCCTGACGAACGTTGGCTTAATGTGGATATTAAAACATTGAACCTCATTCCGAATATTTTGGCCCAGACTAAGGCTGAAAAGAAATTCGCTTATTCTGCCGTTTTATTCCGCGACGATATCTGTACGGAAGGGGCTACATCTAACGTATTTGCCGTTAAAGACGGTATTTGCTATACCCATCCGGCCAATAACTTGATTTTAAAAGGTATTACGCGCCAGCTCGTAGTAACTCGCGTAGCTCCGACAGCCGGCGTTTCCGTCATTGAAAAAGAATTTGACCGTGAATTTGTTGAAAATGCGGATGAACTCTTCTTCACCGATACAATTGGCGGTATTATTCCGATTACGACCTATGACCGCAAGCCGGTCGGCAATGGTGAAGTAGGTCCTGTAGCCGCCAAATTGCGTGCCGGTTATGAAAAATTATTGGCAGAAGGGTTGGCTTAATTAACTTATGAATACCCGAATCATTACGGGGACGGGATTATTATTGGCGCTGGCTTTGCTTAGTCAAAGTCTGCGCCTTATTATTCCGTTGCCCAATATGGTAAGTATGTTTTTGATCGGCTCCTTAGTGGGGCTTTGTATGTTGGTGGCGGCCATGCGTTACGGCTTGGCAAGCGGTCTTGTTATTGCTTGGGCAACGCCGGTCATTGCGTTTATGCAGGCCATGTTGCCATTTGCGCCTTTCGTGCCGCTCGTGGCGATAGGGAATACGGTATTTGTAATACTTGGTTATCTCCTTAAAAATCAGTCCGTATGGCTGCAAGCTCTTGTGTGCAGTGTGGCCAAATGCGTCGTTTTATATTGCAGTTTTGCCCTGTTATTTGTAGGCTTTGCCGTGCCGTATCCGATTGGACGGGCCGTTCTATTTATGATGAGTTGGCCTCAGATTGTGACGGGAACGTTGGCTGTTGTAGGGGCACGGTTCCTTTTGAATCACAGCTCACTGGGAGGCAATAAATAATCTTATAAATGGTTATATAAGAACTCTATAGGTAGCTATACAAAAGCCCTATAAGTAGTCTAGGAGTCTTCTATTGACAGTCATTCGCTACAGTGTTATGATTTTATCACGCTAAAAATACATAGGTTCATCAAGAGTTGACTGAGGGACTGGCCCTATGAAGTCGCGGCAACCATCCGGTAAGGAACGGTGCCAATTCCAACGAAGCTAGGCTTCGACAGATGAAGAAACTGTAACTCTTCATGTGTGTGAAGAGTTTTTTTTATTGTGTTAAATATATTTCAAATAGAGAGTTAGAGAAAAGGAGAGCGATCACATGATTGAACTTACGCATATTAGCAAAGTTTATGACGGTCCGAATCGCGTAGAAGCGCTAAAAGACATTAGCCTATCCATTAAAGAAGGCGAAATCTTCGGGGTTATCGGTCAAAGTGGGGCCGGTAAATCAACTTTGATTCGTTGTATTAATATGCTGGAACGACCTACATCCGGTTCTGTTGTAGTAGACGGTGTAGATCTTACGAAATTGAATGAAAAGGACCTCAGGGAACAGCGGAAAAACATCGGTATGATTTTCCAGCACTTCAATTTATTATCGTCCCGTACGGTGTATGACAATGTAGCCTTCCCGCTGGAACTACAGGGAATGAGCAAAGCGGAAATCAAGGAACGCATTTTGCCGATTCTTGATATCGTTAAATTGGGCGACCGTTTAAACAACTACCCATCTCAGTTATCGGGCGGTCAGAAACAGCGTGTCGGCATTGCCCGCGCCTTGGCAAGTAATCCGAAAGTATTACTTTGTGACGAAGCCACATCTGCGTTGGATCCGCAGACAACCAAATCCATCTTGGAATTATTGAAAGATATTAATGAAAAATTAAAATTAACCATCGTCCTCATTACACATGAAATGCAGGTTATCAAAGAAATTTGCGACCGCGTTGCCGTTATTGAAGGTGGCGTTATTTTGGAAGAAGGTCGTGTAGTCGATGTATTTACAGGCCCTAAAGAAAAAACAACGAAGGAATTCGTAGGGGCTATTATCAGTCATAAATTACCGGAAGAAGCATGGCGCCATCTCAATGTACAGCCCGATTGGAAAGACGGCTTACATCCGATTATTCGTTTGAACTTCACCGGTGATGTGGTGGATGAGCCGGTTGTGGCAGGCGTGATTCGCCGTTTCGGCCTCAACGTAAGTATTCTCTTCGGCGGCGTCGATTACATTCAGGATACGAGTTTCGGTCATCTGATTATAGTGTTGGATGGCGATAGAACAAATGAAGAGCAGGCGATTCAATACTTGAATGAATTGCCTATTGGAAGCGAGGTGATCGGCTATGTCGCAACAAATCATTAATTTGTTGATTCAAGGTTTAGGCGAAACCTTGCAAATGACAGTTATCTCTACCATTGTATCCATGATTGTAGGGATTCCGCTCGGTGTTATTTTGGTAATCACCGGCAAGGGCCATATTATGGAAAATAAAGCAGTGAATGCCACATTAGGTTCGGTTGTGAATGCACTCCGTTCCATTCCGTTTATTATTTTGATGGTAGCGATTATTCCGCTGACCCGTATTATTGCCGGTTCCTCCATCGGGACTACGGCGGCTTGTGTACCGCTTACGATTGCGGCGATTCCGTTCTTGGCGCGTTTGGTAGAAACATCGATTCGCGAAATCAACAGCGGTGTTATTGAAGCGGCGCAGGCTATGGGTGCTTCACCAATGCAGATTATCCGCAAGGTGTTATTGCCGGAAGCATTGCCTACAATTATTGATAACATCACTGTTTTGGTAGTTAACTTAATCAGCTATTCCGCTATGGCCGGTGCTATTGGGGGCGGCGGTCTCGGGGATATCGCGATTCGTTACGGTTATCAGCGTTTCCAGGGCGACGTAATGTTGGCTACTATCGTAATTTTGATTGTATTGGTTCAATTGATTCAGTCTTGCGGTGATTTCTTATCCCGCAAAGTGAATAAACGCTAAGCTTTTATATAAAGCGTTGGCGTGAATGAAATATTGGGCAGATAATTTTGCCGACAATTTGATTTGAAAAAGAGAGCAGAGAGAAAAGACTGGGGGAAACATATGAAAAAATTAGCATTCTTATTGGCAGCCATCGCAACGTTCGCCTTGGTATTGGTTGGTTGCGGCAATGACAGCAAAGACGGCGCCGCAGCGGGTAATCAGGAAATTTCCGTAGGTGTAACGGCCGGTCCGCACGCTCAGGTTATGGATTTTGTAGCCAAAGAGGCGGAGAAACAAGGCCTTAAAGTTAAAGTCGTAGAGTTTAATGATTATATTCAGCCGGATGTGGCGCTTGAACAAAAAGAATTGAGTGCCAACTCCTATCAGCATCAGCCATTCCTTGACAACATGGTGCAGGAACGGGGCCTGAAATTAGTGTCTATCGGCAAAACAATTCTTTTGCCAATGGGTCTTTACTCCAACCAGTATAAAGATTTGGCCACCGTACCAAACGGTGCTAGCGTAGCGATTCCAAACGATCCGACTAATGGCGGTCGTGCTCTATTGTTATTACAGCAAGCAGGACTCATTCAGTTGAAAGACGGCGGTTCGCCAAAATCTACGGTAGCGGACATTACCTCCAATCCTAAGAACTTACAAATTAAAGAATTGGAAGCGGCTCAGATTGCCCGTTCACTTAACGATGTAGATATTGCTTTAGTTAATACAAACTATGCTCTTAATGCAGGGTTAAATCCTTTGAAAGATGCGGTTGTAGTTGAAAGCAAAGATTCCCCGTATGCTAATGTATTTGTTGTCCGTCAAGGCGATGAAAATAACGAAACTATTAAAAAATTATTGGCTGTTTACCAGTCTGAGGCAACTAAGAAATTTGTAGAAGACACCTTCAAAGGTTCCATTATTCCGGCATTTTAGTCGGGTTGAAAAAGACTTTTTCACTTTTTTGTGTGAAAGTCTTTTTCTTTTGCTTAAATATGTATATAATAAAATTATCTAATTAAGCAAAGGGAGGATTCTTATGAGCGTCAATGAAAAACTACGTAATCCTTTAAATAATCAATTGTTTGAAGCTATCTTAGCTTTGAAAACAATCGACGAATGTTATGAGTTTTTTGAAGATATTTGTACGGTCAATGAATTGAAAGCGTTGGCACAGCGTTTGCAGGTAGCACGTATGCTGGAAGCCGGCGAAAGCTATGATAATATTGTGGAGACGACGGGTGCCAGTACGGCCACAATCAGTCGTGTAAAACGTTGCTTGGTCTATGGAGCTGATGGCTACAAAACTATTTTGGCACGTTTGAAATGAGGCATATATGGATGTAAGTTTTATTGATCCGGCACTTTTGATGCCGTTGATGTTATTTTTCGCGGGGGCCTTAGCCGGCTTTGTGGACTCCATCGTAGGCGGTGGCGGTTTAATTTCCGTGCCGGCCATGTTGCTTACTAATTTACCTCCCAGTGTAGCTTTGGGGAGTAATAAATTATCCAGTGTATTCGGGGCGTTAACGGCGGCTATTGCGTACGCCCGTTCCGGCAAAGTGGAATGGCCTTTAGTAAAACGCCTAATGCCGATTACGTTTGTAGGCTCCCTCCTTGGGACTTGGCTGGTTATCAGCATTCCTCCTTTATATTTAAAACCGATTATTATCGTGCTCCTCGTCAGCGTTTTGATTTTTGTGTTGTTTAAAAAAGACTGGGGTACAGTGACCACCTATGTGGGCGCATCGAAGCAAAAGTTGATTTTACTCGCCATCGGTGCGTTAGGTATCGGCTTTTATGACGGCTTTGTAGGCCCCGGCACAGGCACGTTTTTAATCTTTATGTTTATTTATGCCGGTTTCAACTTTTTATATTCGTCAGGCAATGCCAAGTTTTTGAACTTTACCAGTAATCTGGCGTCACTGATTCTGTTTATAAGTTTGGGTCATGTAGACTATGTGCTCGGCCTTTCGGCTGCGGCCGGACAGATTATAGGAGCTACGCTCGGGGCACGCTTGGCAATCAAAAAGGGTGTGGGCTTGGTGCGTTTTGTATTTATTGCCACCACCGTAAGTATGCTTTGTAAATTAACTTATGATTATATCGTTGCGCAATGGTGACAAAGGAAGGTGAGATACTATGCCAATTAACAGTGAAAATCAGGTGGCTCTTATTAGTGGCGGTACTTCCGGGATTGGTTTTGCTACGGCGCAATTGCTTTTGAAAAAAGGTTGGAGTGTTGTGATTAACGGTCGCAATGAGCGAGCCGGCCAAGAGGCGGTCGTTAAATTGCGTCGCATTTCGTCTAAAGTACGCTTTGTACAAGGTGATGTAAGTAAAGTCATGAATTGTCGGCGTATCGTTGATGAAACTTGTCGTTTGTTCGGCGATATCAGCGCGCTGGTGACAGCGGCCGGTTTTTATAAAGAAGAACTCATTGATGATGTGACGGAACAGGACTTCGATGAAATGATTGGAACCAATGTGAAGGGCACGGTCTTTTTATGTCAGGCTGCCGCGCCTTGTTTGCGTCGTACGAAGGGCAGTATCGTAACCGTATCCAGTGATGCGGGGATTCAGGGCAATGTGGCGTGTTCCGTATACGGCGCATCTAAAGGTGCCATTGTAAGCTTTACAAAATCGTTGGCCCTTGAAATGGCCGTCCATAAGGTGCGCGTAAACTGCGTGTGTCCCGGCGATGTAGATACTTCGCTCGTAGCTCGCCAGCTTGCGGAAAGCGATCAGACCTTTGAAGAAGCTATGGAAGAAATGGCCATGCACTATCCGTTGGGCCGTATTGCCAAACCGGAAGAAATCGGGGAAGTCATTGCTTTTTTACTCAGTGAAAAAGCATCCTTCGTAACCGGTGCCGCATGGACTATTGATGGCGGCTTAACAAGTTGGTGATGGCGGTCCTTAGAGGCTTCCGATTCATGAGTTGGTGCGCTGGACTAAATCGCTGTTCCGGGCGAAATCAGTTCGGCGTAAGATTGCATAATTAATATAGATAAATAAAGAGGATTTTTCACCCTTCATATAGAAATAGTTAGAATGAAGGTTTATAATTAAAATGAATAGTATTAATTTGTCTGTTATTTGACTTTACAGGTGATAAAGGAGCGATATAGATGGAAGATGTAAAAGATTTGATGACTCATCCGGAAGGAACGTTAGCAGCCGTAGAAGCGGAACTCGCGAATCGCGATGCTGAAATTGAAAATATCTGCCGTTGGGCGGCCGCTCGTGCCGGCGTACTCGTGATGGCACCAAAACTTAGCACCACTGCATTGATTGCCAACGATGCGTATATGGTAAGCCGCATTGCCGCTGTTTATGGTCATACGGCTACAGCCGGTGCAATTATCGGCTTCCTCGGCGGTTTGGGCGGTAGTGTAGTAAGCGCTTTATTGACGTCCGTATTCCCTAATCCGAAAGTTAAAATCCCATTGGCTATTTGCTTGACCTATGCCGTGGGCAAATGTGCTAAACTTTGGGTAGAAAACGGCATGCCTATGCCGGGTGATTTCTCCGAATACAGAGAACGTTTGACAGACATTATTGAGCATAATAAAACAACGGTGGGCATGTTGGTAAATTCGCCGCTTAAAGATAAACCGTTAGGCGATGAAAACAAAGATTTCTTAAAAGAAGCCGGTGTGGGCAGCGATGAATTCTTAGGCCTTAATAAATTCAATTTAGATAGCCTGTTGACCGGCGACTTATTGGAAAGCTTTGGCTCTATTAAAAACATAGTAATCGGTGTAGCCAGTGCGGCCGTAGCCGGTATTGCCGGTAAAGCGCTTGCCAACTCCGACAATGAGTATGTAGCCAATGCTAAACATGCTTTGTCCGGTATCGGTGCTTTATTGGCAACCGTAGGTTCCACAGCCATTGACTTGGCAACCGGTACAGCTACATCTGCTATTAAATCGACCGGTGAAGCAAAATCTACCGTACTCGGCAAAGTGAGCGATATTTTGACATCCGCCGGCGATACTAAAGATGATGTAGTGGATAAAGTAAGCGACTTTGTTGCCTCTGCAGGGGACAAAAAAGACGAAGTTGTGGAAAAAGTAAGCGATGTTGTAAAAGGCATGAAAGACAATTTACAGAAATAATCACCGCGGCAATCCAGTATAGGTATACGAGAATTATAGGAGTGAGCATCAAAATGAATCCTTTGAAATTAATAAAGTATGCGAAATTCTTTTCGTCATCTAAGTTTTTAAATTTTGCCACCGGTGTCGGTAAAAATGTCGCCTTCTTGCGTCGTGCGGCTATTTTGTTCTATTGTTTTCGTGACCCTGACACCCCTAAGTACGTAAAAGCTATCGTGGCAGGCGCTTTAGGGTATTTGATTTTGCCAATCGACTTAGTATCGGATCGCATTCCGTTTATCGGTTGGGTTGATGATGCTGCTGTAATTGCGTTGGCTTTTAAAGTGGCTAACCGCTTTATTAAACCGATGCATCGTGAACAGGCTCAAAAACTTGTTCCTTTCGGCTCAGAAGAATAAGAAATTATCAGCTTTTTGGGAAATGCTGAATAATAAGAAGGCCGACCTGCGATATTTCTCGCTGGTCGGCCTTTGCGTTTCAAATATTGGCTTCACTGAAGCGGCAACAAGCTTGAAGAACGCTGTTCCTATCGCTTTAAAACGAGCGTTTGCCTAATTTAGGATGGCTGCATGGCTTGAGGGACAAGGTGTCGATGAGATGGGTCGCTTCGTCCAGACTCACGTCCTCATAATTGCCATGTCGTTCCAAGACACACATAGGGGAATCAACGCCTACTTCGCCGGCGGGCAAATAAATATATTCTTCATTGGCTATATCTCCGAAAATATAGCCTGCTTGTAGATGTTCACGATGAATACGACTCATAAAAAGCTCCTTATAAAATTTGTTTAAGTTTGAAATCCATATAATCTGCTGAAACGAGATGCAATTTAGTATTGCCAAAAGTTTCAGGAATGCGATCAAAGGAATTTTTGTCATGAAGATGACCGAAAATACAATGGTCAACTTTATATTTTTCTAAAAGTTCCGTAAAACCGCTCGGTTCGTTTTTATCATTAAACGGCGGATAGTGCAAGAGCAAAATACGAATCGGAGCGTGTGCTGATGAGCTTGCGGCTACATTGTTGTCCGCTTCTGTTGCTCCGGTTTCCGCTGTCGGATTGACAGTGCCGTTTTTACGAAGGGCCTGTTCCATTTCCTGGAGGGCTGCTTCCGTGCGAAGCAATTCGCGGGCATAGATGGAAGTATCATCTGCCTCATCAAAGGATGTATCATTGGGGCAAAGATAACCGCGCGTGCCGCCAAAAGCAATGTGGTCTAGAGCGGTGCCGTGACCTTGCAAAAAAGTCAGCTCATGTTGCATCGCCGTGTCCATTTTCTTGGCACTGCTCCACCAGTAATCGTGGTTGCCGCGGATTAAATAAATTTGGCCCGGCAGTTGGGCAATTGCTTTTAAATCAGACACTGCCTCCGCCAGGCGTAAAGCCCATGAAGTATCGCCGACAACAAAGACAATATCGTCATCGCTGACTTGGTCAAGCCAAGCGGCTATGATGCGCTCGCGATGGTTTTGCCAATGTGGACCGAATACATCCATTGGCTTGGTAGGCGGTTCGCCCGAAAAGTGAAGATCGCCAATGGCAAAAATTTTCATGGTATCTCCTAACTAAATAAAAAAGTCGCGATTCAATTCATTTTTAATCTGTTCAACCCGTTCCTTGTTGCTGATCTGGCTGATAGAATAGCCGATATACAACGGTGACGTAACGTAACGAGGTACTATTTTAACATACTGTGAACCGGTCTGTAAATCGTAGAAGAACAGATTATATGAACCGCTGTGTCGTGAAAAGTCTGTTAAAATATAGTGTAAGATTTGTTGAATTCGTTTCGCCATTAAGGCCCTGGACGTTTTTTCATTGAACTCCATGTTGAATTCGAAAAAACCGATAATGGGCTTATCGGATAAGGTGATTTTTAAATTAGTTTCTTCCTTAAGAATAGGACCGTCAAAATGGTGAACTTTAATATCTTCTCGATAATCGTAATCGTATAAGCCGATGATTTGGCTGTGGGGATGTCGAATGGAGCCGCCGGACATTGGCCCGTAGTTTTTAAAATATAAGACGGATTTGAACTCTTCGCGGGCCATGGTTTCTTGCCGTTTGCGCAAAGAAAAATCAAGCACTTCGGTAGCGGTTTCCGGTGAATACCTGGAATATTCACTAAAACAGTCGTGCGTTTCGATGATAACGGTAGGCCATGTACGATCTAAGACGGGATATTTGTTCATAAGCCAGATAATATCGCCCTTTGTTTCCAATATGTCCGTAAGCTTATCTACGGCACAGAACGGGCAAGCCACTTCGCGATGGCGAATATTTTCCGGTTTGGTGCGGCCCATGGCTATGTTAAATATTAGTGGTTCATTCATAAGTACACCTCTCTTACTCTAATACTAACACAGGATTGACCTTTTGGGCAGTGTGATATAATTAAAATATATTAATTTACTAAAATCGATTTAGAATCACAGCTTAGCTTGATGAATCATAATTAAGGTTTAAAATAAAGTTTGAAGATTATATACAGAGTTTTTTGAAAAAACAAATGAGGCAATGACATGAGACCGACTACATTATGTTTTATTGTAAATGATAAAAATGAGATTCTCTTGGGCCGCAAAAAGCGCGGCTTAGGCGCCGGTAAGCCTAATGGTTTCGGTGGTAAGCGCGAAGATGGCGAAACATTCCGTCAATGTGCGGTGCGCGAATTGTTTGAGGAAACGTCCTTACTGGCTAAGCCGGAAGACTTGGAGCCGGTAGCTATTTTGGACTTTCAATTCCCTTATAACGAGGAATGGACCCATGTAAATTATGTGTATCTATTGCGTAAATATGAAGGGCTTCCTATGGAAACGGAAGAAATGGAGCCGTTTTGGACTTCTTTTGACAAAATCCCCTACGATACTATGTGGGCCGGTGATGAGGATTGGATTCCGCAGGTTTTGAACGGTGAACTTTTGAAAGGCACCCTCGTGTTTGGCAAGGATAACGACGGTATCATGGACATGAAGATAACGAAAGTAACGGAGATTCCTGAGTTGGAATCGGTGGAGGCAATGAAAGAGTGGCTCGAAGCGTAAATGAGGATATGGAAAATAATATAGTTAGCATATCAGTACCGGCAGAGACTGAATGGGTCAAGACGCTCCTTAGTTGGTACGATGCCAATAAACGGGATTTGCCGTGGCGTAAGACGAAAGATCCCTATCGCATTTGGGTGTCGGAAATTATGTCGCAACAAACGCGTATCGAAGCAATGAAGCCGTACTACGAAAATTGGATGGAGCAATTCCCTACTAAGGAAGCCTTGGCTGAAGCTGATGAAGATACAGTAGTCAAAGCTTGGCAAGGTTTGGGCTATTACTCCAGGGCTCGTAATTTACGACTTGGTGTTCGTGAAGTAATGACTAAGTACGGCGGCGAAATGCCACGAACCCGCAAAGAGGTGGAAAGTTTAAAAGGGGTAGGAGCTTATACGGCGGGGGCTATTTTGTCGGTAGCTTTTAATCAGCGCGAAGCCGCCATTGACGGTAATGTATTGCGCGTATATGCGCGGCTTTACGCAGTGCGTGAAGATATTATGCGCACCGCCGGTAAAAAAGCGATTGCTGCGTTAGTTGAGGAAACTTTGCCTTACGACAGACCGGGGGATTTCAATCAGTCCCTTATGGATTTTGGGTCGAGCATTTGTATTCCTAAAGCGCCCCGTTGTGAAGGTTGTCCTTTACGACGTTGGTGCCAAGCTGATGCACTGGGCATTGCCGCTGAATTACCGGTGCGTATTGTTAAGAAATCGGTCCCGGTTATCTCCGTGGTGACGGGGCTTATTCGCAATGAAAAAGGCGAATACTTATTACATCGGCGTCCGTCTAAAGGACTCTTGCATTCCATGTGGGAATTTCCGAATGTGGAAGTGCCGCGTAATGTGACTATGCAGGATAAAAAAGAGTTGCCGTTAATCGGCGTTGACGAACTGGCTCGTGAATGGCAGCGTAAATTTACAGACTCGAAGCTTCTAAAGGACCGGATTAAAGATACTGAAATTAAATGGCATAGCAAGGCGGTTACCACCTTACGACATGTGTTTTCCCATCGCTGTTGGGATATGGAAGCCTATGAGGCCGAGTTTATCGGTGATGACACTCTCGCAATAGAGCAAGACAATAGCGAATGGCGCTGGGTTTCGCCGGAAGATTTTACGGAGCTGCCTTGGGCAGGACCTCATGGTAAACTGACCGTGTATTGTAGAGATTAAACTTTGAGAATGGCAGGTGAAAGAATGTCCGCACGACTAATATTTCTCATCATAACGACGCTAATAATCTTTCTTATAATATTCGCCAACTCCTATTTGATTGTCCGTTTAACTAAGGTGAAACGGCGTTCCCGTTGGTTTTGGCGATTAGTTTTGCTTCAAGTACTGGCTATCGCGGGGACAACTTATTACCAGATGGCACAGGTTCAACTTTTGGGAACCGCTATGTATGAGTTTTGGCGAGGCTGGGCGACCGGTACCTATGGGCTCATGATGGGGCTCGGCGTTTGTTTTGCCATATTAATTCCTTTGGGTATCGTTATGGCAGCCGTCAATTGGCGCGCTGAAAAAACGACTGCGGCAGAACAGGATAGTCGGCGGCAGTTTTTACGCAAAGCTATTTGGGCGGTGCCGGCAGTAACAGCCGGTGGCGGCGTAGTCAGAGCGTATGAAGGGGCCAAAGAAGTTCAAGTCAACCATATTGACTTGGTATTTCGCAGTTTGCCTGAATATTTAAAAGACTATAAATTGGCGCAGATTAGTGATGTTCATATCGGGCCGTTCATTGATTTGAAGGACTTCGACAAAATTACGCAGACCGTTTTAAATGAAAAGCCTGATCGCTTGGTTATTACGGGCGACTTAATTGATGACTTGGATTTTTTAAACCCTCTCTGTGGTCGCTTGGAAGAGTTATTTCCTAAAATTCCGGACGGCATCGACTATATTTTGGGGAATCACGAGTATTTTAAGAACCTGCCCCGCGTGTTGGAAGCCTTCAGCGGTATTTCCATGCGTATGCATCGTAACTCTTCACTTCGCTTAAGTGGCGGCTCATGGCCTGTATATTTGGCCGGCGTTGAATATTCCTTTGACCGCAGCGGTGAACAGCGTGAAACCTATCTGAAGGAAGCCTTAGCCAATGTTCCGTCGGAAGCGTTTACCATTTTATTGGCCCATCATCCTGATTTTATTGAAAACGCGTTTGCTCATAATATTCCGGTGACGCTTTCCGGTCATACTCATGGTGGGCAGATTGTAGTTGGCGGCACAGCCCTTGTGCCGGTGGGAACGAAGTACTTTAAGGGCATGTATCGGGACGGTACGAAGTACGGTTATGTAAATAACGGTACGGGCCATTGGTTCCCGGTTCGCTATAATTGTCCGCGAGAAATTACGATATTCACATTTAGAGAAGGAAAAGTTGCAAAAGTATAGTAAAATATTAAAATTTTTTAAACTATTTGTCTGAAAGGGAAATTTCCATTGTCTAATTTTGTCAAAAAGTCTATAATGGTTGAGTTATCACATGAAACCGGCGTATATTATGCGGTTATCATGTAGGCGAAGAAGATGATTATGATGAGAGGCCGGCGCTTGAGCGGCCAGTTGGTAGTCGAGGTGAAATAATGGATCAAAATCTTATTGCCTTTATACTTGGTATCGTAGAAGGGGCAACAGAATTCTTGCCGGTATCCAGTACCGGGCACATGATTTTAGTAGGTGACTTTTTAGGCTTTACCGGCCAACGAGCCAGTGTATTTGAAGTATTTATCCAGTTAGGCGCGATTCTTTCCGTATTCTTCTATTATCGCGAAAAATTCATGAGCATGCTTCGTCGTGAAAACTGGGTTCGCAATGACAGATTGTCTTTGGCTCATATTTTCTTCGGCATGTTGCCGGCTATGGCCATCGGCTTCTTAGGCCATTCGTTTATTAAAAACTATTTATTCTCGGCCGGTACGGTTATTATCGGCTTGATCATCGGCGGTTTATTTATGCTTTGGGCTGAAAAACGTCATAAACCGATTACTGTTGAAACAGTCGACCAATTGAGCATGTATCAATGTCTTCAAATCGGTTTGTTCCAAGTGTTGGCTTTGTGGCCGGGTTTCTCTCGCTCCGGTTCGACTATCGCCGGCGGTTTGATGCTCGGTGTAAGTCGTAAAGCAGCGGCTGACTTTTCCTTTATCATGGCCGTGCCAATCATGTTGATTGCCTGTATCTATGATTTGCTCAAAATCATCGATCAGTTGCAATGGTCCGACTTTGTTATGTTTGCCATCGGTTTCGTAACGGCTTTCGTATTTGCATACTTGTCCATCGTATGGTTCTTGAAATTTTTAAATAAATCATCCTTGGCCGGTTTTGCTTATTATCGCTTTGTAATCGCTGTGATTGCGTTTGCATACTTCTTCATTTTCTAATATAAGGGTTGAAAAAATAATATATAAGATTGATAGCCGTGCTGTGTTATTTTAAAATACAGTACGGCTATTTTAAATTGATAAATAATTACATAATGACTTGTCCTGACACGTTGAATAATAATGCTTAATAGCGTGTTATCATTATGTTTATACCGCGCTCGGCGATGGGAAGTTTGCGGTGTTTTTACACATTGTAAAAAATTTAGTACCTTTTGCAAGAATTTTGTAAAAAAGTACTTGCGCAAAAATACTACCTATGCTATTATAATAAAGTGCTATACAGGAAACGGAAGCGCAGAACAAAATGTCAATCTGAGCTAAAAAATCTATTGACAAGATGTTCAGGAATATGTATAATATTCCATGTTGTGGTATGCTGGCGTAGCTCAATCGGTAGAGCAGCTGACTTGTAATCAGCAGGTTGTGGGTTCAATTCCTATCGCCAGCTCCATTATTTTTGGAGGGATTCCCGAGCGGCCAAAGGGAGCAGACTGTAAATCTGCCGTCTTCGACTTCGAAGGTTCGAATCCTTCTCCCTCCACCATTCATCGCGGGGTGGAGCAGTTGGTAGCTCGTCGGGCTCATAACCCGAAGGTCGCAGGTTCAAGTCCTGTCCCCGCAACCATTCATTACGTATGCTGGTGTAGCTCAGTCGGCAGAGCGTATCCTTGGTAAGGATAAGGTCACCGGTTCAATCCCGGTCACTAGCTCCATATACACTTGGCGGCATAGCTCAGTTGGCTAGAGCAATCGGTTCATACCCGGTGTGTCCGCGGTTCAAATCCGTGTGCCGCCACCACTAATTTTTTAGCTGGTATAACTCACATATGACATGTGAGTTTATTTTTTTAACTCTTTTAGTATTTTGGAGGTGGGCATTTGTATGCATGAGAAGAAGGAGTTAGCTAGGGGGCTAAAAAATCGACATGTTCAATTATTGGCAATTGGGGGTGCCATTGGGACAGGGTTATTCTTGGGATCGGGTCGTTCCATTCATTTGGCGGGACCGTCCATTTTGTTAGCGTATATCATTACGGGTTTGATTTCGTTCTTTATGATGAGGGCCTTGGGGGAATTGTTGCTCTCTAATACAGATCATCATTCTTTTGTAGATTTTGTTGAAGAATATATTGGACCGGGCGCCGCTTTTGTTACCGGCTGGACCTATTGGTTCTGTTGGGTGTCACTGGCCATGGCCGACGTTACGGCCGCAGGGGTATATATCCAGTATTGGATACCGAATGTAGAGCCGTGGATACCGAGTCTTTGTATTTTACTGATTCTGTTCGCCTCGAATTTGATGGCAGTCAAAATTTTCGGTGAATTGGAATTCTGGTTCGCATTAATTAAAGTTATCGCCATTTTAGGTTTAATCGGCGGCGGTTTATATTTAATTTTTATCGGCTATCAGACCGATGTGGGACCGGTAAGTTTCTCTAATTTATGGAGTCATGGCGGTTGGTTCCCGAATGGCTGGGAAGGTTTTGTATTGTCCTTCCAGATGGTTGTATTTGCTTTTACGGGGATTGAACTGGTAGGCTTAACGGCCGGTGAAACGGAAAATCCTAAGAAGGTAATTCCGCAGGCTATCAACAATATTCCGATTCGTATTATTATTTTCTACGTTGGTGCCTTGGCAATTATTATGAGCATTTATCCGTGGACAGCCGTAAATGCTGACTCCAGTCCTTTCGTACAGGTATTTAAAGCGGCCGGTATCGTAGCGGCTGCGGCTATTGTTAACTTTATCGTGTTAACATCGGCTGCATCGGCTTGTAACAGTGGTTTGTTCAGTACAAGCCGCATGGTGTACACTTTGGCTCGTGAAGGGAATGCGCCGCGTCGTATGTTCCGTCTGCGTTCCAATCAGGTGCCTATGAACGCCGTTGTATTCTCCGCGTTGGTTATTTTTATCGCCGTTATTATGCAGTACATTATGCCTGAAAACGTGTTTATTTTAATTACCAGTGTGTCTACGTTCTGCTTTATTTTCATCTGGGCCATCATCTTGGTTTGTCATATGAAATATCGCAAACAACATCCTGAATTGGCTGAACAAAATCCGTTCAAAATGCCGTTATATCCGCTTATGAACTACGTGATTTTAGGCTTCTACTTCTTAGTATTAGTATCTTTAGCCTTTAATAATGAAACGCTCATCGCCTTACTCTTTACACCGGTTTGGTTCGGTATGTTGTGGTGTTTCTACAAATTACAAACTTTAAAACAGAATTACGGCAACTAAATTTTTAATAAATCCCTAAAATCTCCTGTAGTTTTTAGGGATTTTAATGTTAGATTCTTTTCATTAGTGATTTTTTGTATTATAATGAGCGTTTATGTGATTTAGTTGCATGAATAGCTAGTTTACTGCATTAAAATCATATATCGGCAAAAAATCGTCAAAAATATTAGCCAAAAATATTAGCCACTTCATTAGCTGCTTGTTGTCTCATTTCATCGGTATAGTGTATGTAATTGTTAATTACTGTTTGGACTGTATCACCTAATAAGGCGGCGACGGTTTTTATATTAATTCCATTAGCAATTAATGTTGTCGCATATGTATGTCGTAAGTCATGGAATGACTTACCTTTTATATAACTTTTAATTACACGGTTAATAGGTGCTGTATTTGACGATTTTTGCATAAATAGGAGTTGCATATCGTTGGCAGGAGTAAACGCCCCGTACAGGCTCAATATGGCACTTAAAATTGGGGGTATTGGAATCGTTCTCCTGCTGTTAGCCGTTTTAGTATCTTGTAATTTATATTTATTCTTTTCGTATTGAGACAATTGCCTTCTTACCGATAATGTATTGTTGGTTAAATCAATGTCTGTCCATGATAATCCCAATACTTCTCCATAACGCAATCCGGCATATACTCCAATTGCGCATTGTATATAGTATGTTGGATATTTGGCTTTAAGATTGGATAATAAAAGATTGATTTCGTCATCCGTATATACTCTAAGTTCTTTGCTCGTTTTGCGTTTGTTAATTTTTATATTTATTATCGGATTATTCGCAATAATTTTATATGGATCAATAGCATAATTGAAAATGCTATTTAACATGGAGCAATATAATGTTTTGGTGGCAGTAGAACCTTCTGCATTTGACAGTTTTTGGGATAATTGTAATGCTGTTATCTCTTTTAATGGCTGTTTTGCTATGCCCCCAATAAATTTAATTGCACTATCAAGAGCTTGTAATGTATTATAAGTTAGCCTAGATTTATTATCGCTTTTATATAAATCAGCAAATTCTGATAGAGTAATTCCTTTATAGTCTGTATTAAGTATCGGTTCATTTTTTAATTTTTCAATTATGTCATTGGCATAGTTTTTTGCTTGCCATTTTTGTTCAAATCCTTGTTTTGACTTTTGTTTCCATTTACCGGATGTTGTTTTATAGCTGACAATGACTTGCCATCTATTATCTTTCTTGCGAATGGTAGTATTAAATTTGGTTGACATAAAAAATCACGCTCCTTTAAGGTATAGCAAAGTAGACCTAGAGCGTGTATAATAAAGTTGCGGTGTTTATTATGTTGCTCTCTAGGCGATATAATAAGCTCATTCCCTCGTTCTGTTGGCGCAGAGCGGGGGTTTTTTATATTTAATCTTTATCATCAAGAATGGAATCAAGTCGTTTCTTGCATTCACGATTTGTAAAATATTGAATGATAAAAGCTACTCCAACACACATAAAAGCGGTAAATAGTATAACTGAAGTGCTATGCTTATTAGATATTAATGCAAAAGTTAATCCGGCAATAATAAATCCAAAAATATAAGTACCAAAAGCTATTCCAGAGACATATTCAATTATTTCTCTTTTCTGTCTTTCCATAGTTAATACCCCGATTCATGTCTCATTCGCTCTAAAAGATCTGCTTGCATTTCCACATCAAAATCATTGCCTTCTATGTGGCTGAGTTCGTGTATATATGATTTTCTTTGTTCTGCAATCGACAAGCGTGAATTTAATAATATAGTGTATGTGCCGTCTTCATTCTGTCTTGTGTAGCCACCAACACTATAGGGTAAATCAATTAAGTAAATAAAAAAAATCAATCCTCGAAACCTCTTTCCTTGCGTAACAATGATTTTGTAATATTAATTACGCTTTCCATATCTTCTTTTGATAGACTCCGTTTTGCATCTAACAATAGACGCAATTCGGGGTCATTTTTTATTTCATTAGCTAGTTTAGCTACTTCAGGATCATCATAATACCCCTCGGTAGGTATTTTTTCTCTTAAATCTGTATTTCCGATAAGCCATTCAAGCGATACGTTAAAGTAATCAGCAATGAGTTGTAGTTTATCATTTTTTGGTGTGTAAGTACCTTTCTTCCATGAGCTTAAAGTAGCTGTTGGGATACCCGTTTCTTTGGATACTCTATACGGAGTAACGTTGTTTTCTTTCAATAATTGCTCAAATCTTTCATACATGACTAGTAATCCTTTCATAAACAAGAAAGAAAACTTTGACAAAACTATTGACTAAGAAAGAAAACTTTGTTATTATAGTCTTGTAGCAAAGATAACTTTCTGCTGAAGCTATTGATAGCTAAGTTATGTTATATAAATATCGCAATTAAAATATATCACATTTCTTAGCTGATTACAATAGCTCATTTAAGAAAAATTAGCTATAGAAAGGAGCCACAAATGTACAAAAAATTTGAAAAGTTATTAAAAACTTACAAAGTTACGGCTTACAGAGTGGGAAAAGAGACAGGTATTCCTACCGCGACATTTACTGCTTGGAAACAAGGTAAATACACACCTAAAGCGGATAAGCTACTTAAAATTGCAGAGTACTTTAATGTTCCAATAGAGTATTTCCTTGGTTAACAGTTAATGATACAGAAGAATAGAGGTGATGACTATGGAATGTAGAACGTACAGCGTTGATGATGTTGCAAAAATTTTAGGTATATCCACAAAGTCTGTATACGACATGGCACAACGGAGAGTTATCCATCGATTGCCTAATGTACCAAAAGTTAAATTCTCGCAAAAAGAAATTGATGCCTTATGTGGCATTAAAGATGAGTTTAATGCCCATAATTTTAGACTCATTAAAAATGAAAATGAGCAGCTAAAAGATGAAAATCAAAGATTAAAAGATTTGATTAAGAAGGCGACAGCAGAGTTATTGCTTATGAGTTCAGCAATTATTGAATAGAAAGGATATGAAGAAAATGAGCTTATTGATTCAATCATTTGCACTTGGAATGGCGTTTAGCGCCCTACTATTATCGGCTTATTATTATGTGGTGCTGAAACCACAGCCAGATAATGAAGCACAAAAAAGTGTGCCAAAGAAAGCCTATAATTGGGCAAAAGATAACAGACACGGAGCGTTCAAAGGTAACTTATTATGAGTTATAAAAGAAAAAGCCCTTTAACTGCTGGCACAGTTAAAAGGCAATAGAAAATATATCTATTAGTAGTATAGCACAGGAGAATCATAAATGATATACAAAAAGGTATTCGATGCAAAAAAAACTACAAAAGAAGATTGGTTACGATTTAGAAAAACTGGAATTGGTGGCAGTGATATGGCTGCTATTATGGGGCTTAGTAAATGGAAATCACCATTAGATATTTGGCTTGAAAAGACTACTGATGAAGTTAATGAAGAAGAATCACGCTTTATGTATTGGGGCAATAAATTAGAAGCATTGGTTGCTGATGAGTTTGCTGTTCGCACAGGTTATAGCGTTCGTAATAACAATTATACATTGCAATCCATTGAGCATCCGTTTTTATTAGCAAATATTGACCGTGATATTGTAGGCATTGATGCGGGATTGGAATGTAAAACAGCAAATGCATTTAAACGTGATGAATGGGAAGGCGATCAAGTGCCGGATGCATATTACATCCAATGTCAGCACTATATGGCGGTTACAGGTTACTCCTCTTGGTGGATTGCTTGCTTATGTGGTGGTAATGAGTTCTTTTACAAAGAAATCCCAAGAAATGAAGAAGTCATCTCCGCAATTATTGATACGGCTCGAGAATTTTGGAATATGGTTGAAGAACGAATTATGCCAGCGGTAGATGATTCTGAACGTTGTAATAAACTTCTCAAAGAAATGCATAAAACTAGCAATGGTAAAACGATTGATTTACCGGATACAGCAACAATTTTCATTGAGCAATATAAGTCAGCCGATAAAGCGGAAAAAGAAGCGAAGGCACTAAAAACGGAAGCGCAAAGTCAATTATTTAGTTTGCTCGGTGATAATGAGCAAGGATTTGTAGATACTTATACCGTAAATTGGACGCAAGTGGCAGGAAGAAAAACGTTTGATAAAAAGCGTTTTGAGACAGACTATCCGCAATTAGCAAAAGAGTACACAGTACAAGGTGAACCTACAAGAAGATTCAGCATTAAAGGATAAAGGAGCAGAATATTATGGCATCAACAAGTGGAATCACGTTAAAAAATAACAGTCTTAAACCAGCTACTAAAGAACCAGTCACATTAAGTAGTATGTTAGCATCTGAGGATGTAAAAAAACGTTTTAATGAACTACTTGGTAAGAAGTCACCCGGATTTATCAGTAGTTTGTTGTCGGTGGCTAATAACAATAAACTTTTAGCCAAAGCAGACCCAAAAACTATTATTACAGCCGGAGCAATGGCGGCTGCGTTGGATTTACCTATTAACCAAAATTTAGGATATGCCTATATTGTTCCGTATGGCTCTGAAGCGCAGTTCCAAATGGGCTATAAGGGGTATATTCAATTAGCAATGCGAACAGGTCAGTATAAGACAATTAATGCTTGTGAAGTATATGAAGGCGAAATTGTTAATGAAAACCGCTTCACTGGTGAGTTTGAATTTGGTGAACGTACTGGTGATGAGATTATCGGTTATATGGCATACTTTAAGCTTATTAATGGCTTTGAAAAGTATATTTTTATGAATATGAAAGACATGCAAGCACATGCTCGTAAGTATAGTAAAAACTACAAAGGCGGCACCGATAAATGGGGTATTGCAGACTTTCATAGTATGGCGATCAAAACGGTACTTAAACGCTTAATCAGTAAATACGGCATCCTATCAATCGAAATGCAAGCCGGATTGACAACCGCCATGGAAACAGACGGTGGAATTATTAAGGACAATGACGGTAGATTAGAAGCTGACTTTGACACTATCGAAGTAGAGGGTACCTATGTTCATTCAGAAACAGGTGAGGTTATTGAAGATGCATATGCTTCAAATGAGTTAACTGAGGAAGAAAAAGCCGCTATTATTGCAGCTGAACAAAAAGAACAATAATTATATCTGGTATGGTATACGGTAAGTTGCTTTTATAGTAACTTACCGATATCCAAAAGGAGATTATATGAGTAGACCCCGAAAGCCGGGCATTCGGTATTTTCCTTTGGATACGGATTTCTTTGAAAATAAAAAGGTAAGGAGACTTACTAGAGCATTCGGAGCAATTGCTGCCTCCGTACTAGTCAACCTGCTATGTACTATCTACAAAGATAAAGGGTATTACATGCGGTGGGATGATGAGACGCTGGCTTTTCTGGCTGATGAACTTGGTCTTAAAGTTGGCACTGTGCGAGAGATTGTCGTGAAGGCGATTCAAGTGGGATTCTTCGATGCGAATATGGCGAATCTATTTGGTACAGATGAGATGAAGTCCAAAGGAGATTACAACGGCATACTTACTTCAATTGCGATTCAAGAGCAGTACTTTGATATATGCAAACAATCAAAAAGAAGTGAGGTATGTTATGACGCAAGATTTCTGCTCATTTCTATGAAACCGTACGAAAAAATAGTTAACTCCGGAGAAAACTCAATTAACTCTGGAGAAAATGAAGTTAACTCTGGAGTAAGTACACAAAGGAAAGTAAAGGAAAGTAAAGAATATACTACTTCTACTAGTGAAGAATTGAAATCACTTTTTAAAAATTATATTGAAAACGGGTTTGGTTCTATATTTGGATTGTCCAAAGAGATATTGATTGATGATGCCAATACTTATAGCATAGCTTGGTGTAATGCAGCCATGGAAATAGCTGTTTCACGCAATAAAAGAATATGGGCATATGTAAGGGAAATATTAAATCGTTGGATTAGCCAATATAATTTGTCAGAAAAACCTTGGGAGGTGGAAGCTGTTGACAGGAGAACACATAGCAAACAGTCTAAAACAGATGGTAGAACAGTTTCAAATAAGGGCAATGGAGCGAGCAAAATTGACTGGTCAAGTGACCCAGACCATTTCTAAGCCTATAAATTGGGAATATTACGGAATATATAAACGATTTCAAAATGTTGAACTAGAAACTATGAATATAGCAGCTGAAAATGCAAATGCATTTGAAGTTATCAAAGAATACGCAAGTAATGTAGTCGAAAATCTCAATCAAGGATTAGGGCTTATTATTAAAGGTCCTGTTGGAACCGGAAAGACTACGGCTGCGATTGCCATTATGAAAGAAGCAATTAAGCATAAGAAAAGTCCTTATTTTATATCCATAATTTCACTCTTAGATAAGTTGATGAGTTTTAGAGACCAAGAGGAGCGTTATGAATTTGAACAACGAATCCAAAACTGTCCATTATTAGTATTAGACGATTTAGGCGGTGAATACATTGGCAAAAATAAGGAAGATAGTTGGATGCTTAAACGTATCATGTCAATTATCGCCGAACGGCATCAACGGTCAAAATCGATAATCATTACAACTAATTTACCAATTAAAGAGTTAGCGGAACGATATGATCAACGTGCTATTGATAGAATTCGTAGCACAAATCAAATCATTACATTACTTGGTGATAGCTTACGAAAAGAAGAATGGAGAAAATCATGAACTCAGTGCAGATATTAGGTAATTTGGCTCGTGACCCTGAAGTGCGCTTTACTAAAACAGGTAGAGCCGTAGCATCATTTACAGTGGCTGCGACAAATACATATTTTGATTCAAATACTAATGAGCAGAAAGAACAGACTGCTTTTATAAATTGTGTAGCTTGGGGGAAACAAGGTGAATCCGTTGGTAGTCTGCGTAAAGGAAGTCGTTGTTTCGTTGAAGGGCGTTTGAATACTCGTTCTTATGAAACTCAGGATGGGCAAAAACGCTATGTAACTGAAGTAGTTGCCAACTTTGTTGGAGTATCTTTGAATGCTCCGGTAAACGAAACATCTAATTTTGATAGCTTTGAAAGTGTAGACAGTACGGATGAAAATATACCGTTTTAGGAAATAGGTGATACTATGATGGATTTAATAGCCGTTAATGTTACAGAGGAAGACAAGCAAATAGTAAGCGGTAGAGATTTGCATATGTTTTTAAATGTTGAAACTCCATATATGAAGTGGTTTTCCAGAATGTGTGAATACGGATTTGAAGAAGGTATTGATTATACTACGAAAGACAAAATTGTCCTTCGTTCAGATGGCACGATAATGCCACAGAAGCAGTATAATCATCAGTTAAGTATTGAAATGGCTAAGCAATTATGTATGTTGGCTAGAAATGACAAAGGCAAGCAAGCACGAGAGTATTTTATTCAAATTGAACGTGATTGGAATAGTCCGGAAAAAGTCATGGGGCGAGCGTTAAAGATTGCGAATAATGTAATTAACAATCAGAAAATAACGATTGCACAACAAAATCAGCAACTACAAGAATTACAGCCAAAGGCTACTTATTATGATTTAGTGCTACAGAATACTAGTTTATTAAGCATCACTCAAATTGCTAAAGATTTTGGATTGAGTGCTAGACGATTGAATCAAATCCTAAAGGATAAAGGTGTGCAATACAAGCAATCAGACCAATGGTTTTTATATCAGAAATATGCTGATAAAGGGTACACTTTTAGTAAAACTACAGCATTAGATGCTGAACGCAGTGTAATGCATACATATTGGACGCAAAAAGGGCGGCTTTTTATTTATGACCTACTGAAAAGTATGAATATATTACCTTTGATTGAGCAGGTGGCATGATGAATAGTAGAGAAAAAGGCAAAAAAGGTGAACGTGAATTTGCTTCATTGTGCCGTGATAAAGGGTTTTCAAGAGTCCGCCGTACACAGCAATATTGCGGTAATACAGGTGAAGCAGCTGATGTTGTTGGCTTACCGGGTGTACATGCTGAAGTTAAGCGTGTTGAAAATCTAAATATATACAATGCGATTGAGCAAGCAAAAAGAGATTCTCAAAAGTCTGGGCGTGTACCAGTGGTATTTCATAGACGTAATAATCATGAATGGTTAGCAACAATGACTGCGGATGCATGGTTTGAAATGTATCGAGAAAGCGAATTGCTGAATAGCAATGATAGGGAGAATGATGATGCTACGAAATGACTTAAAAAAAGGGCTGTTAAATTATTTATACAGCATTGGCGGTCGATTTATTGCTCGTGATTATGGTGGAGAATTGTATTTATATGACGAAAAGCCAGAGAGATCTATGCTTTCATTTATGGCACAAAATTATTATCGGGAATCGATGGAGTGCGTCGAAGAGTTATTCGATGAGGTTAAATGGCAAAACAGTCCATTAGATATTGGGGAAGAACTCGGTATCGTGGATTGGTCAAAAGTTCCGGATAATACGCCTGTATACGTCAGACGTGGGGAACATGATATTTGGAAAGTTAGACATTTTACTCAATATAATCCGGAAAAGGCACGACCATTTATTTGTTATTGGGGTGGATTGTCAAAAAATACAGCTGCTAACATTGAACCCGGTGTGCCAATAGTAACGGCTTGGGAAGAGTGCCGATTAACGTTAGAGGAGAAAAGTAATGACTGAATTAGAAAAGGAGACAGTAACTATAACATATACATTTTATTATGTAGATCGTGTTAATGATGAATATCTTAGACATGAGATTCAGTGGAGTGATAAGTTATTGACCAATCAAGATTTTTTAGAAAAGCAACAAGAAATAATTAATAGAATTCGCAACCGATTAGGCATGGAGTTTGAGCCTGTATCACGTTTTGAATATATGTTAGGTATCAGTAAAAAGAGAGGCATATTAAGAAGAATAAAACGTATTAGTTTAAAGTTAAAAAATTGGTTTTTGGCTGATTGAAAAGAAGTTTAGAGGATTAAATATGGATGCTTATTTTAAAGTTGGAGTAATAATTTATGATGACAGTATTGATTTAGAGGAATTTAGAGCAGATATTGAAGACTATATTGCATCTATAGTAGGTATTGGATTAGCAGAGGTTGAGACAATTGAGCAAAAAGATTAGATTTAAATTTTACTTGCCGCAAGAGTTTCAAGGGCAAGCTATTGAAGCAGATGTAGAAAATGATGCACGAGTGCATTTAGATCACTTAGAAAAGATGGCTTTATATGACTTTGCGAAAGCGTTTATTGAGGTCGAACGGCAAATAGTAGAAAGTGATGAATAATGATAGCAATACAATGTATTAGGTGGTGAGTATTATAGACTTAAATGCAATAAAATCTGAAGCAGAGTGGTACTTATATCATTACAAGCAGATTAAGCAGCTATCAATGCAATGTGAAGCACCTATTATTATATGTGGTAAGACGGTGGAGAATCCATTGTGTGTGGTTAACGCTGTGGATAAAGTGATGAATAGTGTGGATGACTTATGTCGCCGCATCATTATAAGGCGATATTTACATAATGAGTATTGGAAAGTGACAATTACCGACGAATGTATCAGTCAGCATCCGTATTATCGATGTGTAGATAAAGCGTTAAAACTGGTAACATTGCAATTAGTAGCTAAAGGTGTAATTAATATCTAAGTTTAAAAAGCATGGTTGATTTTGATACCATGTCTTTTTCATTTCGTAAATGGGCTTGAATAAATAACGATACAATATAATTATAGGGGACATTGTATTGTTCTACATTCCTTTCAAACCCCTACGCATGTTGTGTTGTAGGACGTGGCTAGCAAACTATCATCCTCCTCCTAAGACGCAAAAAGGGTACCTGAAATGGTACCTTTTTTGTTATACATGGAAGATTACTCAAGTGGATTAAGAGAGCTGTCTTGAAAACAGTTAGGCGCTTATGCGTGGGTGGGTTCGAATCCTACATCTTCCGCCATAGGTTTTGCTTTTCCTAATAAAAAAAAGTACTTAACAAACGGTTAAATGTAATCCGGTTAAAACATTAAGAGAATACGGCTGAGAGAAAATGGCTGTATTTGCAGCAAGTGAGAGCCTTGCACCTATCTATTTTTAATGAAAGGAGTCTCCTAATGGCAACAGGTAAATATAAAACGTGGCAAACGCCCGATAATTTAACGTTGCTTAGGGGCTTTGCTCGGAATGGATATACTGATGAGGAGATTGCCAAAAAAATAGGAATCAGTCGCAGTACATTAAGCGATTGGAAGGTTAAGTATTCAGACATTGCGGACGCTCTAAAAAAGGGTAAAGAGGTCATTGATGATGAAATAGAGGAAACTCTTATAAAATCAGCGATGGGATATAGTTACGAAGAAGTGACTAAAGAAATGCAATTAAATCCGGATACAGGTTGTTATGAGTTAGCTGTAACAAAAGTAGTTACGAAACATCAAACTCCAAATGTGACTGCACTTATTTTTTGGCTTAAAAATCGCCGCCGTGAATCATGGCGTGACAAGATCAGTAAGGAAGACTTACAGAGTCAGAATATATTACTTACAGTAGGTGATATTGATGACGAAACAGAGTAAGCGTGTTGATTTGCTTAATGATGTAATTAATCCAACAAAGCGACAGCGTGATTTTATTAAGGCAGTGCTAAAAAATAAGTATACCTTGTATGGCGGCGCCGCTGGTGGCGGTAAATCGTATATACTGCGTTGGATTATGGTGTATTTGCTCATTAATTGGTATATCAAAACAGGTATAACAGGAATTCGAGTAGGAATATTCTGTGAAGACTATCCGAGTTTAAAAGATAGACAGATCAGTAAGATACGAATGGAATTCCCTTTGTGGCTTGGTGATTATAAAACTACTGACCATGAATTTATACTACGTCCCGAATGGGGTGGCGGTGTAATTTGTTTTAGGAATTTAGATCGTCCTGAAAAATACTTATCTAGTGAGTTCGCAGCCATTGCCATTGATGAAATGACGCTTAATGAACAAAGCGTATTTGATTTTTTGCGTATGCGACTACGTTGGACGGGTATTAACGATACTAAATTTTTTGGCGGTACAAATCCGGGCGGTAAAGGTCATATGTGGGTTAAATCCTTATTTATTGACCACATTATTCCTAAGAATTTAAAGCAATTTGCTGATAAAATTGCCTTTGTGCAAGCAAAAGTAGATGATAATCCATACTTAGCAAGCACTTATATTGATAATTTGGATACATTGCCGGATAAGTTGCGGAAAGCTTATAAAAACGGTGATTGGAATATATTTGAAGGTCAAGTGTTTGAAGAGTTTAATTCTGAAATTCATGTTTGTAAGCCGTTTGAAATCCCAGATAATTGGACTCGATTACGGGCAATGGACTGGGGATTTACGAAGCCGTATGCCATATATGGAGCGGCAGTAGACCAAGATAACACGATATACATCACGCATGAGATATACGGATGTAAACAAGGTCAACCGAATGTAGGGTCTCAAGAAACAGCCCGTGAAGTCGCTCGTAAATGTAAATTTATGAAGTCGTGGTATGGAGTGGCTGACCCTGCTATTTGGCAACGTACAGGACATGATGGTCCGACTATTCAAGAAATCTTTGCAACAGAAGGTATTGTGTGGGATAAAGCGGATAATGACCGCATTGCAGGTAAGATGCAAGTGCATGAAAGACTGCGACAACGAAAGGTAGTTATATTTGAGACTTGTAAAAATCTTATACGAACATTGCCAGCACTTACGTATAGTAAGCGTAATGTAGAGGATGTAGACACTGACCAAGAAGACCATGCATACGATGCTTTCAGATATATGCTGATGAGCAGACCTATTTCAGCGTATGACGTGAAGAAAGAATTTAATGATGGCTATAAGTATGTTGATGAAGGAAGAGAGGAGCAAAGCGCATGGGGCGTATGATGAGCGATAGGGCGTTACGTGATTACGCCTATAAGGTGCTGAAAAGTGAGTATGGAGAGCGTGTAGAAAACGGTATTGTAATTCCAGCAAAATTTACAGACAAACAGCTAGCCGAATTTGCAAGCTACATGCCACAGTGGCAACTTGAAGAAATGTATCGCCTAATTTACGGTTCTGAATTGGTCGAATAGGAGATGACTAATTATGTTTGATGTATTAACAGCAAAAGAGAATGTAAAACGTGCATTAGTCATCAATGAGGACTGGCGAAAAGAAGCACATGAAGACTATGCGTTTGTTCAAGGCAAACAATGGTCTGATGTTGATAAGAAAACTCTTAAAGAAGCAAATAGACCTTGTATTACAATCAACCGCATCAGACCTGTAGTAAATCTATTGTGCGGTTATGCAGCTCAAAATGAAACTGAACCGGACTTTATGCCTCGTTCAGAAGAAGATGACCGCATCAGCCGTGTTGCGAAGGGCATTACAAAATACGTGCTTGATAGAACTAATTATCAACGAGAAAAGAAAAAGGTATTCCGTGATGTAGTGACGTGCGGATTAGGTGCGTATTGGGTATCGTATGACTTTGATTACGCTAAGATGGATGGACAAGTGCTGATTGAGCGCATGAGTCCATTTGATGTTTTTAAAGATCCAGAGAGTGTAAGAGAAGATTTATCAGACGCTATGTTTTGTGGTCGGTATACATGGGAAAGCAAGGAAAAGCTAAAGCAAGTATATCCTGATAAAGCGGAAGAAATTGAACGCTTATATCATAAGTATGATGATACCGAACAAGAAGTTACTAACTCTTACCCGCAATGGTATGACAAAGACTTACAGAAGGTTAGAGTGGTTCAGTATTGGTACAAGGAGTACACAACAAAGACTATTTATGTAACTTCAGAGGGTGTAGTTGATGAAAATAATCCGTTGTATGGATTGGCTAAGGCTCTTGGCATTAAAGGGCAAGAGATACCTGATGTAAAGATTAGATATGCTACATTTGCTGATGATGTGTTGTTAGAAGATAGTGACAGTCCTTACAGTCACGGAAGATTTCCATTGGTTTTTCAATTTTGCTATTACAGCGGTGAAAATGCAGACGATGACCGATTAGAACCTGCTGGTGTTGTGCGTGATATTAAAGATGCACAACGTGAACTCAATAAAAACCGTAGTCAGCGTATGCACATCGTAAATCAACAAGCATTAGGCGTACGCATGTGGCATGGTGTACAAGATGAGCGTACTAAAAAGACGATTAGGGATAATATCACGAAGCCGGGAGCAAATATTTACTTGCCACCGGGCGTAACCTATGAGGAAGGTTTACCGGCTAATCAGTCAATTGGCAATATGGAACTTGAAAATCAAGCTAATAGTGACTTTTATACGATTAGTGGCATTACGCCTGAGAGTTTAAGTGGCTCTATCGGTGCCATGAGCGGTAAAGCAATTGATTTAAGACAATCTGTTACAACAGTACAGACCGCAGATATTTTTGACAAAGCCAAAGAGTCAGAGCGTCAAATCGTGTTGATTTTGTGGGGTGAAAAAGGAAAAGCCGGATTAATACCTCAATATTATAACGAGCAGAAAGCTATGCGTATTTTAGGTGATGATGGCAAGGCAGAGTTTGCGCATATTGAGCCGAATCTTAATCAAGCAATGGTCGAACAACCACAAGTTGACCAATTCGGACAGCAACAATATGACGAGGATGGCAACCCTGTTAAAAAGGTACTTTATGATTTATCTGCGTTTGATTTTGATATCACAATTGTAACCAGTCAAGCATCTGCTACGGCTCGCAAGGCTAGTTTATATCAATTACTCGAAGCTAAACAAAGCGGTGCCGATATCCCGATGGAAATCATTGTTAAATATATGGATTTTCCAGACAAAGATGAAATGCTTAGAATGCTTAAAGAACGTGGCAGTCAACCTGCACAGCTTGATGTGCGCTTAAGTGCTAATGTGAAAGATTTACCTGCAGAAGCGTTAAGTGAATATCTGCAGACAATTGGTGTGAATATTTCACCTCAGCAGATTCTAGCAGAACGGCTTGCGGCGCAAGGTGGCAATGACCAATTACAAGTTAATAGTGCGATGCAAGCTCAGCAAGGATTTGCACAACAGCAGATGCAAGAGCAAGCAAAGCAACAACCACAATTACAGCCACAAGATATGCCCCCGCAAATGTAAATAAATTGTCCTAATCATGACGCTAAACTGATTTCCATGCGAATGCTTAAGCAAGTAGCCTATCAATGATAGTGGACGGTTTAAGAATAGCTATTCCGTCTGATTATGACGATAACTAATCAGTTCGACCTGCAATGTCGATAAACTGCGATTAATTTTCGTCCCGATTATTGACGATAAACTAATTAAAAAGGAGATAACTATGAACGATGATGTAAAAGATGTAGTGAATGCAGAAGAGTATGGTTTAACAGCTGAAGATTTAAAAGATGTAGAAATTGATGATAAGTCTACTGATGTTACCGATGAACCAACAGGTGAGCAATCAGACACCCCTCTTAACTCTGAGAGTGAGCCATCAAGTGAAGGAAATGCAGATGTAGAGGAATCAACCAATGCTACTGAAGAAAATCATGGCGATTTAAACAAAGCACTTGCGGCAGAAAGAAAGCTCCGTAAAGAAGCTGAGAAAAAACTAAACGAATTTCGGCAACAATCCGCACCAGTAACATTAACGGCAGAAGAAGTCTCTAATATTAATGAATTTGCAAAGAAAACTGCTATGCAACAATTCGGTATTGATAATATGGAAGACTTGATGTATACGGATCCAGAAAAATATGCTCAACTTTTGGAAGAGCAAGGGCGTATTAAGTATGTGGTGACTCAACAGCAACAACAGCGGATGGCATTGCGTAACCAAAACATCGCTTTTATCCAGTCGATTCAGTCCGCAGATGACTTCCAAGATATGCTTGCTATTGCGCAAGATGAATTAGATGGAATGACTCGAGCTGAATCTAATCCGATTGATGCTGCGTTCGCTCGCACAGGTGCTGGGGTTGGTACACAACAAGATTTTGAAGTAATTACAAAGTTTGTTGAACGATTGCGTGGCAAGCTTAATGCACAATCAGTACAAGAGCCTAAAGTAAATCCGTTAGAGAAAGCAAATAACTTGCCAAAGGCAGGAGCATTAGGTGGCGGTAATGGTAAGGCATTGAGCACAATTTCGAATGATGAGTTATTGAAAATGGTTGCTGAAGGGCGTGAATCTGAATTACCGGAATCACTACAGCGGCAACTTAAAGAATTAATTGGATAAGGAGAGTAATTAATATGCCAGATATGACAAATCAATTAACAATTCCGGCTAACCTTGTACCAAAATTGTGGGCGCGAAAAGTATGGCACGAAGGCGTACAGGATAGCTATTTTGAAAAATTCACATCTACGGATGGCAAGAATGTTGTACATAAAAATGCGGATTTAAAGAAAGTAAAAGGCGATAAAGTAACGTTTGGCTTACTCATGAATTTGACTGGGCAAGGTGTTACAGGCACTCGTGCAACCTTAAAAGGTAAGGAAGAACAGCTTACTGTATATGATTTTGGTGTAACCGTTGATTTAATTCGTAACGCAGTGACACGCTATGAATCTGAAGACCAGAAAAGCCCATATGACAATTTACCAATGGTTAAAGCCGCATTAACACAGTGGTTATCCGACTATTTGGATAATACGCTTATGGCTAAATTGTCTGCTAATCCAACAGCAGGCGAAGTTATGTATGCCGCTACTTCTGGTACTGTAGCAGGTACTGCGGCTACTGATAAATTGACTTGTAGCTTAATTAGTGTTGCTCGCCGTAAGGCTAAAATGCATGCACCAAAAGTTAATCCGATTAAAATCGATGGTCAAGATAAGTATATTATGCTTGTAAGTCCTTGGGCGGCTCGTGATCTCAAAGATGACCCTGTATGGCAAGCCGCACAGCAAAATGCTAATGTGCGTGGGGCTAAAAATCCTATTTTCTCCGGTTCTTTAGGGGAATATGACGGTGTTGTACTCTATGAATATGAACGAGTAGTAACTTCTGATACTGGCGCAAGTGGTGCAACAATCAATCGTAACTTGTTATTGGGTACACAAGCTGCATGCTTTGGCGTAGCTAGTGAACCTCGTCATATTGCGCAAGATGATGATTACGGCAACGTACAGGGCAACGGCATCAGCATTATGGCAGGCATTGAAAAGTCAAAATATAATAGTAAAGATTATGGTGTTATTCAGGTTATCACCGGCGGTAAAAAGGACTAATTAGTGTTTTAACAAGGGGGAGTGTAACAACTCCCCTTTATTTGTAGGAGCGATTAATTATGATCATTAAAGAATTACTTAATCGTGCCTTTATGCAGATTGATGATACGGGGCATGAAAACTATACACCGTATAAACTGTTAGAGTATTACAACGAGGGCAATCACTTGCTTAATCACTTGCTTGCTAGTGTATTTCCATCATACGTAAAGCGCACATATACATCTACAGGTATTGGCAAGTTAGAATTACCTACTAATTGTATTGCCGTGTTAAAAGTAACCGCTGATGGGCAAGAGATTGCTGATTATACGGTAAGTCAGCTCAAGAATATCGCTTTTGATGCGGAAACAGAAGAAATCATAGAAGTCGAGTATGTGCCAACCGTTGATTATATGACATTAGATGATGAGAGCGGTTATATCGCTGAAATTGAAACAATGCTTGTTGATTACATTGTATATCGTGTAATGCAAATGGATATTAATGGATTAGTAGCCATGTGGCAAGCAAGATTATCAGAATTAGATAATCAAAGCGGTGGTAATACAGGCGTAGTAATGGCAAGGGGGTATTACGATTATGGTAGTCAGCGAACTGATTACGGAGATTAATCTTGAAAGCAATGAGATTTTAGATAATGAAACAGAATATATCCCTTATATTAATGCAGCCATTGACCACTTATCTATGATATTAACTGCCATTAAAGACCGTGAAGTTATTAAGCGCACATCTATTAATAATAATGATGTTATTCCAATAGGATTTATGCAGTTTGTGCCTAAACAAGGCTATCCTATTACTATTAATAATGGCTCATTTGAGACGTACGGACAAAAGGAAGTAAAAGACGTATATTATGCGGTGAAAAAATCACATATTGCCAATATGACAGATAGTATTCCTTTTACTGAATTATATACACATTATTTAGTACAGTTAGTATCTTATTTGGTAAAGAAAAAGTCATTGATGATTGAATATGCAGGATTTGACAAAGGGTTTATTGATAGCTTGACACAACTTATTCAACAATCAAGGGGGTATTAGCATGGGTGAGAAATTACTAGCTAGTACTCGAGGCTTTCGGCTAGGTATTGATTGGTCAACGAGTCCAGAGAATATTGGTATTGAAAGCGTTGTACAGGCACTGCAGTGCGAATTTGACCGCACTGATGGAGCATTGCGAACAGTAGCCGGCGTAAGGATTGCCTATGATGCAGGCATTGAAATTGAAAGCCTTTTTTATGACCTAAACCGTAAACGCTTTTATTTTAATAGCGGCAATAACCTTTACTACACTGACTTACGGACGCATGAGTTGATAGGACAGCTAACAGGCAATAAAAAGCCTAAATATCACATATATAATGGTGATGTATTAATTGCTAGCGGTGGTAAGTTACAAGCTATTACGGGTAGTGGCACATTAATTACGATTGATGACAGTCCTGCCTGTGAATTTGTAAGCAGTTACAGTGGGCGTGTGATTGTATCAAGCATCTATGGTCATAGCGTGTATTGGAGTGCTATTGGCGATTATAAATCGTGGAAAAATAACACCAACGATGCATCCAGTGGTCAATACGTTGATGTTGGTTATAAAGACCAAGGTACGATTATTTCATTAGACTTTTTAGGCAAGTCAATTCTTGTATATAAGCAGTATGGCAAGGTATATCAAGTCATTGGCTCACCATCTGATAGCTATTTCAGCGTGTTTCCGCTATCTACAACAGGCTATTGCAGTGGCAGTGCTCTTAATATTGATGATCGTAGCTACTATTTAGGCGATAGCGGACTTATGAGTTTTATGCCTACCAATACATACGCTAATATTCAACCGTTCGAGACTGGATTAAATATTAACGCTTATCTTATTAAAAACATCAAAGATACTTGTGAAATGTGGCATGTTCCATCACGTAAACAAATTTGGATTAAGCCTGAAAGTGGTAATCTTGTCTTTTTATATCATTACATACCGAGATATGAAGACGGACGAGGTGTATTTACATCACGAAAATTAAGTCATAGTTTACATGAAGTTGTTGATTATAACAAAGATGTTTATATGGCATATGGCACCAAAATTGGTATTCTTGACGAGCGTTTAGACACTGATGATGGTGAACAAATACAAACATCAATTATTTCAGGTAATAGACTAGCCACTAAGCTGTTTATATTGCTTATGAACTATGATTTTGTGGCACACAATATCATTGATGGTTATGGGAATGTGCAAATAAGTAACCGAACGCCTAAGCAAATTAAATTTGCATCTGTAGATGAGCGGTTAAGCGATGATGGTGGCATGTTGAGTGATTACAATGAGTTATTGTTTCAGGATGAATATACAAAGGTATATAAAATCGGTGGCGGTGCTAATAGAAACGTGCAGATAAAGATATTTGTAAAAAAAGGTGCCATTTCATTACGGCAATTTGATTACAACTACGAGGAGGTTTAGTAATGGCATATCAAGAGCGTTATCCTCTCAACGATAGCCCTAGTGGCGATACGAAGAGAGACGCTATTTTAAAGAATAGACAAGAAATGCTGAACATTGCCGATGAGATTGATAAAAAGTCAAATGGCAATGGTGGAGGTGGAGGATTACGTAACCGTGTGTTAACAGGTAATTCCACAGGTGGTCAATACAACTACTTAAGTGGTGATAATCTATCGGTAACAATTGATGGAACAGTAACTCCTATTGTAGTTACTTTTGCTGATGGGTTTGATAAAAACGGCACGGTGGATTATATAAAATCGATTACTACACGTGCTACGCCTTGGGTGTTACCAGCAAATACTACTTCGTATTTATATGTGGACTATAACGCATCAACTGGGGCAATTAATTATGATAGCACTACCATTGAGCCGATTATCAGTAACACAACACCTGATACAGCAAGTAATGGTAGTCACTATTACAATGAAATGCTCGGTAGGACTTATGCATACAATGGTCAGCAATGGACGCCTAAAATCCGTGTGTTTTTGGCTGCAGTAGATACTACTTCAACAAGCATAACAACTATAAAGTATATAAATCGTAGTGACAAAACGATTACTAACAAAATGTTACAGGACAATGTTATTACGACTGATAAAGTGAAAGATAAAAGCATCACGGCTGATAAGCTAGGTGATGATGTAACAAAGGTTATTAATAATGTATTAGATAAAGTGTATCCTGTTGGATCTATTTATTGCTCAACTGTAAGTACAAATCCAAAAACATTGTTTGGATTTGGCACATGGGACTATATCGAACAAGGTCGTGTGTTGCTCTCACAAGGTAGCAATTATAAAGCAGGTAGTATTGGTGGTGAGGCAACGCATAAGCTAACTAATTCTGAAATGCCTGTACACAATCATAGTGGTAGCGTTGCAGCTAGTGGAAATCATAATCATGGTGCTAGAGCAGATATACAAGGGAGTCATAATCATGGTGCTTGGGTTGGTCGTAATTATAGTGCGACAGGAAATTATGAAGGTTTTGATAATGGTAGATTTCCGCTTCAAACAAAAGCTGGTGATGTAGGCTCTGCATTTCTTATAACAGAGCTAGGAGGACCTCATACTCATAACATTACTATTGATATAAATGGTTATCATAATCACAGCATACCGAGTGATGGCAGTAATGTAGCACATAATAACATGCAACCATATTTAGCAGTTTATATGTGGAAACGGGTGAGCTGATGAAGTTAAATAGCTTAAAAGAAATGATTGAGGACTACGAACGGTACACGCAGGAGGTTGTTAGTCTTGATGGATTTTACTTTGATAAGGAAGATGGCTCATTTCATGATGACTATTACACCTATTTTAAATTCTTTGACAAACAAGGTTTTTTGTTTTGGTGTGTAAAAACGTTGGATGGTGAAAAATATATCTGTTTATTGCAGACATATGGTTTTTTTAAGCATATGGCAGAATATGTAAAAGAAGTAATGCGGTTAAATGAAATAAAAAAAGTCATTACATTTACTACACGAAATCCTCGAGCTCATTGCCGTAAGTGGAAAATGCAACGGCTTGAATCTGAAGACTATGAATATCGAGGCAAGAAATACTATGCACTGGTTACTGACTATGAACATGTGCATTGAAAGGAGCGTATATGATTATCTTTGATTTACAGTTGTTTGGCGGTGGCAAGAATAAGAATAAATCATCGACAAAGGTTAATTTATTACCGTCAACACAAGAAGAACAACAAGCATTAGCGAGTCAGTTAGATTATATTAATCAAGCTAATCCGGCTGCAAAAAACGCCTTACAAATGGGCAATAACGCAATGAGTGGGGCTAATGTAAATGTTGACTATCAAGGCTTATATAATCGTTATTTGAATCAGAACAATCAAAACTTAAATGACGTTAATAATATGAGCGGACAAACACAAAATGCAATGACCGATAATGCCAATGCTAACGCTCAATATGGTTCAAGCATGGGGAGTGCGATTGACAGTATGAATAATACAGCCAATACCCTTAATGAGCAGTATAAAAATGCGTTATCAGATTTTAACAACAGTTATAGTGGTATTGCTAATGGACAATTACCTACAGCGTATAGCGAAAAGCGTGAGAAAGCGTTAAATAACTCTCTTGAAAATACAGTAGGTAATACGTTATCAGGATTGGCAAGTCGCGGGATTATTAATAGCAGTCAAGCGGATACGGCATTTAATGGAATTAGTAAAAATGCAAGCGATACATTGGCTAATCAATACGCTAGTGATTTAGGTCAAGCCGCACAATTAGCAAGTAATGGATTTGCTAATAATTTGAGTGGTATTAATGCACAACAAGGATTGTGGGCTAATCAATATAGCAATACTATGAATGGTTTGAATAATCAAGCTAATTTAGCTAATCAGACCTATTCTAATACGCTGAATGGCATTAATACAGGTAGCGGATTAACAAATCAAGCAGAAACTATCGCTTACAATCCATTACAGTATGGTGGTACAGCACAGCAAAATGCTGTTCAATATCCAACTAGTTTGTATAGCTTAAGTGCGGCTTTAAACAGTCCAAATAGCAATTTATGGGAGGCAATGATGCGGTCAAGATATGGAGCAAGTAGTGGCAATACGTCATCTACTTCACAGCAAGGTAGTGGCAACTTTATTACAGGGCTTGTGGGTGGTTTTTGTTTTCCTGCAGGCACAGAGGTGGCAACGCCTACAGGAGCAGTTAATATTGAAGCGATTGTTGATGGAGAACAAGTACTTACTTTGGGCGATGTTATCAACGTTATTAAACTGCATAATATGGGAACAAAGCGTATTTATACGTTAAAAACAAGCCGCACTACTGTGAATACAACTGAAACAGAGAAATTTAAGACTCGTGATGGCTGGAAGTTACTGAGTGAATTAGCTATTGGTGATGAAATTATGACAGTACACGACTATGATCGTGTAACTGAAGTAATTGATACAGGCAATGATGAGACTGTTTATGTGCTTGAATGTGACGGTGCTAATACATTCTACGCTAATGGCGTATTGGCTGAAGGTTTGACAGATGATGATAAAAAAGCAAATGAGAAAATTGAAAAAACAGCAGAAGAAAAGACCATTGAAATGGTAGAAGAAAAGCCAAAAGTAAGACGTAGAAGTAAAAAGGCGGCAGAATCCGCAGAACAGGAGGCTTAATTATGGGAATGACTGATGAAGCATTAGGACGTTTAGCCGGAATGTGGTTAGGGCATCGCTGGGGGCGAATTCAAGAAAATAATGCAGCTAAGGCATTAGGCAATATTTATGGATATGATTATGATGCAGAAAAAGCGGCACAACAAGCTGCACAGCAGGCGACTCAACAAGGTATTGATAGCAACCTGTGGAATCAAGCACCTAATGTACAAAATAACATTGCTCAATATACACATCCTAATAATCAAACAGCTTTCAATTTACCGAATGATTCACAAGATAACTTGTGGCAGACTGATTTAACGCAGTATACCCGTCCACAACAGAGCAATAATAATATGTGGCAAGTGACACAGCAACCGAATGTTGCTAGTGGATCGTTACAGGCTAATCAAAATTTATGGCAAACAATGCAAAATCCACAGCCACAGCAGTCAGTACTTAATCAATCTGCAAATAATAATCTATGGAATTTAACGCAACAGCCTAATTCAATGCAGACTTTTGGACAGTTCGTAAACCCGCAAGTAACCTCATTAAACGGCGCTAGTGTTAATGAGGGAAGACCAAATCAAGCTAGCGCTTTACCGGATACACAGAAACCATTGGCAGAAACGAATGGAATGGGGATACCTGACCGTAATGCTATTGCTGCTAATTATCAACGCCAGTTTGGCAAGGATGTTGTGGCACTAGTAAAAGGTGGTATGAATTTAAATGATGCAAAAGTATATGCATCAAATCGCATGCAAAGCAATATTGATAGAGCTTACGGCGACTATGTAACCAAATTTACAGATGATGTACTTGAACCAATGCGGCAGGATATTGTTAATAACCTCATGTATACCACTGATAAAGATGGTAATACGGTGGTAGATACATATAACAGCAGTAAAGTTAAAGGCATGTATAGCGCAGTTACACGATATAACGCACTTGCTCAAAAGGTAGGTGCACAGCAAATTGATATGAATAATTTGGCTAGTGCAGCTGCTATTAATAAACCTAACTTTAAAGATACTACAATGCCTAATGGGCATCTTATCCGCATTGATGGTGATACAGGTGCAGTGCAAGATATGGGTAACTATGGTAAGGTTTCCCCTTACGGTGCACAAAATGGTCATATTATTATGCATGATGATAGTGGTAATGTTAAGGACATTGGTGGTTATGGTGCCGTAAAATTACAACAACTTGATGATGGTACAACATATCTTGTTAGTGCCGATGGAAAAATGCAATTTGTTGGTAAATTCCCTAAAGCTGTTGGCGGTGGTAGAGGTTACGGCGGAACCAGTGGTTTACAAGCTCAACAATTGCGGACACTGGCAAGTCTACATCAAGCTTGGGTTAAACAACACCCGGATGTTGATGAAAATGATAGCCCTTATTATAATGACTTACAATCAGCTCTTACGGGTGGTATTAGTGGTGATAATAGTTCCGCATCAAGTGACGATCATGCAGGTTTGAAAGGTCAAGACAAGGCTGTTGCAGATTTAATTGATAAAAAACGCATGAATGGCGAAAGCCCTGAAAAAATTAAAGCGGAGTTGGAAGATGCATTTGGTAAAGAAAACTATTATATTAATTGGATTTGGTAGAAAGGACTAATTATGAATAGTTTTAGCGATATTAAGAAGAAATATGACAGTGATGATAGCTATAACAGCTTTTCTGAAATAAATACAGCATTCAACGGTGAACCTCAGACAAGTATGCTCGACAATATCGCTAATGTTGCAAGCTCTGCGGTAGATGGGGTACGTGAATTGGCTAGTGGAGTTGAAGACTTTGCTACTAACACTGTAAAAAGTGTTGGGAATTGGTTTGATAATAGCAAACAGGCGTTATCAAATTATTACGATGCAGCAAATAGAGGGCTTGCTGACGGAACAATGATTAACACCGGAGACGGTTATATTATTAATCCCGATAAAAGTGATACACCTGAAGCGGGTGAATTACGTAATCTTGGGAAACAAGCTTATGATACAACAATTGGACATCCTGCAATGTATGCCGCAATGACTCCATATATGCCAGTCCCCATTAAGGCGGCGGCTGGGCTTGCAACCTTACCAACGTTGGCTAGTGATGCAGTGCAAGCATATGATAGTAACATGCAAACCGCCGATGCAACAGGTGGCTCATGGTTTGGGGCAGTAGGGAATACGGTTAAAAATCTATTGATTGACCCATTAGTAGAACCTGTTGAGAAGTGGATTGAAAACCCTGCTAGTCAAGTTGACGCAATTCGTCAAGGCGGTTTAGGCGCCGCTTATGACAATGTGTTAATGCCATTTGAAGGTGCAAGAGGGGCTTATCATTTAGGCAAGGCAGTTACGCCTAAATCAGCAAAAGCTAAAGTGGGGAATGTCATTGATAATGTAAAATCACAAGCATACGATAGCTTTAAGGATATTAGCGATAATTTTAAAAAAGGTGCAGAGACTATTTCAAATGGAGATAGTTTTGCAAGTATTAAACAAGATTTTGCACCGGAGCCAATTCAAGCATTAAATAAGTTCGATGAAACTAGTAGTGAATGGAATGCTGATAACCCTGCGGATATGCAACGGGCGGTATATGACCGCTTACGTAGCGATGGATTTTTCACAGACACAGAAGCAGCGGCAATTACGGGAAATATTGCACAGGAAAGTACATTTGATAAATTTGCTATAAGTAATGATGGAAATAATTCAGTAGGGCTAGTTCAATGGACAGGACCGCGTTTAAAAGACTTTGAGGCGTTTGCAGCTGAAAATAATTTGGACATGTATGATTGGCGTACGCAAGTTGATTTTATTAAGTATGAAATGCAACATAAAGAATCTGCTGCATTTACAGCCATGAGAGAAAATCCGAATGCTACCCCGGAAGAAATGGCAGTTATAGTGCGTGAAAAATATGAACGCCCTGATAAGGCTATGGCTAATGATGCGAATCGTATGGCTAAAGCAAGAGAGGTTTATGACGGGCAAACTAGTCCACATAATAATACTCCGAGCATGGCTGAAGGTAATTATAATCGATTAATAACAGAAACACCTAAAGAAGAGTCATATAATCCTAATACCATTGATTTTAGCAATGAGAATAAAATCGGCGCAGTTGAAGTCGGTAATGAAAAGGCAAATTTAAGCTTATTTGATAAATCTTTTGATCAAGCGGAAACCGTGAACAAGGCAGATAAAAATCTGAATATGTTTGACGAAACTAAGGTTAATTCTGAAAAGCTAAATCCGTATGCGGATATAAAGCCTGCTGAATTGGCAGATAAGATTAAATCTAAAGAAATCGAACCTAAATTCAGAGAGTATGATGCAGAAAAATTGGCTGAATATGAGAAGTACTCAGAAAAAGAGTTATTTGAAAAAACTCGTGACAATGTTATTCAACTTAAAGAAGGGGTTACAGATCCTTTAGGGAATGCTGTAAAAGTAATCTATGATGAATCAAATAAAAGTGCTATAGACCAAATCGCTAACTATTTCATGCGAGGTCATAGTGATGGTGAAATTAGTAGGAAACGTGCATTTGCTACAACTTTGATTAAAGAAACCGCTAGTGAGCCTGACTTAATTTTGAAGCAGGCAAATGGGCGAAATGCATATGTTAGTTATTTTAAAGGAATTGACAATATAACTCATGAGGTCATCGTAAGCCTTGATAAAGCGGATAACGGGAAAATTATTTCTTCTCATGTAGCTGCAGATGGGGCTGGTAATAGAAATAAAGCAATAAAAAAATTCATTTCTGATACGAAAAAAGCTGACGCAATTGTATACGTCAGCTATAGTATTAGAAATGAATTAGAAGGCGGTCCGTCGCAGTATCGCCGCCCGCCATCTAGTGATAGGGTTTCTCCACTGGATACTCAGCTCCACCCATCTAGCAATTTAAATATAGCAGATGCGGTGGAAAAAGTAAAGCCTGATGATGTGCAGTACTTTTCCGACAATCCTAAATCGCCTTATCGATATGTTGAAGGCGAAGAAAATTTAACATCTGACAAACCTGTAAATCGTCAAGAAATTTTTAAAGCTATTGATGAAAATTTTAAATCTATTAGACATGGACGTATTGGGAGAAAAGGTGTTTTAGGATTTTTTAATACTAAAACTGATGCGGTCAGAGTAAGAAATTATGGCGATTTTGAAGCAGCTGCTCATGAATTGGGGCATTATTTGGATAAATATTTTGGATTTACTACCAAAGAACACCAAGCTGAGTTAGTAAAAAATGTACATCGTAGGTTTGGCGGTAGATATGACAAATTGGACTCTACAGGATTGGCAAAAGAAGGGTTTGCTGAATTTTATCGTGACTATACAACGAATAGAGCCAGAGCAAAGGCAGATTTCCCGGAATTCTATGATGAGTTTACTAGTAGATTAAAGGCGGCACCGGAGTTAAATGCACGAGTTGAAAAGGTAAGTGCGGTAATGCATCAGTGGTATCGGCAGAACCCTCATGAACGGATTAAGGGCACAGTTACTTTTGGAGAAGGTACATCTCCTTTAAAAACAGCTATTAAAAATCCAAAAGAAACAGTTACTCAATTTTTGGATGATGCATATACACGAGCTGTTGATGAACTCCATCCATTAGAAAAGATAGTTAGTGAAGTTGAAGATATTACTGGCAAAAAATTAAAATTTGCAGATAATCCATTTATGCAGGCATGGGTATCTCGCGGTTGGGTAGGCAAAGCTGAAGCTTTTTTAGAACATGGTCCGGGCTCCTTTAAAGAAGCCATTGCGGATATCCCCGATAATTTGCACAAAGATTTTTCTGCATATCTTGTAGCAAAACGGCAAATGGATATTTTACGGTGGAACAAGGCACATCCAAATGAAGCAGTATATACTGATAAATCAATTAAAGATGTAATTGCAACAATAGAGCACTATGAAAGCACTTACGGTAGTAAATTTATTGATGCGCAACAAAAAATTGTATCTTACAGCAATAAATTATTGGATTTGATGCGGGATGAGGGGTTAATCAGCCGCAAGGATATTAATGCAATGCGGGCTAAATATCCAAACTATGTACCATTTATCCGTGACTTTGGTGAAGCCGGAATTGATAACTTTGGCAGTAAGGGTGGCGGATTCATGAATGTTCATGCGCCTATTAAGAAAATGAAGGGGAGCGGACGTGATATTGTTGACCCCCTCGAAAGTATCATTAAAAACACCTATGCTACGATTAATGCCATTGAGCGCAACAAGGTAGCAACTGCTTTTGTTAAAATCTCTGAAGTAGAAGGCATGAGTGACATTGTAGAACGGGTAACTGGTACGCCTACATCCAAAGATTTTACATTTTATGTGATGAAAGATGGCAAAAAGACGATTTACCAAACAACACCGGATATTTATCAAGCCTTACAATTTGCTAACGCAGAAAGTTCTAATTGGTTGGTTCAAATGATGAAAACGCCAGCAGGTTGGCTAAGAGCCGGGGCTACGCAATTAAGTCCAGAGTTTATACTGCGAAACCCTGTACGTGATATGATCGGTGCAACAATTTATAGCCAACATGGTTTTATTCCTGTTGTTGATACCTTAAAAGGGATGATGCATTATCTAAAAAAAGACAATGTGTACTGGGATTATAAGAAGAGTGGCGCAGGTAATAGTGCAATGGTAAGTCTTGACCGAAACTATTTGCAAAACTCCATTCGAGACATTTTAAAGAAACCAAATATACTGAAACGAATTGCAACATCACCGCTTGATATAATCCGTGGATTAAATGAAGCGACTGAAATGGCAACACGATTGGCTGAATTTGATAATGCTACAACAGGGTATACAGGCATTATTAATCGTCTTACTCGAGGCAAGAAAAAACCGTTAAGTAATGCCGAAGCAGCAATACAGGCTCGTGATGTAACTCTTGATTTTAGCCGTATTGGTAAGAATACTAAACAAGCTAATAAGATGATTGCATTCTTTAATGCATCATTACAAGGCACGGATAAAATGGTTCGTGCATTTAAGGAAAATCCCGCAGAGATGACGTTTAAAACAGCTGCGTTTATTACATTACCGAGCGTTGCGTTATGGTGGTTAAACAAAGATGACCCCCGTTATCAGGAGTTACCTCAATGGGAGAAGGATGTATTTTGGATTATTCCAACAGAGGATACTTTAATTAAAATTCCGAAGCCATTTGAATTAGGCATCTTATTTGGCACAGTACCGGAACGAGCATTACAGTATGCTTATGATAAAGAAAAGAAGGTAAACGGACGAGGCTTTGAAGGGTTAGCCACTACTGCAATGGATAATATGATGCCATCCTTGATGCCAACAGCAGCTATTCCTTTATTGGAATGGGCAACAAATTATAGTTTTTTCATGCAGCGGAATATTGTACCTCAAAGTATGACTAAATTACCGGATCGTTTACAATCTGATTGGCGCACGTCTTATATAGGAAACCAAGTAGGCAATTTGCTTGATGTATCACCTATGAAAGTTGATAACACCATTAGGGGCTATGGTGGTGGTTTTGGTTCTTTGATTATGGATATGACAGACCGTATGAGTGGTGTGGCAGATACTCGTCCAGCCAAAAAGTGGAATGAGCAACCTGTAATAAAAGGTTTTACCGAAACTCCATATAAGAGTAGTGATAGTGTACAACGATTGTATGATCTCTATAATAATCAAGATAGTCTTGTTAATGCGATGAAGTTAACTGGTGAAAAGCAAGAGGGGTTTGACGCTAAAGTTTACAATCGCACCAAAAGGGCATATCAGACGTTACAGAATTTAAATAAAGCGGCTAAAAAAATAAGGGAAAGTAAGAAGTTAAATAGTCAGCAAAAGAGGGATAAGCTTGACGTTATAGATTTACAGAAGGTTAATGCGGCTAGAAGAGGGCTAGGCTTGCAACCAATTAGTAGATAAAGGAGTAGTTACTTATGGAGCAATCTAACCCAATATATGATATTTCATGGTGGGCGTCATTAATTGGCGTTATGTTAGGTGTGGCTAGCATCTTAGGCTGGTTTATAAAAGTTGTGATTTTTGACCGTTGGGAAGCGAAACAGTCTGTAACTGAAGTTAAACGGCTTAAAACTGATGAAGCGGTTAGTGATATTAAATCAGTAACGCAAAATACATCATCAGATGTTCAGAAGATTTTATTAAGTGTAGAACGCACTAATGCTACATTGACAGAACATAATCATCGCCTTGAATCCCAAGAGGAACGGATTCAACGTCTTGAAAACAAGATTTTGTGGGGCGGTGAAAAGCTGTGAACTTGTTGAATCTATATAAAAGGGTAAAGGTTGCCGACCTAAAAATCGGCAATCTACTGTTTTATGAAATTGTAATAGGTATATCCCTATTACCGTTAATCTTTGTAGTGTTTTTGTTATTATACATTTGGTTTGCACACATTACAGACGAATGGGCATTTAAAGTAGTTGAATATGCGATTAAGATTATTAATGCTATCCTTACAGGTCAGGTAATGGCTTGTATTATTGCATATGGTGCTAAGCTTAAAGATAGTAATAGTAATGGAATAAGCGATGATGATGAAAGAGGTACAAAATGAAGGTTGTAGACGTATCTGAACATAATGGACAAGTTGACTTTGGAGAATTAAGAGCAGCCGGTGTAGAAGGTGCCATTATTAGATTGGGATTTGGCAAGAATGGATTGGATAGCCAATTTTACAATAATATCAATAAGGCTATTGAAAGCGGAATGAAAGTAGGTGTATATCACTATTCTTACGCTCTTGACGAAGCTGATGCGGAAATAGAAGCTCAATTTATTATTAATACGCTGACGCAGAGCGGATTAACACCAGAGCGCTTAGAGCTTGGAGTATGGCACGATATGGAAGATGGCGATGGCTACAAGGAACGCCATGGAATGCCGAGTAATCAAACATTAACCAATATTTCAAGCGTTGTAATTAATCGGCTATGGCAAGCCGGCTATAACAATGCAGGGCTATATGCATCGTATGATTATATTGTTAATAAGTTACTTATGGATCAATTAGGTTGTGACATATGGTATGCTCAATATAACTATAAGATGGACTGGAGAGACACTCGTATTAAGCTTTGGCAATATACCATGAGCGAAAATATCAACGGGCAATTATACGATATGAGTCGTACTGTGTAAGCTGTAAGGAGTGTTATTATGGGTAAGGTAAAATTGTATTTAACTCAGCATAAAAATGCTATAACGGTCATAATTGGGGCTATTGCAGTGGTTTTGGTGGTATTGATTGTAGGGCATAGTCAAGATAAAATTCCGCAGAAAGCCGACATAGTATCTACGGATACACTCAATAATTCGATTGCTTTATCTCATAAGCTTAATGTATCGCCAGCTGATGCGGTAAAAATTCAGAGGGAAATACAAATTGTACAGCAAAAAGAGCCTGTAGTTAGTTACTATGTACAGGCTCCGGATATAAATTTGGCGGCTAGGCAAACACAAAAAGCTATTAATGACCATGAATCTTCACTGCCGGCTATAGTTAATGAAAAGAGTGACAGGACGATGGTTATTCCTAATGAGGAGTCACAAAAAGTTGACGTCTATAAAGTCAATTTAGAAAAGAGTCATAAAATAAAGGCTGGAATGACTGTGATAGAAGACAAGCTATATCCAACAGTAGGATATCAAGCAGGGCAATTTGAAGGTCTTGTGCATCTCAAAGATAATGGCATAAAAGGTGCTAGTATTCTCTATACAGTGGTGGAATGGTAGTATATACTATATATAGAGAGACTAGTAGTGAGCGAACGTCTTACAAGGGTAGCATGCGTGCTGCCCTTGTTTAGTTAAACGGCAAAAAAACGGCAAAAAATGTGTAGAAAAGACATATTTTTATAGATATTATTTTTTATAAAAAACATGATTAAGTGGCGTTATTTCTTGTTTTTATAAAAAAGTAGACAAATAAAATCGATACGGAGTATAATGAGCGTATATAGGTTATTATTTTTGTGAAGGAGGCTATTACTTCAATGGCAAAAGCAAAATTCGAACGTACTAAACCGCATGTTAACATCGGTACTATCGGTCACGTTGACCATGGTAAAACTACTCTTACTGCAGCAATCACTAAAGTTCTTGCTGAAGAAGGTAAGGCTCAATTCCAAGATTACAGCATGATCGACAAAGCTCCGGAAGAACGTGAACGTGGTATCACCATCAACACTTCCCACGTAGAATATGAAACTGAAAATCGTCACTATGCACACGTTGACTGCCCGGGTCATGCCGACTATGTTAAAAACATGATCACCGGTGCTGCTCAGATGGACGGCGCTATCTTGGTTATCGCTGCAACTGACGGC
>NZ_RQUX01000013.1 GCF_003992115.1 Veillonella ratti
AAGAGCCGTTATAGTGTGACTAGGTCATCTCTGTTAAGGAGGTGAGATCATGAGTGTATTCGAAGCTTTATCCTTGATGATAGCTTTCGCTACTCTAGTGGTCTTACTTCTACATGAAAAATGACCTAATCGTTAAGTAACGACTAGGCCATTTCTCATTTTACCAAGTTTTCACAGAGATGAGCCTAGCGCTACGAAACACTATGACGGCTCGTCTTGTATATATCTTAACGCAATAATATATACACGTCAAGTAAAGCAATACTCACTTCTTAATCGTCCCCAAAATTTCTTTCATTTGAGCGGTACCTTCGTCATCCTGTTGTTTCCAAGTAAGAGCTACCACCGTCACCTTACCTTCTTTGATAGATGCTACGTCAGTCGGAGTTTCTTCCGGTTCAAAAGATAATTTACCGCCAATCCAATAATATTTACGACCTTTACGATCTTCGCGCGGATCGATAATATCGTAATACATTTGCATGCCTTGGTCGAGGATTTCACAGTTATCCCAACCTACCGGTCCTTCTTTGGCAAAATTCATATTCAACAGACCCTTAAATTGCTGTTTTTCAAACACTTCACCTATGAATTCACGAATGAACGGCATAATTTCAGCACTCCGTTTTTTACTATACCGTTCAACGGAAACCGCTAAGGCCGGCACTTTATAGAACATGGCTTCCATGGCTGCACTGACAGTACCGGAATATAAAGCATCAGAACCTAAGTTAAAACCATTGTTGACACCGGATACTACCATGTCCGGCATGTCATTTTTCAAAAAGTGAGACAACGCAAATTTCATGCAATCTGTCGGCGTTCCCGTTACGGCAAAGCGTCTCGGATTGTCTTCCTCGTCTGAAAAACGGCGCAACCGTACCGGCATCTGAATGGTAATGGCATGCGATTTGGCACTTTGTTCCACTTCCGGTGCAATAACCGTTACGCGATGCTCTTTGGCAAGTTCCGCGCCTAAATCTAATATCCCGTTGGCCCATACGCCGTCATCATTTGTTAATAAAATGTGCATAGTCGTTTATAGATCCTTTCTTTTCACCATAAAACAGGCTACTCACTTCATAAGATAATAGCCATCTATCTATTATTATATAGAGATTTTTAATACAAGTCCACCAAAAAGCATGAACATTGACAGCAACGAATGTATCTAACTTCTATATCGTAACAATATATCAATAAATAATTTCTTCTATATATCATATATGCAAAAAAGTGCCTACGCTACTAGGCACTTTTTAACAGTTTTATTTCTTTATCGATTTATCCGCATCACCCATGCGCGTCAATTTCACTTCACCAAGCGAAACGCCGCGTGTATGCTGGGTATGGGCCCACACTTTATCATGTCGATTCAAATAACCGAGGAAGGTTACCGGAACCCAGCTGTACATGAAAAGCGGGTACACCAAGTAATAGAGCCAAACTTTAGGTGGAACCTTAATAGTTGCCAACACGATAAGCGGGAATAAATACTGCCCGATACCGATGATGGTCCACACGGTTACCGGTAAAATCTGGTAAATAATATTCGTATAAATCGGCACATACGCATTAATATAGGTCATTATCAGATAGAACGTCGATACCAACAAGAAATACGGCTGACTAATCTGAATAATACCGTCTAAAATACGTAAGTTCCCCTGCTTAATCCCTTCAACAAACAGTTTCGGAATATAGCGTTCGCCACAATCAAAATGCCCTTGTGCCCAACGCTTACGCTGCCGCCATGATTGCATAAAGGTCAACGGTTTTTCATCATACACGATGGCATCATGAGCCCACGTTGTTTTCACCCCATGAATCAAAAGCTTCATGGAAAATTCCATGTCTTCGGTCAAACAATTACAATCCCATCCATAGGTCTTAATAATGTCCGTACGGATACACATACCCGTACCGCCGAGCGCGGTCGATAAGCCAAGGTTATATTTAGCTAAATGCCACATGTGATTCACTTGCCAGAAAGCAATCGCAAATGTGCCTGCCACCCACGTATCTGTTGGGTTCTTTGCATTTAAATAGCCTTGAATAACCGGCTCTCCCAATTCTAAGTGGTAATTCATTTCAGCTAAGAAATGAGGATGTACCAGATTATCAGCGTCAAAAATTACGAAGGCATCATACTCGCGGTCCATTTCGTAGATGCGGTTAAACATCCAGCCCATGGCATAGCCCTTACCTACCTCTTCTTTATTTTCACGCTCATGCACAATCGCACCGGCATTGCGAGCTATCTCAGCTGTCTTGTCGGTACAATTATCAGCTACTACAAAAATATCGTACAGCTCTTTTGGATAGTCAAGAATCTTCAAATTCTCTACCAATTGACCGACAACGGCCTCTTCATTATGAGCACATACAATAATGGCAAATGAGTTCTTAGGCGTATAATTCTTTTTTTCTTTCCTTCGCCACATGCCCGCTACGGCCAACACGAAATAATAAAGCGTATAAAATACGATTATTACCTGTAGCGGAATCATGAGAAGGTCAAGAATATAATCCATTTACGTCCTTCACCTCACCGTTTTACAAGATTAATAGTTGTGTTACAAATACCAAATACGGCGTACAGGGCAAAGATAAGAACCGGCCATGAATGCCAATCCCACACTAAAGCTAACACGCCAAGAATCGCAACAATAATTAAAGCCAATGTATTTACCGGATCGGCACCTTTGCCTTTGAAATCCGGATGATGCACCCGACTTACCATTAAATAGCCGACTACCACCATTAAAACCATCAAAAGCCATTCCGGTAAACGAATGCCGGATAAAACATAGGTTGCGGCCATACAGCCGGCAGCCGGAATCGGCAAACCTAAGAAGTAACCATGTACTTCATCAGTCATGATGTTAAAACGAGCTAAACGGAAAGCACCGAATACGGAGAAAGCTAACAAAGGCACATAGCCAAGCCAGCCGGTATGACTCAATTGATACATGTATAACATGTAAGCCGGTGCAACCCCGAAACCAACCACATCCGCCAAGGAGTCTAATTCACGCCCCATTGGTCCGGATACGCCCAGTGCGCGAGCTACACGGCCGTCACAGCCGTCAGACAATAAGGATAATAACACACAAATTGCTGCTAACGTAAATTCACCTTGGGCCGCGAAAGTTATGCCTACGACGCCAAAGGATAGATTAGCAGCCGTAAACAAATTTGGAAATATAGACTTATCCATTTTTTTGCAGCCTCCCGATAATCGATTCTCCGCCACGTACATAATCGCCTTTTTTAACAGTAATCTCTACTGATTTAGGCACGAAAACTTCTGTACAAGATCCGAATTTAATCATCCCGTACAGTTCTCCTTTGGCCAGATTCTTACCTAAATCTGTCCACGATATAATACGTCGCGCTAATAATCCTGCGATTTGAGTAACTAAAATTTCAATTTTACCATTGTCAATGCCAATGGAGTGACGTTCGTTTTCAAAACCGACCGAATCTTTATAGGCCGGCAAAAATCCGCCACATGTATATTGTCGGAACGTAATTTTCCCTTCCATCGGTGCGCGATTTACGTGCACATCAAACACGGAAAGAAAAATCGTTACCTTCTTACATTCAGTATTTAAGAATAAATCTTCATACACTTCACTTACTTCCATTACCTTACCGTCAGCCGGTGATACCAGCACGTCCGGATCATTTGGAATTACCCGTTTCGGATTTCTAAAAAAGAAGGTAAAAAAGCAAGCCAGTATAAATGGTATTATCGCCACATACGGGGAGATAAAATATCCCACCAGAAATGCTATAAGAAAAGTTACGCCGATAAAAGGGTAACCATCTTTAACAATAAACCCTGTGGGCATCTCGCACCACCTCTCTATTTTTTTGATTGCTTCACCGCCCACATAAACTTAGGTAACGCCATCATTCGGCCGATGCGTTGCGGTTGATTGAGCAATCGATATAACCATTCTAAACGATTTCGTTGCATCCATTCGGGCGCTCTTTTTACATGGCCCGCCATAACATCAAAGGAACCGCCCAAGCCGATAGCGACTACTTTATCTAAATGAGACAGTTTGGAAGTAATCCATTTTTCCTGTTTTGGCACACCTAAGGCCACCAGGACAAGTTTAGCTCCACCATCTTCAATGGCTTTTATAATTTCAACTTCTTCTTGCTCATCAAAAAAGCCGGAGTGGATACCGACTACCTGTAAAGGACCAATGCTAGCCTCCATATTCTTTACAGCTTGCTCCGCTATACCGGGGGCTGCGCCGAAAAAATACACAGGCGTTTTATGTTGTGCTGCTTCTTGCAATAAGGCTACCGCCAAATCACAACCGGCCACACGTTCGGGAATGTGCTGCCCTAATTGCTCGGCAGCCCATAGCACGCCGGCCCCGTCGGGGACGGCCATATCTGCTTGTTTTAAAATTTGGTGCAATTCTTTATCGTGACGGGCGCGCATAACCATTTCAGCGTTAACCGTGACTACAGTATGTAGCCCCGGCTCAGAATATAAATTCTGTACACGCTGAACTGCTTCTTTCATGGTTATGACATCAACCGGCACATCGAGAATGCTCAATTGATTTCGCAAAACAAATACACCTCAATAATCAGCCGCTATAGTTAGGAGCTTCAACCGTGATGCTAACATCATGCGGATGGCTTTCTTTAAGACCTGCGGCAGTAATTTGGATAAACTGAGTATCATTAATCATTTCTTGGATATTATGACAACCACAATATCCCATGCTGGCACGTAAACCGCCTACCATTTGGAAAATAGTATCAGCTAACATACCTTTGTAAGGTACACGACCTTCAATGCCTTCCGGAACTAATTTCTTAGCTTCCGACTGGAAGTAACGGTCTTTACTCCCCAATTTCATAGCACCTAAACTACCCATGCCGCGGTATACTTTGTAGCTACGACCTTGATAAATAACCGTTTCGCCCGGACTTTCATCCGTACCGGCCAAGATGTTACCCATCATAACAACATTGCCGCCCGCTGCAATAGCTTTAGCAATATCGCCGGAGTATTTAATCCCGCCATCGGCGATGATTGGAATATTGTAACGACGACCTACAGAGGCACATTCGTAAACAGCTGTAATCTGTGGCACACCGATACCGGCAATAACACGAGTCGTACAAATAGAGCCCGGTCCGATACCTACTTTAACAGCGTCAGCACCGGCTTCAATTAATGCTTCCGTACCGGCTGCGGTTGCTACGTTACCGGCAATTACAGGCATAAATGGGAATGTTTTCTTGATTTCTTTAAGCGTACGTAATACGCCGGCAGAATGACCGTGAGCCGTATCAACAATGATTACGTCCGCTTTAGCCGCTACCAAAGCTTCCATGCGGTCATATAAATCCTTACTTACGCCAACAGCTGCGCCTACGAGTAAACGACCGCTGCTGTCTTTAGCAGAGTTTGGATATTTCGTTGCTTTTTCAATATCCTTAATGGTAATTAAGCCTTTTAAATAGCCGTTGTCATCAACTAAAGGTAATTTTTCAATACGATGGCGACGCAAAATAGCTTTGACTTCTTCCAAAGAAGTACCTAACGGTGCGGTTACCAAATTTTCCTTCGTCATAACTTCACCGATTGGTTTATTTAATTCATTTTCAAAACGCATATCACGGTTCGTAATGATACCGACTAATTTGCCGTCAACGGTCACAGGTACACCGGAAATTGCGTATTTACGCATTAACTCTTCCGCATCAGCTAATAAGTTCTGTGGGCTCAAGTAAATCGGATCAACGATGATACCATGTTCTGAGCGCTTTACTTTGTCCACCTCATGAGCTTGTTCCTCAATGGACATATTTTTGTGAATAACACCCATCCCGCCTTCACGTGCCATAGCAATAGCCATTCGGGATTCCGTAACTGTATCCATACCGGAACTAATCATTGGAATATTGAGCTTAATATCACGAGTCAGGTTTGTAGTGATGTCTACTTCATGCGGTAACACATCCGAAGCCGCCGGAACTAATAAAACGTCATCAAATGTTAATCCGCGTAAACCAAACTTATCTTCTCTCATGGTAACTTCCTTTCTCCTTAATTTCTGTTTCCTTAGCAAGACATATTTTTAAATACTTGTCTTATTTCTCAGAGCGCATAACGCCGGCTTCCATAAAGTTATCTTTTTTCATATCAGTGAAAATAACTTTAACAGCTTCTTTTGGTACGCCTACAATGTCTACCGTTGCGTTGGTAATAGCTTCGCCCAATTTTTTCTTCTGTTCAAAGGTACGACCTTCAACAAGCTCCACATGAATAATTGGCATTCTTCTCAACCTCCATCATCGTAAAACGAGTTTGTACAATATAGAAACGACTTTATCTATACTAGACTTTTCTATCATATTATTATACTTTAAAAGACCTATTCTGTACATGCTAAAATACAGCTTTTTCTCAAATTCAATCGTCTAACTGCTAATTGAAAAGCAAAATCAAATTTCACAGTAAATCAGCTGTACAAAATTCGTTGAAAACTTTCCCCAAATCGTCGTAACAGCTCAGGTTTCATCAATTTTACCGCCTCATCAAAGCCTAGCTTCGCAAGCCAATCTTTAGCGTCCTGACGGGCCGCTATCAGTAAATCAATATCTTTTAAAATATTGGCAATTCGTAGATCCGGCAGTCCCGATTGAGCCAATCCGAATAATTGACCGGAACCGCGCAGCAATAAATCCTGCTCCGCCACTACAAAACCATCTTGCGTACTCGTCATAACGGCCAACCGCTGTTTGCTGTCTTCACTGTGACTGTCGCTGACGAGGATGCAATAGGATTGCGTACTGCCACGGCCAACGCGTCCTCGGAGCTGATGAAGTTGCGACAGACCAAACCGCTCGGCCCCTTCTACGCACATAATCGTTGCATTAGGCACATTAACGCCAACCTCGATAACCGTAGTAGATACCAAGAGCTTTATCGTTCCCTTATAATAAGCATCCATGATAGCTTCTTTATCGGCGGCACTCATGCGGCCGTGTACCAAACCGACACCGAATTTGTTATGATACTTTTCCGCCAATTCTTCATAAAGTTGTTCTGCCGCTACCAAGTCCAGTTTTTCAGACTCTTCTACAAGCGGACACACCACATACACCTGATGACCGGCGGTCATTTCTTTTTCAAAAAAACGATGCAACCGTTCTTTGTAGGTTGAGTCCACCGCATAGGTCAAAACGGGCTTTCTCCCCGGTGGCATCTCTTTAATGAGGCTTACTTCCAAGTCACCGTAAATAGATAGCGTCATGGTGCGCGGAATGGGTGTCGCCGTCATAACGAGCATATGCGGATGATGGCCTTTACGCTGCAAAGTCGCTCGTTGTTCCACGCCGAAACGATGCTGCTCATCAATAATAACGAGGGCCAATTTTTTAAACGTCACCGAATCCTGAATGAGTGCGTGCGTACCGATAACGATATCAATCGTGCCGTCTGCGAGGCCTTCATAGATAACCTGACGCTCCGCCGGCTTCGTAGAACCCGTTAAGAGTGCCATTTTTACCTGTCCAAGCCCTGCTGTTTGCCCCTGCTCCGTAGCTGCCTGCGCTAACGGCTTCAGACCTGCCATCAACTCCGTCAACCCTTCATAGTGCTGCTGTGCCAAGATTTCCGTCGGTGCCATTAAAGCACCCTGGTAGCCATTCTCTACTGCTTTTAATAAGGACAACGCCCCCACTACCGTTTTGCCGGAACCTACATCACCTTGCAATAAACGACGCATCGGTCGTTCATCTTCCATATCGGCAGCAATCTCATTAAAAGCCTTTTGCTGATCACCGGTTAAAGCAAATGGCAAGGCTTTTAAAAAAGCCGGCACCAAATCACCGTTAGGCTGCATCTTAATGCCCAATTCCGCCTGCTCCCGTTCCCGCAATAACAATAGCCCCGCTTGCATGATGAACAGCTCTTCATAAGCCAGTTGCTTGCGGGCTAAACCGTACCGCTCCACCGTGAGCGGATTGTGCATCTCTTTAAACGCTTCATAACGCGTCATAAAATTATGTTCTTTCGTTATGTCCGTCGGCAATAACTCCGGCAAACTGTCATTGGCGGCAAACCAATTACTAATGGCATGACGTATAACAAACTGACTTACGCCGTCCACAAGGGGATACACGGGCACAATCCCGGCCTCCGCCACTTGCCCTTCCCGCAAAATCTCAATGTGGGGCGTATTCATCTGCAACGACCCGTACGCAAACTCAACCTTGCCGTACACATGCAAGCGTTGCCCCACTTTGTAAAAATTCTTCTTGTAGCCCTGATTAAATAAAACAACCTTTAAACGGCCCGTCGCATCGCCGATATAAATTTCCAAAATAGACAGACCGCGACGCGGCTTTTTCTCCTGAATATTTAAAACAGTTCCTTTCGTAGCACCTACGGCGCCTTGCTTCAACGCCCCAATAAGATAACTTACACTGCGATCTTCATAAGTCCTCGGGAAATAAGTCAATAATGACGACACATCCGTAATGCCGAGCTTATTTAACTGTTTCACGCGCCCCGGACCTACGCCTTTTATCGTCAATAATGATTCATCCATACCCATCTAATCCTTCCGACCATTTTTATAAAAACAAGTTTGCCCTACTGTGCTATAATATTATTATATCTTAAAACTAAGATATAGTGTAACATAAGAGTAGTAAAAACGAAGTAAAAGAATGTAACCGGTATTAAAAATTGCTACTTGCTTTATTCTATCCCCTTGTGATAGAATACATATGTTATGTTGTAAATTATGCTTGGAGGTGGAAAATATGGCAAACCTTTGCGAAGTATGTGGCAAAACCACCGCTAGCGGTATGAACGTGAGTCACTCTCACATCCGCACGAAAAGGACCTGGAAGCCAAACATCCAGAGAGTACGAGCAATTGTAGACGGCGAAACCAAAAAGGTAAATGTATGCACTCGCTGCCTTCGTTCCGATAAAATTACACGCGCGTAAAAAATAAGAAGGTACATGTACTCTAAAAGAGGCGGCCCCTAACAAAGGGGTCGCCTCTTTTTATTATAAAAAAATTACACCCTTTGCTGATTTCTATAACTAAGGCACAATCTACCAGCGACCGATTCTGCAGCAACGCTGCAGACAGGGAGCCACACCACCGCTCATTCCACTAAATCCGCCCCTTCTCACACGCGTTGCTTATTCCTCTACCACAATTATATACATCGCTTATTCCTCTAAATCAGACCTCCCCCATAAAAAACATATCCCCTCGTCCCCCGTTTAAGGAGACATATATTCCCCTCCACCGGCCAAATTAGACTGCGTTGGCACTGAAAAGGGACCTTCTCTCTAGGCACTATGATAATTTTAAAACAAAAAAATAATATCCTCTAAGCAAACTTTTCGAGCTTGACTCGCCAGTTTGCGTGAGGATATATTTTTTTGTTGAAATACTAGTACTCTAAGAGAAGGTCCCTTTTAAAAGTCACGCATCTAATTGGCCGGATCCCAAATCTTCGGAATATATATCTCCTTAAACAACTTAATCGCAAACTGATCCGTCAACCCCGCCACATAGTCCACGATATCCGTCAGCGTAATGATTCTATTCGGATCTACACCCTGTCTTACCACTTCATGGCGTAAAAGTTCCGGATTATCTAAATAATATAAAAACAAATACTTCACCACATGAGCCGCCCGATTGCGGTCCGGAATTAAAGATGGTGCCCGATATACCGCCTCAAACATGAAGCGGCGAAACTCATTCATGACGGCCGTTACTTCTTCCGACATATGAATTTCCGGCTTATCCATCGATTCCCGCACCATGTCCATAACCATGGTAGTAATCATCTGCGATGGCGTTGTGCCCAAAACAGAACGCACCGATTTTGGTAAATCGTCAGAGGATAACATGCCGGCCCGCTGAGCATCATCAAAATCATGACATAAATAGGCAATTCTATCGGTGATGCGAATAATTTGACCTTCCAAAGTAAGCGGTATGTGCGTGCCCGTATGCCCCAAAATACCATCGCGCACTTCCTTCGTCAAATTAAGACCGAGCCCGTCTTTTTCAAGAATTTCCAACGTTCGTAAACTCTGCTCATTGTGATTAAAATGACCGACCATATCGCGAAGAGCATATTCACCGACATGGCCGAACGGCGTATGCCCCACATCATGCCCCATGGCAATGGCTTCAACCAAATCTTCGTTAAGACGCAAGGCCCGTGCAATGGTACGGCCGATTTGACCGACTTCCAAGGTATGTGTCATCCGAGTGCGATAGTGATCCCCCGGTGCAATATACACCTGTGTCTTATGCTTCAAACGACGAAAACATTTGCTGTGAATAATTCTATCGCGGTCACGCTGAAACGCCGTGCGCAAATAATCCGGCTTCTCTTCACGATCACGGACCGCAAACTTACTCTTTGCTGCATAAGGGGATAAAATTACTTCTTCTCTCGCTTCAATTTCTTCTCGGATTGTCATATAGCCTCCTATTGCCATATTTACCCTCCACCGGGCTATGAGCCAACTACGCATCCATTATCGCAGTTCTTTTTAATATAGCTCACTTTTAATAAGTATTACTTAATGCAATAATACGGCATAACGTAATCAAACGTCAATGCCGTATTGTTTTACCGACTCGCTTCCTGTTGCTTATTGCGCTCAATAATCTGCATTACAAACGAAGCCGTTTCTTCGATAGATTTATTGGACACATCAAGTACCGGACAATGAACGCGGCGCATAACAGCCCTTGCATAGGCCAATTCTTCTTCAATACGGGCAATATTGGCATAATTAGCTTCACCGTCAAGGCCCATAGTGCGTAAACGTTCACTGCGAATATTATTTAATTTATATGGATCGATGATAAGGCCTACTACCTTTTTAGGAGGAATTTTGAATAATTCTTCCGGCAATGGCACTTCCGGCACCAACGGCAAGTTGGCGGCTTTGATTTTTTTATAAGCTAAGAACATAGATAACGGTGTTTTACTGGTACGGGAAACACCGATGATAACAATATCGGCCTTCTCAAACCCGGACGGTTTTTTACCGTCATCATATTTTACGGCAAATTCAATGGCCTCCACCTTTTTAAAATACTCTTGGTCCAATTTATGAATCATACCGGCCGTCAAACGAGGTTTTGTATCGGCAATGGTGCCCACTGCATCAAGAACGGGCCCCATAATATCAACTGCCTGAATCCCCATGTTTTCGGCTTCTTTATGCAAATATTGGCGTAACGTAGGCGATACAATCGTGTGACAAATAATACTTTGTTCCTTCGCGGCCTCACTAATTACATCATCAATCTGGCTTTCCTGACTGATATAGGGAATGCGAATAATATCTATATTCTCCTTGTCGAATTGGCTCGCCGTCGCACGTGCTACGGACTCGGCCGTTTCGCCCAAAGAGTCGGAAATTGCAAAAATAACTTTATTGTTCTCCATGCCACACCTCAATTAAATCTATTAATCGAACTCATTTCACTTTTTATTTTAATATGTCTTTTCACAATGTGCAATATTACTTTACACCACAATCTAAAAATAATTTAGTTACGGTTGTCTTAGAAATACGGCCCAGCACTTTGTATCGACGGCGGCCGTCATCTTCCGCCCGTTCCACAACCGGCAGACAGTCCACCTCATAATCAATCATACGCTGTGCCGCTTCTACCACACTGTCTTCGGCGGTGCAGGAAATCATCTTGCTCACAGGCGTCATAATCATGGAAATCGGCATAGTCTTCGGATCATTTTGACCGATGGCGGCTCGCAATAAGTCCTTACGGGATACAAGCCCCAATAAGTAGCCGTCATCACAAATAAGGACGGTCCCCACATCTTCCGTAAACATGGTAACAATCGTATCATACAAATTCGTATCTGCCGTAACAGCCACGGCCTGCGCCATCACCTGACCTACCGTAAATTGACGAATTTCATTGGCAATAGGACTCACACCTTGCTGACCGACATAATAATACCCCACCTTAGGCCGCGCATCTAAGAGGCCCATCATGGTCAAAACGGTCAAATCGGAGCGCAAGGCGGAACGCGTTAAATCTAATTTAGCGGCAATGGCTTTCCCCGTAATCGGGCCTTCTTCTTTTACAATATGTACAATTTGGTCTTGCCGTTTAGTTAATTGCAAAACAGCCCCTCCTTTTATACTTTTTATAAAAAACAGGAGGCTACATGTAGCCTCCTGTCGCATTACACAGTAGTATTACCACTCTAATTCATTGCCAAGATTCCGGCCACGACCGGTCACAGCGTCAAGCATAATACGTTGTTCCAATTGAGCCACCATTTTTTTAGTTGCTTTTACCGCATCAGGATTTACCGAAATAGAATCGATGCCGCTACGTACCAAGAATTCACAGAAATCAGGGTATACGCTCGGAGCCTGGCCACAGATGGATACGGTTTTGCCATCGCGGTGAGCTACTTCGATTAAATGATGAATAGCGCGGCGAACAGCCAAATTGCGTTCATCATAAATGTGCTGAACTGTTTCATTATCACGGTCACAACCGAGGATTAACATCGTCAAGTCGTTGGAACCGATGGAATAGCCATCAACATATTGGTTAAACTGATCCGCCAAGATGATGTTGGAAGGAATTTCAGCCATGAGCCAGATTTTGAAGTCCGCACTGCGAGCTAAGCCGTTTTCAGCCATAACACGGGTAACTTCGGCTGCTTCCTGTACCGTACGGCAGAATGGAATCATAACTTGCAAGTTTTTAAAACCGTATTCTTCACGCACTTTTTTAATGGCCTGCAATTCCAACTGGAATGCCGGTGCGTATTTAGGATCATAGTAGCGAGAAGCACCACGCCAGCCGAGTAAAGCACTGGATTCATGCGGTTCATGTTTGTCGCCGCCCTTAAGGTCACGGTATTCGCTGGATTTGAAATCGCTGAGGCGAAGCACTACTTGACGAGGCGCCAAAGCCTGACAAACTTTACGCATACCTTCAGCCAACGTATCAATAGCAAATTGACTGCGGCCGGTTTCAATTAAATGTAACGGATGTTCATGGATGAAGGTCGTCCAAATAAATTCTTCACGCATAAGGCCGATACCGTCGCATGGAAGTACGCCGTATTTTTCAGCTAAATCAGGATCACCCAAGTTCATGTATACTTTAGTGCCTGTTACCGGAATATATTCGCTTACTACGTGCGCCGAAGCTTCTTCTTTAGGTTTCACCGCATCTTCAAGCATACCGTCGTACACGATACCATTAGTGGCATCAACCGTAATTAACTGACCATCACTGATGCGATGGGTTGCTTCTTCACTGCGACTCTTGGTGCCAACGATACAAGGAATGCCCAATTCACGACTTACGATAGAAGCGTGACAAGTCATACCGCCGGCGTCCGTAACAATAGCTTTTGCTTTTTTCATAGCCGGTACCCAATCAGGAGCCGTCATAGTTGTTACGAGGATTTCCCCTTCTTTAAAGCTGTCGATATCGGCCGGATCAAGGATTACATGAGCTTTGCCGGCAGCTTTACCGGGACTGGCCGGTAAGCCTTTAACCACGATTTCACGAGTCGTCGTAGTCGGTGCTTCAGCCGCTTTTTCAACCGGTTTCACATCTTTATTCTTACGGGACCATACAGTTTCCGGACGAGCTTGCAAAATCCAAATCTTATTGTCCCGTTCGTCTACGCCCCATTCCATATCCATGTAGCAGCCATAGTGTTTTTCAATGGCTTTAGCATAGGATGCCAATTCTAAAACCTGTTCATCCGTAATAACCTGCGCTCTCGCCTTGTCTTCAGGAATTACGATTTCGGCGCAATCACCGTCAGGATTACGAACTAAGGCGATATTTTTATCATTAATCATACGGTTAACAATTTTCATGCTCTGCTTGTCTACCGTAAAGTTATCAGGTGTAACCGTACCTTGTACTACATATTCGCCAAGGCCCCAGGAACCTTCAATCAAGATGCTTTCATCATTGCCGGTTACCAAGTCAACAGTGAACATAACGCCGGCCGCTTTGGAGAATACCATCATCTGAATCGCCGCACTTAAAGCAACCGTCATGTGGTCAAAACCTTGTTTTACACGGTAGTAAGTAGCACGATCGGTAAAAGTAGAGGCGTAGCATTCTTTAACTTTCTGAATGATAACGTCTGCACCGCGTACGTTTAAGTATGTATCTTGTTGGCCGGCGAAGCTGGCATCCGGTAAGTCTTCAGCGGTAGCACTGGAACGGACAGCTACGAACGGATTTTCTTCGTTTACTTTTTTACCCAATTCGGCATAGGCTTTTTCAATAGCATCAGCCAATTCTTTAGGCATTTCAGCGTCACAGATTAATTTACGAATATTCGCACAAATTTCACGTAGTAATGCAGAGTTTTCCACATCATCTAATTTATCAAGTTCTGCTTTGATTTTATCTTCTAAACCGGTTTGCTCCATAAAGAACCGATAGCCATGAGCCGTGGTAGCAAAACCATACGGTACCGGCACATTGGTGGAGGACGTCATTTCCCCTAAGGACGAAGATTTACCACCTACTAACGCCACATCTTCACGTTTTAATTCGTCAAACCAAAGTACATATGCATTTTCACGATTCATTATATGAAACCTCCTGAATAAAAGAAATACATCAACTACATAAATAGTATAACACATTTAATTATGTGTCAATCATTTTTTCAAATTCTGATGCACTATATAGAATATACAGAAAGTAGTGTGTCACATATAAACGATAGGTAAAAGAAAAGAGCAACCCTTTAGGAATGCTCTCATTCGCTAAGGATTGCTCTTTAACTTGACTATTTATAATAGCTTATTGACGTATTGACATAATTGCGTCAATTAGTGCAACACATTTAACTGCACATACATTTAATTGCAGATGCATTTATGTGCAGATACAATTAACTACAGATACATTTAATAGTAAATGTAATATCGGTTAACTGTACTATTAGTTAAATTTAATTTTGATAAATTTACGTTTACCCACCTGAAGAACCATGTCTTCAGCGAGTTCGATATTTTCATCGGAACATTTTTCACCGTTGATTTTAAAAGCACCGGCTTTAATGGAACGACGGGCTTCACTGTTCGAGGCAGTAAGACCGGCATCGGTCAAAAGCTGCGGCACATATACAGGTTCAGTTGGTTTAGCCATAGCATATTCAGGAATATCAGTCGGTAAATCGTGTTTTTGGAAAACGCGGATAAATTGTTCCTGTGCTTCATTAGCTGCTTCTTCACCATGATACAAGCGCACAATGGTATGAGCCAATTTCATTTTCGTGTCACGCGGATGAGCCGTACCGTTTTCCAAGGCTTTTGCCAATTCTTCCTGATCTTCGATGGACATATCCGTAACAAGCATGAAGTAACGCATCATGAGCTCATCAGGAATGGACATGGCTTTACCGTACATTTCCGTAGCCGGTTCGCTGATGCCGATGTAGTTGCCCAAGGATTTACTCATTTTCTGAACGCCGTCAAGACCTTCCAAAATCGGCATGGTAATGATAGCTTGTGATTCTTGACCGTATTCACTTTGCAATTGACGACCTACCAATAAGTTAAAGGTTTGGTCGGTACCACCGAATTCAACATCGGCCTCTAACGCAACGGAGTCATAACCCTGCATCAACGGATACATGAACTCATGAACGCCAATCGGACGGCCTTCAGTATAACGTTTTTGGAAATCATCACGTTCCAACATACGGGCTACTGTGTATTTAGCTGCCAATTTTAAAACATCTTCAAAAGACAATTTGCTGAGCCATTCACTGTTGTATACAACTTTTGTCTTAGACTCATCGAGTACTTTAAAAATCTGTTCCTTATAAGTCGCTGCATTGCGAAGCACCGCTTCCTCATCCAATGGCGGACGAGTTACGCTTTTGCCGGACGGGTCACCGATGCGGGCTGTAAAATCACCAATTACAATTACGATTTGATGACCTAAATCTTGGAAGGTTTTTAATTTGCGCAAAACAACCGTATGGCCCAAATGAATATCAGGAGCCGTTGGGTCAAGGCCCAATTTAATGGTTAACGGTTTATTTTCGGCAATGGATTTTGCCAATTTCTTCTTAAACTCTTCTTCAGGAAGTAAATTCTCCACGCCGTGTTTAATCAGACGCAACTGTTCTTCCAATGTCTTCATCAATCTTCCTCCTCGAACTGCCCCTAACAGGCATGTATATGTACTTTAAAATTAATTATTCACTTTTACCGGACTTAGACGCACCGCCACCGGAACTACGGGAACTGCCGGATCCGGATTTGCCGCTATCAGAATCGGAACCGCTTTCTGCCGAATTGTCAGTACTTTCTACAGTAGCATCGTCCTTATCCTTAGCATCTTTTTTATTTTTGTCCTTATCTTTATCTTTCGGATCTACCTTCGGAGCCACCGGCGCATAGCCTTGGTTAGCAATAGATGCTGCTCCCGGCGGAACTGTGAAATCACTGGACGGAATTTCCATAGCACTTAGGGCTTCGGACATAAAATCGCGCCAAATAACAGCCGGAACGGTACCACCGGTGATACCATCCAATGTCTCAATACCATAGTCATCGCCCATCCAAACAGCGGCTACCAAATCAGGCGTATAGCCTACAAACCAAGCATCTTTTGATTCATCAGTAGTCCCTGTTTTACCGGCTGCCGGACGCCCGATAGCTGCACCGCCACCGGTACCGCCGGACATTACGGATTCAAGCATATTCGTGATAACATAGGCATATTTAGGATCTACTACCCGCTGTTCTTCAGTACTGTTCTCTTCCACTACCTGACCATTGCGGTCTACGATTTTAGTAATGGCAACCGGTTTAACTTTAACCCCGCCATTAGCCAAAGTACCATAGGCTACGGCCATATCAATCGGTTTCACACCATTAGTCAAACCACCTAACGCGGCAGCCAAGTTATTATCTTTAGAGTCATCTAAAGTCGTAAGACCTAAGCTGCTTGCCAAATTAAGAACTTTACGCATTCCTACCGCATCAGCAAGCTGTACGGCAATAGTATTAACGGAATGTTGCAAGGCATAGCGCAAGGTCATTTGACCGGAATAGGTACCGTCATAGTTCTTAGGACTCCAACCATTAAATTCGATTTTCTTATCGTCCATAACGGTGCCCGGCGTCATACCATCCTGAATAGCTGCCAAGTAAACAAATGGCTTAAATGCAGAACCGGGTTGACGTTCAGCCAATACGGCACGGTTAAAGGAGTCGTCACCACGACCGCCAACCATGGCTACAATGTAGCCATTATGCGGATTAATCGCAATTAACGCACCTTGCGGCTGTGTTAAGCCTTTGTCGTCCGTATAGAAGTTCGGCAAATTATGCATAGCTTGAACCGCTGCATCCTGTGCCTTCATATCAATGGTTGTGTAAATCTTCAAGCCGTCTTTATAGACAGCATCGTCACCGTATTTTTCAGCGATTTCAGAAATAACATAGTCGATAAAGTACGAAGCATTGTTATCGCTGTGAGCGGCTTCGGATTTTTCACGAAGACCCAAATCTTCATCTTTCGCCTTATCTGCGGTAGCTTGGTCAATATAATCATATTTAACCATCTGGCCCAAAACAACAGCCTGACGAGCTTTACCCGCTTTGTAATTGGTAAGCGGCGAATAATAGTTAGGACTTTGCGGCAAGCCGGCGAGCATAGCCGATTGTGCCAAATCTAAATCCTGAACATTTTTGCCAAAGTATACATGGGCTGCTGCCTGTACACCGTAAGCACCTTGACCGAAATATATTTGATTCAAATACATTTCGAGGATTTCCTGTTTCGTATAATACTGCTCAATACGAATGGCCAACATCGCTTCCATAATCTTACGTTTTAACGTACGATCCTGGGTTAAAAACGCATTACGAGCCAACTGCTGCGTAATAGTACTACCGCCTTCGGCCACGCCGTCATGGGCAATATTAACCCAAATAGCACGCATAATCCCGATAGGGTCAACGCCATGGTGACTGTAGAAACGATTATCTTCAGTGGCAATAAATGCATTTTGTAAATCTTTCGGAACCTGTGATAACTTCACCGGTAACCGGTTTTCAGTAGCATGGACAGTTGTAATCAAATTGCCATGCACATCGTAGATCTGCGACGAAGCAGCCGGTTTAACATTGGCCACTTCCGGCAAATCGGACATGGTGGCACCAATGAAGCCGCAACCGGCTCCGGCTATTATAAGGAATACTAAAATACCCACAATCCAAAGGAATCGACGCATTGGCGATTTCTTCTTGGGCGGTTTAGTCGCCGTCGTTCTACGTCGTGTTTGTCGCCCATTTTGAGACGAACCTTGTAAACTCATACGACACCTCTCATTACGAATAATAAGTCATATAGCTTATTATAGCATAACTATGCTACATATGGTATCAGTAAGACCGTGCTACTTCAAATACACCAAAGTAGCCCCGGCCCCGCCTTCATCATAGCCGGCAATTTCATAGCGACTGATGTGCGGCAATGTCTTCAAATACTGATGAATACCGGCTCTTAAAGCACCCGTGCCTTTGCCGTGAACGATGCGAACCGGGGAGATACCCGCCATCAGCGCCTGGTCGATAAAGTGACTCACATTCTGATTTGCTTCATCCACAGTCTGACCGATAACATTAAGCTCAGTAGTAGCATGTTTCTGACGTTCCACGGCTGAACCGCCGGCGCGTTTACGCGGTTTTGGTTGTACCGCCGTTTCCTTGCGGCGTAAATTATTAGTCTCTTCGCGGCTGGCGACGGCCAAATCGGTGGCTTTTACATTAGCGGTTAAGCCGTTAACGCTCACTTGAATACGCTTGCCCTGCACGGCTGCTACCGTACCGACTGCATTTAAGGACACCACGAATACAGTCTGCCCTTCTTTCAACTCTTTTACATTCACCGGCGTACGACGTTCCTGTTCCAATTCAGGCACATTAACACCGGATATATCTTTACGCGCTTTCGTAATGGCATCTTGCCGTTTGCCCTTATCCGTTTCTGAAAACTGCGATTTTAATTCTTTAATAATCTGTTCCCCTTCGACACGAATGGATTGTTTAAGCTGCTGCGCTTCATTTTGAGCTTTTGCCAAAATCTGTTTACGGCGATCATTAACCTGTTTCTTTTCACGCTCAGCCTGAGTGCGCATGCGCCGTGCTTCATCAAGTTCCTTCTTGAGTGCCCGTTCCCGCTCCTGATTGCGACGCAATTGTTCGTTCAAATCACTGAGTACCGCTTCCATATCGCGATTAGCGGAACCTTCGTGAGCCTGTTTAGCATAGTCGATGACTTCACGGGGCACGCCGAGACGAGCGGCAATACTCAAGGCATGACTGCTGCCGGCCACACCGATATGAAGTCGATACGTGGGCCGCAATGTGCGTTCATCGAATTCCACATGTCCGTTTTCTATGCCATCCGTATGGTACGCATACCGTTTCAATTCATTATAGTGGGTGCTCACCATCATGAGCGGTCCCCGTTTACGGAAGTATTCGAGTAAAGCAACAGCCAGTGCACTTCCTTCTTCCGGATCCGTACCGGACCCCAACTCATCAAGGAGCACCAGGTCTTTGGCGCCGGCTACTTTTAAAATCTTTACGACCTGGGTCATATGAGCGGAGAACGTACTGAGGCTAGCTTCAATACTCTGCTCATCACCGATGTCGGCATAAATATTATTAAAAATCGGTAAAATAGAGCCTGTTTCGGCCGGAATAAATAAGCCGGCCTGATTCATGAGGCTCAAAAGGCCTAACGTCTTCATAGCTACGGTTTTACCGCCTGTATTTGAGCCCGTAATGAGCAGAATCCGATAGGCCGTCCCCAACGTAATCGTCGTAGGCACTACCACATTGGCCGGAATCAACGGATGACGAGCATTTAAGAGTTTTACTTCCCGTGCCCCGCTAAGTTCGGCCGGAACCGCTTTCATCTTTATCGCCAGATTAGCTTTACCGTACACGAATTCCACATGGGACACGCGTTCACAGGCATCCATCAAGGTATTGCTGTCTTTGCGAACTGCCTGCGACAATTCCCGATAAATACGGCGCACTTCTTCCTCTTCCGCCAATTCCGCTTCCTGCAAATCATTGTTCAGATTTACAAGGCGCATCGGTTCAATATAGAGTGTCGCACCGGTAGCCGAACGGTCGTGAATCAAACCTTCGAAAGCATAGCGATATTCCTGTTTAACCGGAATTACGTAGCGATTATTACGCTGCGTAACGATAGCCTCCTGGAAATACTTCTGGTTGTTCGGATCGTGCATAATCGCCTGCAAATCATTCTTGATGCGGTCTTTCGTACGCACAATGGTAGAGCGTAAATGCTGCAATTTAGGCGATGCAGAATCCATTAAATTACCTTTTTTGTCAAAAACACGCTCAAACTTGCGTTCTAAGCCGTCATGACGATGCATATCCTGAATCCACAATGATAAGAGCGGATAATTCGCATATTTGCTGTGAAAAAATGCATACATACGCTTATACGCGCTCAATGTGGTATATAAATCCCATAATTCTTCATGAGTCAAAATAATTTCTTTGCGACTTTTGGCACAAGCTTCACGAATATCGCGGGTGCCGCCAATCGGTTGTTCGATTTCGGTATTTAGCGAATTGACCGCTTCTACCGTTTCATCGAGAGCCGTTTTAATGGCAATCGGATCCGTTAAAGGCTCCAACTCCATGGCCATTTCCTTGGCTACTTTAGAGCTGCATTCGGCGGCCAATCGTTCTCGAATCACATCAAAATCCAACAGTTTTTCACTGTTCATAGGTAATACAATCCCTCCTATGTAATCACATGGCCAAAGATTGACTACTTTGGCCCCATATATTGCCATAAAATCTTGCTGCGCCACCGTATACTGCAACGGCAGCTTTTTGCCTGGCAATATTTAAATCTATGTTTAAAAATCTCTAAAAAATGCCTTTAAAATAATGTCCCCGTGTAATCGGCAAAGACTCATTCTTAGGCGGTACCGGTAAGGTGTGTGCCAAAATACCGCGATAAGCGCCAATCGTATCACGCAGACATTCTTTAGACTGCTGACGACCGTCAATGCGAAGAATCGCAATGCCTCTTTTTACCAAATCCGGAATGTACGCGCGCATATCGAGCATGCGACTGTTCATGATATGCATACGGCAATAGGGATCTGTACGAAGCGGAAATTCCTCGCCCATGCGGTCACGCAAGCGATAGGAGTCTTTCAAACAAGGGGCCGGACAATTGGCTTTACAACCGGTACCGGCAAAACTGCTGATAACACAGTATTCGGAAATCATGAGCTCCGTAAGCCCGTGAACAACACATTCTATGGGCATAGAGCTATGACGAATGATGGTCGCAATTTGACGTAAAGTGGCTTCTTGGGAAAGTACAACGCTTGAAAGACCTAATTCGGCTACTTCACGCACCGCTTCTTTATTGAACAGCTGCAAACTGCTATCGCCTTCCACTTCGCCTTTATATCCCATCGTTTGGAGCCATTCCAAAGCCCCTAAAAAGTGAATGCTGATGGCATCCGGCTTAGCCGCGATTATCGCTTCTAAGGTTGGGCGATAAGCCTCGATTTCACTTTCTCGAACGATGCGCGGCGTTGCCAATACACAACGAATCTGATGCTCACGACAAATAGTTACCACGCGATTATATACATCTAAATTGTACGGTTTGCGCTGCAAACGGTCACCGCCGAAAATAATCTTCTGCGCCCCCGCTTCAATGGCCGGTTTTAATTGCCATTCTTCATCAAGCTGCACCGAAACAATCGGCATGGACCCGGCCTTAACGCTATGAGTAGCTTTACCGGCTCGCACCATCATACTCTTATAACTTGGTCTATCCTTAAATTCAGCTGCAATGGCACCTTCGATGCGTGTTAACACCTCAGCCATGGCCTTAGTGTGTTTTGCCAACAATATATCTTCCAAGCGGGCAACCGCATCACGGCGCATCTGGTTGAGCACACTGGATGGCCACATAAACGGTTCTTCCGGCATATATAAAGAAGCCAACCGGAACACCGTCGTACCTAAACGACCAATCTGTTCCGAAACTTTTTCATGACCGGTCGGTGTTTTATGCGCCCGTTGCACCACATAGTCACCGCTAACCGTAACAGAGGTGCCGTCATCCATCAAAAGTGTCAAAGTCGGCTCAGAACCTTCCTGGCCATCCAAATAGGCATGCACATCATACTTACGGCCAAATTCCTGTAAATTCTGCCAAACTGTTTTCTTTGGGCCTTCATCGGATGGACCAATACGCTTCCCCCGATTGCCGGGAGCCACAGCGGTAATCATTTCACGACCGGAACGATTTTCCAAATAAGCTGTGGAGAACCCGCGGTTAAAGCCGGCCGTCAAATGTTCTTGGTCTTCAGCCAAGGTTTGCCCCGCTCTATCGATAATCTGACGATACGTGCCGATAACCTCTTTCACGTAGGACGCTTTTTTCATGCGTCCTTCTACCTTGAAAGAAGCCACACCGGCTTCCAAAAGTTCTGCCATGTGCTCACTGTAATTAAGGTCCTTCGGGCTCATGATATACGCTTCGTCTTCAGTATTTATAACCTTGCCCTCACCATCGATAAGTTCATAGGGCAAACGGCACGGTTGCGCACAGGCACCGCGGTTACCACTGCGACCGCCGATAAAGCTACTCATGAGGCACTGACCGGAATAGCATACGCAAAGAGCACCGTGAACAAAAACTTCAATTTCCGCCTTCGCTTCGCGGCAAATTGTCTTAATTTCTTCCAAGCTCATTTCACGAGCCAACACAACACGGGTAAAACCCATGCGTTCCAAGAAGCGTACCGTTCCCATGTTAGTGGCCGTCAGCTGCGTACTGGCGTGCAAATGAAGCTTCGGTGCTACTCGTTTTGCTAGTTCGGCTACCGCCAAATCCTGCACAATAATGGCATCCACGTTGATCCGTTCCAACTCGCGCAAATATTCTTTTAAGTCGTTTAATTCGGTATCACCGATTAATATATTCACCGTAACAAATACGGATACATCCAACAAATGGGCCAAGCGAACCGCTTCAGCCAACTCTTCTATCTCAAAATTGGCTGCATTCGCTCTCGCATTAAAAGCCTTGCCGCCTAAATAAATTGCATCAGCTCCGGCTTCTAAAGCTGCTAAAAAATTTTCCGACGTGCCTGCCGGTGCCAATAATTCCATACGCCCTCCTTAAGGACACAATTCGCCATATTTCTATATAGAATTATATCACATTCTTTAAAAAATATGGCAAAATAAGCCGTTATACTGTGCCATCGCACAATATAGCGGCTTATTAATTATTTAATCAGTTAATGTATTTTACTACTAATTGAGACAAATTGCAACTGTTAGCGCCATTTGACGCCCTAGTAGCCAATTGAGACCTGCATTGGCACAATAGTCAAATAGGCCTCTCCTATTAGCGCAATTTGCAACCCAATTCAGCTAACGCAGCCAAAATGTCGTCAATTGCCGGCTGAATATCTTCATCCGTCAAAGTACCTTCATTGCTACGGAAGGATAAATTGTAAGCTAAGCTGCGATGACCTTCTTCGATGTGAGCCCCTTCATACACGTCAAATACGAACGCTCGTTCCAAATACTGGCCGCCTTTTTCATAAATGACCTGGCTGATAGCTTCGGAAGACACCGTCTTAGGTGCCACGATGGCAAGGTCGCGAGCGGTGCCCGGGAACTTACTGATACCTTGGTAACGAAGCTGACCACGAGTCAATCCTAAGATAGCCGTCACGTCGATATCAAAGAGATACGCTTTACCCGGTAAATCATAAGCTTTCATTACTTGCGGATGCACTTCACCAAGCGTAGCAATAACAGTGCCATCTACAACATACTGAGCACTTACGCCCGGATGGAGATAGGTTTCTTTGGAGCGTTCAATCGTAGCTTCAATGCGAAGTTCTTTAAGAACCGCTTCAAGCACACCTTTCACATCGTAGAAGTCGGTATCACGCTGTGGCTGTGCCCATTGCAAATCCGTCGTTTTGCCCATCATGAAACCACTTACATGGTATTTTTCCACAGGAAGTTCAGTAATAGGCAAGGCCTTCGGTTCGTAAACCGCACCGGCTTCAAATAACCATAAATCATGGTTTTTCTGTGCCAAATTGCGTGCCGCCGTATCAAGCATGCTTGGAATCAAGGTGGTACGCATTACCGGGAATTCTTCCGTAATCGGGTTCAAGATAGGCACCGCCTGATAACGGCTGTCCGTTTCCGGAATGAGTAATTTCTTGAGGCTGTCCGTATGCATGAAGCTGAACGTAATAATTTCACTGAGACCCTGCGTTACCAAAGTCTGACGGATTGCTTTCGTAAGCAATTTCTTATCGCTCATGGTACCGCTGTTAAGGTTGGCCCATGGAGTCGTGTTAGGAATGAAATCGTAACCGTAAATACGAGCTACTTCTTCCGCAATATCCGGCATAACCGTTACGTCACCTCGCCAGGATGGAACACCAACAGTAATTTCATCACCCTTTTCAGTCCAAGTGAAGGACAAGGTGGTCAAAATTTCCTGCATGCGTTCGGCAGAAATGTCGGTACCCAAATAGCTGTTAACCGCGGCAACCGTGAAAGATACAGTACGAGCTTCAGCCGGAGCCGGATATACATCCACCACGCCTTTAGCTACGGTAATATCTTCCATTAATTCCTGCAACAACTGAGCCGCACGGTCAAGGGCTACCGGTGAGTATTCCGCATTGACACCTCGTTCGAAACGACCGGATGCTTCACTGCGCATACCCAACGCACGAGCGGTACGACGAACGGAAGAACCTTTAAATACAGCAGCTTCCAAGATAATCGTAGTCGTTTCATTTGTTACTTCACTATCAAGACCGCCCATAACGCCGGCAACCCCTACAGGGCCGTTAGCATCGGCAATAACGAGCATATCCGTTGTCAATTCACGATCTGTGCCGTCCAAAGTCTTTAACACTTCACCAGCTTTAGCAGCGCGAGCCGTCAACTGATGGCCGGCTACTTTATCGTAGTCGTATGCATGCATCGGTTGGCCGTATTCGAGCATAACATAGTTTGTTACGTCTACCACATTATTGATTGGGCGAATACCACCGTTACGCAAACGGTTCTGGAGCCATAATGGGGACGGTCCCACTTTAACATTGCTGATAACGCGCGCCATGAAACGACTACATAATTCAGCATCATCAATGCCGATTTTCACCATATCGTTCACGGCATTGCCGTTTTCATTCACTTTAACGGTCGGTTCCGTATTCTGAGTTTTTGTCAAAACCGCAAATTCACGACTCAAACCGATCATGGAGAAGCAGTCCGCACGGTTCGGGGTCAATTCAAATTCATAGACAGTATCGTTGAGCATTACCGCATCACGAATATCCATGCCGATTGGCGTACCTTCCGGCAAAATGTAGATACCTTCCCCTTCGCCCGGCATAACCATATCTTTAGGAATGCCCAATTCCGCTACGGAACAGAACATACCATCAGATACTTCACCGCGAAGTTTACCTTTTTTAATTTCCGTACCGTCAGCCAAACGGGATTTATGGTACGCCACCGGTACCACCTGACCAACAGCCACATTCGTTGCTGCCGTTACGATTTGTTTCGTAATTTCTTCGCCCGTTTTGTCATCAAGACAAGCAACCTGGCAAACCTGCAATTTATCAGCATCCGGATGTTTTGTAATTTCTGTGATTTTACCGGTAAAAATCTTTTTCAAACCGGGATCCATCAAGATAACGTCTTCTACCGGAATCCCTGCCTGCGTTAATACATCGGCCAGTTCCTGAGCCGGTTTCGTTGTGTCTACAGGAACATAGTCCTTCATCCATGTTAAACTAGCTTTCATCGTCGTACCTCCTAGAACTGCTTCAAGAAACGCATATCATTATCATAGAATAAACGTAAATCGCCAATGCCGTACAAGAGCATCGCAATACGTTCAACACCCATACCGAAGGCAAACCCCTGCACTTCGTTCGGGTCGTAGCCGTTCATGGTCAACACATTCGGATGAACCATGCCGCAGCCGAGGATTTCGAGCCAGCCCGTATGGGAACATACACGGCAACCTTCACCGCCGCACATACAGCAGGAGATATCAACTTCTGCACTCGGTTCCGTGAACGGGAAGAAGCTGGTACGGAAACGAACTTTTGTTTCTTCGCCGAACATGTGGCGCAAGAACAATTCCAAGGTACCTTTCAAATCGGCAAACGTAATGCCTTTATCCACTACGAGACCTTCCACCTGATGGAATACCGGGGAGTGAGTGGCATCATAGTCCCAACGATATACTTTGCCCGGTGCAATCATGCGTACAGGGCTATTCGGTTCCTGACTCTGAAGCGTACGAGCCTGTACCGGCGAAGTGTGGGTACGAAGCAATACAGAATCCGTAATATAGAAGGAATCTTGCATATCGCGAGCCGGATGGTCAGCCGGCAAATTTAAGCATTCAAAGTTGAAATAATCGCTTTCAATTTCAGGACCTTCCGCAACGGTGTAGCCCATTTTCATGAAAAACCGTTCAATTTCATCGTTAACGGCTGTCAGCGGATGTACATGACCTTGGCGCGTTGCACGGCCCGGCAAGGTAATGTCAATCTCTTCAGCGCCCAATTTAGCAGCCAACACTTCCGCTTCCAATTTTGCCTGCACATCATCAATCATAGCTTCCAATTCCTGACGCACCGTATTTACCAAGGCGCCCATGCGTGGCCGTTCTTCGGCCGATAATTTGCCGAGACCTTTTAATAATGCGGTTACTTCGCCCTTTTTACCTAAATATTTAACGCGGGCATCTTGTAAAGCTTGCAAATCGGTAGCTTTTTGAATAAGCTCGGCCGCTTGCGCTTTCAGGGATTTTAATAATTCTTCCATCCGTCACAACCTCCTAAAACAAAAAAAACCTCCGCCCCGGCAAGGGGCGAAGGTATAACATTCGCGGTACCACCCTAATTAGTACTCAATAACCTTAACGCGGTCTCACGATGAATCTACTCGTTGTTCAATCCATGGCTCCAAAAGGAAAGGCTCTTTGCATCGCATTTATGAAGCTCCCACCAATGCTTCACTCTCTGAAAAACACCTATGCAACGCCGATTTTGTCATCGCCGTAATGTCTACTCGTCATGCCAATGCATCCGTCAAACCTAAAAAGCAACTTTGAAAAACGCCGGTACGACTGAGTTTTTTATTAATCTATGTGTAAGTATATCAACTCTTACGCATTCTGTCAAAAGTATTTACACGTAAAACGCTTTACACACGCCAAGGAAGTTCCGGCATGTCAAACTTGTCTATTACATAGAATGTACCGGTACTCATATACACAAGGTCGCCCACCGTATTGTATAAACGGCCTGTTGTGACCATAGTATGATTGCCGTTGTGTTCTACATTGCCTACGGCGCGCAGTTTTTCACCCGCTTTAACAGCTTTGATGAAATTTCCTTTCATTTCAAGCGTTACCACTCGTTTACCCAAGGTAAAACAAGATACACCCATAACCGTATCGGCGAGGCTCATGTAGACACCACCGTGCACATTGCCGATAAAATTACCGTGTCTCACTGCATCCGTGTCAAACAGTATTTCCAAATGACCGGGATCGCCACCGGTTACACGAGTATACTTTGACCAATCAAAAGTATGTTCATGACACATTTTGTCAAAAAAATCAACTAACGTACGCATTCCTTGTTTTTTACTCACCACTACACTCCCTTCCGTGATTTATTCTACAGCGCAATGCATCAAATAAACAGTATGCAATCAGTACATTTTCTTTTTAGGGACAATGTACTGTACCTATTACTCATAATGTAAAGCATCAATCGGATTCAACTTAGCCGCCTTACGGGCCGGATAAAGACCGAATACGAGGCCGATAGCCATGGAGAAACCAAACGATAAGAGAATCGGCCCCATGGAGATAACCGTCTTCATGCTCGTCAAAGCACCGATTAACTTAGAAGCCCCGATGCCCACCAGAATGCCGATGGCACCGCCCACAAGACTGATTACCACCGCTTCGATGAGGAACTGCATAACGATAACGCGATATGTAGCCCCCAAAGCCTTACGCACCCCAATTTCACGGGTACGTTCCGTAACGGATACGAGCATAATGTTCATGATGCCGATACCGCCGACAACCAGCGAAATGGCTGCTACCGCACCTAAGAACAAGGTCATCGTAGCCGTTGTTTCTTCTACGGTCGCCATAATGGTCGCCATATTACGAACGTTAAAATCATCGAGTTCCGGATTCTTAATATTATGGCGTACACGCAAAATATTTTCTACGTCCGTCTGTAAGCGATCAAGATCCACGCCGTCTTTTGCTTTTATATAAATCATACGCAAATAATCGACACCCTGCAAACGTTCCATCCCCGTGGTATACGGAATGTAGATGACATCGTCCTGGTCATTGCCGAAACTGCCGGAACCTTTACTTTCAAGTACGCCGATTACCTTGTAAGGATTATTTTTAATACGAATATCCTTGCCCACCGGGTCTTCCGTGCCGAATAAGTTCGTTGCTACCGTAGCCCCGATAACGGCCACACGTTCGCGCCGTTCCACCTGAGACGCCGTAATGAAACGACCGGACTTAACCGTCCAATTGTTAATATATTGGAAATCACTATTGACCCCGTTAACACTGGTCGTCCAGTTCTTATTCGTATAAATAACCACATACGAACTGCCCGCCGATACAGGCGACGCCATATCGATATCCTGCAAATGGGAAATGGTCGTATAATCTTCAAGCTTAAGCGTTTTCTGCGAATCCGCCGTAGGCCGAACGCCCGGCGTCCGCGGCGCGCCCGGATACACCATGAGCAAATTACTGCCCAAACTGGAGATGGAGTCCTGTATTTGACTGCGCACACCGTAACCGATAGATACGAGGGCAATAACCGCAGCTACACCGATAATAATCCCCAGCATGGTAAGGAGCGAACGCATCTTATTGGCCACCAAGGACGCCCAGGCCATCAAAAAGCCTTCTTTATACATGTGACGTCCCTCCTTTATTCGTTTGTTCCGTATTTACTTTTTCCGTGACAGTTTTCGATATCACCGACTTAACCGCCTTTTGTTCCGTTGCTGCCGACACGGCTACCGATTCAGTAGGAGCCTGTACCGATTGAAGGCCGGCCATATTCGGATTTTGCTTATCTTCTACGATATAACCGTCGCGGAGCACAATATTGCGGCTCGCAAAGGTAGCAATATCCGGTTCATGGGTAACCAAAATAATGGTACGCCCTTCATTATATAAATTGGTAAAAATATTCATTACATCAACACTGGACTTGGAATCCAAGTTACCGGTCGGTTCGTCGGCCATAATAATGGACGGGTCGTTAGCCAAAGCACGGGCGATAGCCACACGCTGACGCTGACCACCGGAGAGTTCCGCCGGTAAATGGTCGAGCCGTTCACCGAGCCCCAACGAATCCAAAAGATAGGCGGCCCGTTCTTTGCGTTCCTTTTTGGGAACACCGGCATAGACCATAGGCAACGCCACATTATCTTGGGCCGTTAACTTCGGCAACAAGTTAAAACTCTGGAAAACGAAGCCGATTCGTTTATTGCGCACGAAGGCGAGCTCATCATCACTCAACGTGGCCACTTCTTCGCCGTCCAATTTATAGGAACCTGAAGTCGGTCTGTCTAAACAGCCCAAAATATTCATAAACGTGGATTTCCCCGAACCGGATGGACCCATGATGGAAGTAAACTCGCCCTCATAAATATTGAGGTCAATGCCGTGTAGTACCGGCACTACCAGTTTACCGTTAACATAAGTCTTGGTGATTCCTTCCAGTGAAATGACTGCTTGTTTCATCTGCATTCCTCCTAGAACATAGGCCCGCCGGAGTTACTCTGTTTGGACGACGAGGAACCTACATCACCACTGACAACAATTTCATCGCCTTCATTTAAACCTTTGGCAATTTCAATCGTCGTTTCGCCGGTAAGACCGGTTGTTACACTGGTTCGTTCCGGTTTACCGTTTTTAATTACATACACGTATTCGCCCACTTTATCGGTACGCACGGCGGCCAACGGCACAACCAATACATTAGTCCGTTCATCGCCGTAAATCGTAGCACGAGCCGTCATAGTCGGGAAGAAATTCGAAGCATCACTCGGCGAAATGGCTACCTTAACCGTATAGTACACTACACTGCTGCTGGTAGTCCCCATATTACCCTTGGTCCCCAAGGCAATATCGCTGACATAGCCCGTAAAGGTTTTGCCCGGATGAGCATCAACCGTGAAATCTACGCGAGCACCTTTTTTAACACTGCCGATATCTGTTTCATCAACGGTCAAATAAATCTCAAGATTACTCAAATCAGCAACCGTAGCGATAATCATCTGCGTGGAAATCCCGGTACTGATAGTCTGACCCGCTTTTAACGGCGTACCGATAACCGTACCGTCCATGGGCGATGTAATGGTCGTATCGGATAAATTAGCTACCGCCCGATCATAAGCAGCCTGAGCCTTCTGGTAATTCATGAGGGCTGTATCATAGGTCTGTTGCGGAATGGCCCCTTGCGCGACCAAGGTGCTGTAACGATCTAAATCATTTTTGGAATTTTCGAGCGTAGCTCGTGCATCATCAGCCGTTGCCTGTAATTGACGGGCATCGATGGTAGCAATCACCTGACCGGCCGTTACATGATCATTTTCTTTAACCAAAACCTGTTCCAACATGCCGGCCACGTTAGTGGAAATATCTACATAATTTGTCGGGTTGATAGTACCCGTCGAAGTAATAACCGAGGCAATATTCCCCCGCTCTACTTTCCCCGTCGTATACGAGGTCGCTTGTGTGTTATCTTTTGTTTTGAAATAATAAAAAGCGCCACCCAAGACCAGTAATATGAGGATGAGGATCCCCCAAAATTTCTTTGTCCGCCACATGTGCTTAACTCCTTTACTTAAAGACAAAATAATCAGGTCTCTCAATTTTCATATAATTAAAAAGCCCTTCTCGACTATACGGCAAAGAAGGGCTTTTCAGCTCATATGTATAATCGATAATAATTATAGGTTTCACTAATGAGTGCTTAATGAACCTATCGAGCCAATACCGAAATCAGCTCATATTCCGATTCACTGATAGGATAACAACGTGTGCAGGCTTCTTCATACGGCACCATTTCAATCTTGCCGTTTAAAACAGCGGTCAAACAATTACTCTTACCTTCGAGGAGAGCATCAATCGCTTTTTCACTCATGAGCGCCGCCATGGCCGCATCACGAGCCGACGGCGACCCGCCGCGTTGCAAATAACCGAGTACGGTAACACTCGGCGAAATATTGAGGTGTTTATTAATATAACCGCACACTTCAAAACTGTGATACGCCCCTTCGGCCACCATGATGATGCTGTTCGTTTTGCCTGCATTATGGGAAATACGAAGCTGATCACACACTTCATCAAGACTCATGGGCTTTTCGGGAATAAGCACCATTTCGGCACCACAGGCAAGACCGGCACGCACCGCCAAATGGCCGGCACTGCGCCCCATAACTTCAACGATGGCTACACGGTCATGAGCCGTCGTGGTATCACGAATCTTGCTAACCGCATCAACCACCGTATTAAGGGCCGTGTCAAAACCAATGGTATACTCCGTACCGCACATATCGTTATCGATAGTGCCGGGAATCGTAATTGTGGGAATCCCCTGTTTGGCAAGCGCCATGGCACCGGCCATAGAGCCGTCACCTCCGATAACAACGAGCGCGTCAATTTCACGGTCCCGAAGAATCTGAGCCGCTTTTTCCTGGTTCTCCAGCTCCTTAAACTTCGTACAACGAGCCGTCTTGAGCATCGTGCCGCCACGATTAACGATAGCCCCTACATCACGGCGATTCAAAGATTCAAAATCATTTTTTAAAAGCCCTTCAAAACCGCGGCTAATGCCATAGACGTGTAAACCTTCGTAAATCCCTTTACGTACCAAGGCCCGCACCGCCGCATTCATGCCCGGCGCATCACCGCCGCTCGTTAGAATCGCAATATTTTTCATGTTGCTCTACCCCCATAGGACGTCGTTTTTTGAACTCCACACCTTCACGTGCTAACGTTTCGTGGATTGAATCAATTAAATTTTCAGTGCGACCATACGTCGTATCTATGACACAATCACACTTCTTATACACCGGTTTCCAGCGTTGCATCATCGTTTCTACAAAGCCCGCCACATCATCATAATCCATGGTCGGCCGTTTACCAATACGACGATTCACCCGCTTCACGATGCGATATTCAGAAGCCCGAATACCGATAATATACGCATACCGCTGTAAATATCGTACCGTCCGTACATCAAGGGGAAAATTACCACCTACGGAAATAATACACTCATGATACATGCAAACTTTCTTTAAAATTTCACGCTCCGCCGAACGAAAGAGCTTCTCGCCCAGCTTCTCATACACTTCGGCTATGGGCAAATTATAGCGCCGTTCCAAAAGTCGATCCGTATCAACGAACTGCCAACCTTTAGCTTCCGCCAAATTGCGTCCCAAATGACTCTTGCCGCTCCCCATGGTGCCGATTAAAATTATATTTCGTTTCATTACTTAATCCCGCCTATTACAGATTGTGTCATACATAATCACAACGAACTATTACCTGTTACTCCATTCTCATTATGTACGATACCCATTTGATTCTATTCTACTACATCGCGGCATTTAGTAAAAGTATAAAACGAATAGGAATTAAAGAAGTTAATAAAATGTTTAGGTTTAGATGAAAAGCGTATTAAAAAAAGCCATGACAAAAGTCACGGCTCTTGGGTTAAGAAATAATATCAAATTGAATGTGAAGTTGATTGTTTTGTTTATTCAGTTGTTTAGGCTCTATTTGTAGTTCAGGACTATCTCCATTCAATTCTTCAACCAATGTGAAATAATCTCGTAAATTTCCTGTTACTTCTACAGATAAGCTCTTACCCTTCTTATTCTCCGCTTCTTCCATCGCTGTAATTGTTAACGCTTTACCGGACAAATATTTCATTAGTTTATCCTTTAAGGCTTCTTCAGTTATTTCTTTCTTATCGGTCGCCATAATCATCTCGTAAGCCTCACTGCTCACAACAACTTGTTCTGCTTCATTTTGTAAAGTCTGTTGTTCCTGTATCGCTAATAAGTCATTTCTCTCCTGATGGAACCAAAGAACTATACCAACTCCTAAAAGTGTAAGTACCATGTAGCTACCGACTATTTGGTGTATCCTTTTTGGGTTGAGGTTTAGCCTTTTCAAACTTTCCAGATAATTGAAATGTATGGATTTTACGAGTAGCATCAATTCCTTGTTTTGCATTAACAATAACTCCTTTCAAACTCCCCTTGAGCCGTTGACTATACGTCAATACGACCTCCGGTTTTGTACATATACCAGTTACGTTAAAACCATCATCAGTAAAATTAACTGTATCCAGAACTATCTGTGAATTTGCACAATCGACAGTGTGCAATAATATACTTTGACCGGTACTATGTTTTAAATCTCTTGTCAGTCGTTGCTGAATAACCTTTTCATACTTTTGAACTGCCTCGTGGTTAGCGCTGCCTACCGCTTGCATTTCGTATATATCTTCATGCAATTTCTGACTTTCATAGTATAAGTAAAAACCAAATCCCCATAGAAATATTACTAAGAACAAGGCTAAGATTCCAATCAGTATGATTACTGATTTATGATGCCTACAGTACCGTTCACACCGAAACGGCCAAGTCAAAAAATTCACATCATTTCACCTGCCAACTATATTTTTAGCTATTAATGATTCATATATCATTCAATGCGTGGTTGTTAATTTCTCATTTTTTGTATACCTCGATATGCCAGACCTATCGCCATATCCCGCAAAAAAGGATCTGATTTTTCCAATATTATCTTTTCCGTTTTCGCTACTTCTTTTGTTTCTTCAAAAGGAATAGCCGTAAGCTTACCATACTTTTCATAAGCAGCTGCACAATCATCGTCCGATAGATTGCCATATATATCACCGTATAAATAAAATCCTGAAATTCCACTTATACCATAACTGAATAAATCTACCTCTAAATCTTCCAATTCTTTCATTATATCAACCGACTCAAGCGAAATTTTATGATTGCAAATACATACAAATTTATACCAAGCTGTTAATTCCAATATATCATCATGTATAATCCCGATTACAGCGCCTTCTTTTTCAACAAACCTATGTGCTATCGGTCCCGGTGCATAATCTATAATTTTGAGGTTTCCACCACCCTTTAAGACACCGGTTGCCAATTCATTAATGTGCTCTTTTTTTAATGCTACTACGTATACTAATTTATCATTCCCGGAAGACCTAACTTGATTTGGTAAATTTATAGCTACAAAATCAAAATAATAGCTATCTTCCGGCCATGTAACAAATTCAGGAACTGTCCAATGTAGCATCTGATTAATCTCCAGACGTGATAGTGGTGGGATAATCATAACTTTATCCTGACATTCACCAAGAGCCGTTATACCTATAGGTTTATCTTCTAGGGAATATTTGCTTACCAAGTGCTTACAATCATTCATTAATGAATCTTGGCGTTTTTCAACAATTGCATCTTGAATTATTATCCCCTTCTTAGTCTTCGCCATACTAATAGCAATTGTTTGCGTCTCTCCCATCGCAACCCCTATAAATTCTGATTTCATTTGCTAACCATCCCTTCATTAACAGCCTGTTAAAAAAATCTTACTAACTCTACATTAAGATTTTTTGGCCACGGCCCTGGGTCTTCCCTAAAAACTACTAAATATTGTACGATTTGCCCCGTAACACGATTACGATATCGAACCTTAAATTCACTACTACTTGCCTGCCTGTTTAATATATATGACGCTGTATAATTACCATCATTTTCATATATTGTTTCCTGAACTGTAGGCATTAAATCACCTTTTTCGCTGTATTCTCGTAACAAACAACCAATGATGCCCTCTGCTTTATAATTCATAGCCGTTAATGCTACTTCATCATGAGTAATCCCCACGATAATATTCATTTCATCACTCAATGCCGACCAAAATAAAAGTAATATTGTCCCTATAATAAGTGCCATATATGTGAAAAAACCACCTATATTATTAGTCTTAGCGCATTTGCTCTTTCTTCGCCCATAGTAACAGGGCTTGTTTTTAAACTTAAAAGGACTCTTCAATATATCAGCTCCTTGTTGGCGAATATTGAAAATAGTCTAAATTAGGAAGTACCGTAATATCCGTCCCTATCTTATATTGATTAGCATTCATTGTATTAGGTGTTCCCTTTACTTCGACTTGCCAATTCATGTGGATAGGACTTTTTGGAGAAAATTGTTCAAACGATTTTCCCTCTATAAGAGGTGTCACTATGAGCCTCCCCCAAGAAGGACTAATAGTAGGTGAGGATAATGCTTGTTTTTGACCATCACTTAAAACACGCTTGGCTTCTGTGCCCTCAATACCAAACCAACGTACACCATCATATAGAATATATTGGCCTGTACGGCCAACCGTAACAGTCTTATCTGCACGTTTAGTAAAGTTAACTATTGTTAATCGTATCGTCATGCTTTCTAATAAAACCTCATTTTCTATTTGCCAGCGTTGTGCCCATTGCAAAGAGACTAACATTAAGCTTAATAAGGCCCCCATGGCAATACAAATAACAGTAGTACTAATTAACAATTCACCCAATAAAAATCCGGAATTACCTCTCTTTATTAGTAGCCGATATTCCCTGCCAAATATACGTTGAGAAATGAAGTATTTCTTGATCTCCATAATATCCTGTTACCTCTAACTCCTTAACTTCCATATTATGCACATGCTTAGAATTTATTGCTCTAACTAATCTATATGGCGCTTTTACCTTAGGAAGTTCTCCCGGTTCGCCAAATTGTTGATAATTATATTTACTCTGTTCCATCGCTGTAATAGCAATGGGCACTATTACTTGTGCTCTTTTAGCGCTTCGCCATTGAATAATTAATGTCCCCATCATCGCCGTAACAGTCAGGATAAATAAGGCAACAATCATTGTACCGCCTAAAGTTTCAGCATATAAATATCCTTTAGAATGTTCCTTCAATCCAACGAATCCTCGGTGTTTGTTGCGAAAAAATATATTTTCGATATTTTCGCAATACATAATCATAGATTTCAAAACTATATAAATCACTCTGCCCATCATATTTACCTAAATATGCCGATTGTTTTGTTCTCGAATTATTTACCAACTTCATAGTATTAGGCACAAAAATTTCTTGTTCTCCCCATAAGGTAGCATATAAATTCACCTCATATGACGAATCACTTACGTATATTGTATTAAGTGGTCTTCCCTGTGTTCCGGAACCACCATTAAAAGAAAGTAATTGAGTTCGTTTAATTGTGTAATAAAATAGTCTACTCACTCGATCAAATTGCCAGTTTTCGTTCATGGTTTTTGATATAGCAAGCTGTGCCATCCCCAATAATAAAATTAATAATGTACTATAAATCAAAACTTCTATTAATAAAAATCCACCCTTACAATGATTTTTTCCATAATATATGCTCAAATTATTTATATAGTGTTTCATAATATTGACCATAAATTTTCCCAAATATACATAATAGCGGCTGCACTACATAAAAAAGGACCAAATGGCAGTATACGTAATACCTTACCTGAATACAGATAGTACAAAAGTACCCAACCGGTTCCACCGATAAGCGCCAATAAAATAGCTTGCCACAAAGCCAATGGTGATAACCATAATGTAAATACACTACACCATTTCACATCCCCAAGACCCAAACCGTCGTTTGTTAATTTACTAAATAGATATCCTCCCACTAATACAATGCCTGCCATTTCAACAGTTTGAAAAAAAGAAATCCCCAATAACCATATCCGACTTATTCCAACTATGAGCAAAAAAACAGCACCCTCATCAGGCAGAATCAGGTAATACTTATCGATGGTAGCGCCCATAAAAAGAGTGAAACCGAAGATAATCATTAAAAGACTTTCTTTTATATTTACTGTCAAATGGCTGCAAATTAATCCGCCGAGCATTCCTATAAGAATGTAAATTAACATCAAAATTATAGAACGCCGTTCTCGTTCTATAACAATTTCTTTTAAGAGATAGAAACCGGTTAATCCGGCCAATGCACCACTTATACCACCTACAATGTATTGTAACCACATATACTAACCACTACGTTCCTTTTTTATACATCAGAGCTTACATACCATTAAACTCATAGAGTTTAATCAATCAATTTAACCAATTTACTTATTTTAGACGTTCTAAACTATCCCCATAATTAAATTCTGATTCTCGCCTAATTTGCATTCGTATTATCAGTAGCTGTTACAACAATATGAGTACCTGTACCACCTGCATTGGTTTCAGATGTTACCGCATAATCTCCACCCTTTGGTGTTTTAACAGCTTCAGATAAATAGCCTGCTTTATATAAATCTTCAACTGAAGGAACTTCATCAGTCCCTCTATCAACCATATAAAGTTGAGCCGCATTTGCAATTGTCTGTGTGTCCGCTTTGATTTTAGCCTCACGAGCTTTGTCCCCGGCCGATAAAAATTGTGGCATTGCCACCGCAGCTAAAATAGCAATAATTGCTACTACCACCATTAACTCAACTAAGGTGAAACCACCTTCTTTTTTACGTTTATCACGTAAGGCCTTATGATACGATGCTAACCACTGTTTAACGCGTTCTCTAAGTGAAATATTTGTTACATTATCCATAAAAAATCCTCCTAACACTCTGATTACTAAACATGCTGCATTGCCGTCACTGCATTAAACATAGGCAACATAACAGCAATGACTAAGATAGCTACCCCTATCCCCATAAGAGATACCATAATCGGCTCCATTAATTGTTGTAATTTTGCCATATAACGGGAAGTCAATCGATCATAATAGGAAGCACCATGATTCAGCATGGCTACCATATCCCCAGTCTCTTCACCTATAGTAATTAACTCCCAAAGAAATTCATTTCCCAATTTGGCCTTTTTTAAAGCGTCTCCAAATGTAGTTCCTTTAGCTAATAAATTATTTACTTGTGTTTGCAATAAAGTAGCATAGGGATTACCCCATAATGACTTTGTTAATATCAGCATATCTGTAATTGTTAAGCCACTGTCCAATAAAATAGCCCATACCTTTGTAATTCTGGCTAAAAAAAAGCAATCAAACCATTCATGCCCACTACCGCGTTGCCATATATATCTCAACACGACTAAACGAATATCAGCTTGTTGCCAGATACACCAACTCCCAAATATGAATAAGCCTAATAAACCTATGCATAAAGTTACATGAGTTGTGACAAAATCTCCGAAACTAAATAATATTTTTGTAATAAATGGCAAAGGTACTTGCATAGACATGAATACTTTTTTAAAAGCCGGTAATATAAACACTACCGTCACGCCTATGAATATCATCATGAGTAACAATAAAAATGCCGGATACGCCGCTGCTCCACTTAATTGTCGTTGCCACGCCCATTGTTTCTCATAGTATTCTTTAATTTGAGAAAAACTGTGCGCTAAAGTACCCGCAGCCTCACCGGCTTGCAGTAAAGCGCAACCGATATTAGGGAACCCTACCTCTGATAATACCTTTGAAAGTGGATTACCTCGCTGTATAGCTTCATTAATTACCACATAAGGAATATGCTTTATCGGCTTAGCGCTCAAAAATTGCATAACACGGCGTATAGAAATACCTGCTTCTAGTAATAAAGACATACGATATGAAAACTCTATAATATCTTTATACCGCCACTTAACACTATTTACTTCAGAAGATTTTATTAATGCAACTTCAATAATATGCCATCCTTTATATTGCAGTTTTTGAACTATTTCTTCACTTGATTCAGCCCATATGGTATCTTCTTGTATCACCCCCTTTGCGTCAAAGGCCCTATAGTTATACTGTTTCATAAGCCTGTTCCAAAACCTCCTTAAATTCACTACGTTCTCCCCATTCAGCTTTAAGAGCTGCTACTGCCATTTCCATTGTCTGCATTGGCGGTTGTGTTTCTTGAATTGATACAATTTGTGGTTCTTTACGTTGACGAATCAAATTTGCTACAGCCGGTGTATTTAATAAAATATCTCTAACTACCACAAATTGTTTATCAAATCTTAATAACCGCTGGCATAATACAGCTCTTAATACTTGAGATAGTTGAGCTCTCACTTCTTCCTGTTGGGAAGCCGGGAAAACCGAAATCATCCGATTAATAGCCATTACTGCCCTTTGTGTGTGTAAAGTAGCAAATACTAAATGTCCCGTTTCAGCCGCATGTAATGCAGCTTCCAAGGTTTCACGGTCACGCAATTCGCCAATCATAATTACATCCGGATCTTCACGTAACGCATCGCGAACGCCCGCAGCCATTGATTCCATATCTTGTCCCAGTTGACGCTGATGAATCAAACTTTGGTTATTTTCAAATGTAAATTCAATAGGGTCTTCCAAGGTAATAATATGCTTATGACATTCATCATTAATGCATTGTAGACAGGTAGCCAAAGTATAACTTTTGCCTGAACCGGTAGGCCCCGTAACAAGGACTAAGCCCTCTTGTAAATGAACAATTCGATGCAATAACTTACCTGCTTCCCCATTCGGCATCATCAGTGACTGATTATATAAAATACGCAATGTACCACAACGTTGTTGTTTAGCTTGATATAAATGAACCCTTACTCTAATCTTTTTAAATGAAAAAGCGCTGTCTTTCGAAAATGCCGCATATAATTTACGTGCATCAGCCACTTGTTCTAATGACTCGCTTACTTTATGTTCCAAAGTCGTAACTACATTCAAATGACCATTATCCCTATTTTCATTATTTAATTTGCCGCATTCACTTGCTTTTAAAATTTCTGTAAACAAAGCATCTGATACCTTAATCCCATTACACTTAACAATATCATTACCTAAGCGAAAATAAGGCTCCTGATGCAGTTCAAGATGAACGTCTGTTGCCCCTTCAGCAATGGCTCGCTGCAACAATTCACTTAAACTCATAGTAACTCACCTTCAATATATTAAACTCCCCGAATTTCAATGCCGTTACGCCTTACTTCATCAACTGTAGTTAGCCCCTTTCTTACAGCAAGCGTTCCTGATTCCAATAAAGTAGGTCTTACATATTGTTCACAATGTGTCCAATCTACCGAATTATCCGGTAAAGCTAATAATTCATACAGTGCCAATCGGCCACAAAAGCCACAACTCGTTTTTCTTCGTACCAAACGCTGTGCTATAGCACCTAATAAAGTTGCTCTAACCAAATAATCTTCAATTCCCATATCCAATAACCGTTCTCGTACACCTAATGCTGTATTAGTATGTATTGTCGCCAACACTCGGTGACCTGTTAATGCTGCTTGAACTGCTAATTCTGCAGTTTCTCTATCACGAATTTCACCAACCATAATCGTATCAGGATCTTGTCGCAAAACAGCACGTAATGCTTTAGGAAAAGTTAATCCTGCTTTTGGATTTATTTGCACCTGTATCGCACCCGGAATATCTGCTTCTACAGGATTTTCCAGCGAAATTACATTATCCGTAACCGTATTTAATAACCTAAGTAAAGCATATAATGTACTGGTTTTACCGGAACCGGTCGGTCCTGAAATTAAAAGCAAACCATACGGCCTTTGCAATAAATTAATTACGATTTGTCGTACTTCTTCCGTCATCCCTAATTGCTCTAAACTTTTATAACAGTTTTCGCTACCTACAATACGACATACTATTGTCTCCCCATAAACAGAAGGCAATGACGAAACACGAAGCATAACATCTTTTTTATCTTTGCCCTGCCAACACCAACGCCCATCTTGCGGTAACCGTTTTTCACTAATGTCCATACCACTTAAAATTTTAATTCTGTTTATTAACTTATCTGCTGAATCCTGATCTATCTTTTCATGTATATCCAGTACTCCATCAATTCTAAAGCGTATTAATAAACCTTCCTTTGTGGCATCAAAATGGATATCACTGGCATTTTCCCTTACCGCTTGACTAATCAATTTGTCCAATTCTAATTCAACCTGAAACATAATCGCCCCCTTTATACCCGGCTACAAAAGAGAATTTCTTTATTTATTTTTTTATTCCTGCTTAATTCCACCAATGGTGCGCATTGGCACTGACAGTATGAGTCAACACAGAAAAAATCACAAAAAAACACCCTTCAGCCGTTTTTATCGTAGCCAACCTGACATATTAGCTATCAAAAACGACTAAAGAGTGTTTTAAACGAGGTATAAAGAAGTTTGAAGTTTTATTTGAAGTTTATATTAGAGGATTTGTTAAGGTAAAGTTGTTCTTATGCCTGGTGAACGACTTTGCCTTTTTTAATAACCGTTTCTACAATGTTCACGCCCGTATGATATGGCAAGAATTTGTAGGACGGATATTGGAGAATTACCAGGTCGGCCTGTTTGCCGGCTTCAAGGGAGCCGATTGTATCCGCACGCCCTACGGCAGCTGCCCCATTTAGCGTAAGCGCCGTAATGGCTTCTTCCGCCGTCATTCCCATATAGATAACACCGAGAGCAATCATAAGAGGTACAGAGTTGGTGAACCCGCTGCCCGGGTTGAAGTCGGTAGCGAGTGCTACGGCACAACCGGCATCAATCATTTTGCGAGCCGGTGCAAACGGTTCTTTGAGACAAAATGCGGTGGTCGGTAACAAGGTCGCTACCGTATCGCTGTTTGCCAGCGCTTTAATACCTTCATCAGATGCATGTAATAAGTGATCCGCCGAGGTGCACCCCAGTTCAGCACCCAATTCGGCACCGCCCAAGGTTACGATTTCATCGGCATGGATTTTTAAGTCAAAGCCCATGTCTTTGGCTTGCTGCAAGTATTTGCGGCTTTCTTCGATGGAGAAAACGCCTTTTTCACAGAAGATATCACAGAACTGAGCGAGGTCCGCTTTTTTAACGTCCGGCATAACTTTTTTAACGAGGAATTCTAAGAATTCTTCGTTACGGCCTTTGTATTCCGGGGGAATGGAGTGCGCCCCCATGAAGGTGCGCACGATTTCTACGGGCTGGCGCTGTTCCAATTCTTTCATGACTTCCAGCTGTTTGAGCTCCGTATCGTGGTCCATACCGTAACCACTTTTACCTTCCACCGTGGTAATACCGAAAGCGAGCATTTTCTCTAAAATATCCATGCTGTGTTCAATCAACTCTTCCGCTGAGGCATTGCGAGTGGCCTTCATGGTGTTGTTGATACCGCCGCCCCGTTCCATGATTTCCATGTACGTCATGCCTTCCATGCGCCACAAGAACTCATCGGCACGGTAACCGCCGAACACAAAGTGAGTATGCGAATCTACGAAACCGGGCAGCACCGTTTTACCGGTGGCATCAATCTGTTTGTCAGCCGGTACGGTTTTCGCCCATTCCGCCCCATCGCCGACGGCCACAATGTGACCGTCTTCGATGAGAACAGAGGCATTTTCATAGACTTTAACATCTTTCATGGCTGCCCCTTTAATCGCCGTATGACCTAGCGGTGTTACGACCTGGGCAGCATTTTTTATTAATAATTGGTCTCCCATATTCAGCTCCTTTCGTTCTTCATATAGTCTTTCATTTGTTTGTTAATAAGCTCTATGGAACTTCTATTCGACTGCCAATCGCCTGCTGATAGACTTCTATTAGTCTTTAATCACTTTAGCTGTCGGATATACTTTAGCAACAGCGGCTTTTACTTTCGCATCGTCCGCTACGAACGGAATCGTAATGTGGCCTACGCCGGCACGAGTTTTGTTAAATTCAACAGCTGTTTCCATAGCATGTTCGTTGCGAGCCCAGGAACGACGAGCTACACCGCCGATAACGTCCCAAGATAAAGCGGAGCGGATGATTTCATCAACGCGATGACTGCCGTCAAGCACGAGGCCGAAACCGCCGTTAATGGCTTTACCGATACCGGTACCGCCGCCGTTATGAAGTGCGATTAAGCTCATACCGCGCGCTGCGTTACCTGCATAAGTCTGAATAGCCATGTCGGCCATAACATTGGAGCCGTCTTTAATGTTAGATGTTTCACGGAATGGCGAGTCTGTACCGGATACGTCATGATGGTCACGACCGAGCATAACCGGTCCGATTTCACCTAAACGAACAAGTTCATTGAAGCGAAGCGCAATGCGTACACGGCCAACTTCGTCCTGATACAGAATACGAGCTTGCGTGCCGACTACCATCTGGTTCTTTTCAGCATCGCGAATCCAGTTATAGTTGTCGCGGTCCTGATAACGACGATCCACTTCGATGCATTCCATAGCGGCTTGGTCCGTCTTATGTAAGTCTTCCGGTTTACCGCTGAGGCATACCCAACGGAACGGACCGTAGCCGTAATCGAAGAGATGAGGACCCATGATGTCTTCTACATAGCTTGGCCAAATGAAACCGTCTTTTTCATCAACGCCGTTTTTCGAAATTTCTTTAACGCCCGCATCATATACGGCTTTCATGAAGGAGTTGCCGTAATCAAAGAAGTAAATGCCTTTAGCTGTTAATTTTTTTAGCGCTGCAAAATGAGCTTTCAATGTTTCATTTACGAGGCCATGGAATTTAGCCGGATCTTCAGCCAACATTTGGGTACGTTCTTCGAAAGTGATGCCTTTTGGACAATAACCGCCGTCATATACATTATGACAGGAAGTCTGGTCGGAAATCAAATCAACGTGAACGTCATGTTCAGCGATGTATTCAAGTAAATCAACGATGTTGCCATGGTACGCATAGGCTTTACCTTCTTTGGCTGCCATGGAATCCTGCGCCATTTTAATCACTTCAGGAATGGAATCGGACACGCCGGAAATCCAGCCTTGATCCAAACGAGTTTTAATACGGGAATAGTCTACTTCCGCAATGATAGCTACGCAGTTGGCAATTTCAGCTGCCTTACCTTGAGCACCACTCATGCCGCCGAGGCCGGACGTAACGAATAATTTACCGCTTAAGTCGCCGTCTACCGGAATACCGAGTTTCATACGACCGGCGTTCAAAATCGTATTAAATGTGCCATGTACGATACCTTGCGGTCCGATGTACATCCAGCCGCCGGCCGTCATTTGACCATAGTTGGCAACGCCCATTTCTTCGGCGATTTCCCAGTCTTTTAAGTTATCGAATAAGCCTACCATCATACCGTTCGTAATGATTACGCGCGGCGCTTCCGGTTTGGAGCGGAATAAACCTACCGGATGACCGGATGCCACTACAAGCGTCTGATCCTGTGTCAATTCTTCCAAATAACGTTTAATGAGCAAATATTGCATCCAGTCATGACATACGCTACCGGTTTCACCATAGGTAACAAGTTCATACGGATAGAGGGCTACGGCGAAGTCCAAGTTGTTATCAATCATAACTTGGAACGCTTTCCCTTCCACACATTTGCCTTTATATTCATCAATTGGTTTGCCGTATAAATTACCTTCAGGGCGGAAGCGGTAACCGTAAATACGACCGCGTGTCGTTAATTCTTCTAAAAATTCAGGAATCAATTCATCATGATATTCTTCCGGAATGTAACGTAACGCATTTTTAAGAGCTACTTCGGTTTGTTCCGGTGTCAAACGAAAACCGCGATCAGGTGCCCGACGAATGCCTTCCTGGAAGGTTTTCTTCGCCGGTAAGCCCTTGGAGAAGTCAAGTTTGATTGTCATTGCAGATTGAACAGTTGCGTTATTCATAGGTCCACCCCTTTTGCAAAATTACGACCGACAAATTATTTTGTCATACATCAATTGGTACTTACAATTACACTAATGCGTATATTTACTACCTTCTTACTTGTATTTTAAATAATTCTAATCTGAAAAACGTCCAAGAAAATCCAACCCAACTTGATTTATGACTTTGATTAATTTTAGGCTTTTTTAGCTAATTATCCGTAAATCACCAAAAATTTGACAAAATAACTATGAATCAACTTGAAAATAATAAAGCAGTTCCTAAATCCCGGCCGACACAAAATAAACAAAACTTATAGGTAAGCGCAAGAATTTAGAAACTGCTTTTTATACAACTTTATATATGTTTTTTACTTATTTAGATAAATACTCATCAATAGCACTGGCTGCCTGTTTACCGGCCCCCATAGCCAAGATAACGGTGGCTGCCCCGGTTACGGCATCACCGCCGGCAAAAACGCCTTCTCTGGTGGTAGCACCTTTTTCATCGGCAATAATACCACCCCACGACTCCGTATCAAGCCCTTTAGTGGTAGAGCGAATCAACGGGTTCGGATTCGTTCCAAGGGACATAATGACGGTATCACAAGGAATAACGAATTCAGAGCCTTCAATTTCCTTAGGACGACGACGGCCGGATGCATCCGGTTCGCCCAATTCCATTTTGACACATTTAACACCGGTTACCCAGCCTTTATCATCATGAAGAATTTCAACCGGATTGGTCAATAAATTGAACTCAACCCCTTCTTCCTTAGCGTGATGAACTTCTTCGGCACGAGCTGGGATTTCATCTTCACTGCGGCGATACACAATCTTAGATTCCGATCCTAAACGAAGGGCTGTACGAGCGGCGTCCATGGCTACGTTGCCGGCCCCGACTGTTACGCACACTTTGCCGATGGCAATTGGTGTGTCGTAGCTGTCATCATAAGATTTCATAAGGTTCGCACGGGTCAAAAATTCGTTCGCCGATAATACGCCGTTCGACGATTCGCCCGGAATGTGCATAAATTTAGGCAGACCGGCGCCGGAACCGATAAATACGGCTTTGAAATCTTCTTTATCCATCAAATGATCGATGGTTACGGTACGACCGATAATAACGTCGGTTTCAAACTTAACGCCTAAATTCTTAATGTTTTCCACTTCTTTATTTACAATGCGATCTTTAGGCAGGCGGAATTCAGGAATACCGTATGCCAAAACGCCGCCTAATTTATGTAAAGATTCAAATACCGTTACGTCATAGCCTTTTTTGGCCAAATCACCGGCGCAGCTTAGACCGGCCGGTCCGGAACCGATAACAGCTACTTTAATGCCTTTAGGTGCTTCTTTTTCACCAAAAACAACACCGTTGGCAAGGTTTGTATCAGCTACAAAGCGTTCCAATTTGCCGATGGCCACCGCTTCATTACGAATACCCATTACACAAGCGCCTTCACATTGTTCTTCCTGCGGACAAACACGACCGCAAATAGCCGGTAAGGCACTTTGCTGCGCAATAATACGACCCGCTTCTTCAATATCGCCGGCTTTTAACGCTTGGATAAAGCCCGGAATATTAATGTGAACCGGACAGGCTTCAACACAGCGCGGTACTTTACAATTCAAGCAACGCTGTGCTTCCAGCATGGCTTCTGTCTGACTGTAACCGTAGCAAACCTCTTCAAAGTTCGTCGCCCGTTCCTTAGGATCCTGTTCGCGTACCGGAATGCGTTTAGCCTTATCTGTAAGTTCCGTCGTTTCCGCACTTTCTTCCGAACGGCACGTACAGTCAGGATTTGGCATAGCTTTATCCATTTCACGAATTAATTTACGCCCTTCTTCCGTCTTGTACATGGTCTGACGCTGCATAGCATTGTCAAAATCTACCAAGTAACCGTCAAATTCAGGACCGTCAACGCAAGTAAATTTCACTTCATTACCGATAGTAACACGGCAAGCACCGCACATGCCGGTACCGTCAACCATGATGGAGTTCAAGGATACTACGATTGGGATGTTCAATTCTTTAGCCGCAATGGTAACAAATTTCATCATAATCATCGGACCGATGGCAACGATATGGTTATATTCTTTACCTTTTTCGATTAAATCTTTCATACAAGCCACTACATTACCATGGAAGCCTGTGGAACCATCATCGGTGGCCAGATACAAATTCCCCGCTACGGAGCGCATTTGTTCTTCATAAATAATTAAATCTTTGTTACGGGCCCCAATGATAACATCGGCGGAGCAGCCGCGAGATTTTAAATATTTAACTTGCGGGTATACCGGCGCCGTACCGACACCGCCGCACAAGAATAAAATCTTTTTCTCTTTCAATTCTTCGTCGGACATTTCCGCCAAATCGGTCGGATTCCCTAATGGTCCTACGAAGTCTGTCAAAAAGTCGCCTTCTTCCAATTTGGCAAGTTTTTGTGTGGAGTCACCCAATGTTTGGAAAACAATGCTCACAGTACCTTCTTCGCGATCATAATCGGTAATAGTGAGCGGTACACGTTCACCGTATTCGCCGTGTTTTACGATTACAAACTGCCCCGGTAATGCCGACTCCGCTAAACGTGGGGCTAAGATATCATACTGGTACATATTAGCATGTAAAATGATTTTTCTTACGATTTTAAACAAGAGAACTCACTCCTTTATGGACCTAAATACCTGTGACCGGTTTTAATATGCGGCTGCGACCTCGTAGTCGAGCCTCAACTCCCTACACCGATCCTGTTACCTAACACTATAGATTCTACCAATCTTACATGATTATTGTGCTTATCATAATACTTATTTTACACTCTAAAGAGTAATATTTAAAATTACATTTTTGCATATTTAGTCCGGAAGTTGTTAAAAATACCTAAAAAAACAGAGCGATTTAATAAAAAACCGCTCTGTTCATTTACTTTTAAAGTTTATCATCACTTTGAAATGGCACAAAATCACATGCCATCAAGTTTCAAGTAAAACTATAGGCTATGATTTATTCACGGCTTATAAATTTACTTTTTGTAATAAACTTTGTTCTTTGGCATCAATAGCTTCTTCGATAGCTGCCATTTTTTGATTTAAATCGGCAACGAAAGCTTCGTCTTTGATGCTGCCTAAATTAATTTTTACATTTAAGAACGCACTATGTACAGCTGTTCTGGCATTTATCGTAGCTACGGCACCGTCAGTAACCGCATTTTGATTGCCCTTTACGATAACAGCTTCAGCGAGTGGCAATAATTCATTCGCCAATTCACCGATATGATACGGCACCAAAGCAGCCCCTTTGGTAGCTTCCTGAATAGCCGCGGAACGAGCTTTTTTGTCTTCGTCCGTTTCTTTCGGCAATTTGAAAGCCGCCATAATTTTATTGAAGGCTGCACTGTCTTCATCAATGTATGCCAAGAAGCGAGCTTTCATTTCATGAGCTTTTGCCTCAATGTCTTTCATTTCGGCTTCTACAGCGGCATATTTTTCTTTACCGATGGTAAGCGCTGCCACCATTTCGATTAAAGCCGCACCGGCTGCGCCGTTAAGGGCCGCAATGCTGCCACCACCCGGAGCCGGCGAATCGGAACCTGTTTCATTGATAAATGCTTCTACGGATAAAGCTTTTAATTCCATGTGTTTCCTCCCAATTAAGTTCAGTATGCATGAATTTTTGCAAGCTGATTTTAGAATAAGCCGGTGATTTTGCCGTCCTCATCGATATCCATATTGAGGGCTGCCGGTTTCTTCGGTAAGCCCGGCATAACCATGATATTGCTGGTCTGGCAAACGATAAAGCCCGCACCGTTAGCTATACGCACGTCTTGTACGGTAATATTAAAGTCTTTAGGTGCGCCCAATAAGGCCGGATTATCGCTCAAAGAATATTGTGTTTTGGCGATACAAACCGGTAGTTTATCGAGACCCCAGTCTTCCAACTGTTTAATTTGTTTTTTAGCATTGGCTGTAAATTCAACGCCGTCGCCGCCGTAAATTTTCTGCACAATTTTCGTCAATTTTTCCGGAATGCTTTCTTCCTTATCGTACATAGTGGTAGGTTTGAAGTCGGTACCTTCTACCATAGTTGCAATCTGTTTAGCCATATCGATACCGCCGTCGCCGCCTTTTTCCCAACATTCGTTAAGGCTTACGTCTACGCCGTAGCTATCACATTTCTGTAATAACTTCTCAATTTCGGCCGGTGTATCTGACGAGAATTTATTAATGGCTACCAATACCGGTAAACCGAAAGCTCGGATGTTTTCAACCTGTTTAGCAAGGTTTACAAAACCGGCATTAACTGCTTCTACATTTTCTTCGTTTAAGTCAGCTTTTTTAACACCGCCATGCATTTTGAGCGCACGAATAGTGGCTACGATAACAACGGCATGAGGGAATAAATTGCCGTATGGGCATTTGATGTCGAGGAACTTTTCAGCCCCGAGATCGGCACCGAATCCGGCTTCCGTAATTACGATATCGCCCAATTTAAGAGCCATTTTAGTTGCTAAAATGGAGTTACAACCGTGAGCAATGTTAGCAAACGGACCGCCATGTACGATGGCCGGCGTATGTTCCAAAGTCTGCACCAAGTTTGGTTTAATGGCGTCTTTCATGAGCATAGCCATGGCGCCTTCACAACCGAGCTGATGTACATAAACCGGTTGATCATCATAGGTACTGCCGATAACGATACGGCCAAAACGTTCTTTTAAATCCTGAAGACTTGTTGCCAAGCATAATGCAGCCATTATTTCGGAGGCTACGGTAATCATGAAATGGTCTTCACGCGGGAAGCCGCATACTTTGCCGCCCATCCCCACAACAACGTTGCGAAGAGCACGGTCATTCATATCCATAACACGTTTCCAGCTGATTTGACGCAGATCAATGTTTAATTCATTACCTTGATGTACATGATTGTCAATCATAGCGGATAATAAATTATTAGCTGCCGTAATGGCATGCATATCACCGGTAAAATGAAGATTAATATCATCCATCGGTACTACTTGAGCGTATCCGCCGCCGGCAGCACCGCCTTTAATACCGAATACCGGTCCCAAAGAAGGTTCGCGCAAAGCAACTACAGTTTTTTTGCCGATTTTGTTTAAAGCTTGTGCCAAACCGATGCTGGTAGTGGATTTACCTTCGCCTGCCGGAGTTGGCGTAATGGCAGTTACAAGAACTAATTTACCATCCGGTTTATCTTCCAAACGTTTTAATACGTCGAGGGAAATTTTAGCTTTATAATGACCATATTGTTCCAATTCTTGTGGCAAAATGCCGCATTCTTCGGCAATTTTGGTAATCGGTTCCATCTGATTGGCTTGCGCAATTTCAATATCGCTGAACATAAATGCACCTCCTGTAGGGCTGTTAATCTTTGATAAATAACTTTATACCCTTTAATTTACACTAAATATGGACTTTTTTCAACTCTCATTGCACAGCGATACGCAATTTAATCGTTGTAAATCATGGAAGCTATATTAGTCTAACAATTGTTTTTCTAAAATTTGGTTCATGTCAAAGTTTTCAACTTGTAAATAGTATTCAGCGGCCATCATTAAAGCTGCCATAGGTACGGTACCAATGATTTCGCTACCTACGATAGATACGCCATAACGTTTGGCTTCCATTTTAATCATTTCAAACGCTTGATATACGGAGGATTTATGGTAGTTAACAAGGTTCATGGAAACTTGTACCTGATTGCGTTCTTCAAGCATAACGCCCATAGCTTTGACATAGCGTAAACCGCCGCCGATGTGACGAATTTTCTTGGCAATAGCGTCAGCTACGGCAAGATCGCTGGTATTTAAGTTAACATTAAAGGCTACCAAAGATACACGAGCGCCAACGGCGGAGCAGCCGGATTTTTCATTCATTTCGGCAGGACCATAATCAGGTTTCCAGTTAGGGTCTTTAATTTTGTCGAAGAAGCCTTCATATTGCCCTTTACGAACGGAGGCTAAGTTACGGCGATCTTCTTTAGTGCAGGCATCTTCATAAAGATAAACCGGAATCCCCATTTCACCATAGGCTTTACCGACTTTATTGGCAATTTCCACACATTCTTCCATGGTTACTTCGGAAATCGGTGTAAACGGAACAACGTCAACGGCGCCAAAACGCGGATGAGCCCCTTCATGAGTACGCATGTCGATGAGTTCAATCGCTACTTTCGCCATATTGATGGCTGCTTCGGTTACCGCTTCAGGGGAACCGATTAAGGTAACTACGGAACGATTGTGATCGGCATCACTGGAATAATCAAGAATCTTCAAGTCTTTAATTTTACGTGCTTCATCAACGATTTTTTCAACTTTTGCCTTATCGCGACCTTCACTAAAATTTGGAACGAATTCTACTAACTTAGCCATATGATTGCCTCCATTCAAAAAATACAACTTATTCCTCACATATATTTCCCGTACATATATTAGGAATGTTAAATTTATACGTCTAATATACATCAAGAATAACCAAAAAAACATCTAATTTTCAAATTTTGAAAAAAGTTTTGATTTTTGACAGTTTTTAGACGTAACTGACTTATATTGTATGTAGCGAATAGATGAGAACGCTTAGGAGGCGCTATGGAAATTACAGCGATTAGTCGTAAAGACGCCACCACATCGAATTGGTCCGGTGGTTCTACAACTGAGTTTTATATTTATCCTCCGCAAAGCTCTTATAGCCAGAGAGATTTTGCCATTCGGATAAGTTCCGCTACAGTTGATGTTGAATCGTCTGAATTTACTTTGCTTCCGGGCTATCAACGTCTAATTACTCCGCTAAACAATCAGTTATACCTATCTTTTAAAGAAACAGCAGAAACATACCTATTAAAACCGTACGAAGTAGCTTACTTCGATGGTGCTTATCACACCTACTCCAAGGGGAAAGCAACAGATTTTAATGTTATGTTCCAACAAGGAATGAAGGTTAACTACTCTGTGTTAACTTCTTCTTCTCAACTTAATCCTCTCGAACATAGCTTCCTCTATGTTCCAAATTTACCTTTTGATCCCTCTGCCAAGGCTCAAATAGGTAACCTCCAAATACAACCGGACACACTTTATGTCTTGTCCGCTTGCACGGAGTCGATTCCTTTATTCCTTGAGGATCCTGCTGTCACCCTACTCTTCGTTAATGTATCCTCTTAGGATAGTTTTTTCAAACTTTAGTAATATATCCTCTCAGGATAGTCTATACAAACTTCATCTTCTTCACAAAACGGCAAAAGCCCTGAGTCTCCACACTTAGGGCTTTTGTTATGCTATTTTTACAGTGTAAATTCCTATAAAAATTGTATAACATGCTCAAGTCATGTATAATAAAGTAATCAAGTACATTCTCACCGGTACATTGTCCGCATAGTGCGAATCATCCAAGGAGGTTTGTTATGTATTCTTTATCAGACACTAATTATCACAATTGTATCTCCTATCAAAAAGGCAAAGGCGCCGTCGAAGAACAGCTTACTATCTCTGACGAAGTGGCCTATAAGCTTTTTATTGAAAACAAGCGTATAACAACGCTCATTGCCTCACCGCATGATTTTCGCGATTTAATCATCGGCTATTGCCTCATGGAAGGTCATATCAGCCAATTAGAGGATATTGCTCACATCGCCATGGATTCAGATTCCCATCGCATCGATGTAACCTTAAACCACAATACAGCCTATTATAATGAATCGGCCCCGGTCATTCCGCCGGCAGCCAAAGCCAATTTAACGGTCAGTGCCGATGAAATTTGTAATTACGGTGGTCTCCTCGATTCCATCACGAAAGCGCATCATACGTCGCACGGCGTTCATGAAGGGGCCCTCGTAAAAGACGGTAAGGTGGTAGCCTATGCGGAAGATGTAGGCCGTCACAATGTACTGGACCGCCTCTTAGGCATTATAACCACCCAAAAGATTGATACATCCGACAAAATTTTAATCTTCAGCGGCCGTGTGCCCCAGTCGGTGATAAAGAAAGTGCATCGCATTGGCGTACCGATTTTCTGTTCCCGTGCCATGCCGACGGAACTAGGAATCGAATTGGCCCAAAAATATAACATTACCCTCTGTAATGTGTTGCGCCCCGATTCCTTTAAATGTATTACCCATCCGGAACGGATTAAAGGACTTCTGTAGAACTAATAAAGTATGTCCTATACCCTTAAATTAATCTATGCTTCCTAGTACTAAATTTTGTCCTATAAGCCTATAACCCTTATAAACCTTAATTCTTAGCAATAAAAACTAAACGGCTCTCCTGTATAGTCGCCTCACAGCGTACTTTACAAGAGAGCCGTTTTTAGCCTTATTACATAATTCTCAGTATAGCAAAAATACAACAAAATATAAGAAAATGCAGTTATGCCGAATGCTCCTGTTTATGTAAAAGCCATGCCTTTAATGTTTCGTCGTTCATCAAAGTCAAGGCCTTCTTCGGACAGCCTTTGACGCAAGCCGGTGTGCCCGCCTTCGTATCAACGCATAAATCGCATTTAGTAGCCACTACCCGACCGTCTGCTACTGGTGCCATACGGACGGCGCCGAACGGACAAGCCAATACGCACTCGCGACAACCGATGCAAAGGCTTTCATCAATGAATATCATCTTATCATCCCGTTTGCTGATAGCCCCTACCGGACAGGCGGCCATACAGGATGCATTGTCACATTGCTTGCAGTGAACCGCCGCTTTCAGTTCCGGCTGACGATAGGTCTTGCAACGAGCCCTTTGCAATGGGTCATTGAGTTTCACTTCCGTCATCTTTAAATCGTAATGGGACATGATGCATTGTCGTTCACACATGCCGCAACCGATGCAAAGATTCACATCACAGTAGACAAACTGATTCATACTTGTCCCTCCTTTACAGCCCAGGCATTTAATGCTGTTTGGAGATTTTTCTTATCCACCGCGTTCTGCACACTGTCGATTTCGTAAAATGTCAACGCGTCAGTCGGACAATGGCTGACACAGGCCGGGACGCCCTCTTCCGTATTGGCACAAAGGTCACATTTATTGGCCACTACCCGCACCGTACCTTCATCGACTACCGATTTCATTTGAATAGCCCCGAACGGGCAAGCCATAGTGCATTGTTTACAGCCAATGCATCGTTCTTCGTGAAGTAGTATACTGTCAGTGCCTTTTTCCAAAGCCCCTACGGGACACACTTTGACACACGGCGCATTTTCACACTGATGACACTGCACCGTCATCGTCTTAGTTTTCGTTTTTACCACATGAATGCGCGGATAAAAATCTTCGCTCTCAGGATCGGTCGTAAAAATACCGTTACCGCGATGAGCTACTACACAGGCTACCATGCAAGTACGGCAGCCTATACAAAATAAAGGATTTCCTTTTACAAATCGATTCATACGTTGGCACCTGCCTTTTCTATCCCCATTTTTGACCGAATCAATGCATATTGTGATTGTACATACGCTTCCGCCTCAGCCTGGTCATCCAGTTTTTCAACGCGACAGGCACAATATTTATATTCCGGCGTTTTACTCTTAGGGTCAAGCGCTGTATTCGTCAATTCATTGCAAGCACCAATCCACCACTGATAGGTCATATAGGTCGAACCCGGTTTAACCCGTTCCGTCGGCAAGCAGCGTGTGATGAGACTGCCGCGCCGTGAACGAACCCGAACCAAATCTCCTTGCGCCATCCCAAGTTCTTCACAGTCTTTAGGATTCATGGCTACCCAGCCCGGTTCATCTTCCAGTTTTGCCAACATGCGGCAGTTGCCTGTCATAGTCCGAGCCGAGTAATGACCAACTTCTCGAACAGTACAGAAGGACATTGGATATTCTGCATCCACTTCTTCTTTCACCGGCTCATAATCGGTGAAAAGCAAATTCCCACGACCGTCCTCGGTAGCAAAATGACCACCTTCATGAAGGAACATGGTACCTTTATCGTCCATGCTTTCATCATAACAAGGCCACTGTACGCCGCCCAAGGCGTCGATTTTTTCATAAGTAGCACCGGTGAATTTAGGCGATAACTTACGCATTTCATCCCAAATTTCCTGCGTGTTGTTGTAATGCATCGGATAGCCCATAGCCGTTGCCAGAAGGCTCTGAATTTCCCAGTCAGGTTTTACCCCTTCAGGCGGCTCAATCACCTTTCGCACCCGCTGAAAACCTCGGTCACAGCAGGTATAAATGGCGTCATGTTCACCCCACGCCGTAGCCGGGAAAAGAACATCCGCATATTCCGACGTGCGATTCATAAAGATATCCTGCACGATAACTAAATCTATCTGTTTTAAGGTTTCACGAATTTCTTCCAAATTAGGGTCCGATTGGGCCGGATCTTCGCCGAGAATATAGTAGGCATGAATCCGCTTCTTAGGATCCGCTTCACCAAGCACATAATCCGGTACTTGCGTCAATTTAATACCCGGTTTGGACGGTAAGGAAACACCCCAGGCTTTTTCAAATTTAGCGCGTACCGCATCATCCGTCACCGACTGATACCCCGGATAAACATCCGGCAAAATGCCCATATCGCAGGTGCCTTGTACGTTATTCTGACCACGCACCGGACCTACTCCCGTCGCATAATGACCGTAATTGCCCGTTAAAAGTGCCAAGTTGGAACAAGCCGCCACACTATCAACGCCTTGAGAGAACTGAGTAATCCCCATGCCCCAAAGAATAACGGAATGTTTCGACGATGCGTAAAGCCTTGCTGCCTCACGAATAGCGGACGCACTGACGCCGATTTCAGCGGCTACCGCTTCCGGTGCATATTTGGCAAGCTTAGGCACAAACTCTTCATAGCCGTTCACATGTGCCTTGATAAATTCATCATCCGTCAGATGCTCATCAATTATCGTATAGGCCAACGCATTGAGGAGCAACAAATTGGTGCCCCCTTTTTGCTGCAAATGAATATCCGCAATACGAGCCGTTTCCGAAATTTGAGGATCCGCACAAATAATCTTCGCCCCTTTAGCTTTCGCTTTAATAATGCGGCGAGCCACAATCGGATGGGATGTTGCTCCATTATATCCAATATTGAAAATAACCTCCGCATCTTCAATTTCAGGCACGCTGACTGACATGGCCCCTTCACCGATGGAGGCTTTCAATCCGGCTACGGAGGCAGCGTGACAAATGCGGGCACAATGATCTACATTATTAGTGCCCACTACGGCACGCATAAATTTTTGCGTAATATAGCCTGCTTCATTCCCCGGACCACGAGCCGAACCGGCCCCCATCACGGCATCGGGACCATACTCTTTAATAATAGCTTTGAGTCGTTCGGCTGTATAAGCAATGGCCTCATCCCAACTAACCGGTTCCAACGGGCTGCCTTTACCACCTTTACGAATCATAGGACTCGTAATACGCCGCGTCAAAAGCTGAGGGTCATTCAGGTAATCCCAACCGTAAAAACCCTTTAAACAAAGGCGCCCCTCGTTGGTACGACCCGGAGCGCCTTTTGCAGAAATTATGCGGTTAGCCTTTTTATCGACAGTAAATTCTATCTGGCAACCGGAACCGCAATACGAACAAACCGAAACAACTTTTTCATACGTAGTTTGCATAGTATAGCCTCTCATTCACTTGAATTCCCTAATACGTCTAAACTAATACGTCTAAACTAACAAGTCAACAAAAGTTGCTGATACATCTAAATTCTATATCGTAATTGCAAATTCCTTTTTTCAATTATGCTTATTTCACATAATTAATTATTTACATAATTCAATTATTCAATTTTACCTTTTTCCCATAAACCATTACTTAAATCGGCTACGATTTGTTTGTAACGTTCATCGGATAAATCATATAATTTCCAAAGAATTAAAGCGGCCAAACCGAGAGCCACCCCCGGATACAAAGTCATAGCTGCTTTAATACCGGTCAAGGTCATTTCGCTTTGAATCGCGTTGGCTACATAACCGGTTAAGCTTAAAATAAGAGCACTTACGAGCGCTGCCATAGCCTGCGCAATTTTACGAGAGAAGTTGAAAGCCGCATAGGTTGTGCCTTCTTTACGAATCCCGTTGTGCCATTCGCTGTAGTCGATTACGTCAGATACCAAAGCCCAAGTAATACCGTTTGGAATAGCGAGAGCTACATAACCAATCGTAACTAATAAGATAAAAGAATACACATTGGTAGGAATGAAGAAATTCAACATATTAGCAGCACAACCAATGACTAAACCACCGATAGCTGTGCGTTTTTTACCAAATTTGGCTACCAATTTAGGAATCATCAAAATACCCACAACAGAGCACCCCATCATGATGCCGTTAACTACCGGCTGTAAGGCGATGTTGCCTAAGTTATATTGACAGAAGAACACCATCATCGCATTGTTCGTATTCATAGCTGAAATTGTAAATAAAGTCATCAAAATCAAGCAAAAGAGTGGTTTATTGGTGAAAACAACTTTTACATAATCTTTGAAGCTTACTTTGCTTTCCGCTTTCGTATTACGTTTTACCGGCACATGTTCTTTCGTTGTCCAGTAGCAGATAGCAAACCCCAACACGCCGATAATAGACATAACAATCGCGGCAATGAGATAACCGTGTTGCGGTGAGTCAAACATCAATACAATCGGAATAAAAGCGACACCCGTAATGAGCTGGGCCCCGATGGAACCGGCCTGACGTGTTGTAGCGAGTTGACTGCGATCTTCTACATCGCGTGTCATAACACTGGCCAAAGAAGCATACGGGATATTTGTAAAAGAGTATACAAGACCCCAGGCCATATAGGCACCGTAAGCAAATAAGATTTTACCGCCCATATCAAGATCCGGCATCATAAAGGTAACTACTGTCAAAATAGCCAAAATAATACTGGAAATCAGCATAACCGGACGGAATTTACCGCGGCTGCCGATATTTTTACGCCGGTCAATACTGGCCCCCGCAATCGGATCCATAAAGGCATCAAAGATTTTGGTGAAGGCAAAAATACCACCTACTACACCGGCCGGAATCATGCAAACATCAATCCAGAATTTTGTTAAATAGGCTTGACCAAGGTCAAACATGAATCCGTTACCGAAATCGCCGAACCCATAGCCGATTTTTTCACTCCATTTCAATTTAGGTGTAGCCCCTGTGCCATTAGCGGTCACTTCGGCATTTACACCATTTGTCATTACATCTGTTACGTCGGCTCCAACGGCCGGCGTGGCTACACTCATTGTGTCCATTTGAACTGCTTTCGTACTCGTACTCATGGAAATCCCTCCATAGGGTATGCTTTATAGAACCTCTACCTATAAAGTTACACCATCTTTAAAAATAGCCAATTCACTTTTGTCCAAAGCTTCAGCTCTAACATGAGTGCGACCCGAAGCCACGTCCAAAATATACTGTAGGAATCTATCACCCAATGATTCCATCGTTTCACCGGTTAATAAAGTACCGGCGTTAAAGTCTATCCAATTTTTCTTAAAGTTTGCCAATTTCGAGTTGCTGGCGATTTTCACGGTTGGTACCGGTGAAGCAAACGGTGTGCCTCGGCCGGTAGTAAATAATACCATTTGTGCCCCGGCGGCCGCTAATGCGTTAGCCGCTACCAAATCGTTCCCCGGCGCCTGTAATAAGTTAAGGCCTTTGTGATGAACCCGTTCACCATAAGCCAATACATCTTCCACGATGGCATCGCCCGCTTTTTGTACGCATCCCAGTGATTTATCCTCCAAAGTGGTTATGCCGCCCGCTTTATTGCCGGGTGATGGATTTTCATCAATTTCTTCGCCGTAACTCTTGAAATATGTTTTAAAATTATTAATTAATTGTACGGTCTTTTCAAAAACTTCTTTATTACGACAGCGATTCATCAATATGGTTTCAGCGCCGAACATTTCCGGCACTTCCGTCAAAATCGAGGTCCCCCCCGCTTCAATAATGCGGTTGGATAAATCACCTACCAAAGGATTCGCTGTAATGCCGGAGAAACCGTCGGACCCGCCGCATTTAAGACCGATAGTCAAAGCCGATGCGGGACAAGTCGTTCTGGTAAAACGGTTGGCATAGGCAACCAAATCTTCTAAAAGTTCCATGCCGGTTTCGATTTCATCTTCTACAGCCTGGCAAGTCATAAATTTTACACGGTCCGGATCGTAATCGCCGATAACTTCTTTTAAGAGTGAAATCTGATTGTTTTCACAACCTAGACCTACCACTAATACGGCTCCGGCATTCGGATTGTGCACAAGCCCGCTTAAAATGCGCTGCGTATGAAGCTGATCATCACCCAATTGTGAGCAGCCGTGTGGATGCGCATAGGCATAAATACCGTCCACATTTTCCTGTGGGAACTCTTTAGCCATGCGTTCCAACGTTTTGACAATCCCGTTAACACAGCCTACGGTGGGGATAATCCAAACCTCATTGCGGATGCCTACCGAGCCGTCATCACGCTTATAACCTTCAAAGGTATAGGTTGATTCTTTTGTCCCCATAACTTCGGTCATTGCACCGTTAACTGCTGTGTCATTAGAAGCTCCTATATTTTCTACCGATTCTGTCACTTTAGCCACCGGTTCATAGGTATAATCGAGGAGCTCTCCTAAATTACTTTGTACATTATGGGAATGTACCCAATCACCGGCTTTTATTGCTGTTTTCGCACGGCCTATGGGATAACCGTACTTCACAATATTCACACCTTCCGGTATATCCTGTAAGGCAATCTTATGCCCCATAGGAATATCCGAAGAAGTAGTTACTGTTATACCCTGAACGGTGAGCTCGGTGCCCTTTGCTAAGGGCACCACCGCTACCGCCACATTGTCACTGCCATGTATGCGCAATGCCTTGGTAATCACTTCTTCTGTCGGCAAATTTGTATCATTAACTGCCATATTTTACTCCTATTATAGTAAGCGACTTAACTTTCTTTGCCAAGAGCCGCAATATAAGCACCGATGCCATCTTTTTCAATAGCTTCCAAGGTTGCCGTAACGGCATCTGTAAGGCCTTCGATTTTAGTCAAATCTTCGCCCCAGAAATCTTCACGGCCCAACAAAGTAATGGCATAATCTGTTGTACTCAAAGCTGCGGCTTTAGCAACTACTTGTAATTTATCCGCATCATCATGAATTTCATACGTATTGTCACCGCGATGACCGATTAAGCAGCCATTCCCCGGTTCCGTCGTACGATAGAAAGCGAGTAAAGCGGCTAAGGAATAGGTCAGCCATTTTGGCAATTTGCCATTGGCAGTAACATAATCTTTGAAGGTTGGCAATACGCGAGCACGCCATTTGGAGATGGAGTTCAAAGAAATAGAGAGCAAAGCGTGTTGCACGAACGGATTTTCAAAACGTCCGAACACTTCTTTGGCAAAACCGGCTGCTTTTTCACGTGGCATATGCACAGTTGGCACAATTTCATCGAATACAGATTGTTCCAGCTGCGTTCTGATGGCATCATCGGCCATACACTGATTTACATAGTCGAACCCGGCGAGATAAGCACCTAATACCATGGAAGTGTGAGCGCCGTTCAAGATACGAACTTTGCGTTCTTTGTATACTTCAAGTTGATTGGTAAATTCTACTTCTAATTTATCGGAGGATAAAGGAAGTTTCGGTGCTACCGCTTCGTCGCCGATAACCCATAAACCAAATGGTTCAGCTACATCGAGGAGTTCATCCTTATAGCCTAACACTTCTTCATATTCAGCACCTTTGCCATGAGGATAACCGGTTACGATACGGTCTACCAAAGTCCCTACAAAACGACAATGGCTGTTCACCCAGTTTTTAAATTCTTCCGGCAATTGCCATAAATCGATGAACTGCATCACACATTTTTCGAGAGCTTCACCATTTTTTTCAATAAGTTCAACCGGTAACATGATCAAACCTTTAGTGGCATCCCCTTTGAAAAAAGTGAAACGTTCGTATAAGAATTTAGTCAATTTGCCCGGGAATGTGATTGGCGGACAGCTTTCAAACTTATCGGTTGCGTCATACACGATGCCCGCTTCCGTCGTATTGGATACTACGAATTCCAATTCTTCGGTGTGTGCCAATTCCATGAAGTCCTTGTAATCTTCGAAGGCGCAAATTACTTTTTCAATACAAGTAATCGGTCTGTTTTCTTCATATACGGCACCGTTTTTCTTACCGCGTAAGCAAACAGTATATACATTATTCTGTTGGTCAAAACGCTGACGTACTTCGCAGCCTTTAATCGGTACGATGACGGCTACATTACTGTTGAAAACTCCTTTTTCATTGGCAACATCAATAGCATAATCTACAAATGCTCGTAAAAAATTCCCTTCGCCAAATTGCATAACTCTTAGTGGCCGTTTTGCTACGGCATGCAGTTCTTGAATCGATTTCATCACAATCTCCTTATACCGGGCCATTTACTTCTAACTTAGGTCACCCTCTAACCTGAATTACTTCGAGTATAATTACCTGTCGCACTTAAGTTACCCTCTAACCTAAGTTTTACGTAAAGTGTTAATTACACTTCAAAGTTGAAGTAAGCAGCTACGTTGTTATAACAAATATCTTCTACAATCGAACCTAATGTTTCAATATCATTAGGGTATTCACCGTTTTCTACTAATTTGCCAAGCCAGTTACATAAAATACGACGATAGTATTCATGACGAGCATAGGATAAGAAAGAGCGGGAGTCCGTAAGCATACCTAAAATATTGCCTACGATGGATAAATCAGCGATAGATGTTAACTGAGTTTCCATGCCGTGTTTCGTATCGTTGAACCACCAAGCCGCGCCTTGCTGAACTTTACCGCGAACACCGGCATCTTGGTAACAACCGATGATGGTGCCGATTAAGGCATTATCGTTTGGATTACCGGAGTAAATAACCGTTTTTGGCAAAATACCTTTTGTCTGTAAACCATCCAAGAAGGCTACGAGACCTTGAGCACAGTTACCTTCAGCAATGGAGTCAAAACCGGTATCCGGACCCATTTGTTTGAAAAGTGGTGTATTGTTGTCACGAAGGGTTGCATAGTGAAGTTGCATACCCCAGCCTAAACGGCTGTATTCAGCGGCCAATACTTCAAAAATAGCTGTTTTGTACATTTCATCTTCTGCGTCAGAAACGACTTCACCGCGTAAAGCTTTTTGGAAAATCGTTTCTACCGTTGCTTCATCAGCTTCACGCCAGAACATGTATTTCAAAGCGTGATCAGATGCACGGCAACCCATTTCATGGAAGAAAGCAATACGTTTTTTGAGTGCTTCTTTTACATCAGCTACAGACTGAATCATAATCCCTGCAGCATCCCCTAAAGTTGTAATATATTCGGCAAAACCTTCTTTTTGCGGAGCCAATACTTTATCCGGACGCATAGCCGGTACGACTTTAGCACTGCATAAACCATCTTTTTTGATCTTCGCATGCCATTCCAAAGAATCAGCCGGATCGTCGGTTGTACAAATAACGGCTACGTTGGATTTTTTAATAATCCCCTGCACTGTCATATCGTCGTCTTGTAAACGGGCATTACAAGCTTCGAAGATGTCTTTGGCTGTCCGCTCTGTCAACGGAGTCGTGATACCGAAATAACGTTGCAATTCTAAATGACTCCAATGATACAACGGATTGCCGATAGCTCTTGGCAATGCTTTGGCATATTCTAAAAATTTAGTGTAATCGTCTGATTCATTGCCGGTGATTTTATTTTCCGGAGTTCCGTTGGAACGAATGAGACGCCATTTGTAATGATCACCGCCAAGCCATGCTTCCGTAATGCTCTTGAAGCGATGATTTTCTGCAATTTCTTGCGGTGAAATATGGCAGTGATAATCAATAATCGGCATTTTTGCTGCATATTGATGATATAAAACCTTAGCTGTTTCAGTTTCCAATAAAAAGTCTTCATCCATAAACTGTTTCATAGTTGTCATCTCCTATACCTAAAAAGAGCGCCATGGAATAAATTGTAAGCGCTTATATTTTAAAGTAAAACAAACCGTTAAAGGGGAAAACATAGTCAAAGATATTAAAGGTACAGTTGATAACTTAGAAGTTATCCGGTTATTTTACTTGTAAGTTAACGGAATCATTCAAATACCACAAATTAATTTACGTCATTTTATTACGTCATTTAAATCTTCTAAATCAATTTGAATCATATAGTTCCTCAGTCAACTATTAAGTGATTGCTAGTCAGAAATCTTTTAGA
>NZ_RQUX01000014.1 GCF_003992115.1 Veillonella ratti
CTATTACCAACTCTAGATGTAGTACATAAGCTTACAATATAAACTGGCATATAATTTATATGCAGATCTCTAGATTTATCTTCATAGTTTTTATAAATCCCCAATAATGTTGGCATAACATAACGAGCTAAAAAATCATTAGCACTATCTACTTTTGGTTCTATATAAAAAAACAATGAATCTACATTACCTTTTTCATTTTCAAAATATCCTGTAAATTTTGAACTATTTCCTGCACTTTCTATTCTATTTTTAATTGTATCTGGATCTTCAATACGTACATTATTAATAGATAATTTTTTATTTTTAATATTCAGTTCATCGATAATTCGGTCAAGTACGTCATTAATTGTAGTAACTTCTATAGACCTCCACTTGCTTTGACTAGGTTCTTCAGAAATGGATTTATTCACTTTATCAATCATGACTTGTGGAATTATCAACGTTCTCCTCATATATCATTGGCCTCCCTATTAATAATTTATAACTAAAATTTCATTTTTTGCATATCGCCAACCACTAACACCTGCATCAATTACTTTAAAATTATTCTGCTTAATCCAATTTAACAATAATGTATTTACTCGTTCCTTATGCTTTAATACATTCGATAAAATAAATTTATATCCTTTATTATCTAACATTTTTAAAGTTGAAAGAAGCTCTATTTCTTGATTAATCCCCCATCCTTTCATTCCTCTTTTTCCATCATTATATGCTGCACTCGTTATATAGTATGGTGGATCAAAGTAAAATAAAACATTATCTCCAAACTCATCCCAACATAAATTTACGTAATCCATATTAAGTAACTCAATATTTGGTGCTTTTGTTTTAAAATTTATTATTCTATCTCTTATGTCTTCACTATAACCAGCAACACCTACCGGTGTATTAAATTTATGTTCTTTATTGAATCTAATCATATTTTGAAATGAATACATATGTAAAAGATACAAATCCAACGGATTTTTATTTGTGTTATAAAAAGCTCTTAATTTCTCATATGCTTCTTTATTGCCCTTTTCCAAATTATATTCTCGTAATCTTAATTCTATACGATTGATTAATTTATTTTTATCTGAATTTAAAAGCATTTTTACCAATTCAAATAAATATGGATTCATTTCATTGTATACAACTTTATTAAGTGCGAAAATATTAGCTCCAACATTAAACGCTCCTCCAAATACATCAATAAAAGTATCAATATTAGCTGGTAAAATTTTTGTTAACATTGGGACTAGTCTATCTTTACTTCCAGAATAGTTAATAGGTGATTTTTGAATAGATAAATCTTTTTCAAAATAAATAATCACCTCATTTAAACTTTTACCATTTCTTTTTTTACTAGCTCTATGATTTTGATATTCTTGATAATCAAAATAATTTATTTCAACTCTTCCATCTACTGCAAAATGACTAGCCAATTCACAAAGTTCTTCAATTGGAACAAGACCTTGATTACTATAACTAACTAATACATGTTTAAATTGAATCTGTCTAAATAAATCTTCAAATATTTTCTTTGCATTTGAACGTTGAGAATATAAAGAATTCTTGTTTTCGCGATCTCTTTTCCCACCAACGCCTTTAATAACTGGATTGTCATATTTCGCCAAAGTTTCTAACATATGATAAGCAGAAATATATTGAGTAACCGTATACGGAGGATCAATATATGCAATATCGCCGGAAATGCTTCTTATTAACTTATTTGTATCCGTATTATAGATTTCATTTTTTTTTATTTATCTTGCTAAACTTCATTTCAAGAGGTTCGATTTTAAAGCTTTTCTCGGCTCTAGATTCCCAAAATTTAAAAAAAGCCTCATAAGTGCCTGAAGTATTAGATACCTTTGTAATACTTTCTATCAGTGATGCTATCAAAAAATAGTATTCAGTAAGAGAGAGTATATCCTTATTATATAAGTCTTCAATTACTTGCCTTATACCATCAATTTTTATTGAATTCTCTTTTGTAAAAAACATTCGCCCCCCAATAGGCGAATAATTATTATAAAAGAAATATGTCTCATTTGGATCAAATGATAATGAATTAAGCCACGAAAAAATATCAGCACCAGATTTATACACTTTAAACTTATTAAATTTAGGAACAGAATCATTTTGTAATTTTGCACAATTTATAATATATGCCGAAAATAACGTATCATTTGAAATTATCTTAAATCTATCTTTAAAATAATCTCCGACACAACCAGTACCTGCAAACAAATCTGCAAATGTTTCACCCTTAATATTATGTTTTTTAATTACTTTTTCAATAGTTGAAAGTAATTTAACTTTACTTCCTAAAAATCTCATTTATATCTACTAATTCATTACTAGAAAATAATGAATTCTCCTTTTCTATATATGTGAACAAATATGATTTTAATAGAACTCTATGGTTTAACCTTATTTATTCTGTTTATTGAATATCCTAACTAATTATATTTCTTTTCTAGTATAGCATAAAAGACTACCATGAAACATCATATACCTCTGCCAAATAAAACTTTTTTGTTCTATAGTAACTAATGACTCTTCAATCATTAAAGCTTTAAACCTTTATTCAAAATAATCAAAATAATTATTTTTATAAGCATACTATAGATAACCAGTGTAATTGATTTATATAAAGTCTTATTAATGTCCCCCAGCCAATGTCACCCCAATAATCTCTTTTACCTTATAAGCCTCTTTCAATACAGCTGCTGCCGACTCCAAGGTAGCCCCTGTTGTAAAAATATCATCCACTAATAAAATAGATTTACCTTCTAACCATCCCGACTTAACGAGAGGTGCCATCGGCTTAAACGCATTGACCATATTTGCCTTTCGTTCTACACGCCCCAAGGCAAACATAGCCTGTGTAGAGTCAATCTTCTCCAAGCAGTCAAGCCAATGCCAACCAAGCCAAGTTGCCCAATCTTTAAATAAAAGATCAACCTGATTATACCCTCTTATGACGCGCTTTTTGGCGCTGACCGGAATAGGCACCACATAGTCAGGCTTAAACGAAAGCTTGTGAACCGGGTCAACCATAAACGAATACAAAAAAGGAGCGGCCCATTTGGCCCGCTCCTTTTTTCCGTGGAATTTAATATCTCCCAGTATGCTTTTAAGTCCTTTGTCATAATGACCGATTACATAGACTTCGCGAAGTGCGAGACCATCCAAATCGGTAACATGACGCACATCGTACAGTTCGTTAAAACAAGCTTCGCACCATTCCCCGCGGTGCCATACTTCCGTACCGCAACCGGGACAGGTGGGCGGAAATACAAATTCACTCCAATGCATTAATATTCACTTCCCCTTAAGTGCATTGTTAATAATATATTCCAAGCGATTTGTGCAGAAAAATTTAAACTATATTATATCAGTCCCTGCAAACGTTCTTTAAATAAAGTATACCTTGTGGTACCGCTTTGTGTCGTTACGGCTCGCTGTACCGCCGATTTTGTGCCCACCAAAATTACTTTATTGCGAGCTCGTGTCACGGCCGTATACAGAAGATTACGTTGCAACATTTGATGATAGGTCGGAATAAAAGGAATAATGACCGTGCCATACTCACTACCTTGGCTCTTATGAACCGTAATGGCATAAGCAAGCACGAAAGAACTCATATCCTCCATCGGTACATGCACTTCCTTATCCATAAAGCGAATGCACACTTCTGTTTTTGAAATAGAAAAAATGACACCGATTTCGCCATTAAATACTTCCAATTCGTAATTATTCAAGACCTGAATAACTTTGTCCCCGACACGATAGGTCTGACCGTTAATTTTAACGGCACTGCGCGTAGCCACCTGCGGATTAACCGCTGCCTGAACTGTTTTAGAAATAGCTACACTACCGGCTACCCCGCGGCGCATTGGTGAGATGATTTGCACATCCAGCTCATCATCACACTCAGCTAATGCTTCACGATACAAAGCTACCACGCGATGCATCATGTCGGTCACACTGTGTACTTCAACAAATTTAAATTCACCTTCTGAAGTCAGTTCCGGCATATCTCCTTTATTGATTTCATGGGCATTCGTTACGATACGGTTTCCCTCTTTTTGGCGGAAAATCGTGTTCAAACGAACGGACGGTATAATTTGACTATCCAATAAGTCGCGCAGAATAAAACCGGCTCCGATTGGCGGTAACTGATCCACGTCACCAACGATGACCACATAGGCATTTTCAGGAATAGCCGCTAACAGCGAATAATATAACTGAACGTTTAGCATAGACGCTTCATCCACAATAATGACATCAGCTTCTAATAAATCATCTTCGTTTTTAGTAAACTCATAAGAATCACTGCCCTGTATAGGCATCAACATATGATGAATCGTGGTGGCTTCATAACCAGTTGCTTCGGTAAGACGCTTGGCTGCGCGCCCCGTCGGCGCACATAAGAGAATACGATTCTGCGGTGTCTGTTGAAACGCTTCCACCAAAGCTTGAATAATCGTTGTTTTACCGGTCCCGGGACCACCGGTAATAAGGGAAATTTTATTTTGTAAAGCAAGGGCTATGGCCTCTTTTTGAGCATCCCCCAGCTGCAATCCTTTTTTTACTTCAAAGCCGGCAATGAAAGATTCTAAATCAAGGGTAATCACATCGGAATCGGCCATGAGATTTTGCGTCAAATAAGCCGCTTCTGATTCGGCATTATAAATATTCGGCGAATAAATATAAAGCAAACCATCATAATCAGTGGCTACAATCTGACCAATGTCCAAAAGTTCTTCCAAGCGTGCTGCTACTTCATCGGCAAAACCGCCGAGCATATCAAAGACCATACCGATTAACTCATCGGCGGGCATACAGCTGTGACCGTTATCGCCGATATTCTTTAAGGTGTATAGAATAGCCGCCTCAATACGCCGCTCATCATTCGGTTCGATTCCTAAAGAGTTGCGCAAAGTATCACACATAGAAAATGGGATTGAGCCATCTACTTCCATTAAGCGGAACGGATTATCTCGCAATACATCGATGGCCGCACCACCGTAAGTCGTATATAAAGTGCGGCTCCAACGCGAACTAAGGCCTGCTTTTTCCAGAAACCGATTGATTTCCTGAAGCAAACCTTCGCCGCGTAATGCATTATACAATTCTTCTTTTACACTTTTACGTAAACCGGGAACTTCCAATAAAGCTTCCGGATCTTCGGCGCGTAAGATATCAAGAAGGTCTTCCTCAAAATAGGCAATAATTTTATCCACCGACTTCTCGCCCAACCCTTTAACACCTAAATTGATCAGGTATTGCTTAGCGCCGTATAAAGTATCCGGTTTGAGTCGTTCTAACGTAGCCGCTTCAAACTGACGACCATATTTCTTATGTGTAATGTAACGACCGGAAAGTTCCAAATCATCCCCTTCTTTAGGGGCCTCTAAATTAGCTGTGCAAACAGTTCGTTCTTCATTATAGTCTTCCAATAGAAACACACAGTAGGTATTGGTTTCATTCTGATAAATGAGCCGTTGCACAATACCTCGGAGCGTTTCCATTAGCGAACCACTTTAGGCAACGCTTCTACGATTTGCTCCACTGCGTCTGCAATAGTGCTGGCATTTTGCACTTTTACATGGCTGACTTTTTCATATAATGGATAGCGCTCTTCGTAAAGGCGGAAAATATATTCAATACTTTCCTTCAATAATGGGCGAATTTCCATATCCAAATCATCGAGAATCTGGGTTACATCGCGATGAATAAATACTACAAAACCGGATTCACGCATGAGTTTTACCGTATCTTCAGATAATACAGTGCCACCGCCGGTCGCAATAACAGCCGGCATTTTATGATTTACAATATCCGTAATAGCTTCAAATTCATCTTTACGGAACGCTTCTTCGCCATCATAAATAATAATATTCTGAATGGATTTACCGGTTTTCTCTTGAATCACCGCATCTAAATCGTAGAATTCCATCCCCTGATGCTGAGCCAAAGCCTTACCAACCGTAGTTTTACCGGCACCGGGCATACCAATCAAAAAGATATGCTGCTGCATGTGTTGTTTCTGACAAGTCTTGCTAATATCTAAAATGGAATTTACAAAGTTATTTACATAGCCTTTCAAATCACCGGCCTGTACATAGCTAAGAGATTTAGCCAATACTTCCTGCTCCCGTTCCGGTTCGTAAATTCCAATATTTTCCTGTTCTTTAATTTTGGCAATTTCCAAAATCACTTTCAAACGTTGTTCAAATGTCGTAATGAGAACTTTATCTAATTCATCAATTTTCTGACGTGCTTCTTGTAAATTCATAATAACCTCGTTTCTCATATAGCTGTGTCCAATAAGTATTGCCTATAGCTTCCAATAAGTATTGGGTTATATTTGGAGAAGAACATTTGTATCTTCTCATGCTCTTATATTTTACCATATTCCCCTGCATTCTTATAGCCTCTACCATGAATTTCCCATTGCGGCAAAAATAAACGATTCAAATTTTAATCAACTTGGAAATTTCTTCCCACTTGATAATCACAAACTATTTTTTAAAAGAATACTTGATAGCAAAATGACCTGAATATCATCACTGCTTTTTACAGCCACCGAAGATACTCAGGTCATCATTTACATATTCAGCTATTATATACAATACGACTTTATATACAATATAACTTTATATGCAATACATCGTTATTTTAAGTTTTCTTTTAACACATCTGCAATGCGTTGGATTCCGTCACGAATAGTGGCTTCGTCGTTGCAAGAATAATTGAGTCGGAAGAAATTGGTATTACCTTCCGATGTAAAAAATGCTTCGCCCGGTACGAAGGCAACTTTACGTTCGATACATTGTTTTAAAATGTCACGAGATTTAAGCTGTTCCGGTAAGGTACACCAGATGAAAAGCCCTCCTTCAGGATAGGTATGGGTAACTTCCTTAGGGAAGAACTCATCAATAGCTTTAAGCATAGCATCACGGCGACTCTTGTACAATTTAATGATAGATTGTACATGCGCATCAAAATCGAAGTTTTGAAGCCAAGTTTCGCAAACACGCTGTGAAAACGGTGCTGTGGATAAGTCCATATTCTGTTTTAACAAATCCAGTTTCTCAATAAACAATGGATTGGCCGCAATCCAACCTAGGCGGAAGCCCGGCGCAAAGGTTTTAGAGAAGGTCCCTAAAGAGCAAACCAGATTCTTCGTATCAAAGGTAGTTAAAGACGGTAAGTATTCCCCTTCATAACGAAGTTCACCGTACGGATTATCTTCAATAACCGGTACTTCAAATTCATCCACTACCTGCATAAATTCGGCGCGACGTTCACGTGTCCAAGTAATACCGGTTGGGTTTTGGAAGTCCGTAACGATATAGATTAAGCGTACATCATGCGTTTCCAAAGCTTTGCGAAGTTCGGAAATAATCATCCCTTTACCGTCACCGGGAATTTCAACAAAATTAACCTGAGTCAAATTAAAAGCCGTAATGGCACCCAAATAAGACGGTTTTTCTACAAGAACCGTATCCCCTTTATTACAGAATAAACGGCACAACATATCAAGGCCCTGCTGGGAGCCGCAAGTGATTAAAATATTGTCTTTCGTATACTGTGTTTTTACAATGCGATTCATGCGCTTCGCAATGCTTTCACGAAGCGGTTCATACCCCAATGATGGTCCATATTGCAATGCTTTACCGGCATCACCGTTCAGAACGAGCTCCGTAGCTTTCTTAATTTCTTCGGCCGGGAATGATTCCTCGGCCGGTAAACCGCCGGCGAAGGAAATCATATCGGGCTGCGCAATGAGTTTTAAAATATCTCCTGTATCTGAGTGTTTGATTGCATTAACCGGGTCTGAAAAACGTATAGCCATAATATAACCTCCTTAAAATATTGTGCTTTTTATCTTACTCTTATCATCGCAAAATGTCAACCAAAAGAATACAAGAGTTTATCCTATGCGGATATTTTGTGATAAATTGTATTAAAAATTTTAATAAATTAGCTATTTTAAGAAAAACTTACCTAAATTTTAATAAGTATATACAAAAAAACACCATCAAAGTTCTAAGCTTCAATGGTGTTCTTAAGAAATTTTATTTTATTTTTGTTTGAAAAAATCTTTGGCCGCTTGTTCATCAATTTTCATCTGCTTTATCAATTCATCAAGTGAATCAAAACGTTTCTCCGGACGTAATAACTTCCAAAATTCAACGGTCGCTTCATAACCATAGACCATTTTATCAAAATTAAACAGATGGACTTCAAAACGATGGTATTGGTTTTCAAAGGTAGGATTATCACCCAAATTGCCGACCCCTTCGTACCACTTACCGTCAATAAATACGCGATTTACATAAACGCCGTCAGGTGGCAAAGTCAATTCCTTTGGATATAAAAAGTTTAACGTCGGAAAGCCGAGAATACGACCACGACGGTCTCCTTCAATGACAGTACCTTTGAACATGAAAGGACGACCTAATAAAGTATTAACCAATTCAAAATGGCCCACTTTGACAGCTTCACGAATTAATGTACTGGATACATGCTCCTGCACTTCATTACATTTAGCCAAAGTTAAAGCATATACTTGAATCCCTTTAGGCTCAACTAAGGCTTTAATCACATCCGGAGTGCCTAAGCCGCCGGCCCCAAAGGTAAAATTCTGCCCTACTACAAAGGCTTTAACCTCATTATGAACAGTTAAGGCCGCCACAAAATCATCCGCCGTCATAGCCAGTAATTCCTTGCTCATAGGCAGGCGTAACACATAATCAACGCCTAAGTCGATTAATAGCTTCGCTTTTAATTCTTTTTGCAATAAAGCGCTGGGACAACGTTCCGGTCTCAGGATATGCAAAGGATGTTGATCAAACGTAACCACAACGGTATAGGCCGCCTGTTCCTTTGCCTCCGCTACCGCCCTTTGTATAACCGTCTGATGACCTTTGTGAAGTCCGTCAAAAGTCCCCAAGGCATACACAATATTAGATTGTAATTGTTGTAACTCTGCAAAGGATGTTAAGATCTTCATACATTAATCCTATTAAAAAATATTTTTAACTACTTTTAAGCCTGTGTCCGTACCGCTTACGATACCGAAAAAGTCGGCATCATTATAAGCACGATATAACCGATCAATTTCACCATGAAAACCGTCTATTTTAGTATACGGCCATTGCTTACCTTGTTTCAAGGCTATAAAGCCATTTTCTGAAACATTTACGGGTTGTAAATGCATTAATGCCGAATCGGTCGCACCTACAAGGGCTTCACCTTTTTCAGCCACCTCTTCCGCCGTAACCGCCTTATCGATGGTATATTCACCGACCGCAGTGCGAGCCAATTGTGTCATGGTAGCCGGAATACCGACTTTACCTGCTATATCCCGCAATAAAGCCCTTATATAGGTCCCGGCGGAACAAGTAACACGAATCGTAAAATACGGATAGGCATAGGCCAAAAGAGTACATTCTGTAATTTCAATCGCTCGCGCCGGCAAGGTAAACTCCACACCTTCACGAGCCAATTCATAGGCTCGTCGCCCATTAACCTTAATGGCTGAATATATGGATGGCGTTTGGTCCTGCTTACCGGTAAACGAAACTGCTATAGCCCCCAGCTCTTCCCATGTAGGAATAGTGGTAGGCGTTATTTCCGCTCGTAACGGATTGCCCGTAATATCTTCCGTATCCGTACCAAAACCGAAGCGACCTTCCGCCACATAGGTTTTAGTCATGGATTCCGTAAACTCAATGATACGTGTTGCCTTACCTACAAAGATAGGCAAAACACCATATGCCAAGGGATCCAAGGTGCCGCTGTGGCCGATGCGACGCTCTTTTAATAAACGCCGGCAAATCCCCACAGCATCATGACTTGTGATGCCGGGCGGTTTTAAGAAAGGAAATACACCGTCCATTAGCCAATCACCGTTAAGAGTTGCTCGATGGCACCGTCAATATTGGCCTGAATCGTACAACCGGCTGCCTTTACATGACCGCCGCCACCAAAATGGGTGGCAATTTTATTGACATCGGTTACTTTTGCTCGTAAGCTCACACGAGTTACATTAGGATCCACTGCTTTTAACAAAATAGCAATATCGACCGTATCCACATTGCGAATTAAATCGACATAACCGTCCGTATCATCGCCTACTTTAGCCATTAAAGCTTCGTCGAGCGCCAATACGGCAACTTTACCGTCTTTATAAAAACGAATAGTCTGTAAAGCCTCTTTCATCACTTCAATACGAGCAACCGTAGTCACTTCCACATGTTCGGAAATAACATTCGGCTTGGCACCGTTCTTAACACAAAGGGCCGCCATATTTAACGTGTTTTCAGTTGTATTGCTGAAGCGGAAGAAACCGCAGTCCGTAGCAATGGCCATATATAATGCATTGGCCATCGTTTCCGTAATCGGCCAGTTCCAGCTTTCACACAAATCAGTTAAAATCTCACCTGTTGCCGCAAATTCGGGCAACAAATATAAACCGGCCGCAAAATGACTGTTGGAAATATGATGATCGATATTATAAATCGGGGCTTTGCACAATTCGCCGACCCGACCGATGCGTTCGAACGTGCTGGCATCCAATACGAGCAACATGTCCGTTGTCCAATCGGTCATAGTATCGATGGAATGAATTTTATCCACATGAGCCAAAAAGTTGTACTTTTCAGGAATGATGTCATCCACAACCATAGTGACGGTCTTACCTTGTGCCGTCAAAGCTTCATAAAAAGCTAAGAGGGATCCCAAGGCATCGCCGTCCGGATGAACATGAACGGTCAAAATAATATTTTGGGCTTTATCTAAAGCAGTTTTTAAAGCCTTCTTATTTATCATCGCCATGTTTGGCCTCATCCTTTTTGATGTCATTGAGTAAAGACTCAATGTGCATACTGTAATCTAATGAAGTATCGGCGTCGAAGAAAATTTCCGGCGTATAGCGCAAATGCAATACTTTGCCCAGTTCGCTGCGAATATGGCCGGCTGCATGACGCAAAGCCTGCAAGGACGCTTTTTTCTCTTCGTCTTTACCGAACAGACTCACATAAATGGTAGCCTGACGCAAATCGCCCGTCACTTCTACTTCGGTAACGGTAACGAAGCCGATGCGCGGATCTTTAAGACCACGCATCAACATGCCGCTTACCTCTTGTTTAATAAATTCCTGTAACTTACGTACGCGAACGTCACTCATAGACGCCTCCTAAATCTGTGGCTTAATTTCTTCCATCGTAAAGGCTTCAATGATATCGCCTTCTTTAATATCACGATAACGTTCGATGGAAATACCACATTCAAAACTACTCTTCACTTCTTTTACTTCATCTTTAAAGCGACGTAAAGAGTCTACATGGCCTTCGTGAACAACTACACCGTCACGAATCAAGCGAATTTCGGATTTATTCGTAATCACACCTTCAGTTACATAGGAACCGGCAACAATTGCTTTCGGTGTGGAAATAACCTGGCGCACTTCCGCACGGCCCAAGATAACTTCCTTGAATTCAGGTGTTAACATACCGCGCATAGCGCTTTCCACGTCGTTGATGGCGTCGTAAATAACGCGATACGTACGAAGGTCAACGCTTTCTTTTTCAGCCGCTTTACGAACCACTGCATCAGGACGAACGTTAAAACCGATAATAATCGCATTCGATGCGGATGCGAGCATAACGTCGGATTCGTTGATGGCCCCTACCGCCGCATGGACGATAACGATACGAACTTCCGGATTCTTAATTGCTTCCAAAGATTGACGCAATGCTTCTACGGAGCCTTGAACGTCTGCTTTAATAATAATATTTAAGTCTTTTAATTCACCCTGTTGAATCTGATTAAAGATATCGTCCAAGGTAACTTTATGGCTCGTACCCATTTCAGCTAAACGCTGTTTTTCCACACGTTTTTCGGCAATTACACGAGCTTCGTTATCATCAACGGCATTCATGATTTCACCGGCCTGCGGAACATCGGATAAACCGAGCACTTCCACCGGCATGGATGGACGAGCTACTTTTACTTTTTCACCACGTTCATTCGTCATGGCACGAACTTTACCGTATGCTACGCCGGCAATGATGTTGTCGCCAACGCGAAGACTACCTTTTTGTACCAATACAGTACATACAGGACCGCGGCCTTTATCGAGTTTAGCTTCGATAACAACGCCCTGCGCATTACGGTTAGGGTTAGCTTTTAATTCCATAACTTCCGCTACGAGCAAGATATTTTCAAGCAAGTCATCAATACCTTGACGCTGTTTAGCGGATACAGGAACCATGATTACATCGCCGCCCCATTCTTCAGGCAACAAACCGTGTTCAGCCAACTGCTGTTTAACATGATCAGGGTTGGCACCCGGTTTATCCATCTTGTTGATGGCTACGATAATAGGCACATTAGCGGATTTCGCATGGTTAATCGCTTCGATGGTCTGCGGCATAACACCGTCATCGGCAGCAACTACCAATACGGCAATATCCGTAGACTGCGCACCGCGCAAACGCATAGCGGTAAACGCTTCATGACCCGGCGTATCCAAGAAGGTAATCTTATTGCCCTTATAACGAACCATATACGCACCGATATGCTGCGTAATGCCGCCTGCTTCAGATGCGGTCACGTTAGTTTGACGAATTACGTCCAATAAGGAAGTTTTACCATGGTCAACATGACCCATGATAGTAACAACCGGTGGACGTGGTTGTAAGCTTTCCGGTGAATCTTCCACTTCTACGATTTCCGTCGGATCTTCTTCCGGAGCGGCTTCGGAAACGGTAACACCGAATTCTTCCGCTACGATGGACGCCGTATCAAAGTCGATTTCCTGGTTGATGGTCGCCATAACGCCTAACAACATTAATTTTTTGATGATTTCACTCACTTCACGGCCCATAGCTTCCGCTAATTCTTTAACCGTTAAGGTCTGGCCGATTTCAATGTGAGTAGCAATCATAGCTTCCGCTTTACGTTTTTCTTCTTCCTTGTGCTGACGATTCTGTTCATTACGCTGTTTTACGCGATTTTTGCTCTTCGCCAAAGAAGTGGACAATAAGGACTGTGGACGGTTGCCGCCACGGTTTTTCTTGTCCTTTTTATTGCGACGGTCATTGTTATTATCGCGACCACCGTCACGATTGTTGCGACCTTCTTTATTGCTGTTGCGATTGTCGCGATTGTTTTTACGATCATTATGATCGTTGCGATTGCGGTCTTGATGTTCGTTGCGATTGCCGCCCTCGTTTTTCTTATCGCCGTGACGATTATTGCGGTCATTACGGTCTTGACCTTTGTTGTCTTGACGGCGATTATCCTGGTTGCGGTTATCCTGACGCTGTTCTTGACGATTACCGTGTTTTTGGTTCTGCTGATTGCGAGAATCCTGACGGCCCTCATTATTACGATTGCCATCATTATTACGGTTACCGTTATTTCCTTTATTCGTGTTAGGCTTCTGACCTTGTTCGGCACGACGGGCTTCTTGTTTATGAGCCGGTTTCTGACCGTCAGATTGCTTTGCCTCACCTTTAGGGGCTTCGGATTTATGAGCGTCTGCTTTTTTAGGTTCCGCTTTTTTATGACTTTCTTTAGCTGCCGGTTTAGCACTTATTTCAGCAGCCTTTACAGGCGCTTCTTTTGGTGCCTGAGCACTGCGGTTTTTAAAATGTTTGGTAACAAGTTCAATACCTACATCATCCAAACCGCTGGCCGGAGTTTTTGACTCATAACCGTTACGGCTTAAAAAGTCTATAATCTGTTTATTTTCTACATTTAGTTCTTTACTTAAATCACGTATTCTTTTTTTTGACATCTGCATGCCCCCTCAAATCAATTATCTATTTCTTTGAGCATTGCCTTCGCAAATCCCACATCATTTACAAGTACAATAGCTCTTTGTTCTTTGCCGATGGCATGACCCAGTTCCGCTTTTGTCAAAACATTTCTAAGCGGAACATCATATTGCTGAGCTAACCATATATATTTCTCCGCATTATTCTTAGCACAATCAGTTGCCAGCAAGGCTAAGGGAACATTCCCCCGTTTAATTGCTTTCTCCGCTACAAAATCGCCGGATAACAATTTACCTGCTCGCTGTGCCATGCCTAATAAATTCTTAAATTTCGTTTCGTTCATTTGCTTATTCAGCCTCGTTAAGCCCTAATTCAGCTTTTAGGTTTTCATAAATATCAGCTGATACGGCTCGTTTTAAGGACCGTTCCAAGCGCTTCGCTTTATAAGCAGTCTCAAAGCATTCCGCTTTCGGTTCGATATAAGCACCGCGACCGGCCGCTTTGCCGGTTCTATCTATAGCAATCGTACCTTCCGGTGAGGCTACGATGCGCAGCATCTCTTTCTTATTACGCAACTCGCCACAACCTACACAGATACGCATAGGAGGTGTTTTTTTCTTCATTACGCTTCACCGTCACCTTCAAGCAATTCATCAGCAGCCGTTTCCGGTTCTACTTCATCTGCTTGTGTTTCGCTCTTAATATCGATTTTCCAGTTTGTCAATTTAGCAGCCAAACGTGCATTCTGACCTGCTTTACCGATAGCCAAAGACAATTGGTAATCCGGTACAATAACGCGAGATGTTTTTTCTTCTTCGTTTACATCTACGGAAATTACTTTAGCAGGGCTCAAAGAGTTGGCAATATAAACAGCCGGATCTTCATCCCATTTTACGATATCAATTTTTTCATCGTTTAATTCATCCACGATGTTCTGAACGCGCTGCCCTTTAGGACCTACGCAAGCGCCAACCGCATCAATCGTTTCATCACGAGATACTACGGCAATTTTAGAGCGCATGCCCGGTTCGCGAGCAACGGATTTCAATTCGATAACACCTTCATAAATTTCAGGCACTTCTAATTCGAAAAGGCGTTTTAACAGGCCCGGATGAGTACGGCTGATCATAATCTGAGGACCTTTGGTGGTCTTTTTAACTTCTACGATGTAGCATTTAATGCGATCGCCTGCTTTGTATGTTTCCGTCGGAATCTGTTCAGCCGGTGGTAAAATGGCTTCTGTTTTGCCAAGGTCAACGAATACATTACGACCTTCTACACGCTGTACAAGACCGGTGATGATATCACCTTCACGGCTGAAATATTCTTCGTACACAATGCTGCGTTCCGCTTCTTTAAGACGTTGAATCAACATTTGCTTAGCCGTATGAGCAGCGCTACGTCCGAAGTTCTTAGGTGTTACATCAACTTCTACAATGTCGCCCACTTCAAAACGCATATCCCGTTGTTGAGCTTCGGCGAGAGAAATTTCTTTCTCTGCGTCCTCAACTTCAGCAACTACGGTTTTCTTGGCAAAAACCTTATATTCACCGCTCTCACGGTTTAATTCTACATAGGCGTCCTGATTGGAACCCGGCTCCTTACGGTAAGCCTGCAGCAATGATGCCTCCAAGGACTCAAACACCACTTCCGGCGATACACCCTTCTGCTTTGTTAACACCATAACTGCCTGTACTAATTCTTGACTCACTTATTATTCCTCCAATATTTTCTGTTTTAGTTTTTTATCTTTAAAATTCAAAATGCAAACGAATCTGTGCAATAGCACTTCGTTCTAACACGATTGGGTTTTCCCCGACTTGAATCGTAATCGTCTCATCGGTAAACTCGCCCAGCGCTCCGGTAAATTGCTTCTTCCCATCTACCGGCTTAAACAACTGTACATCAACGTCGGCGCCTTGATAACGAACAAAGTCTTTGTCTTTTTTCAAAACACGATCCAGTCCCGGTGAAGATACTTCCAATAAATAATTTTCTTTAATCGGATCTTTAGCATCCAACACTTCGCTCAGCTTCTCGCTGACAATCTGACAATCATCAAGATCGACTCCGCCCGGCTTATCTAAATATACACGCAAATACCAATCCCGTTCGCGCACATATTCCACATCCACCAGTTCCATCTCTGTGCCCTCAATAATCCCTTCTACTATTGAGGATACAAATTCTTCCACGGCTTCTCTTTTCATGGTCATCGCCTCCTTCATTTTGATGTAACACCTGTAATATTACTCACATCGTATTTGCCAAGCACTTGCCTGTTTGTACGCCTGCATAGTGTTTTACTATAAAGTAAAGAGTGAGCCAAGGCCCACTCTTTTAAAAAAGCTTATTTCGAATCACGTATATTATATCATGAACACTGCCAAAACACAAATACTATAAACGATTTTGCAAGTCCGTAAGCACTCTTACAAGCTCACTTTCGAGTTTTGCTTCCAATTCCGGTAATGTCTTTGCGTCGAGGTCATGGTTAATCTCCGGATAATTATGTCGCCGAAGCTCTGCAAAAAACTCATCACGCAGTACATTGTAGAAAAGCAACAGCCCCGACGTATCATCCATTATGCGATATTCCCCGATAATGTACGAGCCGTTAATCATGCACACCCCATTACTTGGGGCAATATCCCGCACAAAAGGACCTACCTGTTGAGGTAAAAACTCTTCATAGGCCCAGTCAGCAAGGCCTTTGTGTTTATATGCATACGTAAACATTTTTTGAGGCTCGATTAATCGCTCGGTGAGACCTTGCTCAGCACGCTCTTTCAGCACTCCCTCAAACTCCTCCCAAGAGCCGCGAATAAAGTTAATATCCGTAAAAGAGAAAAGCGGCATCACTACATGAACTGTATAATCGTCAACTTCCTTATCATACAAGGCTTCCCAACGCCACCCCAGTTCATTTTCATAATGAAAAAAGCGATAGTACAAGTCTTCTGCCGTCGTATCGATTACCAGTTTAAAATCGCCCAAAGTATTCGGCAACCATGAAAAATCATAGGTGCGTTCCTTACATTCTGCAATTACATCTGCCATCTGAAATAATCCTTCCTCTTGATTTAATACTATTGATTGTCATCCATAGCGTATAGAGACTCGTATTTTTCCTGATTTTTTAAAACCGCCGTAACATACTCACGAGTCTCCGCAAACGGGATTTGCTCAATATCGTCGAAGTCGTCACCCCAACCGTATTGGCTCATCCATTCTTCCACGTGACCACGACCGGCATTATACGCAGCTAAGGCCAAAATTTTATTGCCTTTAAATTCATTCAGTAAATACGCTAAATACCATGTCCCCAGCTTAATATTAGTATCCGGTTCTTTAATATCATTATCGGTCAACTTTGGTTCATTCATTTGTTCCGCAATCCAGTGCGCCGTGTCCGGCATGAGTTGCATAAGCCCCAAAGCGCCCGGTGCCGATTCGGCATGTTCATTGAACTTACTCTCCGCCAGAATTACCCCCGCGACTAACGAATAGGGAATCTTATTGGCCCTGGCCGCTGCATGTACAGTGGCACTATGTTCTAAAGGATACGCATAGGTGCGCGCCAAATACGGTTCGCCCACAGCGAAATAGTACCAGCCTAAAATTACGAGGCACCATGCTAAGAATGTAGAGCCTTTCATGCATCCTCCTCAGTAAAAACATGTCCTTTTGCTTGCCATAATTGTTCTAACTGCGCCGCTAAATCAGTCAAAGTGCCATTATTATCAATCACAACATGACTATAATTTTTCTTCTCCGCTAACGGCATTTGACTGGCAATACGAGCTTTTGCTTCTTCTAACGTATACCCGTTACGTTCCTGCAAACGAGCCGTCTGAACATCTTCGTTGATAGCTACGAGCCACACTTCATCCATTTCCTTATACCAATTGGTTTCAATGAGTAAGGGAATATCATAGATAACAGCCTTGAAGCCTTCTTCGGCAAAATTTTCAGCTAATTCGTCAATGCGCTGTTTAATGAAGCTGTGTAAAATTTCGTTGGTACGCTTCCGTTTGGCTTCATCGTTAAAAATGATACTACCCAACTTCGGACGATCAAGCGTGCCTTCCGACGTAAGAATTTCATCACCGAATTCTGCCACCAAAGCCTTTAGGCCCGGTGTGCCCGGTTCAACAACTTCACGCGCTACTATATCCGCATCAATAATAGGTGCTCCTTTATCTCGAAGCCAGTTGGATACGGTACTTTTCCCGGACGCAATACCGCCGGTTAACCCAATCTTATACATCGTTACTCCCGATAATGTAATAAAAATAATCTTAATGTTGGCAATGTCCGCAAAATACGGTATGACGTCCTCGCAAGGTCATATCCTGGAGCGTCCGTTTACAGCGAACACAGGGTTTACCGCCGCGACCGTACACCAATAAATGTTCCTGATTTTGCCCTTTACCACCGGCACCGTTTTTATAATCGCGAAAACTGGTACCGCCATTAGCCAAACTATCACGTAACACTTTGCGCAGAGCTCGGTGCAAAGCCTTCGTCTCTGCTTCGCTTAAAGAATCAGCTGGTCTGGTCGGCATAACATGGGCCAAAAACAAAGCTTCGTCGGCATAAATATTACCGATACCGGCTACAAATTGCTGTCCCAGTAAGAACGGCTTTATCGGCATAGAACTACGCCGTGTCAACTCATATAGTTTACCACTTGTGAAAGCTCGACTCAATGGTTCAACGCCCATATTCAGATACGCTTTTAAATCGATCGTCTTTGGTGATTCAAATACATAGAGGGCTCCCAGCGTACGCACATCGCCGTACGCCAGCATGGTACCGTCGGTAAAATGAAACAGAATGCGGTCAAATCGCTCTACCTCAGCACTTGGCCGATAGATTAACCGCCCCGTCAACTTGAGGTGAATAATTAACTGTAAATCAGAATTTTGCCAAGTAATGATTAAATATTTACCGCGCCGTTTTACGGCTTCGATGGTCTGCCCGGTAATCAGCGTTTCCGCCACATCAGCCGGGCAATTACGCCACATGCGCGGTAACAAAGAATCAACAGAGGCGACCGTTTTACCGACTGTCTGTTCATGGATATATTCTTTTATCAGTTCCACTTCCGGTAATTCCGGCATTCGTTTCACCTCTTAACCAATTATAGAGTGATTATTGTATAGGCCTATACACCTATATAAACGTTTGAGCTTTTAATTTGGCTCAGATTTTGTTAAAAATTTTCTATTATTTTACATCAGCCCAGTTCGTAGCACTGTGTACGTCTACGATGAGCGGTACTTTTAATTCTACTACACTGTCCATGATGTCTGCCAACAGTTTCATAACCGCTTCTTCTTCATCTTTTACAACTTCCAATACAAGTTCGTCATGAACCTGCAACAAAAGACGAGATTTAAAGCCGTCAGCTTCCAAACGTTGTTCCACCTGATTCATGGCCAATTTAATAATATCCGCCGCACTACCCTGGATTGGCGTATTCATAGCCGTACGTTCCGCAAAGGAGCGACGATTAAAGTTACGGCTGTTAATATCCGGTAACGAACGGACCCGGCCGAACATGGTGCGCACCATGCCGGTTTCATGTGCTTCCGCCACCATATTGTCCATATATTCCTTAACTTTAGGATAACGATGGAAATATAGTTCAATATAATCTTTCGCTTCACCGCGGGTAATCCCTAAATCACGGGACAAACCGAAATCACTGATACCGTAAATAATACCGAAGTTAACCGCTTTCGCATGGGAACGTTCAGTCGGCGTAACGTCTTCAATTGCTTTACCGAGCACTTCAGCTGCCGTAAAACGGTGAATATCTTCACCATCCATAAACGCTTTAATAAGCGCCGGGTCTTTCGATAAATGCGCCAAAATGCGAAGCTCAATCTGCGAATAGTCGGCACTCACCAAGGTATCGTAGCCTTTACCCGGCAAGAACAACGCTCTAATCTCACGTCCTTTTTCGGTACGAACCGGAATATTCTGTAAATTAGGGTCTGAACTGCTGAGGCGACCCGTAGCCGTTACCATCTGATTAAACGTACTGTGAATGCGTTCCGTTTTTTTATCGATTAACGGTTTCAAACCTTCCAAATAAGTAGAAATCAATTTAACTACCGTACGATATTTCAAAATGAGTTCAATAATCGGATGGTCATTGCGGAGCATATCGAGCACTTCCGCATTGGTAGAGTAACCCGTTTTCGTCTTTTTCAAAACAGGTAAATTTAATTTTTCAAAGAGAATAACACCCAACTGTTTCGGCGAATTAATGTTAAACTCTTCCCCGGCCTCTTTATAAATGGCATCGCGTAATTCGTTAGCTTCCGCTTCGAAGCGAGTTTGGGTTTCTTCTAAAGCGGCTTTATCAATGTAAATACCATTCTTTTCCATAACAAGCAAAGTATGTACGAGCGGTAATTCAATGGTTTTATATAAATCCCAAAGACCATTATCCTTGAGCACTTCCTGCGCCACCGACTGCATGGTAAGTAAAGCCTGAGCCGTTGCGGCAGATTCATTGGCATCACCCGTAGCCGGCACTGCCGGTGCACTGAATCGTTCGGTCAAGTAGGAAATACCATAATTGGTACGCGTCGGATCCGCCAAATAAGCCATCAAGGTTAAATCCCAAATTCTCGGTTCACCGTCGGCTGTAAATAAAGGCATAGTACCCGGTCTTGCTTCACCCGTCACTTCGAGGAGTAACTTACTGTCTTCAGTCGCTATCGTAGCCGCATCCTTTAGCATAGCCGGCAACAATTCGGCGAACTTAGCATGACCGCCGTCTAAACGAGCTACCGTTTCACCGTTAGCCACATACAATTCATCAATAGTACGGAATGGATGGGCACCACCGGCTTTAACCACAATACCTAAATCTTTATTTTTGTAAAAATCAGGTGTAATCGCTTCAATACCTGCGATTTCCAATTTGCCTTCAGTTGGGGATTCCGCAAAATCCGCAAATAAGGAGTCGCTATCAACCGGTGTCGGCGCCGTAATCCCCATAGCCTTGATGAGGCGCGGCGTTACACTGTGAAAACCTAAACGGTCAAAAAGCGGCACAATTTCCGTTTCATGAGCAGAGGTCACAAAATCAGTTGCTTTATAGTCTAAATCCATATCGGTTTTAATAGTCGCTAAGGTGCGCGACAAGAAAGCCAACTCTTTATTGTCAGCCAATTTTTCTTTTAACTTACCTTTTATGGAATCGATATTATCGTAAACGCCTTCTAAAGTGCCGTATTCATTAAGTAATTTAAGAGCCGTTTTTTCACCAACGCCGGGCACACCGGGAATATTATCAGAGCTGTCCCCCATGAGGGCCTTCATGTCGATAACCATGTCAGGGCCATAGCCGTATTCGTCTGCCATATTATCGGGACGAACTTCGAGCATATCGCTGATACCCTTTTTAGTTAAATAAACCGTGCTGTACTCATCAACGAGCTGCAAACTGTCGCGGTCACCGGTGATGATATACACGGCCGTATCCTTATTGCCTAGTTTTTTGCTTAAAGAGCCGATAATATCATCCCCTTCATAGCCTTCTTCTTCGATAACCGTAATGCCGAGTGCCTCTAACACTTCACGAATAAGGCCAAACTGCGGACGTAAATCATCCGGTGCATTTGGGCGATTACCTTTGTAGTCCGCATAAAGCTCCGTACGGAATGTTTCTTTACCCTTATCAAAAGCTACCGCCACATAATCAGGATGTAAATCATTATATAGTTTAACAAGCATTGTCAAAAAACCGTACACCGCATTGGTCGGTACGCCAAGCGCATTACTGAGCGGCGGCAACGCAAAAAATGCACGGTACAACAAACTGCTGCCATCTATAATCATTAATTTTTTCATAAAGCACCTCTTTACCATGGACATCGACTTTATAGCTTATATGTTATATACCTTATAGCTTATATGTTATATACCTTATAGATCATACGTATTTAAAGGCCATACCTTCTTTGGCTATAGATCTTCAAAGGTTATACCTTCCTATTCTATACGTTTTCAAAATTTAGCTGTATAATATATAGTCTAAACTAATGTTCAACATATCTGAAACTATTATATCATAAATATAAGGCAAAACTAATCTTTATAAGGTATTGCACAACAATACGCACTGTGCTATAATTATTCAGGTATATTATTGTAATCATAAGGAGGTGACTCAATTGCCAAATATCAAATCCAGTATTAGAAGCGTAAAAACGGACGCTGAACGTCGTGCGAAAAACTCCGCTGTGAAATCTCAAATTCGTACAGCTACACGCAAAACGGTTGAAGCTGTAGAAGCAGGCGCAGTAGAAGATGCTAAAAAAGCACTTGTTCAAGCTACTAGCGTAATTGATAAAGCAGCCTCCAAAGGCGTTCTTCATAAAAACACAGCAGCTCGCAAGAAATCTAACCTAACGGCTAAAGTGAATGCTTTATAATTAAAGCACAAAAGCGTTGTAACCTAGTTACGGCGCTTTTTTTATTTGTCAAAACCCCTCTCCCCCAAAGTCGCACTATCATGCCGGCGTGTTTTTTCTCTCCCCCTCCGCGTCAAAGCAAGAAATATCCTCCTCCATGGTTAAAACTATCCCCAGCTATACATTTTGTTGCTGATATTAATGTTATCGTCCCAGAGTAAAAAAAATTTCTCCCCAATCGTAGGGTCTTTTTGCGAATGCAAAACCAAGCCTGCGATGGGGAGAAATTTTTTACTCCACTGGGGATAGTTTATTATTTTTCAACTAGTGATAATTGTTTTACACTTTGGAGGAGGATATTCTTACTTTAAATCACCATGCATGATAGTGCGGAACAAATTCAATGCCACGGCCACCGGCTTTCCTTCATCCAAAGCAGTCGTAGCCTGACCGATAGCGCGACGGAAGGTTTCATACGTTTCTTCTGTACCGGATTTTTCTACCGCATCGATATCCATGTCCATGATGTATTTAAATAAGGCATGGATTTCATCGTTGCCCATCCCCTGATCCTGCGCTACGGCAGTCTGTCGTTTAGCCCAATAATAACGGGCTTTTTCAGCCGGATCCGTTGGAACCGGATGTTTTGCATGTGTACAACTCATAGTATTTCCTCAATTCTTTTTAAAATTAATACCATCACAATATTTAAATTAGTTAAACCTTATACTTTAACTTTATTATTTCGCGTCCTTAATAACATTCAAGAAACTAGTACCTATATCGCCCTTAAGGCCGAAATTATCAAGTATGGTTTGCCCCACATCGGCAAAGGTATCGCGGTCGCCCAAAGCTACCGGTTTATTTAAACCTTGCCAATATCCTAATAAAGGTACCAATTCGCGAGTATGGTCGGTCCCCTGCCAAGTAGGATCATTACCGTGGTCGGCGGTGATTAGTAACAAATCATCTTCAGTGAGAAGATCCAAGAATCCTCCCAGCTGATAGTCAAAGTCCTCCAAGGCGCGTTTGTAGCCGGGTACATTGCGGCGATGACCATACATGCTGTCAAATTCAACCAGATTAATCATCATGAGGCCTTCTTTAAAGGTGCCGCCCATAAGACGAGCCGCTTCGTTCATGCCATGACTATTCGACTTGGTCGGATAGGATTCACTAATACCGACACGGGCATAAATATCACCGATTTTACCGACGCCGATAGTCTGCAGATTATGTTGCTGTAAGATTTCCCAATATAAAGTTTTTTCAGGCATACGACTGTAATCATGGCGATTGGCCGTTCGTTTAAAATGGCCCAATTCACCCACAAAAGGCCTTGCAATGATACGACCTACATAATAATCGCCGATACATACCTTTTCACGGGTAATCTTGCAAATACGATACAGCTCTTCAAGAGGAATTACATCTTCATGAGCGGCAATCTGAAAAACGGAATCGGCCGATGTATAGACAATCGGTTTGCCCGTTTTCATATGCTCTTCGCCGAGGCGTTCTATAATTTCCGTACCGGACGCCACTTCATTACCTAAATAGCCATAGCCCGTTTCACGGGTAAAAGCATCCATAACTTCTTTCGGGAAGCCTTCATAAAATGTCGGAAACGGCACATCTACAGGATGGCCTAAAAGTTCCCAATGGCCGCTCGTCGTATCCTTACCGCGACTGATTTCATGGAGTCGGCCAAAAAGACCGGTTACCGGTTCGTCATCGGCTTTAATATCCGCAATATTGGCCAATCCTAAGCGTTTTAAATTAGGACAACGTAAGGTTCCGCCGACCGATTCAATATGGCCCACTGTATTGGCCCCTTCGTCGCCAAAGGCACCAGCATCAGTCGCATGACCGATACCCACGCTATCCATAACCAATAATATAACTCGTTTAAACATAATACGCCTCTATTCTTTTCTTAAGTTAACTTAAGATGCTGTTTATTTTATGTATGGCATAGCCAAAGCTAACGCTGCCAACGTTTTAGCGTCTTTAATTTCTTCCTTACGAATCGCTTCCATCAATTCGTCGAACGTGTAATATTCGAGTTCCACATATTCATCATCATCCCAATTAGTTTCACCTTTGCTGAGGCCTTTAGCCACATAGAGATGAATCACTTCATTACAAAAACCGGGACTTGTAGCAATAGCCCCCAAAGAAATCCATTCGGAAGCTTTATAGCCCGTTTCTTCTTCCAATTCACGTTTGGCACAATGTAACGGGTCTTCCGCGCCGTCCAGTTTGCCCGCCGGGATTTCCAGTAAACCGCGATCCAAGGCATAACGGAATTGGCGTTCCATAACGATGCGGCCTTGATTGTCAATCACAACGATGGCACTGGCACCCGGATGGTGGACCACTTCACGCCACGCTTCCTTGCCGTTTACATCGGCTACGTCAAAGGTAACTTTAATCAAACGACCGTCAAATTTCATTTCCGATGATATCTGTTTTTCTCTGTGCAAGCTCATAGGTATCTCCTCTTTGCTGATTTCACTAATTCTAAAATACGATTACCGGCGACTCTAACGCCCAACGCGCTCTGCCGGCTAAACAGTTTATATTGAAATATATTCTCTATTTATTGTATCACACAAAATCCAAAGGTAAAGCGATGAAAAGTTTATGCCCGCCTATTAACTAATTTCTATGGCTGAACTCAAAATATAACAAAAAACTCCACGGCAACCACACTCAGCAAGCTGAGCATAGTGTCATGGAGTTTTTATTACCTAATTATTACCGGTACTGCCGATACCGCCTTTACGGATACCGGTTGCATCATCATCGGTAGCGATTAAATATTTGGAGAAAATGCCCTGGGCCACGCGTTCGCCTTTTTCAAGCTGAACTTCTTCTTTGCCCATATTAATAAGGGCAATCAGAATATGACCTTCATTTTCTTCATTATTATAATAATCACTGTCAATGATGCCGGTACTATTCACGAGCATAAGGTGCCGTTTAATAGCCATGCTGGAACGAATATGAATCGCCAAATATTCATCGTAATTCATAAACGCTTTGAGGCCTGTAGCCACCAACTTCATTTCGCCGGGTGCAATTGTTACGGCTTCCGCACATTCAATATCGTAGCCCGCGCTTTCCGTTGTTTTCCGTCTTGGTAAAGCTATATCCTTATCTTCAAACTGTGATACAACTTCAAATCCACGTATATCCATCTAACGACTCCTCTTTCAAGTGATAGTTATTTTAAGCAATCTTTGCGGGACAAGTTGATACGGCCCTGTTTATCTATTTCGATAACTTTAACCATAATTTCGTCGCCCACATTGACAACATCTTCAACATTTTCAACACGTTCTTTAGCTAATTTGGAAATATGTACCAAACCTTCTTTGCCCGGTAATACTTCAACAAAGGCACCAAAGTTCATGAGACGGGTTACTTTACCGAGGTAAACTTCACCCACTTCAACTTCTTTCGTCAAGTTGGTAATAATTTCAATCGCTTTATTAGCTGCCGCTTCTTCTACAGCAGCGATAAAGATAGTGCCGTCATCTTCAATATCGATTTTAGCACCGGTTTCTTCGATGATACCGCGAATTACTTTTCCGCCTTGACCGATTACGTCACGAATCTTGTCAGGGTCGATGTTCATGGTAATAATGCGCGGAGCCCATGGAGACATATTATCACGTGGTGCATCGATAACAGCAAGCATTTTGCCCATAATGTGCATACGGCCTTTATGAGCCTGTTCCAATGCTTCTTTTAAGATTTCACGGGATAAACCGGAAATTTTAATATCCATCTGAATAGCGGTAACGCCTTTCGCCGTACCGGCTACTTTGAAGTCCATATCGCCCAAAGCATCTTCCATGCCTTGAATATCGGTTAAAATCGTGTAATGTTCACCCTGAGTTACAAGACCCATAGCAATACCGGCTACCGGTGCTTTAATAGGAACACCGGCGTCCATCAAGGACAAGGTGCTGCCGCACACGCTGGCCATGGAGCTGGAACCGTTGGATTCCAATACTTCGGATACAAGACGCATAGCGTATGGGAATTCTTCTTCTGTTGGCAAAACAGCCAATAAAGCACGTTCTGCCAAGGCACCATGACCGATTTCACGACGTCCCGGACCGCGAGAGGAACGAGCTTCCCCTACGGAATAGGATGGGAAATTGTAGTGGTGAATATAACGTTTTTCCGTTTCAATACCGATACCGTCGATAGTCTGTTTTTCAGACAATGGAGCTAAGGTACAGATATTAAGAACCTGAGTTTGACCACGAGTGAATAGACCGGATCCGTGAGTACGTGGCAATACACCTACACGTACGCTGATTGGACGTACTTCATCCAACTGACGGCCGTCCGGACGGATTTTTTCAACCGTAATCATATGACGAACGATTTCTTTCGTCATTTTTTCAAGCGCCATATTTACATCATCCATATTTTCAGGATAGATTTCTTCAAAATGAGCGCGTGTATCGGCATATACTTCATCCTGCTGCGCATCGCGTTGTTGTTTATCAGCACAACGTACGGCTTTATCGAGGGCATCATGAGCGTATTCTTTAACAGCTGCTAAAACATCTTCATCTAAAGCATGAGTTGGCAATACGCGTTTTTCTTTGCCTGCCACGGCTACCATTTCTTCCTGGAAAGAAACGATGCGTTTAATTTCTTCATGAGCCGCCATGATAGCGTCTAAAAGTACATCTTCCGCTACTTCCTGCGCACCGCCTTCTACCATCAAGATAGCATCTTTTGTGCCCGCTACGACTACATTTAAATCAGTAGCTTCAAGTTGTGCTACGGTTGGGTTAATTACAAAAGAACCGTTTACACGGCCGATACGAACACCGGCGATAGGACCTGCCCAAGGAATATCGGACAAGGCCAAGGCTGCAGATGCACCAATCATACCGCAAATTTCAGGAGCATTATCCTGATCTACGGACAATACGGTAGCGCATACATGCACTTCATTACGGCAACCTTTGTCGAATAATGGGCGAATCGGACGGTCAATCAAACGGCTGTGCAAAATAGCTGTTTCCGGCGGACGACCTTCACGTTTAACGAAGCCCCCCGGAATGCGGCCTACCGCATACATTTTTTCTTCATAATCTACAGTCAATGGGAAGAAGTCAATGTCTTTGGCTTCTTTGGATGCCGTAGCCGTTACCAATACGACCGTATCACCATAACGTACTAAGGCTGCACCGCCTGCTTGTTTTGCCAATTCCCCTGTTTCAATAGTTAGGGTACGACCGGCAAGATCCATTTGGAATTGTTCCATTCCGATTCCTCCTCTGAGTTACTCTTCTACAATTTTTACATTCTCTATTATTGTAAATGATTATCTCATAAAATAAAAGTGTTTTATTAGTTATTATATAAAAAAAGCGGCCAAGGCCGCTTTTTAAGTTACGCAAACTAACACGCGAAGCGCAATTATTTACGTAAGTTTAATTTTTCAAGAATTGCACGGTAACGTTCAATGTCTTTACGACGAAGGTAGTCAAGCATGTTACGGCGTTGACCAACCAATTTCAAAAGACCACGACGGGAGTGATGATCCTTTTTGTGTTCTTTCAAATGTTCAGTAAGGTATACAATGCGGTTAGTCAAAATCGCGATTTGTACTTCCGGAGATCCGGTGTCGCCTTCATGAACAGCAAATTCTTTGATGATAGCTTGTTTAGCTTCTGTAGTTAACATTATTATGTCCTCCTGTACTACGAATAAAATCTCGACAAGCCAAAGTAAACGTTGGAGATTCGAATACTTCGCTTGCGTTAACAGTGCGTATAGCACCTTAATGAGTATACTATATGCCCCTATAATTGTAAAGAGGGATTTTACAAAATCCCTCTTTACATACGTCGTTATAAGTACAACGATATTCATTTTATGTAAATACCGTATAATGGCATCCACTGTTCATTAAGATTGAACTTTAGGTTCCCAACATCATGCGGTCACTAATAGTATCGCCGGCCACTTCAAAGCGTTCCAATAAGTCTTGAACCGTTAATTTCTTCTTCTCTTCGCCGCGCACGTCAAAGATAATACGTCCGTTATTCATCATAATGAGACGATTGCCGAAACGTAAGGCATCACGCATGTTATGCGTAATCATAAGGGTTGTCAGATTATGCTCTTTAACGAGCTTATCCGTCAACGTTAATACGTTTTCAGCCGTCTTAGGATCGAGTGCCGCCGTATGTTCATCGAGCAATAACAGCTCAGGACGAAGCATAGTGGCCATTAACAATGTAATGGATTGGCGTTGTCCGCCACTCAATAAGCCCATACGCGCCGTCAAGCGGTCTTCGAGACCAAGGCCTAAGAGGGATAAACGTTCACGGAACAATTCCCGTTCTTTCGGTACGAACGCCCATTTAAGGCCCATCCGTTTGCCGCGACGTAAAGCAAGAAGAAGATTTTCTTCAATTTGCATGTTCCCTGCCGTACCAAGCATAGGATCCTGGAATACACGGCCGATGAACGCAGCTCGTTTGTATTCCGGCATTTTCGTAATATCCGTATCATTAATATGAATGGAACCGGAATCAATGGGAAATACACCGGCAATGGAATTCAATAAGGTACTCTTACCGGCCCCGTTACCGCCGATAACGGTAGCAAAGTCACCGGACTCCAAGCGTAAATCAACACCATGAAGAGCCACTTTTTCATTGACTGTACCTTTAAAGAATGTTTTGACAATCTGTTTAACTTCTAACATAGGTAGCCCTCCTTAGCGACTTTGCCATTTCGCCTTCAATGTCGGCAAGGACAAGGCGATGGCAACCAATACGGCCGTAAATAATTTCAAATCATTTGGCGGCATACCTAAGTATAATACAATGGCAATAACGATACGGTACACAACGGAACCGAGCACTACGGCCGTTAAACTTTTCACAAAGGAACGGGTACCGAAGAGAACTTCCCCGATGATAACCGAAGCCAAACCGATAACGATGGTGCCTACGCCCATGCCTACGTCGGCATAACCGTTCCCCTGTGCTACGAGGGCACCGGCTACGGCTACAAACGCATTAGATAAAAGCAAGCCCAATACAATCATCGTATCCGTATTAACACCTTGGGCACGAATCATTTGCGGATTCACGCCGGTGGCACGAATGGCGGCCCCGATTTCCGTTCCGAAGAACCAGAATAAGAATAGACCGGATAAAAAAGCTACCAATAATCCTACGATGGCCAAAGCCCAGGTAGCGGAAATATTCATGGCTTCCAAATAGGTATATACCGTGTCCATGCGCAATAAGGACACATTCGCTTTCCCCATGACATGAAGATTCACCGAGTATAATGCAATCATGGTGAGAATCCCGGCTAAGAGGGCCGGAATTTTAAGCTTAGTATGAACCAAGCCCGTAACCACACCGGCGAGCATACCACCCACGGCGGCCGCTAAAATCGATATAATCGGATTCACGCCGGCCACAACGAGTGTAACTGAAATAGCCGCGCCTAAAGGGAAACTCCCTTCAACGGTTAAATCGGCAATATCCAACACGCGGAACGTAATAAATACGCCGATAGCCAACAGTGACCATAACAGGCCTTGGCCTAATGTAGAAATAATCAGGTTTTCCATGTTTCCTCCATCTATAAAAAGAAAAAGGCCGAAGCCCTTTTCTTTTATGTATTAGGTTAATTCTTACCCTTTATTTGAAAATAGGTCTATTCCCTATTTTTCTTCAGGATATTTATTTACCGGCTTCTTGCAAAACGTCGGCCGGAATCGTAATGCCTAAACGATTAGCCACATCTTGGTTAATAACCAATTTAAATTCTTTTTGACTTTCAATCGGCATATCTTCAATTTTAGCTTCACCGGATAGGATTTTAGCCCCCATTACACCGGTTTGGAAGCCCAATTGATAGTAATCAACGGAGTAAGTAGCTAAACCGCCCATTTTTACCACATTGTCTTCACCCGGGAATACCGGAATTTTAGCGGCATCGGTAATTTTTACCAAGTTAGGCATAGCCGATACAACTACATTATCAGTAGGTACATAAATAGCTTCAACACCCTGTGTTACCAAGTTTTGTGCTACCTGCTGAATATCATTCACATTTTGAACCGTCATTTCCACAACTTCAAGGCCTTTTTCCTGAGCATGTTTCTTCATGCGTTCTGCCTGCAATTGGGAATTCACTTCGCTGGCACTGTAAATAATGCCGACTTTCTTGGCATTCGGTAAAATACGAGTGATTAAGTCCACCTGTTTTTCTACCGGATTCATATCCGTCGTACCACTCACATTAGTGCCCGGTTTTTCATCACTTTTTACTAATTTAGCTTGCACATAATCGGTAATGGCTGTACCCAAGATTGGAATATCTTTGGTTGCGTTTGCCATAGCTTGAGCAGCCGGCGTTGCAATAGCCAACACCAAATCATCTCTATCTGCCACAAAACGCTGGGCAATACTGTTTAAATTCGACTGGTCCGCCTGAGCGTTCTGCTGATCGATTTTTACATTATCTTTAAACCCTTTAGACGCCAAACCGTCAACAAATCCCTTGTTGGCCGCATCAAGCGCCGGATGTTCAACGAGTTGAACGACCCCTACTTTGTACGTTTTGTTCGCACCGCTACCATTGCTACTGTCACTACCACAGCCGGCGAGTAAACCTACAGCCATCAAAGCTGCCGCCGCTGCCACTACTACACGTTTCTTCCACATAATAAAATGCTCCCTTCTACCATACTACACATATCCATCTACACGGGATATTGCAACCATTATAGCCTGTTTCTTTGCCTATTTCAATAGGAAAATGAAAGAAAATTCATCAAAGCGGCCTATAAATGACGCCCACAGGATTGTCAACTACTTCAAATAGCCCTTCCGTTTAAGTGCCGCTTCCCATTCTGCTTCTTTAAAACCTACTAGCACTTCATCATCAAAGATTAATAACGGACGCTTTACGAGCATGCCGTTCGTAGCAAGTAAAGCCAATTTTTCTTCATCGCTCATAGTTGGCAATTTGTCTTTAATATTTTCACTGCGATAAACTTGACCGGACGTATTGAAAAACGCCTTAACGTCTTTACCGCTCTTCGGTTGCCAAAGACCAAGTTCTTCAGCTGTCGGATTTTCTTCCTTAATATTGCGGTCGTCAAAACTGATATTATGACTTTCCAAATATTTTTTTGCTTTTTTACAAGTTGTGCAAGTCGGATATTGTACCAATAACATTAGTTTTCGTCCTCCTTCGCCAGCTGTTCGAGCATTTCATGAGTCAAACTGTTGGCCGCCAAAATATAGTCTTCCAATTTACCGCGGCCGATGGCCACTTTCATAACCGGAATTTCAAACGGATCAAGCAAAACTTGCATGAGGATTTCGCCCGTTTTATAATAGCCTACTACGCCTTGGCCTTCCGTCGGATCAAGGGTTTCACGCTTAACAGTCTGACAATATTTAGCCATTACCGCTTCCGCGGCAGTGGCACATTCTTCACGGTCTTTCAAATATTGTTGCGCCTTGTCTTCTTCAATGTCAAAAATATCAATGCGCACCGTCGGTTTACTTGTCTTACCTTGACTGATATTACCCATTATAGATTTCCTTCCACGCCGTCAGCTTTTAAAAAGGCTACATAACATTTCTTAGCTTCATATACGTCCGCTTTGCTCGTTACTTCCCAAGGCGCATGCATACTGAGCACAGCCACGCCGCAGTCGATAACGTTCATGCCGTAAAGCGCCATGATGTACGCAATGGTACCGCCGCCACCAAGGTCTACTTTACCGAGTTCAGCCGTTTGGAAGTTAACATTGTTGTCATCCATAATACGGCGGATAAAGCCCATGTATTCTGCATTGGCGTCATTGGAGCCGGATTTACCGCGGGCACCGGTGAATTTGTTAAATACCACACCTTTACCGAGGAAAGCGGCGTTTTTAGCTTCAAAGGCGGATGCATACAATGGATCGAAACCGGCACTTACGTCGGAAGACAACATGCGGCTGCGTTCCAAACTGCGACGTACCGCGAGTGGCGACTTATTACCGGCCATGGCCAATAATTCAGCTACCACATTTTCAAACCAACGGGATTGCATGCCCGTAGCACCGACAGAACCGATTTCTTCTTTATCCACCAATAAAGTACAGGTAGTGCGTTTTACTTTATCTACTTCCAGCATAGCCGCTAACGATGTATAAGCACAAACGCGGTCGTCCTGGCCGTAAGCCAAAATCATGCTGCGGTCAAAGCCCATTTCACGCGCGCGACCGGCCGGTACGATTTCAAGTTCGGCGGACAATAAATCTTCTTCGGTGAAGCCGTATTCTTTTTCAAAAATATCATTCAAGAATTTGGTTACGCCATCTTTAAGTTCACCTTTAACAGGTTGGCTGCCGATGAGTAAATCAAGGTTTTCCCCTTCAATTACTTTGGCCGCTTTTTTCTCCATCTGTTCCTGGCCCAAATGAGGCAATAAGTCGGTTACACAGAATACCGGATCCGTATCTTTCTCACCGATGGAAAGGGTTACTTTAGTGCCGTCTTTTTTCACAACAACGCCATGTAAAGCAAGCGGCATAGCCACCCACTGATACTTCTTGATACCGCCGTAGTAATGCGTATCAAAGAAGGCTAAATTCTTATCTTCATAGAATGGATTCTGTTTAACATCGAGACGCGGCGAATCGATATGAGCGCCTAAGATATTAAAACCTTGTTCCAAAGAGTCTGTACCGATGTTGAATAAAGCAATGATTTTATTCATGTGTACGGCGTATACTTTGTCGCCCGGTTTAATCGGTTGCCCCGCATTCTGGAATTCTTTTAAATTTTTATAGCCAACGGCTTCCGCTTTAGCAATTGTCTGTTCAATGCATTCGCGCTCTGTTTTACCGTTATCCAAAAAATCACGATACTCTTTACATAAAGCTTCCATAGCCTGTGTGTCGGCTTCAGTATATTCATGCCAAGCATATTTTCGTTCCATATTATCATCCTTCCTAAGTGAAATTACGAATCGGCCTGTAGTGGCCGATTCTGCTGTATATATTATACCTCAATTGAAAAATTTCTACATCTCAACTGTAAGTCATTTTCATTTATTTTTATCCGGATTATTAATAAACTGCTGCTTTGTGTCTTCCTCTGCCTGTTTCGCCGCCATGCGAGCCAAATAAGCTTCCTCTTTTTGACGATTTAACTCAGCCCGTTCTTCATATAAATTTTGAAGTTCCGGTGGTGCCGCCGTCAATGTCTTAGTCACATAATAGCTAAGCTCTCGATTACGCTTCATATATTTACCGATACGCCAATGGACACCGAATAAGCCGTGATGCGGACAACGGCCGATGCTCAAGAATTTATCGCCGCTTAAGCGTTGAATTTTATTGGTTGTCAACAAGGACTGACATTCCGGACAATGAGCGCGGCGCACTTTATTATCGTGCAGCACTTTGCGTTTATCACCGAAGTTTTCATAAATAAAGAAACTGATAGGTTCCGGAAAATAGGCCTGTGAATAGGTGTTTTTTGAAATTTGTTCGTACTGAGCAATCCCCTGGTCTAACGCAATCGCTTTACAAATATAGCCGGTGAAAATAGAGTCATTCAAGGCATCATGAGCATTCAACTCATCCTGTTTTATATCAAGCTCTTCCATAGCTTTGCTTAAAGCTACCTGCTGAGTATTGCCATGTTGCAAATAAGCGAAAATAAGCTGCGCATCATACCAGGTATGTTTAATTGTGCCGGGCAGGCCGAATAACTTGAGATTTTCACGAAGCATCACAATATCATCGGATCCCCAGGTCAAAAGCACGGCATCGTCACCACACCAGTGTTCAAAATCCTTGTAAGCCTGCACGAAAGAAACACCCATGGCCAAATCAGAGGCCGATATATGGGTCAACTTCTCCACATGTTTATGCATACGCGTTAAATACTGCGGTTTTACAAAAGTATTGAAGGTATCAACCAACTCTAAGTTTTCATCAAGCTTAATAGCGCCGATTTGAATAATTTCCCCCGATACGGGTAAACCGGTGCGCTTCATAAAGCTAATGTCATTGGCAAAGGGCTGATTCCATTCCAAATCAAATATTATATAGGTCATCAGGGTTCCTCGCTTCCCGGTTCGACAAGAAGCGATTGAGCCGCCGCAATAACGGCTTCGGTAGATATAACAGATACGCCTTTGTAATTGCCTTCCTTGATGATCTGTTTCATGCTTTTGCCTACTTCATACTCTTCCATTGATTCCAAGACTACGCAATTCTGAGTGTATGGGCCGTAAAATTTAGGATTAGACGGACCATACAAGGCTACGAGCGGCACATGCTGGCTCACCGCCACATGCATCGGTCCGGAATCATTGGTTATAAATAAACTGCAACGATGAATGGCGGCCGCCAATTCGCCTAAACTGAATTTGCCCGTCGCCACAATCGGCGTATGTTTCATGTGTGCTACTACATCGGCCACCATGTCTTCATCCATGGGACCGCCGAAAAATACAATCTTATAGCCGTGGTCGGCAAAATAATCAGCCACCGCCGCAAATCGTTCTTTCGGCCAACGTTTCTCGGGAACGGCACTGCCTACATTAAAGCCGATAACCGTATCCACATCACTGACGCCATGGGATTCATAAAACTCAGTTACCTTTGCCTCCCATTCGGGACAGGTATATATTTCAAGGCCTTTATTGGACGTATCCTTTACGCCCAACTGTTCCAACACATTAATGTACATATCCGCAGCATGACGTGTTTTACGATCAAGGCGCGTATACTTCGTCATAAACGGACGGAACAGAAAATGGCTCATGCCCACCGTAATTTTGCCATGTAAAGCCCATGCAAAAAAGCTGGTTCGTTCGTTGGGATGAATATTGATTACCACATCCGGACGACCTTCTTTATCGCGTAATTCATGAGCTATCCGTCTTAGCGCACTAATGCTGTTGTCCCGGCCTTTTTTATCAATCGTTACTATACTGTCTATATTCGGATTATATTGCATAACCTCTTTTAATTTTTCATCCATTACAAATGTAATGTGGCTTTGAGGTGCCGCCTGTCGCAACACATGTAAAAAAGGCGTTGTTAAAATAACGTCCCCTAAATGCATCAAAAAGGTGACTACAATTCGTTTATGATTGAGGTTCATAAAATACTAACTCCTTTTTTAAAGCAGTGATTGCACCGTTTCCCATACGGTATCCACCGTAATTTGCGCCATACATTCCGGATCATCCACGAGCGGTGCCTCCGGCGTGGCCTTTGATGTAGGCGAAACAATAATATGCACATAATCGCCGCCATAAGGACCTGTTCGTTCCGGCGATGTGGTGCCGTATAAACCGATAAGCGGGCGTTTTAGCGCATTGGCAATGTGTAACGGGCCCGTATCAGCACTGACATACAGTTTACAGCGACGTATTAATTCAATTAACTCTTCCAATGAAGTTTGCCCCGTCATATTTATGACATACGGACTATCTACGCCGTTTTGGATTTCATCCGCCTTTTCCTTATCTGAAGGCGCCCCTACGAGTACCACATATTGCTTTTGGTCTGCTAAGCGCTTACAAAGGTCGGTAAAATGCGGGATTGGCCATTCTTTAACAATCCACCGGGCACCCGGCGCAACAACTACATAGTCCGCACCTTGCGGCATGCCCTGGGCCAGTAATTTAGCCTCACAGGAATTGGCCGCTTCTTCCGATTCATTCATGGGAAATTCAATAGTATCCACAGTACCGCCTAAAGCCCGTACCGTATCTAAGTAACGCTCAATGACATGGCCGTATTTATTGGGGCCTACCAAAGCTTTATTGACGAGCTTACTGCCTTCACGCAGCTCCCAATAGCCGTACTTCTCTTTGGCACCGGATAAAAAGGACACAATTGCGCTTTTGGCCAAACACTGCAAATCCAGGCACATATCAAAATTTCGTTCGTGTAAGATACGGCGCAAAGTCCATAAATATGAAATTGATTTCAATTTCTTTTTATCAATAAACAAAACTTCATCAAGCCATGGTTTGCCCGGCAAAGGGCCGCTGAATTGTTCATGCACTGCCCAGGTAATATGCGCATTCGGCCAATTCTTACGAATCGCATATAAGGTGGGCAACGCATGAATCACATCGCCAAGCGAACTCATTTTAACAATTAGTATACGTTTATACTCCTTCATGGGTCTGTCCTTTCTGCTTGGCTTCTAAAATAGGGGCTAAAAATTCATACAAATCGGTGCCTTCAAAAAGGTACCCTTCTATACCGACCGCTTCAGCCGCCGTCACATCGGACGGTTTATCACCCACTAAAAAACTGCTTTCCTTATCAATATCATAGTCCTTCATGGCTTGTAATAACATGCCCGGTTTTGGTTTACGACAATCGCAGTCTTTAGTGAACGCCGCTACCGTTCCCTTTACATGATGGGGACAATAATAAAACGCAAGGATGGGCGCCTTTACCTTGGTCAACTCTTCGTTGATATAGGCATGTAGGCGCTCCATATCTGCTACTGTGTAGTAACCCCTGGCAATACCGCTTTGATTGGTGACGACGATTAAATCATAACCGGCCTGCACGGCCGCAGCTAACGCTTTCGGTGCGCCCGGTACAAACTGAAAATCGTCAATGCGATATAAATAGTTTACATCTACATTGATAACGCCGTCCCTATCTAAAAACAATACTTTGCGCATGGGCTTCTCCTTAACAAACTCAATTAACGGATATAATTAACGAACATAACCTTCGTTATGATCTAATAATTCACAATATTCGGCTACCGCATCTTCCAATTTAGTAAAGCCTTTATCGTAACCGGCCGCCATCAATTTAGTGGTGTCCGCTTCCGTAAAGCTCTGATATTTACCTTTTAACACTTCAGGGAACGGAATATAGCGTAAGTTACCGGAGCCGTTATAATCAATAACAGCCTGCATGAAGCGGTTGAAGCTTTTCGCTTCGCCCGTACCGCAGTTAAAAATACCGCTGATTTCCGGATGTTCCCAGAAGAAGAAGTTTACATTGACTACATCTTTGACATAGATAAAGTCGCGTAACTGTCCGCCGTTTTCATAACCGTCGGTACCTTCAAACAAAGTAATTTCACCGGTTTCGCGAAGTTTGTAGAACATCTGCCGTACTAAAGAAGCCATATTACCCTTATGGTTTTCATTCGGTCCGAATACGTTAAAGTAGCGTAAACCTACTACTTGGGATTGCAAGTCTTTTTCAAAACGACGAACATAACGGTCGAAGAATAATTTAGAATACGCATACGGATTCAACGCTTCTTCGCATTCCGGTTTTTCGGTAAAACCTTTTTTGCCATGACCGTAAGTGGATGCAGACGATGCATAAATGAACGGCACACGACGTTCTTGGCAATAGTGGAACAAGTTTTTGGTGCCTTCAAAGTTATTATGCATCATGTAACGGCCGTCATAATTCATCGTATCCGCACAAGCCCCTTCATGGAACACTACTTCAATCGGTCCCACATCAAAGGTATTCGTAGCTACCGCATCATCGAAGTCGATGCAATCTACGTAATCATAATAATCGAGCATCTGCAAATTACGGATTTTGCTGCCGTCTGTTAAATCGTCGACGATCAAAATATCGTTGCGACCGCGTTCGTTAAGTTGTTTAACGATATTACTGCCGATAAAACCGGCACCGCCTGTAACTATAATCATAATAATCCCTCCTGCACCAAGGACTTAATCTTCTCTATAATACCCGTCGTGGAATAACCGTTTTTAAACGGTAAAATCATCACTTTATCCACGTATTCACGGCCGATAACGTCTTCCGGCTTATAATCGCCGCCTTTAACCAAAATATTGGGGCGCAACGCACTTAATAATTCAGCGGGGGTGTCTTCTTCAAAGACAACGACGCCATCCACAAACCCCAAAGCCCCCATAAGTTCGGCGCGGGAACTTTCAGAATTAATCGGACGCGCCACCCCTTTAAGGCGTTTCACCGACGCATCGGAATTAAGGCCCACAATCAAATGGTCTCCCAAGCGAGCCGCATCACGCAAATAGGATAAATGGCCGCTGTGAAGAATGTCAAAACAACCATTCGTAAATACAACGGTATGACCTTCATTCTGCCACTGACGAATTTTAGCCGCCATTTCCTCACGACTGTAACCGATAATCGGATCCGCCTGACGTTGGCGTTGACGAATAGTAGCCCACAAATCCAAGAGTTCCTGACGATGAATCGGATAGGTTCCGACTTTGGACACAACAACGCCGGCCGCCGCATTGGCAACGTGTAAAGTACCGCGTACCGTAAGGCCCGCCGCCATAGCCGTAATAATCATGGCCACTACCGTATCACCGGCGCCACTCACATCAAATACATCCTGCTGCGTCGCCGGATTATGCCAAATCTGACCCTGACGACTCACAATAGTAATCCCTTTAGCAGAACGTGTAGCCACCACATAATCAAAATCAACGGCATCCAATGTTTCTTTCGCCGCTTCAACGATGGCTTCATCTGTGTTCGCTAAATTTCTACCGATGTATTCGCTTAATTCTTTTACATTCGGCGTAATAAACGTAGCACCACTATATTTAGACCAATCATTGCCCTTTGGATCAACGATGGTTTTTATACCTTTGGCTTTGGCGATTTTTAAAACTTCCCCCAGAACGGCCGTCGTACATACGCCCTTGCCGTAATCAGAAATAACGATGCCGTCAAGGCCATGTTCAGCCAACTCTTTAATCCAAGCCAACAGGAATTCTGTTTCTTTCGCATTCACCGGTTCCGGCTCTTCAAAATCGAGGCGCATCATTTGCTGACGACCGCCGAGGATTCGCATTTTAGTCGTGGTCTGACGGGACGGCTCACGCATAATACCGGAATGATTGATATTTTCTACTTCCAATAAATCGGTCAACAATTTACCATGCGTATCTTCACCGGCTACACCGCCCAAGAACACCTGACAATCAAGATTTGCCAAATTGGATGCTACGTTAGCAGCTCCACCCAAGACTTCACACACATCGGTGACGCGGTTAACGGGCACCGGCGCTTCCGGCGAAATACGACTCACATCGCCGAATACATAGCGATCTACCATTATATCGCCGATAACGGCAATACGTAGCTTAGGCAATTTATTATTCAAAAACTCGGTAATTGTTTTACTTATCATATTCTTCTTCCACCAGCTCACAAATAATATGGCCTACCATAATATGCATTTCCTGGATACGTGCCGTTACTTTTGAAGGTACGGCAAAGGTAATATCGCAAATATCTTTAAGTTTGCCACCGCCTTCACCGGTAAACGCAATCGTGTGCATACCCGTATCACGTGCTTTTAACGCCGCTTTTACCACATTGGCACTGTTACCTGAAGTGGAGATGCCGATTAAAACATCACCGGAACGGCCAAGCCCTTCAACCTGACGGGCAAATACTTCGTCATAGCCGTAATCATTGGCTACGGCTGTCAAAATCGATGTATCGGTTGTTAAAGCGATACTTGCCAACGAACGACGTTCTTTTTGAAAACGACCTATCAATTCAGCCGCCAAATGCTGAGCATCCGCAGCCGAACCGCCATTGCCGCAAAATAAAACTTTATTACCCGCTTTTAACGCCTCTTTGCAGCGCTCTGCCATTAGCTGAATTACATCCATTTGTTCCATTGTCTTGCCGAACACATCCAAATGGTCTGTAAAACGCTCCGCAATAATAGGATTCAACTCTCCTTGAAATTCCATATAGCCTCCTAAAAACTATGTTAATAATGCGCTGTCCATTCTTAAAATGCATATTGCATTTATATTATACTGCTTCATCGAGCCATATAAATTACAATATAGTCTGTAATAAACGTTCCGCATTGTCGTTAAATATTTTATCCGTATCGTGCTCACTGAGGCCCGCTTTACGAAAAGCATCATATAAGCGCATCATGTCACCGGCATCTTCAATTTCCGTATCCGGTCTGATGCCGTCAAAATCCGTGCCTAACGCTACTACATCACTGCCCCCTACATTACGAATATAGAGGCCGTGACGCACAATATCTTCGATTAAGCTGATGCGGGATGTGCCTAAAAAGGACTGTGCAAAATTAAGACCGATTACCCCGCCCTTATTGGCAATGAGACGTATTTGATCATCCGTTAAATTACGTCGATGATTAGTCAACGCCCTGGCATTGGAGTGAGAGGCAATAAATGGTTTCGTTAAGATTTCACCAAGCTGATACGTACCCGTATCGTTTAAATGAGAACAATCCACTATCATCCCTAAGTCTTCCATATATTGTACAAACTCAATCCCCTTCGGGGTCAAACCCTTACCTTCATACTTTTCACCATTAGGATAGGATAAACCGTTCGGGAAATTCCAGCTAATCGTAATGAGGCGCACACCGTCATCATAGGCTTTTTTCAAACGCTGTAAGTCGCCTTCAAAAACGCCCCCTTCTTCAACAGATAATAAGGCGCTTATTTTTCCGGCTTCACGAGCCGCTTTAAACTCTTCATAGGACCGTACATGAACAATATCGTTCTTATACTTTTCCATTTCCGCCATAAATAATTGGCGCATAGCTTCATAGCGGGCATAGGGATCTTTTTCCTGATCAAGCTCTACAAAGAGAGCAAAATCTTGTAAATGATAACCACCCTTTTTTAATTTTGCTATGTCTATTTTCCATGGATTCTGCCCCAAGTCGCCCTTATCGGGTTCATCGATGAGCATCATTATGGTATCACAATGTAAATCTATCATTTGCTATCCTCATGATCGCGCAAATCCTTCAATACGGCCACAAAGGCTTGTACGTCTTCAAAATTACGATAAACCGAGGCAAAGCGAACGTACGCCACTTCGTCGATATTTTTCAATTCCGCCAAAACCAAATCACCGATTTCAGAGGATTTAATTTCCTGCTGCGAGCGATTGCGAATCGTGTCTTCTACATTTTTTACAACATTTTCCAATGTTTCGCGGGGAATATTACGCTTGTTACAAGAGCGCAAAATACCGTTCAACAATTTGCTGCGGTCAAACATTTCATAAATGCCGCTCGATTTGATGACCATAATCGGCACATCTTCGATAACTTCATATGTCGTAAAACGGCGTCCGCAAGACAAGCATTCACGGCGCCGACGGATGCTGTTATCATCATCGGTAGCGCGCGAATCGGTTACTTTATTTTCAGTATGTTTACAGTAAGGACATCTCATGAGTTCACCTCATTTCTTTAAATACGTTTTGCTGTTCTCAGCAATCTCGTCAATAAAACGATCCAACATTTCATAACGTTTGCGATACATATTGCGTTTATGCGTCTTGGCCGTTTCGTAAGTCTTACGTTCTTCCGCTAAAGGAATCCGATAGAATTTTTTATCTTCGGCACAAGGTGTACCGCCCAATTCATTCCAGAACGGATCAAACTGTACTTTTTTAGAACGATTGATACGAATCAAATGACTGTTGGTATAAAAACCTTCGTCGGAAATAGCGTATAAGGAATTAATTCCCATTTGCGTTGCCAATTGACGCATTAAGAAGAACATAAAATTCTTAGGTCGATAACTGAACATTTTCTTCGTAATCTGTTTTGCCTTATCAAGACCGTTTTTGTGACCCTGAATGGTACCGATCCAAATACAAGGTTCACCGTTAAAACCATGACCCAAGCGGAAGTTGATATGGTAAATACTTTCCCCTTCATACATGAGGAATAAACTTAAAAAGCCTTCTTTACGCTAGCCTGTATGGAACCAAAGCTGTGCTTTTAAATCGAGTTCTTCGTTCTGCCAAATCACTACAGCATGGCTCTCATCGGGATTATACATCTCCGTAATGGCTTCTTGGGTGAAATAGTCCGGAAGCATGTCAAAGTGATCTTTAATCGCTGCCAAACGCTCTTTAGCCGATGAATTTTTAAATAAAAATACGCGATTAATTACTTCATAAATACCTTCGTGCTTGTCGAGCAAATTAGGTAAAGGCTGATAGTTGTCGAAATACTCGATAAGTTCCTTCAACTGCTTGCGATTCTTATAAGAGCGACCTACAAACAAAGTAATGCGTCGCTTCTCGCGCCAAGATCTATAGCCGTAAATAGAGCGTCCCAACGCCCATTGTTTCTTCCCATATGAAAACATACCTTCACTCCTTAATCGTTTAAGATAAACTCTTTTAAATTAATTACCGTTGAAGTATTAACTTTATCAATATCTGAAATTTATCTTGTAGTTAATCCTATTTGAACTTTCAACATATTGTATCTGAATGTCATATAAAAACTCTCTATATGCTAAAGGGTTTCTAATCTATTGTAACACGAAATGACGAAAAGGACTATCAAAGTCAATGTATATGGGCTTAATTTGTGAAAATAACCTTCCCAACCGCCCCAATTTTGCCATTATTTGATAGTTTATTTAATAAATACAAAAAAACCGGCCTTCTCAAATGAGAAGGTCGGCTTAAAGTCATGCACTTTTATCAAGCATTATGTTATTAAGAGTTGGAACGGTCCTGAATCTTGAGCAAGCAGTCGCCGCTTTCGATTCGGCTGCCTTCACGAACATAGACTTCCCCAACGATACCATCGATTGGTGATGTAATCGTTGTTTCCATCTTCATGGCTTCGGTTACGATGAGCGGTTCGCCCTTCAAGACGCTTTGACCTGTCTTAACGATAACCTTAACAACGGAACCGGACAAGGTTGCACCAACTTCACCAGGTTGCGTTTTATCAACTTTATGACGAACAACACCGGTAGTTTTAACGCGTTTGTCGCGAATCTTAATATCACGAGGCTGACCATTGAATTCAAAGCTTACAATACGATTACCGTCTTCATCCACTTCACTGACGTGAATCAATTTGATAATGAGCATTTTACCTTTTTCAATGGTTACGTGAATGGATTCACCACGGCGCATACCGAAGAAGAAGGTTGGTGTATCCAATACGGAAATATCGTCATAATCGCTGTTGAATTCAACATAATCGCTGTAAACTTTAGGATACAAGCAGTATGCGATTACATCTTCATCAGTTGCCGGCGAACCTAAATCAACCAAGTGTTTACGTACATCTTCAAAATCAACCGGTTCTAAGTAAGCGCCCGGACGACCTTTAAGTTGCTGTTTGCCCTTCAAAATAATCTTCTGTAATTTCTTAGGGAAACCTTGGTATGGTACGCCTAAATAACCTTGGAAGAATTCAACTACGGATTGAGGGAAATCAAGGGTTTCGCCTTTATCGTAGATGTCTTGTTCCGTAAGATCATTTTGAACCATGAATAAAGTCATATCACCAACTACTTTAGAAGATGGCGTTACTTTGATGATATCGCCAAACATCATGCTTACCTGATGATATACTTTTTTAACTTCATCCCAACGTTCACCGAGACCTACACTCTTAGCCTGCTGCTGCAAGTTGGAGAACTGGCCGCCCGGCATTTCATGCTGGTACACTTCGGTGCTTGGATATGGATTAGTTTTATCAACGCCTTTGTAGTATGGACGAATGGATGCAAAGTAATGAGACATCTGTTCCATATAATCCGCATTCATTTCAGGCTGACGGTCATGACCGGACAAACCATAATACAAGGAGTTCATGCTTGGCTGGCTGGTACCGTTGGCAAATGCCGAGTATGCTACGTCAACTACGTCAACGCCCGCATCAATAGCACGGCCATAGGTATAAATAGCATTGCCTGCCCCTTCATGAGTATGTAAGTGGATTGGCAAATCTACAGCATCTTTCAATGCAGATACCAAGTTGTAAGCGGCTTGCGGTTTCAAAAGACCGGCCATATCTTTGATGGCGATAATGTTGGCACCGGCTTTTGCTACTTCTTTAGCCATGCTTACATAGTAATCTAAGTTGTATTTTGTACGGCTTGCATCGAGAATATCGCCGGTGTAGCACAAGGATACTTCGGCAATCTTATTCTGATTACGAACTTCATCGATAGCCACATGCATATTGTCGAGGCTGTTCAAGCTGTCGAATACGCGGAATACATCGACACCGTTATCGGCAGCCAATTTAATGAACTGACGAACAACATTGTCAGGATAGCTGGTATAACCTACCGCATTGGCACCGCGAAGTAACATCTGTAACAATACATTCGGAACTTGTTTGCGGAACATGCGTAAGCGTTCCCATGGATCTTCATGCAAGAAACGATAAGCTACATCGAAGGTAGCGCCGCCCCAGCATTCCAAGGAGAACAAGTTGGATACACCGCGGGCCGCTTCGCCGGCTACGCGCGCCATATCAACGGTACGCAAGCGAGTGGCAAACAAGGACTGATGCGCATCACGCCAAGTTGTATCGGTGAAGAATACCTGTTTTTGTTCACTTAACCATTTGGAGAACCCTTCAGGTCCCAATTCATCAAATTTCTGTTTAGTACCTGCCGGTGGTTGACCCGGAAGCAAAGCCGGCATCTGAATCGGTTCAAAATCAGGTACTTCCTGATGGCCAAGGCCTTGGTAGCCGTTTACGGTTACATCGGCGATATAACGCAACATTTTAGTACCACGGTCACGAACTTGTTTAAAAATAAACAATTCAGGATGTTCATCAATGAAATTAACATTGCAAGTACCGGACATGAATTCAGGACTTTCCAATACATTGATTAAGAAGTGAATGTTCGTTTTGACACCACGAATACGGAATTCGCGCAAACAACGAAGCATTTTCATAATGGATTCTTCAGGAGTTAGAGCCCAGGAAGAAGCTTTTACCAATAAAGAATCATAGTATGGCGTAATTACGGAGCCGGTGAAAGCGTTACCGCCGTCGAGACGAATACCGAAACCGCCACTGGAACGATAGGCTACCAATTTACCGGTATCAGGCATGAAGTTGTTGCTTGGATCTTCAGTGGTGATACGACACTGAATAGCTTGACCGTTACATTCAATATCTTCCTGTGCAGGGATGCCTACTTCTTTATCGAATAAAGAATAGCCTTCCGCTACACGAATTTGAGTTTTTACAATATCAATACCGGTGATTAATTCAGTAATAGTATGTTCTACCTGAATACGAGGGTTTACTTCGATGAAGTAGAAATTGCCGTCATTGGTAACTAGGAATTCGACGGTACCGGCACCCACGTATTTAACATTTTTCATAATTTGAACGGCTGCATCACAGATGCGTTGACGTGTTTCCATAGGCAATGCGAAAGCAGGTGCCATTTCAACAACTTTCTGGTGACGACGCTGTACGGAGCAGTCACGTTCATATAAATGAACTACATTACCATGAGCATCGCCCATGATCTGTACTTCAATATGTTTAGGTTCAACGATTAATTTTTCAACATATACATCATCATCGCCAAAGGCCATTTTCGCTTCGGATTTGGCGCGATCATAGGCTTCACGAAGTTCACCCATAGATTCAACAGCACGCATACCGCGACCGCCGCCACCGTTAACGGCTTTAATCATCAATGGGAAACCGTGAGTTTTGGCAAACTCTTCAAGTTCTTCAAAATTGTTAAGAGGTCCGTCACTCCCCGGAATCATAGGAATGCCGGCTAATTTAGCCTGAATACGGGCGTTTACCTTGTCCCCGAACATTTCCAAATGTTCCAGACGAGGTCCGATGAATGTGATGCCTTCTTCTTCGCATCGTTTGGCAAAACGGGCATTCTCTGCCAAGAAGCCGTAGCCCGGATGGATGGCATCTACATCATGTTCATGAGCGATACGAATGATATCTTCGATATCCAAATACGCATCGACCGGTTTTTTACCGCGTCCTACTAAGTACGCTTCATCCGCTTGATTACGATGTAAAGAAAGCGAATCTTCTTTTGAGTAAATTGCTATTGTGCGAATTCCCATTTCGTTACACGCACGGAAAACACGGATAGCAATCTCACCTCGGTTGGCAACCAACACAGATTTAATTTCTTTCATGAGACTTCCTCCTCAACTTGTTACCTCTCTACATTGTAGGAGCATTCCCAAAGGAATACAACCTTTATTTACCATGTATACACAATACATACATGAGATAACCATAATTAGTATGTCACTAAAAGCCCGATAAAATATAACGCTTCCAGCCACATAACTACGCCCATAAGACGTTTGAACCAAAAAATACCTGTCCGATAATTTGGCTGTGTCACCAATTTAGCCAGTCGTTCCAAACGATTGGTGAGCCAAAATACAGGAATTAAATAGCCTATAATAAATGAAATAATCATCACCGATGCCAATTTCCAGCCCGCTACGGCAATCGTAGCAACGAGCCAGATGTAAATCGGCAAACGATCATAACGCCACGAGAGACCAACCAACAGCCCCTGTTTTACAATAGCCAGAGTACGGCCTATCGGCGTGCGGGCTCTTTCAATGCGTCGTTCATCGCGCCCTTTAAGCGGCGCCGGATGAATAAAGGCAATCCACTCAAACGCTTGCAGCGACATGGCTACGAGCAAGACGCCCCAAATCACATAGGAGCTGCCGCCAATACTGGTGGGGCCTAAAATGCGCGAACCGATGACACCGACCACAATGATCGATGCGGTCATGCCAATGGCAAAATAAATACGCTTATATATATGTCCCGCCAAGCGCGGCAAAATCGTGGCCACCGTTTCCGGCACCAGCGACATGCCAAAGCCGGCCAGGAAAATTAACACGATTAACGTGAGCTTACCATAGGAAGTGCCTAGAACGTCCGTGATAAGCATTGTATACTCAGTCAGCATAAATACCTACCTTAAAAACGCCTTCATTAAATTATCCAACGCTTCCTGGTCATCAGCCCCCATGGTTTCGCGCGCCGAATGCATAGCCAGAATCGGCACCCCCACATCCATAGTACGCATAGCCAACATGGCGGACGTAATGGATCCCACCGTAGAACCGCCCGGAATATTCGAGCGATTTACATATATCTGATACGGAATAGAATCGTTTTCACACAAAGCCTTTACCGTGGCAATAGCCCATGCATCACCGGCATAGGATTGACTGGATGCCATTTTTAAAACAACACCCTTATTCAAAATAGGATAATTGGTAATGTCATTTTTTTCAGGATAGTTCGGATGATAACCGTGAGCCACATCGGCGGAAATCATAAAACCCGCCGCTACATCGGCATAGCATTCCGCTTTCGTATGACCGGTCGCCATATAAATACGTTCTACCAATTGTGACAAAATTGTAGACGCCCCGCCCTGTTTGGTGCGACTGCCCACTTCTTCATTGTCGAATAACACAACCATTCGAAGCCCTTCAGCGTCCGTTGCTTTAGCTTCAAAAATGCCTTCCAGGCAAGCCACACAGGACGTAAGATTATCGATGCGTGGCGAGCTGATAAACTCATCATAGCGGCCAAAGGTTGTGCCCCCTTCCACCGGATAAAGCGTCAATTCATAGGACAAAATATCCTCAGCCGGCCGTTTTACAAGCTCGCTCAAAAATTCACGCCACTCACGGTCGGTATCAATCTTATCATTACACATCATGAAAAGCGGCAACATATCCTTTTGCTTATCAAGTGCCACCCCTTCATTAATTTGACGATTCATATGAATAGCCAAATTAGGGATTGTCAAAAGCGGTCTTGCCACATCCACATAGTGAACGTCAGGCCGGAAAGGATCGTCCGTACGTGTCACTACCGCACCGGCCATAGACAAAGGGCGATCAAGCCAAGTATTTAATATCAGTCCCCCGTAAGTCTCCACATTAAGCTCACCATAGCCTTTGGTATCTACCAACGGATTTGGCTTAATGCGAATAGCCGGAAAATCCGTATGGGCCGAAGCAATGCGCATAGAATGGCGAAGATTCGATCCGATATGGAAGGCCACCAAAGTGGAGTCATAGACCTTTACAAAGTAGTCCCCTTCACCGAGAGCCCAAACGTCTTCAAGGAATAATTCCGTAAAGCCTTTCGCCTTCAGCTCATTGGCACCGGTCTTCACCGTATGATACGGGGAGGTACTATTATCTATAAAATCTAACAATCGTGCTACTGTATCCATAGTACACCTCATTTTGTTTAATTACACTAGATATTATAACACAATTGAGGATAAAACAAAAAAGAGAAAGCCTGCCGCGCAAAGGACAGTGCTTTCTCTTCTTAGGTTGGATATTATTCTATGAAATATATTAAAAATTTATTACCAAAGGCCCAAGACTTTCCACCACATGGAACCGACACCGAGCCAAATAACAAGGTTGACAACAGAAGCGATGAAACCTAAGCGCCACCAAGTATTCTGCGGAACATAACCAGAGTTAAACAAGATTGGTGAAGGACCGGCTGCATAGTGAGTAAGGGACATACATAAGTTGGAGAAGAATGCGAACGCAAGCATTGCCAAGTACGGAGGTGTGCCGGCGCTGATAGCAACCGCTACAAACACTACATACATAGCCGTAATATGTACGGTAAGACTTGCGAACAAGTAATGGGAATAGGTGTAAATCAAAATCAAAATCATGAATGCCATGATCCATTCAATACCGGCTACTTGGTCGCCGACGATTTTGGCAAACCAAGGAATAAAACCTAATTTATTCAATTGAGATGCCAAGGCCATCATAGTACCCATCCAGATTAAAGTATCCCAGCCGCCTTTTTCTTCCGTTACATCGGACCAGGTTAACACTTTAGTAACGAGGAGAATACTTACGCCTAATAATGCAACCGTAGTTGCGTTAAGGCCGGTAAATTGACCGGTAGCCCACAAAACTAGAGATAAAATAAATACGCCGAGCATTACTTTTTCAGCAAAACTCATAGCGCCGAGTTCTTTTAATTCCTTAGCAATATGAGCTTGAATTTCACGGGTATCTTTTAATTCCGGCGGATAAATAAAGTATAAAATCAGCGGCATAACAATCAAGGCCACTAAGCCCGGAACGATGGCGGCAATAGCCCAGTCGCCCCAAGTAATGGTGTAACCGAAAGAAGCAGCGATTAAAGAAGCAACCAAGGTATTGCCGGCCATGGAAGTCATAAACATAGCGGATGTAATGGTATTGCCTTGATAAATGGTTTGAATCAAGTAAGCACCGATTTTACGAGCTGTATCGCCCGGTTCGGAACCGAAAGCCGATGCCAACGATTTAGTAATCGGATAAATAACCCCGCCCGCACGAGCCGTATTGGATGGTGTAGCCGGCGATAAAATTAAATCACTGATAACAAGAGCATACGATAATTTCAAAGAGTTACTGCCTACCGCTGTAATCATAGTGTAAGCAATACGTTTACCCAAGCCGGTTTTTATAAAACCGCGAGAGAATAAGAAAGCAGCTACGATTAACCAAATAGCTGTATTGGCAAAACCGGCTAAGCCTTCGCCAATTTTTAAAGTGTTGGTTACAGCCGAAATGACAATACTGATAATCGATAAGGCCCCGATTGGCAGTGGCTGTAAAATGAATCCTAAAATAGTACCGGCAAAAATAGCAAATAAGTGCCACGCTTGCGGTTTAAGACCTTCCGGTACCGGCATAAACCAGATGATGACACCTACCAAGATGGGAATAATCCATGACATATACTTTTTCACGTAATGTTCCTCCCTTTCCCTTTTAACAACTTTGTTACTTGAATAATATCCTACATATAAAAAACACAGGCTACTCCCCTTTTCTATAAAGAAAATAAGCAGCCTGTGTTTAATACCTTATGTAATGCTATTGAGGTAATTCTACAGATTCTAAGTTCGTTTGTTCAATGTCTTCTAACTTGCCGGCATCACAAAGAGCTGCTACGTTTGGATCAATTGGTAAACGACCTAACAATAATAAATTATAACGTTCAAGTACATCATCAATATGACTGTCACCGAAAATCTTGTAATCTTTGCCGTTATCCGGGCAATGGAAATACGAGAAGTTTTCTACAACCCCGATAATCGGAATTTGCATGAATTCAGCCATCTTAACGGCCTTCTCAACAATCATAGATACCAAGTCCTGCGGTGATGTTACAACTACAATACCGTCTAAGGACAAAGACTGGAATACGGTAATGGCTACGTCGCCGGTTCCCGGTGGCATATCCACGAATAAATAATCCAAATCCTTCCAAATTACATCCGTGTAAAACTGCTTAACTACATTGCCTACGATAGGACCGCGCCATAACACAGGGTCACTTTCGTTTTCGAGTAAAAGGTTAACCGACATTACGTCGATGCCGCCTTTAGACTGAATCGGGTACATACCCAATTCATCTACATGAGCTTTACCGTTAATACCAAATACTTTAGGGATAGAAGGACCGGTAATATCACCGTCAAGAATCCCTACTTTAAAACCACGACGTGCCATCGTAATAGCTAATAAAGATGTAACGAGGGATTTACCTACGCCACCCTTACCGCTGACTACGCCGATAACATGTTTTACACTGCTTAAATCATTAAGCTTTGCCGTCAAATCCGGCGGCGTTTGTTGGGCACTGCCGCAAGAGGATGCCGAAGAGCAACCGCTGCAGCCGCCTGAACTACCACATGCCATAAAATACACCTACTTTCAATCGGCCTTGCCGATATATTCATTTAATTATACGAAGAAATCTTTCTTCCTTTAAAGTGTAGCATATAAATCAGCTTTTATCAATATAAGAGAGTGCATGGCAAACATGATAATCTGTTATGCCCATGCACTCTGATGATTTGTAATTATACGAAATTATGAAGTAATTGTAAAGTCTAATCAATTAAAAATCATGACTATTTGATAAATGATTTTGTTAATTGACCTACAATCGTCATACCTGCCACGATTTGTTCCTTACTTTGGAAGGTAAAACTGAAGCGGAACGACTGACCGGCCGGTACACCGTCGGCCGCAAAGGCTGCGCCCGGTACGATGCCTACCTTATGCTCCATACAGGCTTCGAAGAAAGCGTCACAATCGACACCGTCCGGCATGGTAAGCCATAAGAACATACCGCCGGTCGGTTCCACAAAATGAACCTTATCGCTACCGTGCGCTCTAAGGGTTTGCATCATCAAATCGGCTTTCTCTTTGTATACCGTCGATACATGTTTAATCTGAGCGTCATAGTCAATAACATCGAGCAAGCGGGATACAACGCGCTGAGTAACGAGCGGCATTTGACCGTCCTGATTATTCTTCAACGCCTGAATCGCTTCAATGGCTTGTTTAGGACCGTACAAGAAACCTACGCGAAGACCGGCCGATAAAGTTTTGGAATAGGAACCGGCATAGATAACGCGATTATCCGTGTCCATTTCTTTAAACGTCGGCACAATGGTATCGGTAAAACGAATTTCACCGTATGGATCGTCTTCATAGATAAAAAGATTATATTTAGCAGCAATCGCATAAATTGCTTTGCGGCGTTCTAAAGGCATAGTGATACCTGTCGGATTTTGGAAATTAGGGATTAAGTAGATATATTTCCCCTTGCCTTTTTTAGCTGCTTCTTCCAATGCTTCCGGAATCATACCGAAATCGTCCATGGCAATGCCTACAGCTTTAGCCCCTACATTGCGAACCGCGTTAATACCGCTGGTAAATGAATAGGCATCCATGAATACTTCGTCACCCGGTTCACACAAAGTACGCGGTACAAGCCCCAAATCTTGACCGGCGCCGATAGAGATTAAAAGTTGCTGCCCTTCCGTAGGCATATGGCGAACTTTAACGAGACGTTCAATCGTCTGTTCGGCCAAGCGGGCATCACCGGCCATAGGACCGTACTGTAATATGTCAATCGGATTCGTATGCACCACATGGTCGAAGGCTTCTTGAATTGCCTCTACGGGAATAGCTTCCGAGGCGGGATTACCGATACCAAAGCTGATAAAACCGGGAATACCGGCACCGCGTTCAAATACTTTGCGGATAAAAATCGGCCCTTTTAATTGGGCTCTGTCCGGAATTTGAAATGTAAAACTCATAACTCTCTCTCCTTTTACTACTATACTGCCAAGCTACATGTTGGATAAACGATAAGCGTACCCAAGTAGGTACGCTTACATTTAATTTGTTATTTATTTTACTATGAAAACATGAATTTGACCACTGTTTATATTAAGCGGCGGCCGGATAATTCATTTTCCGTTTTTGAAAAACACATTTTGCTTAACTTAAGTCAACCTTAATGAACGAATATTTATTCCGGCGTTTGCTCGCGCTTTTTCATCCATCGTTTGTAACCATACCAAGCGATGGCATACACGACAGTTGCAACCACCACAATAATCGTCAAACGATCCAAATGCTGATGTAACATAACCGCATCGTGACCTACCACGACTTCAAGGGCGGTGGACGGAAACTTACCGATTAAGTTGGCAATGGCATAATCGCGTAAGCTGATACGACTGATAGCCCCTAAAGCGGTAATGATGCCGGACGGAAAATACGGGATCGTACGGGCAAAAAGCATAACGGCCAAACCGTTTTTACTGCTGAAGTCATCGACTTTAAGTAAAAACTTATTCTTCTGAATGAGCTTTTCCGCAGAGTCACGCAAAATATAACGCATGAGTAAGAAACTAATGATAACGCCCACCGTCTCAGCGAGCCAGGAAATAATAATCCCCGGAATCAAACCGAAGATTAGGCCGTTCGCGGTTGAAAAGAAAATGGACGGCAAAAAGCCCGCAATATTTATAATTACATCGAGCACAAAGCTGATAACCCAGGCCCATGCACCATAACTTTGAAGAACTTCCGCAATATGATGTACATCACCGGTCCCCAGCAAGTCAATCATATCACCGTAAAAGCCCGGCACAATGAGCTCCAAACTGGCCAATAAAACGACTGCCAATACAACAACAAATACTTTAACCTTTGTTTCTGCTTTCATTCAGTACCCTCATACTAATTAACTCTATATAAAACATATACTCGCATGTTTGTAAAATCACAAATAAAACTAAACTGACCTTACCATTATTTCGAAATATTTCGAAATCTATTGTTCACTTGTATTTTACCATAAATAAGAGGCTTAGAGGTACCCTTTGCGTATAAATTTATCTATTGTTTAGATTTATAAGTTTGATGAAATTAGAAAAGGGCTTGCCAAATTTCTCTGACAAGCCCCTCTCTTTATTTATTATATACAATTGTAAAACGATTATATAACAAATACTATAACGATTAATTGTAACAATTAAACCTCAATAGTTCTTTTATTAAAACCACAGATGCCCATTCTGATGATTTTAATATAATACTGTCGGGAATTATAAACCTACTTTGGCTACCAACTGTTCGATCAATTGACGCTGTGCCGCCAATTCAGCTTCCTGCTGAGCCAAACGATCTTGCTGCGTAGCTACGGTGTTTTCAAGCGAAGCATTTTTAGCTTGTAAACTTGCTACCTCAGTCGTAAGCGCTCGAACGGCTTTCGGACCGCTTGGACGTTGGCCTTCACCTTTAGAACCAAAACGTAAAGATACGCCAAGGTTTACCATGTTTTCATCGCCAAGCGTACCGCCTACGCTGAACAACGTATCTTCGTTAGCTTGATAGAAGGCACCAAGAGCCATAGCCTGCTCACCTTTGTAGTTACCTACACCGGCTGATACGGTGAATTTATCTTCTTCATCGAATTGAAGCGGATGTAAAGCCGCCAACGCTGCCGCGGATGCCCCTACCTTGTCAAGACGTTGGTCGAGTTTACCTACACGATTATTAATAGCCGATACATCACTTGCGATTGCACCTACATTTTCAGAAAGTGTATTCACGTCATTTGTAAGATTGCCCAAATCTGTTGCTAACGTGTTCACATTCGTAGTGAGTGTATCTACATTGGTGTTTAAAGTACTTACATTGGCGGAAATGTTATCTACATCAGTTCTTAATGTACTTACATTGCCTTCGACAGTCGTTACTCTACCATCAATAGTCTGAACTTTGGTGTCGATGGAATCAACGCGGGTATTGGTTGTATCGATACGGGTGTGTGCTTCTTCAATACGCGTTTCTGCCTTCTCTATTTGACCATTTAACTGGTCAAGGCTTTGATTTGCATCGTTTACACCTAGTTTATCTTTGAGACTAGTTATAAGTTCTTTTGTTAAATTAGTACCATCTTTATTTAGCTTTTCATCAAGATCAGCCTGAACCGCTGACTTAATGTTGGCATCAGATACACTAACTGTGAAGGTTTTTACACCACCATTATCTTTTGTATCAATGTCAACATTAGCTCCACCTTTCACATCAACAGAACCTTGTGCTAAGGTTTTAACCTGATCTGCCGTTAACTGACTTTCGCTTAACTTCGTAATTTGATCTTGGATTCCATTATTTAGGTTTGTTACATCAGCTTTAGTAGCTAAAGCATTATTACCGGCTGCTAACCCAGCTTTCAAACCTTCTACGTCAAGGCCTACTTGATAAGTAGTCTTGTTTGTCTCAGTAGACGGTGTTTCCGAAACAGTAATATATTGTTCATTATCCGCTTTTGCTACAGCTACTGATGATTTTGCTAAATTCTTAACAACATTTTCGCCATCTTCAGAGAGATTAGTTAAATTTTTATCTGCTGCATTTTTGATAATCGTAGTTAAATTATCACTTAAACCAAGGTTATAAGTAGTAACACCGGCATTATCAGTATTAGATGTTAACTCCAATGTGTTGTCAGCTGTTATATCGGTACGCAACCCATTTACTTTATATACTATACCGGTGGACTTATCTACAATCGTATCAGTAATCGTAATATTATTACCCGCTTCCAAGGTTACACGGCTACGTTTTAACTGTGCCACGTTAACCGCATCGGTATCTTGTGTACCGGCAGCTACACCGGTGATTTGACGAGTAAGGCCTCTCTCAGCATTACCAATTGCGAATGCACTGCCGGTTGCTTCCCAGGTACTAGCAGCTTTATTATATATATTCACGTCGGAATCTGTTTTAGAGTTGTATAGTGCATCATATGCACTATTAAAAGCCTCCCCATAAGCTTTTTGCGTATTATATATTTTCTCCATCTCAGCTTTTTTCTGCGTGTCTGTCAAATCAGTTCTTCGCTCAAGCGCATTTACTTGTGTCATTAACCCCATATAATATGATTTATAGACACCTTCAGCTGATTCGGCCTTTTCTCTCAGCTCCTGCACTATCGTTTCTTTACTTGTGTAATTATTAAATGCTGTTTCTGATAAAACCGTACTCATATCTGAAACTTGAACATTTTTTAAAGGATCATAACCTTTAGTCCCATATTGTCCAAGTGATTGAGAGTAACTGCCGATAGCTACGCCGCCTAACGTAGAAGTATCTGCAACTATTCCTTCACCAACCACAGCATTACTGCCAATTGCTACTGCATTTCCTACAGTCTGTGCCTGTTGACCTATGGCTATACTTTCAAACCCATACCCACGAGCCTGATCTCCTAAAGCAACAGAATAATCTGCACGAGCTGCAGCACTAGTACCTATACCTACACTGTTTAAGCCCCAAGAAACTGTACTATTTGCAGAAGTTAAAGCGCCCCTATAACCACCAATAGCAATGGCACCTGTATTATATGCTGCTGCACCACTACCTACAGCTACAGTATTTATATTAGGTAGCTTATTAGAAGCCGCTACGCCAATAATTACAGAACGATCAGCATTCGCTTTTGCTCCCGAACCAATAGCTAACGCCTGTCCACCAACTGTTCTTGTAGTATAGCCAATAGCTAAACTTCCGCCTTGAGCTCTATTATTTGTTTCACTTGTTACGTAACTACCTGTACCCAATGCTATATCCCCAATGAAATTTGCATAGGAACCTGCACCGATAGCAGTAGCCGAAATACCATTAGATCTTGCAAATGCACCAATAGCTGTACTGGAAATAGCACTAGATTGTGCATTACCACCAAGAGCAATACTCAAATTTTCATTTGCACGTGAGCCCAAGCCGATAGCAATAGCACCATCGCCACTATAACTGTCTGCACCACTGGTATTACCCGCTAATGCATCAGTGCCGATAGCTATAGAGCTGGATCCATAACTTATTGCTTCAGTACCTAATGCTAATGATGCGTTGCCATGAGCAAGAGACTTTACACCATTTGCATTGGCCAATAAACCTTTAGCAGT
>NZ_RQUX01000015.1 GCF_003992115.1 Veillonella ratti
TAATATTTTTTGTACCTTCTGAGTAATTATTATTTAACGCGCTGCCAGTAGTTCCAGTAATTTTTATACCTTGGATAAATAAAAACGCCTAAAAAATAATATTCTAGGCGTGAGAATTATATGATACTAAACAAACTTGCAACATGATAAAGCTAGATAATACATAGGTTTATAGGCTGTTGTCATACGTGCTATACGCAACGTATACGCAACATCATTTTAGCAGTTTTATGGCTTTACGCAGCTGTAGCAAGGCTTTGTGCGTGTATACGCCATCTGTTTACATTGTTAGCAGCGTGGCCAAGTAGCCGACGCTTAGCGTTGTAATTGGCATTAGCATTATCTAGCAATGTGGCAAAGGTGTGCCTACAATCATGCGTTGTATGCTTTGCATTAATATCACGCATAACTGATTTGAATTTGCGTGATATTTGTGCATAGGTTGGGATAGTATCACCAAGTAAATATTTAGTGTTATTTGATAGTAGTGACTGTATGAGTGGCCATATTCGTTCATGTATTGGTATTATCCTGATTCCTGATTTAGTCTTGGACGTTTTAATATCAAAGTATTTTTGCTTAATATTAATATCTGTACGCTTTAAATGCCGTAACTCTGTTGAGCGCATGCCACTGTAAAGCATTATAAGTGGTAAATAGGCATGGGGATTTTGACAATGCCATAGCTTGTTGATTTGTGCAGTAGTAAAAGGCTTATGCGGGCGGACGGGTGTATTTCTTCCTATGGTAAGGTAGGTGGCTAAGTTTTTATCAGCCCATTCATTTATTACAGCAAAGTTATATAGTTGATGTATCAATGATCTAACTTTTTTTAAGCTGGCATAGGATAGGCCAACATTGAGCATATTATCCATTATGTTTTGTAATTGTCTATATTTAATGCTATCAATTGGCATAGTAGCAACAGCACCTAAATGCTTCAAGCTATTGATATAGCCATTGGCCGTTGAGGTACTGACATGTTTTGAATGGGTTGGAAACCAAGCCTTATATATCTTGCCTAAAGTAATGCTTGGTTCAGGAATATCTTGATTGTTAAATTTTGACAGCGCATCCAAGGCATCAGGTTTAGTGGCATAATAGCCGACGATGTGATAAATAGCACGGCCATTATTATCGTAAGCTATTGTTTTACGCACCATATATGGGCGACGCCTTTGACCAGATAATTTACAAATTTGTCCGTAGTTATTAGGTAATCTCATAATAATAACCCCCTTGTTGATTAAAAAGAAAGGAATAATTAATTATGAAATTTTTAATTGTACTAAGTAAAGAAAATGTGAATGGTGAACGCACTAAAGTAACCTCTTATTTGCTAGGCGTACACAAGAAAAGCATGAAAGACCTGCTTGAACTGGCAAAAACGGAATATCCAGATTGCTATTATATTGAAGATGATGGCACTATATTTGATGCATTGATACAGGATAAGGCATATAAAGATGGCAAGGTAGTTGATCTTACACCAATTCCGCCAACAGAATCTGAAATCAAGGTGCAGTCCGTTGAAGAAATTAAGAATAAATATAATGTACTCGATGAGGCGTTAAAAGATAAAATATTAACCGCCACACTAACGGGTAATCAAGCAGTAATTGAAAAGCTACAGAATGAATATAAGCAAAATATGTTGAATATGGCTAAAGAATTAAAAGCGGTTAAAGGTTAGGGGGAATCAAAATGAAAAAGTATTGTGATTATTGCGCTAATGAATTATTAAAAAATGGCCGTTGTCCAGACAAAGAGTGCGTGCATAACTTATTAGTAGATATTTATAACGATATTGAGGAGTTACAAGCAAAAGAAGCGGAAGAAGCAGGGCAAGATGTTGCTGATGATGTGACTGTTGAGAAAGGGGCGTAGTATCAAATGATGTTTTCAAGCACCCCACCAATAGAGCAAGTATTGATATATTTAGAACAGGTAATTACAACTAATATTTTGATTGATACATTAAATACTATGATTTTAGTTGTAATATTAGTGTGCATTGATACGTTCTTACGAATGCTAATTGAAGCCACAGAATATAACAAGGCAACTAATCGTGATGGTACATTGTTAAATATATTATTAGCATTAATCTGGCGTGGGTGGGAAACGGTAGCAGTCGATGGAAGGGCGAAACGGTTCCTTGCAAGCAAAGGCTTGCGCATGGCAACGTTTCAAAAGCTGGTTAAGCAATACCCTTGGTTTTTTATTTTGTCCTTACTAATGATGTTGGCGCCTGATACAGAAACATTAGGGATACGTACAGATATTCTATTGTCACAATTTTTCATGTACTGTCCTATCGTTTATGAATTAAGTAGCATTGTTGAAAAGCTTAGAGCATTAGACGCCAAGAATATTGTAGTAATAGAACGCTTAATAAGTTTGCTAGAAAGGGTTATCAAAAATTGAAAGAACTATTTAAAAGGATGTATGGAACTATAAAAGACATACCGTTAAAAACTATACGAAGTATTAGGCTTACGTGGTCGATTATTACATTCTTTGCAATAGCCGTAACACCTTATATATGCACTGTCATGATGTATATCATGGCAGTGTTTTTTGATTACAAGCCTGATATTATTTATAAATTTATGCCGCTAGGCATTAATTTAGGTTCAAGCATGTTATCCGCTGGCGTTATAGGGGCAGTCTTAGCACTAGCTAAGTCTATTGTTGATGTAAATCATAATGGGATTCCAGATGATTTTGAAAAAGATGATAATAAGAAAGGATGATTTTAATATGGTAAGAGTATTAGTAAATGCAGGACATGCACCAAATGGAAATCCAGATCCAGGGGCTGTTGGCCCGACAGGATTACGTGAGAGCGATGTTGTTGCTAATGTTGGAGCATTAATACAGCAGTACCTAATTGCAGCAGGTGTACAAGCAGATTATATTCAGAATGATTCATTAGAATTAATTTGCCAAACGGCTAATCAAGGGAACTATGATTTATTCCTATCTATTCATTGTAATTCTTTCAATGATACAGCTAAAGGCATTGAAGTATATACTAGTCGTGGTTGGACTAATTCAGATAACTTTGCTACATGTTTGATTAATCAAATGGCAAGTACATTCCCAAGTCTTGATGTGCGTGCAGATTGGTCTGATGGTGATGTTGATAAGGAAGCCGGATTATATGTACTCAATAATACGGCAATGCCGGCAGCACTCTTTGAACTGCCTTTTATCAGTAATCCGAAAGAAGAAGAGTGGTTACGAAATGAAAACAATCAAGATGAAGCAGCTAAGGCATTGGCAAGGGGTGTAACTGATTATGTGGTACAGTATATGGTCTAAGATTAAGCAGTATTGGCAGCCTATTATATATATGACTATTATATTAGTGGTGGTTGTTGTATGTTATGCTATTATTATAAATAAGGAAGAGGTAAAAACAGAATCAAAGGTAATTACAAATTATGTAGTAAGATATGCACCGGTAGATGATTTTGCTAAAAGTATTAATGTAAGTCCTAATACGTCTAGTGATATCAGGCATGAAATTATAAATACAGAAAAGAGAAGTCCAGATGAACAATTTTATGTAGTAGCACCAAATTTAGAAAAAGCAGCAGCTACTACAGATAAAGCAATTAAAGATAATAATGGTAATTTACCAAAGGCTGTATTGGAAAAGACAGATAGAACAATAGTTACATCAAATGATACAAAGCAAGTTGTTGATGTTTATAAAATTAACTTGGCCAAAGAGCATAAAGTAAAAGTAGGGGTTACATATATTGATGAAAAGATATACCCTACTGTTGCATATCAATCAGGGAGAATTGAAGGTATGGTACAGTTAGAAGGAAGTAAAATAAAAGGAACAACAATTTTGTACACGGTAAAGCAATGGTGAAAGGTACGGTGATCCATTTATCTCGGTGTATGAATCGTTAATCATGCATAGAAAAAGAAAAGCCCACAAAGCTAGATTAATTCTAACTCTGTGGGCACTTTTTTATTTAATATGAAGTTACAATTCAAAAATCTCATGGGGGCACTTATGGGGGCAAAATGGGGGCAAATGTCTTCAATATCATGCAATAATATAAAATATCAAGTTTGCCATAAATGCTTATTTTGTCTACATTTGCAATACATTGCAATATAGTGCAATATTTCAAAGAAATAATTTTAAGGTTGGAGCGGCCGATGGGAATCGAACCCACCTCTACGGCTTGGGAAGCCGTCGTTCTACCGATGAACTACGGCCGCATGTTTGTACTCGTTCATTTTATCAAGTTTGTAAAGGTTTGTAAATAGTTTGTAGTCGGAATCGGAGATTGTCGACTATACATCTGTAAAAATAGTCTAGTCGTATTAGCATCTATTATTAGTGTGTCACTCGATATGGCGTTGTCGGTGTTTTTTTGTATTTATTAAAATTTTTTAGATACCAACATCGAAAATCTGTGATATAGTTATAGTGAAGTAGTATTCCATTATGGAGGTGGCTGACATGTCATTATTAGAAGAAGTTTTAAAAGCTAATGAAGCCTATGTGGCTGATATTATTAAAGAATACGGTGAAGCGGGGATGCCGTCCCCTAAGACACCGCAACGTCATATTGCCATTTTGACTTGTATGGATACGCGTCTGGTTGATTTATTGGAACGCACGATGGGGATCGACCGCGGCGATGCCAATGTGATTCGCGTAGCCGGTAACTGCATTACCGATGTGTTCAGTGATGTTATTCGCAGTCTTGTGGTAAGTATTTACGAATTGGGGGCCAAAGAAATTTTCATTGTCGGTCATGAAGATTGCGGCATGGAAAAGACTTGTCCCGATGAATTGTCTAAGCGCATGATTGACCGCGGTATTTCGCCGGAAGCGATTACCATGATTCGTTGTGAAATGGATCGCTGGGCCAATAATTTCTGTCATTCTGAACAGAATGTAATTAAAGCGGTAGCACAGCTTCGTCAGAATCCACTCATTCCAAATGATGTTAAAATCCATGGTCTCATGTTAAACCCTTATACCAGTAAGCTGACTTTATTGGTAGACGGTAATAAGCCTCATGCAGAACTTGACTCTATGGCAGTTTGTAGCTGTTGCTAATGTTCACAATATGGCGGTTTGCCCCTGTTGTTAATTTAAAAAATTAAGATTCGGTTCGAAGCTGTATAGTTTTGCCGGGGTGTCCGGCAAGACTATGGGATTAAGGTATAGGTTTTTGTTCTGGCAGTGAAACAGTACGATTGGGAGGTTTTAATTTGGCTGTCAACAGAAGTAATCAAATATTAATCATCGTCATGATTGCGTCGTTTTTGACGCCATTTTGCGGCAGTTCCTTGAATATGTCCTTGCCGGATATCGGCCGCGAGTTTCATGCCGGTACGTCGGAGCTCAGTTGGGTTATTGAAACATTCCTATTGACCTGCGCCATTTTTACGGTGCCCATGGGTCAACTGGGAAATCGCATCGGCAAAAAGAAAGTTTTTTTAATCGGTACCATATTATTTACGTTGAGCTCGTTGGTTATCCATTTTGCGCCGACTATTCATTGGCTCATGGTCTTGCGCGGGTTGCAGGGGATTGCGGCAGCCATGCTGTTCTCTACGGGTACTGCGATTATTGCCTTAGTGTTTCCGCCGGAACGGCGCGGCTGGGCTATGGGTATGAACGTAGCGGTGGTGTATATCGGCTTGGCGGTGGGACCGGTTATCGGCGGCTTTTTGAACTATCGCTTCGGCTGGCAAAGCATTTTTTACTTTATCGCGTTTCTCGGTATGATTGCGACCATAATGACCATCCTTTTTATGAAAGAAGATTGGGTTAATAAAGAGCAGGGCTATATGAATCCGATTAGTATTTTGCTGTACGCCGCATCGTTGGTTATGGGGCTTTACGGATTATCGGAGATTGTAAAATTGCCGGTAGCTAAGTATATTTTCGGAGCCGGTATTGTGACGACGATTATATATATTTGGTACGAAGCTCGTGCGGCCAAACCGCTCTTGCCGGTTCGTATTTTTCTGGAAAACAAGACGTTTGCGTTTTCTAATTTGGCATCCATGTTGAATTATAGCGCTACCTTTGCGATTGGCTTTTTATTATCCCTATATTTGCAGATGATTATGGGCTATGATTCGGAAGCAGCCGGTTGGTTCCTATTGGTTCAATCCATTGTAATGGCCGCCTTGTCGCCGGTTATGGGTTCCTTATCCGACCGTTACGGATCGGCCGTTTTGGCATCCACCGGGATGGGCGTTATTGCCGTAGGGCTCCTCGTGATGTGGACGGCTATGAATCTTTCATCGACGGCCCTTATTATTACAGCCTTGATTATTGTGGGCATCGGGTTTGCCATGTTCTCGGCACCGAATAATAACGCTATTATGGGCTCGGTGCCGCCCGCTTATTTTGGCATGGCCAGTTCTGTCATCAGTACAGTTCGTCTGTTGGGGCAGGTGCTTAGCATGGCGATTGTGGCCTCCATTTTGGCCCGTAATACGGGGGCAGCCGGAACGGCTATTGCTAATGTAGATAAGGCTATATTGTTGGCTAATATTCAATACAGTTTAATGGTATTTATGGCGTTTTGTGTAGTAGGTATTATTCCGTCTATGATTCGGAATAAATAAAGGAGTTACAGTATGACGTGGAAAGTAGAAATCTATTCTGAATTGCCGGCTGAGGCGCGCGCGATTCGCCAAGCCGTATTCGTAGAGGAACAGGGCTTTCAAGAAGAGTTTGACGAAATAGATGATATGGAAGCCGCTCATTTGGTAGGCTTTATTGAAAACGAACCAGTTTGTACGTGTCGCTTTTTTAGAGATAAAGATGAGGCGTCCACGTTTATTATCGGCCGTGTGGCTGTTATGAAAACGCACCGCGGACAGCAACTGGGAGCTAAGATTCTCTTGGCCGCGGAAGACTTTATTCGTGTCATGGGTGGTATTAAAACTAAGTTAGCCGCCCAAGTGCAGGCCAAAGGTTTTTATGAAACGCTCGGTTATACGGCGGCCGGCGAAGTATTTGACGAGGAAGGTTGTCCGCATGTTTGGATGTATAAATAAGTGCCTCGGCAACAAGCCGCTACGGGAGATGTAACGTGCAACGTTCAAGCTAATATGGAAATAAATAAACGCCGTTCAGTACGAGTTGAACGGCGTTTTTATATGTATTGATTGAAGTTTTAATGCGGGTTCGCTATAGGCTTAGCGTTTATTTGTCTTTTTTGTTTGGCACATAGACTTGCAAAAAGCCCGGCAGTACTTCTAAATCAACCGGCATGAGCGGCCCCTTATTGCCATCCATATTGGTAGGCAATTCGATGTCGTCGAGCAAGGTGATTTTGGCTTTGCGCACTTTTAAAATCGTTACGTATTTCGAGGTGTAAATCGATCCGCGTAAGATAAGCGGTAAGATACGCAATATGTCCATGATGAAATATTCTTTAAAGATGATGATGCGCATATAGCCGTCATCAACCGAAGCCTGCGGCATGAATTTTTCAAAACTGGATACTACATTGGTAAGTAATGCGATTACCAATGGCGAGCGGATGGTAAAATCGTGGTCATCCGTTTGAATGTGAAAACTGTAATCCTTAGTGGTGAAAAGGGCTTGGCCCCCTTTTACAAAGTAGGCCAAAGGGCCAAGGAGTTGTTTTTCTTTAGGGGTTACTTCTTCTACTACTTTAGGAATAACGCCGGCGGCAATGTTGTTACAAAAATATTGATCGTTGCAGCGACCGATATCGACGCGGCGGATTTTACTGTTTTTTAACGCGCGAATAGCGGCTAACGGTTCCAGTGGAATGCCGAGGGCGCGCGACATATCGTTGACCGTACCTACCGGTACAAAGCCAAACTTGGCTTTACCGCCACCTTGGGCGATACCGTTTACCGTTTCATTAATGGTGCCGTCACCGCCCATGCAGAATACGGCGTCGTAGCCGTGCTCTGTGGCATATTTGGCAAATCGGGTCGCATCTCCGGCTTTGGTGGTAAATTTAATTTCCATATGATCAAAGAGGGTGCTTAGTTGCCATTGCAGCTCCATGGCATACTGGGTGGCACGGCCTCCGCCTGAGACAGGATTTATTATAACTAAACAGCGACTCATATATGTTCTCCCGTTGTATTTTAGTTGACGCTTTGCAGATCTTACCTTTATAATTAGATTAATATAGTCTGCAGAAAATAAGCATACAGCCTTGTAATATCTATTATAAAGTATTTATACATTATAGTATACTAAAGATTGACTGTCACTACAAAGAGTAGGCTGAGTGCTATTCGCGAAAGTAGAGGATTTACTATGGGTAAACAAGAAGAATATCATCTTAATTCTATTGATTCCATTGGCCGTTTGCCATTGAGCGAACAGGTATATGTTACATTAAAACAAGCTATTTTGACGGGCGCGTTGAAACCACAGGTGAAGCTGAATGAAGTGAAAATTGCGGAACAGCTTAATGTAAGTGCCACACCGGTTCGCGAAGCGTTTCGTAAATTGGCTAAGGACAATTTGGTAGTCATCAAACCTTGGAAAGGTGTAACGGTTAAAGGGTATACACCGGAAGAAATTATCGGCATGTATCAGTGCCGTGAAGTGATGGAAGGATTGGGTGCTCGTTTATGTGCCGAATTGTGCACGGATGAACAGATTGAAGAATTACAGGCTCTTTGTGATGCCGGTTCTGCTACGACGGATGCGGAAGAGCGTGTTCAAATCAACAGTCGTTTGCATACGTTAATCTCTTTCTTCTCACAAAATGAACGGGTTATGGATTATTTGGGCGAGTTCCGTGAAATGGTAAATCGTGACATGTACATCAGTACCATGGATCAAGCCCGTACCGACTCTTGTAATCGGGAGCATGATGAAATTATGGCCGCTATTCGAAATCACGATGGTGAAGCAGCCGAACAGGCGATGCGTAAACATATTCGCAATGCTTTTGTATTTAAAAAAGCACATGCCGATTTACGAGCCAAGAAATTTGGTTTATAAGACTTTTGATGCCGGAGTTGGGAACTTGATAAAAGCGTTTTGTAAGATGAAGTTTGCACCGGATAGACAAATTTAAAAAATTTGCATGAAAAAAGTGCAAAATTTGCATAACAACTGTTTACTTTTTTCTTACAGTTTGCTATAATCATTTCAGGATGTGACCACAGAGTCATATCTCGGGGCACCCCCCAAAGCCCCTTAACATTTGAATGTGATTCAAATGTTCTCTCTCTCTTTTTTCTCAAGCACAAAAGCCTCGGCATATGCCGAGGCTTTTGTGCGTTTAAAAAGGATTTAAGCTTAAATACTTAATTAAATGAATGAAAGTGTTTTGGTAGAGGACAATGAGAGTCTGTTTTTAATTAAAATATATAGTTTCGTATAGATTATGTTTTGATGAGATTCAAGTAGCTTGAGTTTTTGTTGTAACATATGATTTATAGAGGAGGTTTTCATGAAAAAAGTAGCCGTTGAGGAAGCTGTCGGCCAAGTTTTATGTCATGATATAGCGCGTATAGTCATTGGCGAAGTTAAAGATACACCGTTTCGTCGAGGTCACGTCATTCGTGAAGAAGATATTCCGGCTTTTTTGGAATTAGGCAAGGAGCACATCTTTGTGCAGGAACCGGGCGATGAAGCGATATTGGCCGATACATTGCACGAAGAAGATGTAGCGGTGGGATTATATTCCTTGTTAGATAATGACAGTATTTATGCATCTGATGTCCGTGAAGGTAAAATTGAGGCGTTTGCAGCCTGGGATGGGATGCTCAAAATTGATGTGGCCCGATTGCAGGCGGTTAACAGTATCGGTGACCTTACAATCGTTACCAAATTCACTAATACGGCGGTTAAGCGCGGTGATAAATTAGCCGGTATGCGTTGCATCCCTTTGTGGCTTCCTAAAGTGCAACTTGAACAGGCTAAGGCTATTTGGCAAGGTCAACCGCTCCTTACGGTAAAACCTTTTGTGAGAAAACGTATCGGTCTTGTAACGACCGGCTCGGAAGTGGCCAGAGGTCGCATTCAAGATGCGTTCCGCCCGATTATTGAAGAACGGACAGAGCCGTTTGGGATGAACATCGTAGCGCATGAGATTGTTATTGATGATACGGATAAAATTATGGCCGCTATTAAAGCGGTAAAAGACGCAGGGGCGGATATTATTTTCTGCACCGGCGGCATGAGTGTGGATCCAGATGATTTGACGCCGGGTGCGATTGCCAAGAGCGCGACTCATGTGGTGACGTATGGCTTGCCGGTTTTACCGGGATCCATGGTATGCATAGCCTATATGAGTGACGGTACCCCGCTTGTAGGTCTGCCGGGCGGTGTTTTATTCAGTAAACCGACGGCCTTTGATGTCTTTTTGCCACGTTTGGCATCGGATGATCCGATTACGAAAGCTGACTGCATTGCTTTGGGTCATGGGGGCTTACAATAAGCGTTTTTGAGCGGTACGGCGAATGCATAGTTCTAAGGCAAGGTACGTTACAATAGTTTGACAGCCACCTATTGGTGGCGTACAATGAAGGGTGAATTATTTTATAGTAATGAGAGGTGAAATGAGTATATGTTTACCACATCATTGCAGGTACGATTTTATGAAACTGATATGATGGAAGTAGCTCACCATACCAATCACTTGCGATGGTTTGAGTTAGGCCGGGTGGAATTTTTCAGAACCTGTGGCATTTCCCTGTGGGATATGATGGATAACGGGATTGTGTTCCCGATTACAAAAGTAGCTTGTGAATATAAGGAGCCGGCTCGCTTTGATGATGTGTTGACCGTTGAAGTGACGCCGACCAAAGTAACACGAGCTCAATGTGTTTTTACGTATCGTATAGTGCGTGAAGCGGATGGTGCATTGATTGCAACCGGTGAGACGCAGAATGTGTTCACCGATAAGGCGACGGGGAAGGTAATTCGCTTAAGCGATACCTATTATGAGCCAATTAGCCGCACCATAAAGGAGAGAAAGAGTCATGAGTAAAGCAGCCGCAGCCGAGGCCTCTAAAAGACCTATCGGAGTTTTTGACTCCGGCGTCGGGGGATTAACCGTATTAGCCGTATTGCGACGAATGTTTCCTCATGAAGACTTTATTTTTGTTGGCGACAATATGAATAATCCGGTTGGCAATCGGCCTAAGGAAGAAATCAGTCAGATTGCTATGAATATCGGTCATTTTTTAGCCAAGGTGCCTGTGAAGATGGCGGTGGTTGCGTGCAACACCTTTTCCGTGGTGGCCTTGGATGAATTACAAGCTACCTTTGACTTTCCGGTGGTAGGTATGGCCAAAGGTGTGCGGACCGCTATTGATACGAGTCAGACTCAGAAGATTGCCGTTATGGCTACCAAGGCTACTATTGATAGTCACAAACATATTGAAGAAGCGCTTGAGTTACAGCCTGCTGTTGCTGTATGGGAACAGGCTTGCCCTGATTTGGCACATCTCATTGAGCAGGGCCACTTGGATGACCATATTGTTCATTCATCGCTGCAACAGTACTTAGATCCGATTATAAAGAGCGGTTCTGATACAGTCGTTTTGGGGTGTACACATTTTCCGTTTTTGATGGATTTGATGCAACACATGTCGGGCGGCAATAAGACATTTATCGACCCGGCCTATGAAACAGCTGAAGAAGTGAAAGATATATTGGCGGCGAAGCAACTCTTGAATGCGCAGTCGGCTAAAGGCAAGCTGGATATTTGTTTTACCAAAGACAAAGAATTGGCTGAGCGTATGACTTCAATATTGATTCCGCCGGAAGATTTCAACGTTCGGATTATTACACTATAAAACTATAAGGGAGCAGTATATGGATATGTATTTTTACACATTAGTTAACATAATCGTAACGATTGTTTTCATCGTTGCCGTTCTATTTGTGGCGTTTCGAATTTTTGCCTGGAAACAGGGGAATGAAGAAATTGTCATGTTACCTAAACGTCGTACACAATTTGAAGTGGAAGACATTAGTTTTAATCAGGTAACCTTGGTGTCGGATATTCCGTTTGTAAATAAAGGCCGTCAAAACGGTACTATCATGGACTTATATCCACGTCATTTGTTGCCGCAGGAACAGTTTGATCAGGTATCCATTACGTCGTGGACGACCGATGCGTCGGAAGAACGTCATGACGGGTATTGGAAATCTGTTATTATCGAACCGCGCAAAGGCGGCACTGTTCGCTTGCGCCTTATTTTGAATGCAAAAACGGGCAATATTCGCAAAGACTTGGTAGGTTTTCCTGATATGAATATTGATATTGTATACCAGGTTGTCGGTCGCAGTGATTGGCATATTTCTAAAAATCGTTTAATTTTGACAGCTGAAGAATTACAGCATGCTATGCGGCAGTAGGAGGTAGGTAACCATGGCAAATTTAGAATTAGTACCGGTTCATACTCGTATACTGACCCATCGAGATGATATTGTAGAAGCAATTATGCATTATGCCGGCAAAGATATCGGGCCGGAAGATATTGTATGTGTGGCGGAATCTGTAGTAGCGATTACGCAGGGACGCATCACCCGTCCGGAAGAGCTTCGTCCTACGTGGCAGGCTCGCTTGTTGTGCCGTTTTGTACCGGCTGAGGGCTCTATGAGCTCCGTGTACGGCATGCAGTCCGCAATGGAACTTGACGGTAAATGGAAGGTATTTGGCGCCTTTATTTTGGGGGCCATCGCTAAAATATTCCGCAAAGACGGCGTTTTTTACCAAATTTCCCGTGCTGCCGCACTTACGGATGACGTTACGGGGACAATGCCGCCGTTCGATAAACACATTGTGTATGGTCCGAAAGACGCGGATAAAGTGGCGGAACGCATTGTACAACGCACCGGCAGTTACGGTGCCGTGGTAGCTGACGTTAATGACTTGAAACGCGCTGCCGTCCTCGGTCACAGCCGTGGCATGGATCCTAAACGCATTGCGCGCATTTTGATTGACAATCCGTTTGGTAATGATGATCAGATGACGCCAATCGTTATTATTAAAAACTTCGCCTCCATTTCGGAGCGAAAATAAAAAGGAGGCCTTAGGGCCTCTTTTTGTTTGTTAAAAACCTTGTTACACTATATATAGAGAGTTTGTGGTTAAACTATTCCGAGATTATATATATATATATGATGTATCAATGATATAGTTAACGTATTATTGCTATTAAATAGCGGAGCTCAGGGAAAGGAGTTGTTCCTATGTTAGTAGGTCTTGACGTAGGCGGTACCTTTACGGATGCCGTAGTCGTAGATGAGGGACGGATTTTAAAAAGTCATAAATGCCGCACCACCAAACCAAATTTGATGGAAGGGATTGAAGCCGCTTTGGCCGGTGTAGCGACTGCTATTGAGCCTTCAAAAGTGACACGGGTTACTTTGTCCACGACGATTGTAACGAATGCACTCGTCATGAATCAAGTTGATCCGGTTGATTTATATGTGATTCCGGGTCCTGGAATGGATATTCGGCCCATGTTGCCGGTAACACCAATTGTACTTAGCGGTTATACGGACCATCGCGGTTCATTGGCAGCTCCTTTGAGACAGCGTGAGCTGGACCAAATTCCCGGCGAAAAACAAAATGCACGAGCCGCTGTATCGGCCAAATTCAGCGTGCGTAATCCAAAATTGGAACAAGCCTTAAAAGAAGAATTATTGGGAGCCGGCTATGAAACGGTATCGGCCGGTGCCGAATTAAGCGGTTCCTTAAACTTCCCGCGCCGCACCGTGAGTGCTTTTTTTAACAGTGCTGTGCAGGGCACCTTTGAAGACTTCAGTGAAGCCGTTAAAGCAGCCTTGGCTCGCTATGGCTTGACGGCGCCTATATACATATTAAAAGCCGATGGCGGTTCGTTGCCGTTAGAACGAATGAAGGCAAGCCCCGTTGAAACGGCCTTTACGGGACCGGCGGCCAGTGTTTTGGGGATGGCGGCCCTTCGCTCTATGCCTAAAGATATGACGGTTGCCCTCGATATGGGTGGGACCACTACCGATATTTCGTTGTGGGAAAACGGTGTGCCTATGATGGCTCGCGGCGGTGCGATGATACGTAATTATCCAAGCGCCGTGCGCTCCTTTGCGGTAAGCTCCGTAGGCATCGGCGGCGAATCAGCCGTTGCTTTTGATGAAAACGGTAAATTGACCGTAGGTCCTGACAGATTGGGTCCATCCCTCGTATTGGGCGGCACCGTGCCAACGCTGGGGGACGCCCTCATTGTGCTGGGCAAAGCTAATTATGGCGATACAGATAAGGCTTGGCAGGGGCTGGCTAATTTGTTGAGAAAAGCGCCTCAGGGTTATGTTGCGGGGACCGGTAACGATGTTGCCGATACAGATAATACGGCTATAGCTGCGGGCGATGCGACTGCAGGTATAACCGCGGGCAATGCTGCTGCAGGTATAGCTAACGGTGCTGTTATAGCGTTTGCCAAAGACATTGTAGCGGCAGCTGTTACGGTAATTACCGACGGCATAGCGGCTTCGGTGCAGCGAGAAAATAAACTTCCTATTTATGTGGTGCGCGATATTGTAGAACCGAAGATCTTTAAACCGGAAAAACTGGTGGCCGTAGGCGGTACAGCTGTAACGCTGGCCCCATTTGTGAGTGAACGCTTAGCCTTGCCGGTTCAGATTCCGCAGAATGCACCGGTAGCCAATGCGGTTGGTGCCGCAGTGGCCCGTGAAACCTTGATGCTTACGGTACATGTAGATACGGCTAAAGGAGTTTTGGTAGTACCGGAATTGGGCATTCACGAAAAACAAAGATCGGTACAGACCGCGGCGCAAGCCGAGTCGTTAGCGTTAGACTATTTGCAAAAGGCGGCAGGCGACTTAGGCCTTACGAATGCGCCGTCAGGACATATTATTTTGGTAGAAGACGTGCCGATTATTGAAGGTTGGCAGTCTATGCATCGTTTAATTACCGTGAAAGCTCAATTGGAACCGGGGGTGAGTGAATATGTACAATAAGAATACTTTGGGCCTCGTATTTTTCCCGGCCTTTGACTGGAAAATTTCGCCGACCCATCCGGAACGGCAAGAACGCTTGCTATATACGCGAGATCAACTATTGGAAGAAGGCCTCTTGGAACATCCGGCTATTCGTGAATATAATCCGTTATTAGCTTCTTGGCAGGACATAGAACGGGTCCATGTGGGAGCCCCTTCTTTGAAAAAATGGGTGACTGAAGCACATCGTGTATCGGTTGGCGGCGCCATTGCCGCGGCGGAAGCAGTTATGCGCGGTGAAGTGACACGGGCCTTTTCACTGGTGCGCCCACCGGGACATCACGCTATGAAAATGGTGCACGGCATTCGCGGTTTCTGTACGGTCAATGTGGAAGCCATTATGATTGCTTATTTGCGCCGCCATTACGGCGTGCGCCGCATTGCCATCGTGGATACAGATGTTCACCATGGTGATGGGACACAAGATATTTTTTATCATGATCCGGATACTTTATTTATCTCCTTCCATCAAGACGGTCGCACCTTATATCCGGGTACCGGTTTTATGTATGAATATGGTGGGCCTCAAGCGGTCGGTGCAACCGTAAATATTCCGCTCCCGCCGGGCACGGGCGATGAAGGAATGCTCAAAGTACTGCAGAATCTGGTTATGCCTATGCTCAATGATTTTAAACCGGATATTGTCATTAACTCAGCCGGTCAGGACAATCATTTCAGTGATCCCCTGGCGAACATGATGGTTACCGCTAAAGGCTATGCGCGGCTTACGGATATTTTAAAAGCCGATATTGCTGTCCTTGAAGGCGGCTATTCAGTGCAAGAAGCGTTGCCGTATGTAAATACGGGTATTGTGCTTTCCATGGCAGGCCTCGATTACAGCCAGGTAGTGGAACCGGCGTTTGACGAAGATACAAATCGCCAGCGCCCTGATGTGACGCGCCGTATTGATGATATTATCAGAAAATGGGCCGACCAGTGGCATCGCCGTCACGAAATGCAAGTGGATGCGCTTTTGGGTTTAGGTGATTTTTGGCAAGATCGCCGTCAGATTTATTATGATGAAACGGGTATTTCGGAATACCGTGATGAAAAAATCCGCCTCTATCCGGATAAGGTGGGGTATATGAGCATTGACTCTCGCAGCGATGGCGGCCCATTCGGTTCGCAACATGTGTATGCTACGTTCATTCCTTGGCAGGCCGATGACGAATGTCGTAGAGATGCTTATGACGCGACCTTGGCAGCTAAAAAAGCCGGTAACGCAGACCGTTATGTGGTAGTGGATCCTATGAAGGATGTACAGGAGGATTTGTAAAATAGTTAATAGTTATGTTTGGATAGTGTATAGGTAAGAAGCCTATAATATGAGAGCCTTAATATATGATATAATAGAAAATGAATACGAAATAGGGGTGACCAACCCAAATAGGAGTGACAAACATGAGAATTGACGGAAGAAATCCAAAGGCTGTTCGGCCTATTAAAATTACACGCCATTTTACGGCCTATGCGGAAGGTTCGGTATTAATTGAATTCGGCAATACGAAGGTCCTTTGCAATGCCACTATCGAAGAAAAAGTACCTCGTTTTATGAAGGGCGAAGGCCGTGGTTGGGTAACGGCGGAATATTCGTTACTGCCACGTGCTACTCAGACTCGTAACAGCCGTGAAGCGGCCAAAGGCAAACAGACCGGTCGTACCGTTGAAATTCAGCGCCTTATCGGCCGTGCATTACGTGCCGTAGTTGATTTGGAAGCTCTCGGTGAACGAACGATTACTCTTGATTGCGACGTGTTGCAGGCTGACGGTGGTACACGTACGGCGGCTATTACCGGTGCTTTTGTCGCTATGGTTGACGCGGTAAATACGATGTATGAGGGCGAAGGTATGTATCCGATTCGCGATTATTGTGCGGCCATTTCCGTTGGTATCGGTCAAGAAGGACCGGTTACGGACTTATGTTATGAAGAAGACAGCCAAGCTATTGTGGATATGAACGTAGTTCGTACGGGCTCCGGCAATTTAATCGAGGTACAGGGTACCGGTGAACATGGTACGTTCAGTCGCATTGAGCTTAATACGTTGTTAGACTTGGCAGAATCCGCTACCGATACTTTGATGGCGGCTCAAAAAGAAGCCCTCGGTGATGAAGCAAAATATATCGGTACGGGCGCCTAAGCGATTGATGTTAAGTTAGCGCCGTCTAAGTTATTAATGCTAAGTTAACAGTGGATGGGATATTAATACTAAGGTAGCGTATTACACGTATCAAATTATGAGGTTTTTGTAGGAGTAATATATGAAAATCGTTGTGGCAACCCATAATAAGGGGAAGTTGCGTGAATTTAAAGCAGCCCTTGAAACAGTCGGTATTGAGGCAGTAAGTATCGGTGAGGTTGTGAAGGTGCCGGAACCGGAAGAAACGGGCACGACTTTTTTGGCTAACGCACGCATTAAAGCGCAATATTACATGGAGGCTTGCGGCTTGCCATGCCTGGCAGATGACAGCGGTCTCGCTGTTGATGTGCTTGATGGCGCACCGGGCGTATATTCGGCGCGTTATGCGGGCCCTCAATGCGATGATGAGGCGAATAATCATAAGCTCATTGAATCTGTTAAAGACGTGCCTTTTGAAAAAAGAACGGCTCGCTATGTATGCGAACTCGTGTTGGCCTATCCGGACGGTCGTGAACTGACGGCAACGGGCTATTGTGAAGGATTAATTCAGACAGAGGCCGTAGGCGACGGGGGCTTTGGTTACGACCCGTATTTTTACTTACCGCAGTTTGCAAAAACGATGGCACAGTTATCCATGGACGAAAAAAATGCCATCAGCCATCGCGGTTTAGCGTTAAAAGAGTTACTTGAAAAGTTGAAATCACAGTAAGTAATAAGCCAATAAAAATAAGCAACAAGCAATAAAATAAGCAACAAGTAATAAAATAGGTAACAAGCAATTAAAGGAAGCAACAAACAAATAAAGTAAGCAACAAACAATAGTATATTTATAATAAAGAGAAAGAGGGGCTCTATGAGCGCACAAGCAGCCAGTTGTGTGGGTATTATTAGTGATACCCACGGTTATTTGAACAAAATTGATGAGATTTTGGCAGCTACCGCTGATTGGCCTATTGAATTATGGCTCCATGCCGGCGATTATGGCGATGATGCACGCTATATGGCTAAGCAAACGAGTGTGCCCGTATTGGCGGTTCGCGGTAATAATGACCGTCAACGGCCCTTAGAGCCGCGCGAACAGCTGATTCCTTTTAAGGACACATATATTTATATGACTCATGGGGATCAGTTTTTGCCGTATAATCGCATTCAGGAAGTGTTGTCCCTCGGTGAAAGTATGGGGGCCACCTTGTGCATTGCGGGGCACAGTCATCATCACAGTCAGTACAGTGACGGTCATGGGCTTTTTATCAATCCGGGGAGTCCCGCACTGCCGCGGGATAAGTCGGGCGGTACCTTTGCGGTGGCTACTTATGAGGACGGTTTTTTCACGGGTCGTTTCTATTATTTAAAAGAACAGCCGTGGGAGCCGCCGGTTATTAAGTAGTTTTTACTTAAATGCCGATTATCAATTAGATTTTTACATGAATATTATAAAATAAGATATCGAAAGTATTGAATACGATGAAGAGTTTCGATATAATGAAATATAGGAATAAGTATTGAATGAGGAAGGTGTACAAAATATTATGGAGACATCCGTGAAACCGATTAAAAAGATGAAATTATACGGTTTTAACAACTTAACAAAGACATTGAGTTTTAACATTTATGATATTTGCTATACGAATACCGAAGCTGAAAAACGGCAGTATATTGAATACATTGATGAAGTGTATAATGCACAACGGCTAACGGATATTTTGACAGAAGTGTCTCATATTATTGGTGCTAACGTACTTAACGTGGCCAAGCAGGATTATGATCCGCAAGGCGCCAGTGTGACTATTTTGATTTCGGAAGAAGAAATTCATAAGGAAGATGTGGTATGCCATTTGGACAAAAGCCATTTGACGGTTCACACCTATCCGGAAAGTCATCCGTATCGCGGTATCAGCACGTTCCGCGCCGATATTGACGTGTCCACTTGCGGTCAAATTTCGCCGCTCAAAGCTCTAAATTACTTGATTGGCAGTTTTGATTCGGACATTATCAGCCTTGACTACCGAGTACGTGGCTTTACACGCGATGTACAAGGCAAAAAACTTTATATTGATCATCGCATCAACTCTATTCAGAACTATATTGATGCAAAAACCAAAAACTTGTATAACATGATTGATGTGAATGTGTATCAGGAAAACATCTTCCATACAAAAATGATGCTCAAAGAATATGACATCAATAATTACCTTTTTGGGATTACGGAAGATGATTTGACGCCAAAAGAACGCAAGCATATTAACCAATTATTGAAACAGGAAATGGCAGAAATTTTTTATGGTAGAAATCTACCAACATTAAAACAATAGGAGGGGAATTACATGGACGTACGCGAAGAAGCAGTACAAAAGAAATTAGAATTAGGTGGTTTTTTGACAACCGGTACAAAATATCCTTTGAAGGATGCTCACGATTTATCCGTAGCGTATACGCCGGGGGTTGCTGAACCTTGCCTTCGCATTAAAGACAATGAAGAGTTGTCTTTTGATTTAACTTGCCGCGGTAACATGGTGGCGGTTGTATCTGACGGGACTCGTGTACTCGGCCTTGGCAATATCGGGGCAGCGGCTGCTATGCCGGTAATGGAAGGTAAATCTTTACTTTTCAAACGTTTCGGTAATGTAGACTGTGTGCCAATCGTAATTGATACGGAAGACACAGAAGAAATCATCCGCACTGTTAAATTATTGCAGAAAAACTTTGCCGGCATTAATTTGGAAGATATTTCCTCGCCTAAATGCTATGAAATTGAAAACCGCTTAAAAGAAGAGCTTGAAATTCCGGTATTCCACGACGACCAACACGGTACAGCTATCGCATGCTTGGCCGGCGTTAAAGCTGCTCTTCGTCTTGTAAAAAAAGACCTTACCAAAGTTAAAATCGTTGTAAACGGTGCCGGTGCAGCCGGTGCTAACATTGCTCGTTTGTTGTACTTGGCAGGCGCTCGCGACATTACCTTGATGGTAAGTTCCGGCGTACTCAACAAAAACTACAAACGCCTTGATTCCTTACAAGCTGAATTAATCAAATTGTTGGGTCAGGAAGAAAAAACAGGCACATTGGCTGAAGTGGCTAAAGGCGCTGACGTATTGCTCGGCGTGTCCGCAGCCGGTGCTTTTACACCTGAAATTTTGAAAAACTTAGCAAAAGACTCCATCGTATTTGCTATGGCTAACCCAAATCCGGAAGCTATGTATGACGATGCGAAAGCTTGCGGCGTACGCGTTATGGGTACCGGCCGCAGTGATGCACCAAACCAGATTAACAACGTAAACGTATTCCCTGGTTTGTTCCGCGGTGCTATCGACGTTCACGCATCTAAAATCAATGATGAAATGAAATTGGCTGCTGCCGATGCCTTGGCTAACCTTGTAGCTGACGAAGATCTTCGTGAAGATTATGTAGTTGCTAACGCATTCGATGAACGCGTTCCACTAGCAGTAGCTAAAGCCGTTGCGGACGTGGCCGTGAAAACGGGCGTAGCGCGTAAAAAATAAAAAGGTTGTATCTTACCGGCGCTGAGCTATCGTTAGTGAAGTGCTTCTGTGAGATGAGGGCTTTTCTTATTACAACTAAATAAAGACCGCCTATCTCTTATTTGCTCCTGGGCTGCACGCAGCAAAAGTCGCTTCATAAGAGATAGGCGGTCTTTTGTTTATGTTAGTGTAAATTAGTGCCATCCCCTCATCTCACATCGCACTTCCGGTCTCTGATCGCTAAAGCGCCGTATAAGATACGGCCTTTTTATTCTCTCCGCCCTTCCGCCAAAAGGTTGGGGAGGAGGAAGATAAGATCTTCTTATGTTATAACGTGTTTATGATAGTATTCTCACTCAAATACACAATAATTTTGGTGGATTGAGCAATTATCTTACAGACAAGCATTTAAATTGCGCTAACCGGCAGAAAAATTCGGACTCCATTTAGTAGATAACCGTTGCCGAAGGTGGCGAGTTAAGTGTTTTTGCGATGAAAAAGATTGGCTCGAATAGCTTTAATTGAAGCTATGTTATTTAAGCGAGTGAGGCTGGTACAGAGGCTCTATGAAATTAAAAAGAAGGTTTACGTTATTGGCATTTATGGCGTTGGTGATATTTGAGCGAGATAACATATAATAATAGGTACTGTGATATAAACAATGAAAAAGAAGACCTACTCCAAAGGGGTCCCCTTGGTGTGAAACAGCGGGGAAGGGAGTAGGTCTTCTTTTTCATGTTAGTAATGTGTTTTATTGATTAATTCTCGCTCAAATAGGAGAGCGCATATTGGAAAGCGTAAACCTTCTTTTTATTAAAGGGTTTATTTAGCTCACTCGCTTAAATATAGTCTCTTTATTAGCTCATCGAGCCAATCGTTTTTCGAGCAGTACACTTAGTTTGCTTCTTCGGCAACCGTTATCGTTGCCTTGGAGCCAAATTTTTTCGCCATCGCTTTTTGGCTTTCTGTGCTTAATTGGTCAACCACCAAAATTAACCCTGACGCATTTTTATTTGGTGCGGCGGATAATATGGAGCCGGTTGGTTCCTGTTGGTTATAGTAGTAAGCGGCTTCGGTTTGTAGTTTGCCCAGTTCAATTTCGTTCATGACGCCTGTTGTTACTAGGGTATTGTTACGCAAATCGCTATCTTTAGAAAACGCAAGAGCGGCGCCTAATTTTTGAACATCATTTTCGTTTTTTAAGGCAGCTACCAATTTATTGTCCTGCCAATACATGGCGCCATGGGTGCGGAATACATACTCTTTACCGAATGTTTGGTTAATTAAATTGAGCATTTTATTCTCTACCTGTTGGTGTAAGATTTTTTCGCGTAAGGCCACGGCAGCACTACTGTTTGTAACGCGATACATAATTTCCGTTGCTTCGGCACGGGTAATGTATTTTTCAGGACTAAATAATAAGCGCGGTTGGTAATGAAGGAAACCTAAAGCTGCCAGTTCACGTACGGCCGATTGAGCCCATGGGGCGATGAACTTCTGGTCAGTATAATGGATAGCCTCCATAGCGGCTTGGTCATCGGTGTTGTAGCCCAGATAGTGAATGTAATTATCCGCTACTACGGCGAATTCTTGACGGGACATGAATTGTTCCGGACGATAGGTATTATCGCCATAACCGCTGATAATATTCAGTTGAGCCACCCGTTCAATAGCATTAGCGGACCAACGATCGGACGTGATGTCTTTGAACGAACTGGAGAGCATAACAGAGGATTCGCCGGAGATTAAATTACTGAATAATGACGCTACTTCTTCACGGCTGATTGGTTTTTCTGGACGGAATGTATTGTCGCTGTAGCCGGAAATCAATTGTTGGTTTGTCATAACCGCGATGGCTTTGGCAGCCCAGTAATCGGCAGGAATGTCTACAAAAGTATATTTGCGAGCGTCTTCAAAAACACGGGAGGAGTTTGTGGCGATGCTAAAGGTAAAAGGCTTATACGTGCCGTTGCCTAAGGTGTTGTCAGTTGAAGTGCTTTTTTCGGCACTTTTTTTGGTGTTAGCTGTGTTAGCTGTGTCAGCGCCTTTTTTAGTCGTTTCCGGAATAGCGTCTGTTTTTGCGTCTATGGTTTTGACGCTTTTATCAGATTCTGACGTTTCGCCGTTTTTTTCTGGGACGGCGGCTTTAGCGGCTTCACCTACGGCTTGGGCCGTATTGTTAGTGGTGTAATATTTTAACACCAAAGGGCTAAAGGTTGTTTCGTTGTCTGTCGATTCTTTGACAACACGAACAGGGGTATAATCGTCACTTACGGCAGCATCGGGGCCGGTTACCGTTACGGTGTCGGCCTGAGCCCCTGCGCCGGTGAGCACTAGGGCACAAAGTACGGCGAGGGACTTTGTGGTAAAAAATTTAGACATGGTACTCCTCCAAAATTGGGTTTTGTAAATCGTTTGTAACTATTGTGCTTTCGGTTTGAAAACTATAATATTTTCCACCTGATAGAATTCAGTCGTATGCTGACTAAGAGAAGTTTTTAAGAAATCAGCTTTATATTTCTTCGGCACGAAGATAAAATAATCCGTTTGACCTTGAATGGCTTTTTCAGTATCCGCTTCAGACAATACGGGCATTACATTTTTGCCTTTATCCCAGATGGTTTCCGCGTCCGGATCCGGTATGATTTGTGTTACTGAATGGCCCGTGTAATACACGAGGGATGTGCGATAATCGCGATAGTAGTACATCTGCGTAGTTGGCCGTAAGGCTAAGGTATCAGCCAGTTTTTCGGTAGAAGCATCATCCACGATTGGCGGTAAAGCACAGAGTAATAATACATAGAGAATGCTGGTGCTTATGGCGACGGCTTTTATACTCCGGCAGATATGTGGCCTGATAAGAGCGTATAAAAGGGGCAAGGCGCAGAGCACGGCACCGATACTTAAAGCCATGCTAAGTTGTGACGAATCCACATCCGGTTGGGTGCGACTGCCAAGCCAAACACCGATGATGGCTATAGCCACTAAGAGGAAAGCTGGTAGTAGGACGAGCAGATTTTTGCTATACGATTTTGTTTGCTGCGGGGGCCAACAGAAATCGCTGTCCGGTGCCATGGCGATAACTTTAACTTCTCGAGGTGGGATATTTCGCAAAAGATGGCCTTTTAAACGAATATAGCCTTGCGCAGTCAAGATGATAAACGGAATGATACACAAGAATGTGTAGGTAATATACTTGGTGGCCATGAGGTTATAAAAAATAAATACGCCGAGTCCCCAAGTTAAAAGGTATTTGAACCAAGAATTGCGTTCACCATAGATGAGCTCGTAAATAGTGAGGCCTGTCCACGGTAATAGGGACACCGGCCAGAGCACCAGGTAGAGGTACCACCAGTTTTGTTCCGGATGTTCCGGTATTGTGGCACGCACTACATTATGGAGCCCCAAGAACTCTTCGATAAAGGCCATGCCGTGGTAGCTGTACATTAGGATGTACCAAGGCAAGGCGACTACAGCAAAGGCGAGCAGGCCCAATGGGTGGAATAAGCGCCGCCACGTGAGTGCATCGCGCTGGAAAAGAGCGACATAGGCTATGAGAATAAGGCCGGGCAGGATGAGGCCAACCGGTCCTTTTGTCAAAACAGCAAGACCCGCCGAGGCGTAGGCCAGCATCATATGGCGTGTTACATGCCGGCCGCGCAGACCTAAATAAGCAAAGTAGAGAATTCCTTGAGTGAACAGGAATAAATAACCATCTGTCAAAATAGCATGACTGATATACCAAAATTCTAACGAAGTGCCCAGCATAATGGCGCACCATAAAGCTAAATCACGACGCTTAGCGATGAGGCGCATGCCATAATACATAAACATGCCGTTCAGGGCGGCACAAAGGATGAACGGCATGCGCGCCGCAAAATCCGAAATGCCGAATAGGCTGAAGGACGTCATTAAGAGCCAATAGGTGAAAATTGGTTTGTCATACCAGTACTGATCGTAAATCATGGGAGACAGATAGCTTTGATGTTGCAGCATATTGACGGCACTTAAGGCATAATTGGATTCTACCGTGTCGGTTATGGGAAAGTTCCAAGCGAAGAGCCCGTAGGCGAATAAGAGCCAGATTCCGATGGCGGCCAGGTAGAGATAATCGCGGCGCGTGAAAGGTGTTGCAAACATGGCTACTCCTTAATTAATTCTTAGTAGTATCAGTAGTGGAGTCGGCATTGTCGGTAACCAAGAAAACGTGAACCTTGTTGCCGAACGCATTACGGATGGAATCATTCATATAATCGAAACCTTTGTCAACGCGGACAATAAGCTGATTGTGAGCTACGCTTGGATAAGCCCCCAAGATAGTGCCGGCCGGCTGTTTTTGAGCGTAGAACGTACGGAAGTTGTTTTCAATACGGTCATATTCAGCCTGGCTGTATTGGGTTGTTTCTAAATGAACACGATTAGCCAATGTTTCGCTGGCTGGTTTATCTTTGTCGTTTTTAGCTAAAATGTCTTCGAATTGAGCAAGATCTTCATCGCTCTTGAAGGCTACATGTAACACATCGTTTTGCCAGTACATTACGCCGTAGTTTTGGAAATTGCCCGGTGTTTTGTAGAGGTTGTTTAATTTTTTGAAAACTTTATTTTCAAGATCAGACTGCGCTTCTAATTCGCTGGTCTTTTTAGCGGTTACATTACCGGTGGTAGGGTTTTTGGCAGTTGTAGCGGCTGTTTTGTCGCCGGTTGCACTGTTGGTAGTCTTAGCATTTGTATCGCTCGCTTTAGTGCTTGTTGCCGGGGATACGGTCATACCTTTTTCAATGCGGAATAACATGGCAACCGCTTCGGCACGGGTAATGTCTTCGGTTGGACGGAAGTAATTGTCGTCACCGCCGGAAGCGATGATGCCGCGGCTGGCCAAAGTGGTAACGGAGGATTTATAATCGCTGTCGATTTTCTTTTCGTCAGGGAAGTTCACTTCGTCAGGCGCTACTACGATATTTGGTTTATATTCTTTAGCTTTCGTTTTGCTCTTAATGGAAGCTACGGTAAGTTCGTCTTTGTAAGCCAAGTATTTGGCTGCTGTTTCAGCAAACTCTTCACGCGTTAACGTTTCCTGATTTTTGAATGGAGCCAATAATTCTTCACCGGTTACGTCTTTAACGGTAGTAGTGTTTTTAGTGTTCTTTTTGTTTTGACTGCTTTTAGCTGCTTTGGCGGCTTGTTGCGCTTTGTCATGAGCAATGAGCTTATTGTAAAGCGCGGCTGCATCGACAGTTTTTAAAGCGTCATCCGGTTTGAATTCCCCTTGACCGTTGCCGGATAAGATACCATCTTCAAGCATCACGTTGATTGGTATGGCAGCCCAATGATTTTTTACATCTTTAAAACCTTTGGCGTCTTCCTCGGCAGCCCGGGCAGCTGCTTTTTCGTTCATCGATTTAACTAACTGCGCTTTTTCTTTGTCCGCTTCGGTTAACGCTTTAGTTTGAACGGTCGAAGTAGTGGCAGTCGTTACAGTGTCAATGGAATCGCTATCCGTAGCGGTTGTTGTTACTGCAGCCGTTGTGGCGGTAGACGCCGTAGTGTTGTCTGCATCGGCGGCGAAGCCGGTGTAGGTAGTTGTTGTTAAAAGTGTAGCCACGAGAACGGCTAAACGTAAAGAACGTGATGTCATAAATGAGACCCCTTTCTGATACAGGTTGTTAAAAAACGGTTTTAACCTTGATAAAGCATGCACTTTATTATTAATTTTACGAATATAAAAAAAAATACCCTTAATACATTGATTATATCACGAACCACGGGGCCTTTAAAGAGATAAAGGGTCGGTTTAGCGGTAATGAGATTCACTATTCAAATAATTACGTTCTGTATACAAATATTTTACTAAATCCTATTTCAAGCATTCGTAAAATGCATATGACATAGGGCGTTTGCCAATATCGCAATTCTTTGGACATTATATTTGTTATTCTATATAATAATAGTGATGATTTCCGTGCGAATATACAATATAGACCGTTTAATGTTGAAAAAAATGGGAAGTATACGCAAGTGTGGGTAATCTAGTAAGTGTAAGTACGTAGGAAAGTTGAGGATGTGAGGAAATGAAAATTCATTTATTTTCACAATGTTTGATTGACATGTTTTATCCCCACGTGGGGATGGCCGGCGTACAGGTATTAGAACGGTTAGGCTGTGATATCACAGTACCTAAAAAGCAAGTATGCTGCGGACAGATGTTCGTGAACTCCGGGTATAATGATGCGGCTAAAGGGGCTATCAAGAATACAATTGAAGTCTTCGAAAACGCAGAATATATCGTGAGTATGTCCGGTTCTTGTGCCTTCGCCATTCGTGACGAATACCGTCATATTTTGGCCGACGAACCTGAATGGATGGCTCGTGCCGCCAAAGTCAGTGAACGCATTTATGAATTCACCGAATTTATCGTGAATGTATTAGGCGTAACTGACGTAGGTGCAACATTTAACGACAAAGTTACGTACCACAAATCTTGTCACGTAACACGTCTCATGGGTATCAAGGAACCACCTATGAAATTATTGGAAAATATTAAAGGTCTAGAATATTTGCCAATGAATCGCGCGGAAGGCTGCTGTGGTTTCGGCGGTACGTTTACGGTTAAACAGCCTGAGATTTCTGCTGTTATGACTCGCGAAAAAGCAATGAATATTTACAACTCCGGCGCTAATGTAGTAGCCGGTGGTGACCAAGCTTGTCTCATGAATATTGAAGGTATGCTTGATCGTCTTTATAAAGACGGCGAAATCGATCGTCGCATCAAAGTAATGCACATTGCGGAATTATTGAATTCCCGCTAGTCGTTAGGAGGAACTGAACATGGCTATTTTATACGATGAACGCCCGTTTAAAAAACGTGTTGAGGATGTTCTTGCCAATGACTTTAAGGTAAAGGCCATCCAAAAAGCGCAAGATGTATTCTATGCAAAACGTAAAGCGTTGGTTGATCAAGTACCTGAATGGGAAGATTTCCGTGAAGAAGCGGCTGAACTTCGTGATCATGTATTAAGCAACCTCGACTATTATTTAAACCAATTTGCTGAAAACGCTACTAAAGCCGGTGCGAAAGTGCACTTTGCTCATACAGCTGAAGAAGCAAATGAATATGTAATGGAAGTAGTTCGTGCCAAGAACGCCAAAATGGTCGTAAAAGGCAAAACTATGGTATCCGAAGAAATCAGCCTTAACGAAGCATTAATGAAAGAAGGCGTGGAAGTTAACGAAACTGACTTGGCCGAATTCATTTTGCAGACAGCTGACTGGAATCCACCATCCCATATCGTAGTACCTGCGTTGCACTTTGCTCGTGAACGTATTCGTGAAACGTTCCACGACAAACTCGGCTATGAAGGTACGGAAGATCCGGAAGAAATGACTCGTTTCGTACGTAAACGTATTCGCGATCGTTTCTTGCGCGCCGACATCGGCTTCACCGGCTGTAACTTTGCCGTAGCCGAAACCGGTACTATTACTATCGTATCCAATGAAGGTAACGGTCGTATGAGTAGCTCCATGCCTAAGACTATGATTTGTCTCATGGGTATGGAACGTCTTGTACCTGACTTTGCCGGTCTTGACATTATGATGGAACTCTTAATTCGCTCCTCTGTAGGCGCTAAGATTTCCAACTACTTCTCCATGATTACCGGTCCTGCCAAACCTGGTGAAGCCGACGGTCCAGAAGAACTTCACATCATTATCATCGATAATGGTCGTTCCAATATTTTGGGCGGCGAATTCAACTCCATGCTTCGTTGTATCCGTTGCGGTGCTTGTATGAATATCTGTCCGGTATATCGTCATATCACCGGCCATGCGTACGGCTCTATCTATCCGGGTCCAATGGGTGCGGTATTGACTCCATTATTGGTTGGTTATGAAAAAACGGGCGATTTGCCATACGCTTCCACTTTGTGTGGCGAATGCTGGGAACATTGTCCGGTTAAGATTCCACTCCATGAATTACTTTTGAAACATCGCGTTAACATTGCCGACAAAGCGCATCTTCGTCCGGCAGCAGAAGAAGCTATTTTCAAAACAGTGGCTACTGTATTCAGTAATTCCTTCCTCTTCGACTATGGTACTAAGTTAGGTGCCATCGGCATGAAACTCATGAGTAAGAACGGTAACATGGCCGATTGGACTAAATTATTGCCGGTAGTTGGCGGCTGGATGAAAGCGAAAGAAATGGGTACATTGAAACTCAAGAAATTCCGCGATGTATATGCTGAATATGAAGCTAGCAAACGTAAGTAAGGAGACAAGACAATGGATGATGTAAAACGTAAAGCATTTTTTAGCCGTATTTCTCATGCGTTGGGTCGTAAAGAGATTCCTACTTTCGTAGCACCATATCCTTATGAAAAAGGACCTCAAGAGGCAATGTACTCCGACCTTTCCCACGAACAAGTTGTAGACATGTTCAAAGTGGAATGTGAAAAAGTAGGTACTAAATTTGTAACTACTGATGAAGCGCATGTAGTCGAAACAATCTTAAAAGAAATTGAAGAACGCGGTGGCGGTAAAGTAATTTATCCTTGCTGCGAAGAAGCTGAAAAATTCCAATTAAAAGAAAACTTTGATAAGGTAGATAAAGCGGATACGACATTCTATCAGTGGAATCCATCCGCCGGTCGTCAAGCTAATATTGACGAAGCCAAAGTGGCTGAAATCGGTATTACCTTCCCAATCTTAGGGATTGCCGAAACAGCAACGGTTATTCAACCAAGCTTTGAAGCCAGCGGTCGTTCCATCGGTTTGTTGCCACTTTGTCACATTGCGGTTATCCGTACTTCTGACATTGTGCCTCGCATGACGCAGTCTATGCGTGCTCTTACCAAAGTATATAAAGAAAATCCTGAAGGGTTCCCATCCAATGTGGTTCATATTTCAGGTCCTTCCAACACAGCCGATATCGAATTGGTTCGTGTAGTAGGGGTTCATGGTCCTATCAATGTAACGTTTATTCTCGTTGACTAGGTAAGGAAATGTCCGACGCCGTAAGCACAAATCGTGCCCTATGACGTCGGACTTTTTTATAGGGATATATCGTCAAAAGATTTTACAAAATTTAGGGTTAGTGAATGTACTGATAAAGATGGCTGTATGAACGCTGTTTCGCCCTGCTGTTGTGCGGTATTATGCCAATGTAAATCGACTAATTTATATATCGAAATATTTTGAAAATAATTCCTGTGAAATAGTAGGAATTTAAAAGAACTTATGCTATAATATCATCGTCACATTCACAATTGAATACAGTAAGGAGGGAAAAAAGTGGATATTCCATTTTTCCAAGAGTTTTTAATGGTTAGCAATCCGATTACCATCGGTATTCTAATCTTGTTTGTAGCGATGTTGGGGTTTGTTTACTACTTGCAACGCCGTCAAACAGCCTTTGGTAACCTTGTTATCATCGGTACCTTATTAGGCGCCGTGTTGGGCTTCGTGGTGCAATTTATTGCGCAGTTCCCGGACGACCCTATGAAAGTTGTGTACATTAAGGAAAGTACTAAATGGTTCTCCTTAATCGGTGGCGGGTTTATCGATTTAATCCGTATGCTCGTTATTCCATTGGTATTTGTTTCCATTATTCATGTTATTTTGCACATGGAACGCGGCGCTGATTTGAAAAAATTAGTCAGCTCTACTGCTTTCGTAGCCTTAGTCATGGTAGCCATCGCTGCTGTAGTAGGCCTTGTGCTTGGTTCCGTAACTCATTTGGGTGAAGGTATTGCCGCCGGCGGTGCCCCTGCCAAGATGCGTGAAGTAAAACCGGTGGTTGATACGTTACGCGCCTTGATTCCGAATAACCCGATTAGCGCCATGGCGGAAACTAACGTTATCGCCGTTGTAGTATTCGGTGTTATCATTGGCGGTATTGCTCGTTTGATTAAACAAACCGGCACTGACAAACTCGAATTAGTTACTAAATTATTTGATGAACTTCACCTCATCATTTCCTGGGTGGCAGACTTCATCATCGGCCTTATGCCTTACGGCGTATTGGGCTTGTTGGCAACAACGTTGGCTCAAAAAGGCTTCCAGGCGATTGCCGATATGGGTCTTTTCATCGTATTGATCTACGTTGGCGTAGTCATCATGTTGATTGTACAGGCTGTACTTTTAACAATCTTCGGCGTAAGCCCAATCATGTACTTCCGTAAAGCAAGAGCTCCATTGTTCTTGGCTTTCACATCCCGTTCCAGTATGGGTGTATTACCGTTAACGGTAGATACCTTGACTAAACGTTTGGGTGTTAACGCAGCGACTGCCAATACGGTAGGTAGCTTCGGTACAACGGCAGGTATGCAGGGTTGTGCGGGTGTATTCCCGGCTTTATGTATCGTATACATTGCGAGCGTTGCCGGTGTACCGCTTGATATGACCATGTACATCATGAGTGTTATCGTAATCGCTTTAGGTTCTATCGGTATTGCCGGTGTGCCTGGTACAGCTACTATGGCTGCTTCCGTATCCTTGTCCGGTACCGGTCTTGGTGCGTTCTTCAGCTCCATCTCCCCGGTATTGGCTATCGACCCAATCATCGACATGGGCCGTACCATGCTTAACGTAAGTGGTTCCATGACCAATGTCATTGTGGTAGATAAACTTATGGGCACTTTTGACCAGGAAGCATTTAACGATACTTCCACAATCGACCGTCCGGTAAGCAATAAAACCGGTGGCGACACAGAAGTTGCTTAAGTAAAATAAGTAAATTGTAACATCAAGAAAATGTTATAAGCATACAAAGAAAACCTCGGCAGAGATATCTGTCGAGGTTTTTTGTTGTGTAAAATTAATTTAACGAAGTTTTTCTGTGTAAAATAATGGTTAATAAACGATGAGGAAAAATTTCAATATGAAATTCGATGTTATAAATACCTTTATAATTAATAGGAGTTAAAATTCAAAAAACGCATTATTTATCTTATTGTACAGCATACTTTATTATGATAAAATTTTAGTATGCATGAGCTTTTCATGAACATATTTTGTTGTTTGTTTATATTGGCTGGGATTAGGTATAGGAGGCCATATAGACAGAAAGGATGTGTCCTGTGGGGAAATCAAAAACGGGCAAGAAACATTTAAAACTTAGCAAGAAAATTATGTTAGCGTTGATGGCAGTTAGTTTAACAGGGGGCGTGTACTTTAGCTATAGTCAGCCGGTATTGGCAGCTGATGCAAGTAAAGTTACAACGATTACTAGTGGTACTTATTATGGTGTTGTAGGAGGAACAAAAGAAAATTTTACAGGTAATGAAAATAAGAGCATCCAAGCACCGGTAAATACAACGATTGCTATTTCCGGAGGAACTCTAGCCAAGGAAATTAAAGAAGCTGATGGTGTTGAATTGAGCCGCTCCGTAATCGGCGGACATTATATAACCGGTTTTCACACGTTTACCGGGGATGTGACCGGCTCTACCGAAAATACGAATGTTACGATATCCGGTGGTATCATTACAGCGCCTGTATTTGGCGGATCGGTAGCTCAGCAGACAGGCTTGTATACAGATGAGGGGAAATTATCCGTTACAGATAAAGCAGTAAATGTAACGATAAAAGGCGGTAATTTTATTGATGCGTACAGACCGGCTGATTTTACTGAAGAAGATGATGAGGAAAATTCTTATAATTATGCTACCGATGTCGTTTTTGGCGGTGGCGCAGCTATAGGTGGTAATGCAGAGTCTACGATCGAAAAAGTCAATATTACGATTGGTGAAGGTAATGCCACAAATTTAGGGGCTGTTTTTGGCGGTAGCATGGCTCAGGCCGGCGGTACAGCTAATGTAGCGGAATCGACTATTAATGTTTATTCCGGTGATGGATTAGAAATTATAGCCGGTGGTTATGCCCTTGGTGGTCGCTTAACAGTGCCTGATGAAGAGGATTATTGGTCGGATAGACCTGTCGACGGGTCCTTGGAAAATATAGATGAAGCTGATAATGTGAACACTATTTCCAACGTAAAAAATAGTACTATCAATTTGTACGGTGGTCATGTAGCCTATTTAGCTTTAGAAGGGTATACGGCCCATGAGGATGCAAGTATTGGCGACCTAGAAGAAAGTGCTACGGTTGAAAATTCAACGGTTAATTATTATGGCGGAACACTTGATGAAGTAGTGGCTAGCGGGACTAAAAAGTCTCAAATAAATCTATACAATGATTTAACAATGACTCCTGATAGCGAATTTGCATTAGAAATAGTAAATGGAACGAGCCCTGATACTGATTATGATTCTAATGAATTAACTGTTGATGGACAAGGAAAATATTCATTAAATGCAGCGGTTGCTGTCAACAATGATTTAGAATATAATGCACCTAAATCAGCCACACTCAATTTAAATAATTTAAAAAATTATAATGGCAATTTAGAAGTTTTTGATAAGGGCGAAGCTTATATTAAAAACACACAATCGGCTGTTGGTACTTTTGTTTCACATGAAGGTGGCGCTATCCATTTTGAAAATGTGAATTCTATTGAAGGTACTGTATCAGGTGATGGTGATATTAATTTCAAAGGTAATATGAACTTTACCAATAAGTTGAATATTGCCGGTTCCGATGTAGCTTTCTTATATGGTAATTATACTGGAACTTATAATTTAAATAATCCTGATGGTGATATTTGGATTGAAGATGGAGCTCGTGTTCATGTAGCTAATTTTGAACAAAATGTAATTGGCACAGGTAGATTTACTTTAGGTGAAGATGGAATTTTAGTTACTACGGCAGACCAGTTATTTGGTGAAAACGCAGGAGATACTACGATAACTGAAAATGGTAATAAGGTATTACCAACAGAAGTTAGAGATGTTGCCGATGATAAGGTTATTTTTAGAACTGGCACGGTAGAGATTACGGCAAATAAATACTCTTTAGCGTATGCAAGAGCAGCATTAAACGCCTTAAAAACTGCTGATGATTATGATACAACATCATTAACTATGACCGGTTCATTATTGGATAAATCGTTGACACTTACTGATGTAAGAGATAATCAAAACTCTAATTTAGAATTATCCTATGACAATGCAACTATTAATGTTGATGGTAATAAAAACTTAGTTATTTATGGTAAAGTTCCTGTTAATTCAATTGGTCAGGATGGCATTGTTGCTACTGATTCCAGTAACAATAAACAAGGATTCTCAGCAGGTGCAATCAACTTACAAGCTGGTTCTGAAGGCGTAATTATTACCGGCAATGAAAGTTTAGCACTTGGTGGCCAAGACGGTGGCGATGTTATTTTAGTTGACGGCAAAACTAGTAAAGATCTTAATATTATTGTAGGTTTAGATGGTTCTGCAGATACAACGGCCAAATTAGTATTGGGCAATAGCAGTGCGAATGCCACTACAAGTGTAAACTTAACAGGTGCTGTAGCTGTCAATAGTGGCAGTACCTTAGGCGTTGCAAGTAACGCTACAGTCTCTAAAGGGGTAACATTAAACAATGGTTCGATTGATGCTACTGCCGGTCAATTAAATTCAAGTGTAGCCGTAACAGGTACGGATTCCTCCATTGTCGGTAATGTAACAGGTGCATTAAGTCTTGAAGACGAAGATACCGCTTTAACTGTGGGCTCTGAAGATAAGAATGCAATCGCTAAATTTACCAACGTAAAATTAAACGGTGGTAGCCTAGTTCTTGATCCATCTTGGGATGTTGCGGCTAATGAAATAGCAGTTGATTTCACTGATGCTGAAGAAGGCACCAATGTTATCGATGGTAAATTATTAGTTGGTCAGAATACCTATGCAACTATTGGTGATGGTAACGATGCAAAAGTTATGTTTGCTAAAACCGGTTTAACATTTGGTGAAGATGCTATTACGGCAGCTCTTTATATTAAAGGCAATCAATCCTTAGGTGATGCCGGGGCTGTTTACATGGATGGCGCTATGACTGATGCAGAATTGCAAGCTACAGCAGCTACTTTGGCAGCCGGTACATTTAGTGCGGCAGATAACTCTGTTACCATGGTTGACGGTAGTGCCATTACTGAAACGGCAGCGTTAAGTGGTGTACAAACAGTAGCCATTGGTGAAGGTGCTAAATTGTATGTAGACGATGCCGTAGCAGGTAATACATACCACATTTTAATTAATGATGGCGAAGCAGAAATCGACGGCGTAGATACAGACAGCTGGACAGATGACAACTTATTGACCAATAAACGCTTAGTTTCCTTAACCGGTGTGGTAAGCGATGATAATACAACGTATAATATCGTAGCAACTTCCAGTTCCGTTAAAGATATTTATGACGGCAAAGTTATTATTGGTGATGTTGTTGATGAAGCTTTCGCCGGTGATACAGATTCTAAAGCTTATCAGTTAGTTAATGCGATTGCCGATGATAAAGTGAATACAACCGAAGCAGCTCAAATTGATGCATTCAATAGCTTGGGTAATTTAACAGCCTTGAGTGGTGCTACACACAATACGTATACTGTTTCCGGTATTACTCATGAAGCCATTACGGACCACATGTCTTTAGCGAATAATCTTACCCATGATAAAGACGTATGGGCACAGTTAATTCATACTAAAAACTCCGTTTCCGACTTAGCTATGGGCGGTATGGATGCTGATTATGACAGCAAATTGAACGGTGTTGTAGTCGGTGCTGACTTCTACCATAAAGAAGGTCGTACTTTAGGCGCAGCTTTCACGTATGTGAAAGGTGATGTTGATGCGCATACATTAGCTACAACTACGAAAACTGATTCCAAGTTCTATGGTCTTAGCTTGTATGGCGGTATGGAACGTGATGATTATGCTTTAATCGGCGATATCTCCTACTTGAGCGGTAGCAATGATGTAACCCAATATAACAGTGGTAACCGTATTGAAGGTTCGCCTGATACAAAAGCCTTCAGCATTGGTGTACGTGCTGAAAAACGCATTGCGCGCGGTGAATCGGCTACGTTGGTACCATATGTAGGTGCTCGTTTCTTACGTATTCAGACTGATGATTATGCAAATAACTTTGGCTTTAACTATGATCAATCGGATAAAAATATGTTCTTAGTACCATTGGGCGTTAAATACAGTGCTAACTTCCAACGTGGTAACTGGAATGTGTTACCGATTGCTGAATTAGGTTATGTTTGGAACTCCGGTCGCAGTGTTGATCAGACTGTAAGCTTTGGCGGCGTAGCCAATGGCTTCACCTATGACTTAACCGACCGTGGCAGCTTCATCGGTAAATTAGGTCTTGAAGCATCTAACGGTAATGTTACCTACAGCTTAGGCTATGAATATCAAAAAGGCAGCAGTGTGAAAGCTAATCGCTTCCGCGGCGGCGTAAATCTTAAATTTTGATAGTTAAATTTTATAGTTTAATAGTTAATAGTTAAATAAAAAGAAAACCACTCTCTGAAAGTGGCTAAAGTTCTTAAGAACCAGGTCATTTTGTGGAGAGTGGTTTTTATGTTTTTATAGTATTAATTGTTTTATATAACCTTGTTTTTTATAATCGTGTTTTTATAAAGTGATGAGCTTTTATTTGAAAATATCCAGTTTGCTTAATCCGTTTCGTAGATTAATAATATCCCACGGCAAGTATTCGGCGATAGATAGACCTACGAGTTCAGCAGTTTCACTAACAGCTTGAAGAATTTGAACTATGTTTGCCAAGGTCATTTCACCAACGGCGTATTCTACCGGACCTTGATGCGGTTTATTGCAGAGGAGGCTACGGAAATCCGTAGGACTCAGAACATCTAAATCCAGGTGAACCATAACATGTTCAATCTTATTAGCTTTAAGCCAATCTTTAACAGGCTGGGCAGAGGTTAAATCCTGTGGTGTCAGATAGGACAAGGAATGCTCAACAATAAAGCTTTTTTCATGCGGCAAGAGTCCGGATTCGATTAGGCCGGCATACAGAACTTGGTTAGCTTTAAACGGAGCCTTTACGGTTTTGGCAAAGTTTGGAGCACCATGGCCCAATAAGTTACCCAATACCATGGCGTGTTCGTGGTCAAACTCTTTAGGCGTCATGATGTCGGGATGGGCATCAAGCCATAGAATCGCCGTATTATTCGGATATTGCTGGTGCAAGTAATCAAAAGGTACTTGCGAAATGGAACAGTCGCCGCCGATGGTGATAATTTTTCGCGGTTGTTTAACCTTAAGAATTTCACGAGCCGCCGCCTGTTGTTGCAGGAGAATCTCTTCGGCAAAAACGTTTTGAACGGCTTGCTCTTCATTAGCGGCGAGCGTTGCTTTTTCATCGGCTACCGGCACATATACTTTTTTCAGTATTAGGCGAAGTAGGGAGCAGTGCCGCTAAGACTTGGGCGCCTACTTGATAGTTCGGGTTGGCTCCGCCTTGCCATTGGGGATAGACGAGCTGTAATGTTTTATTGGTAGCTGTAGGGAATTGTAATTTCATGGTCAACAAGACCTCCTTGAAAAATGCTATAATAATGATAATAAATGCTATAATAACGGTAACAAAAAAATAGAAATAAATGTGAAACTATAAAATCAATCTTCGATTTGAGGTGAAAGCATGTTAATACCACGGTATATTTTTACCAATGATTTCGTTGAATTAAAACCTTTATTTGAGGCTCAACCACATAAAGAAATACAACTTAAAACCGGCGAATTTTTGTGGCAACCGGATGAGCACGTTCAGTATATCAACTATATAGATTCGGGCATTGCAAGAACTTATTTGGTACACGAATCGGGGCGGCGCAAGATTATATCCTATCATGGCTCAGGTACCATTTTCCCCGGTTTTCACGAATTGGAATTTAAAATTGAACAAACCTTGGTGACCGAAGCTATTACGCCCATGAAAATTTGGCGCTTTTCACGGGATGAATTTGGCCAATTAATGGATACATACCCACAAATTAATAAATACATGTTAAATTCGTATGCTCGCTATATAAATCTTTTGCTTTTTGAAACAGCGCATCAGGAGTACAACTCGGGCTTCGTCAAAGTGTGTAATGTAATACTTTTGTTACACAATGCCCAAAGCGAAGTGGGCCAGGGAATATTGGTTTTTTCACAAGAAGAATTGGCAGAACTCGTCGGTATGAGTCGCGTTAATCTGACCCGCCATATCGGTCGCTTGCGTGAAGAAGGCGTCATTGATACGGCCCGCAGAGAAATTAAGATTTTAAACATCCAAACCTTAATGCGTTATTGTTCCGGTGAAACAAGATTAGACTGAATTAACCCCACAATTGCTTATAGCTATTATATAAAATAGGCGAATCGATATTCTGCTACAAATGATACAGAATAACTGATATAATGAAATTAAGTTTTAAAATGCACAAATGTGTATTTAGGGAGTATTTAATTTGTTGTTCTATTTTAGTAAGGAGTGGAGCGTATGAAGCGGTTAGTGTTCTTATGTTTAGCTTTATGCTTGCTGCTGGCGGCAGGTTGTGCACAAGTTACTTCGGAGATTGAGGTGAAATCGGACTTTAGTGGAGAATGGAAGGCCACGATTCAATCACCGGTACCAATCAGTAAGGGGGGATTTATTGAGCGCGGTGACCCAGAATTCAAACGGGCAAGCGCTGATTGATATTAGTAAAGTAGAACTTGAAGCTATCGGACCTGACGGGAAGGAACTAAAAGGGGACAGTGCAACGGTACAATCTCAAATGTGGAAATTAGAAGCGAAATTTGCCAATAAAGATGAACTGGCTAAGATGAGTGCGGCCGTTTTCGGACGTAATCCTGATGCTAAAATAAATGTAATTTATCCATACGGCGATGATTCTGATGTGTACACCTTTAATTTAGGTAAGGCATCGGGTGCTACGACCATTGAAGTGGATGGCAAAATTATTAAGGAAAGTATCGGTAAGGGCATTTTGAAAGATGATGACACGGTTATCTATGCCGCAGGCGATCCTATTTATTTCCAATTTAAAAAAGATGGCAGCTCCGGTTTTCTTATCGGCGGCGCATTGGGCATTGTTGTTTTGGCAGGCATCGGCTATGTAATCTATCGTCGTCGTCAGGCCACAGTATAGGGAGGAGGGATTGTTATGAAAACGAAGCGACAGGTAACCTATATGTTGATGGCCTTGGCTATGGCTTTAATACTTGTTCTCAGTGGTTGTGGCAGTTTGGGAAGCTCACAAGACTTTTCGGGTACATGGGGGTATATCGGAGCTCCTCAAAAAAACAACTTATTCAATAATGACTTTAGTGATACCTTCTATGTAATTACTATTGAGAAAAAGACAGAACATACCTACACGATTGACAGTAAAGATTATCGGTATAGAACTGAAGGAGATAGCTGGTTGAACCGTGATGCGTATACTCCACCTAATCCATATATAAGATATATGGTATCTTTGCCGGAGGGGCCGGATGTTAACGGTGTACTACCTAATGTATCCGTTAATTATAAATTAATGGATGTAACGGGTAAGAGTGCGCCATTAACCATGACGGAACGGGATAATGTTTTATATGTAGATAAAAATGGCCTTGAATATACCTATGATAGTAAAAATGATACTCTGGTAAGTGGGAGCATCGTTTTACAGCGTTTAAAAGACGGTGACATAACTCCGTTGAAAGAAGAAGTACAAAAGCAGATAAAAGATGATTATCAAAAAAAATATGTTGATACCAATAAATGGAACATCACTCAGTATAACTTTAACGATGATGTTCTAACGCAAAAATAAAAAGAAATGAATATGGCCCCAGAGTCCTTATTTATCCTCCCCCTAAGTTATGACTAATGCACGGAGGGCACAGACTAACGTAAAAAGAAGAAGTGGTGCTCATATGGACACTGAGTTTATCGCCTTTCCCACGGCAACTCAGTCATGACTAACGTACTGAGGGAACGGCGTAACGCAAAAAAGAAGAAGGGTATTGCTCGTAGACGACTTTGTTCTTGTAGAACCAGGAGTCCGAGAGCAATACCCTTCTTCTTTTTACCGAGCAAGAGCCCGATGTGCTTAGTTATAACTGATACCTATCGTTCCAGAGTGTGCGTGCACCGAAATATAAAAGACAAAACGATGATAAGCACACGGTGGTACAGTTGGCAACCATGATGGTAATCTGGTACAGCACAGCTTCGTTCGGCATAGCACCGGCCAAAATCTGACCGGTCATCATACCGGGGAGGGCGATAATCCCCATGCCCACCATGGAGTTCATGGTGGGTAAAAAAGCCGTTTCTAAGGACTGTATCACAAATGGATGCAGTATCTTATCCGGCGGTGTGCCGATATTTAAGAGTACCTCGATTTGCTGTTTGTGAGAATCAAGGTTTTCTTTAAATGACTTTAACGCCAAAGTGGCACCGTTCATGGTAGCACTTACGAGCATACCGCTGATTGGAATGACATATTGGGGCGTTAAAATGTCTTTGCGGATAACGACGAGCAACATAAAGCTTGTTATACTGACACAGGTGCCAATGACGGATAAGGCAGTAATCCACTTGAATTTGCGGTTAAGCCATGGATTTTTGCGAAGCGTTCGAGCCACGGCAAAGCCGACCATCAAGGACAGATAGGTTAAGACAAAAATCGGTGACGGGTTTTGGAAAATGTAGAGCAACACGTACCCGGCAATGATTAATTGCACCGTCATCTGTAAGGTGCCAAGCAAAAGAAATTTTGTCTGCGGGATTTTACAATATGTGAAAATTCCGGCAATAACGAGAAGCAATAAGTAGATGGATAAGAATCCGCCTAATTGCATGGAAATAGCTTCAGTCATAATAAAAACTCCAATCTTATGGATCCGAATGTTTACACTTCGTGACGACTTTTAAGTTCAATCAAAGCATCGCTGAATTTAGGATAGAGTGTGTCGTCATGAGAAATGACCAACGTTGTTTTGTCGTGTTTGGCCATATATTCCTTCATGCGCGTGAAGAAGGTCGTGGCTGTCGGTGAGTCGAGGGCGGCACTCGGTTCATCCCACATATAAACCTCCGCATTGAAGGAAAGCATGATGGCGTTAAAGACACGCTGTTTTTCACCACCGGATAATCTGGCCACATCTTGTTCCGGCGTAAACGGTGCCGCCGCAATGTGAAGAAATTCTTTCATGGCTGTTTCGTCCGGTGGCGTAGAGCCTCGATACCCATGAAATTGACGGAAGTTATCGGCAATAGTGCCGTCGAAGAGATACACTTGCTGATTAATCAGTAGGATTTTACGGCGCAATTCCAAGGCATTGATAGTGCTGATATCTACATTATTGTAATAGATGGTTCCTTGTGACGGATTAATAGTGGCGTTGAACAAGCGGAAAAGGGTGCTTTTGCCGGATCCGCTGGCACCTTGAATAAAGGTCATTTTGCCCTTTTCAATGGTCATATCAGGGTATTCAATCATGTTGTTAAAGACTAAGTCTTTGGTCGTTATTAAGGTCATGAGAGGACTCCTTTCCTCTTTATTCTAATTGATTTTAACAAAATTACCTAGTTAAAAAATTATAAATTTATCATTCACAACTTAAAATTGAGAATGTATTTCATATTTTAGTTGAAAAAGTTATGCTTTTATTGATAGGCGAATACGAGCCGTGAGAAAACAGTCGTGTAGAAAAAGGATTAAATAAGAAGAGTTTTTAATTTAGAAAACTGAATTTGAATTATGGGGTTTATTAGATGAGTTTACCCTTTTATTTTTTGGCAAATCGTGCTATGGTTATATTTTGAGATGCCGTATAATGCTTAGAAACTATCCTCAAAATCATGATTTAATGATTGAGGTACCTTACAGAGCGATAATGAACGAATTTATTCGATTTCAAAGGGCTCGATTATTAGCATTACTTAAGTATTCTCAATTTATATAATTGAAGCTATTTTTTTACGTTTTGCAAAATCTATATTTATTCAATTTGACAGAGACTATATTTATTTGGTTATCCTAAAAACTCATGCATGAAATAACTTAATGAGATAAATACTTTTGTGCAAGAGGGATGTACATATAGAATATACAGATTTGAAATTTAGGAGTATAATTTAGTCGTGATATTACGAATGGAGGGCTTTACGATGAGCTTTTCGGTGCGTACAGATGTATGTATCCAGTGTAAAATGTGTGTGGCAGAGTGCCCGACAGGATTATTGGTTATGAAAGAAAACGGTCCGGCCGCCGGTTTTGGCAGTTGTATTTCTTGTGGACATTGCGTAGCAGTTTGTCCAACAAATGCGATTGATTATACAGTAACGCCGCGCGCCGATCAAATTCCGGTTGGGGATTACCAAGTGCCAAGTCCTGAAGAGGCAGAGAAGTTTATCCGCTATCGCCGATCTATTCGTACATTCCGTGATACACCGGTTTCAAAGGAGCAAATTACGAGACTCTTGAATGTGGCTCGTATGGCACCTACCGGCTCCAATAGCCAAGGCATTTCGTATCGAGTGATTCAGAATAAGGAAACGCTGGCCGCTATCAGCGAAGCCGTGATGGACTGGATGAGCGGATTGGGGAAAGAAAATAGTCGTATGCGAATTTATGCGTATAATGCAAAGCGTTATAACCGGACTGGGCGTGATTTTATTTTACATAAAGCACCTGCTTTAGTCCTGTCCATAAGCAAGGATGAATTGATTGAACGCGGCCGCGATAACGGTCATTTTGCCCTTTCTTATGCGGAATTAATGGCACCTTCCTTAGGCCTGGGAAGTTGTTGGTCCGGTTTTGTAGAATTTTGCGCACAAGTAGGCTATGAACCACTGCTGAAATTACTTAATTTACCGGCTGGGTATAGGGTTGCCGGAGCTATTATGGTGGGATATCCTAAATTTAAGTACCGCTATATGCCTGAGAGAGAATCACTGAGAGTTTTCTTTGATGAGGAGGATTAAACGCATGGCATTAGTAACACTGGAAATGATTAGGGAAGCGCAAGAACATCTGAAAGGGGTTGCACAGCGAACGGCTATGATGCATTCTACCTCTTTGAGTGAACAATGCGGTTGTGAAGTCCATTTAAAAATGGAGAACTTCCAACGTACCGGTTCGTTCAAATTGCGCGGTGCGTATAACAAGGTAGCGTCATTGTCACCGGAAGAACGAGCTCGTGGGATTGTAGCTTCGTCGGCCGGCAATCATGCGCAAGGCGTGGCGTTGGCTGCTAAGGAATATGGCTGTAAAGCGACGATTTGCATGCCTACCAATGCACCGATTGCCAAAATTGATGCCACTAAAAGTTATGGTGCGGACGTAGTGCTGGCCGGTGATTTTTATGCCGATTGTTATGAAAAGGCTTGCCAATTGCAAAAAGAGAAAGGCTATACCTTCTGCCATCCTTTTGATGACCCGTTGGTTATTGCCGGTCAAGGCACAATTGGTTTGGAAATTCTTGAAAAATTGCCTGAAACAGATGTTATCGTCGTGCCAATCGGTGGCGGCGGTTTAATTTCCGGTATTGCTGTAGCAGCGAAGGAATTAAAACCAAGTATTCGCATCGTCGGCGTACAGACTCAGAATATGCCGTCCATGAAGGAATCGGTAGAACTTCGTAAAATTACGACCGTGCCGGCCTTAAAGAGCTTGGCCGATGGGATTACCGTAGGCACGCCGGGCACGTTGACATTTGACATCGTGTCGCAATATGTGGATGAAATTGTTACCGTTAGTGAAGCGGAAATTGCCGAAGCTATTTTGTTCCTTTTGGAACGCGTGAAAACAGCGGCTGAAGGTGCCGGCGCTTGTCCGGTAGCAGCGCTTATGAATCATAAAATTGCCGGCGTTGAAGGCAAGAACGTAGTGGCTATGGTAAGCGGCGGTAATATTGATGTAAACATGATTGACCGCATCATCAACAACGGCCTTGTTAAAACATGGCGTCGGGCTTATTTTGATGTTGTGGTACAAGATAAACCGCATGTTTTATCCAAAATTACGAGCATAATCTCTGACAGCAATGCCAATATTTTGAGTATTTATCATGATCGCAGTCAGCGCGATATTGAAGTGGGCTATGTTCATGTAGCTTTGGAAATTGAAACCATGAATGAAAAACATGTTACCAGTCTTTTGGCTACCTTATCGGACAATGGCTTCCCGGCTATTTTACGCTAACAAGGAGCCATGCGTTAAAGGGAGAGTGTTTTAGGGAGATGACACATATAGAGGAGACAAATTAGAAATATAGAGTAGGAGTAAAAATATGGAATCGGGAAAAAACTTAGAGCGTAATTTAAAACCCCGTCACGTGGAAATGATCGCCCTGGGCGGTACGATTGGGGTAGGCTTATTTATGGGTTCAGCCAGCACGATACAAACAGCCGGTCCGGCCGTATTATTGTGTTACGCTTTATCCGGGGTCGTAATGTTTTTAATTATGCGTATTATGGGTGAAATGCTGTATTTGGAGCCGGTACCGGGTTCGTTTGCAGCGTATGGCTATCGTTATATTTCACCGTATATCGGTTATATAACTGCTTGGTGCTACTGGTTTATGTGGATATCCGTAGGGCTCGCCGAAGTTACGGCGGTTGGGATTTACATGAGTTATTGGTTCCCGGAACTGCCCCATTGGGTATCGGCTTTCGTAGCTATGGCAATTATTGTAGCAGCCAATCTTGCGTCCGTTAAATATTATGGTGAATTTGAATTCTGGTTTGCTTTGATTAAAGTAGGGACCATCGTATTTATGCTCGTTATCGGGGCGATGATGATTTTATTCGGCTTTGGTAATGATGGTGTACCTATCGGGTTCTCCAATTTATGGGAACATGGCGGGTTTGCACCGCATGGCTTCGGCGGTATGTTGGCGGCCATGTGCGTTGTTGCGGCGGCCTTCCAAGGGGTTGAATTGGTAGGGATTACAGCCGGTGAAGCACAGAATCCGCGTCACACCTTGGTTAAAGCGGTTAAAGGCATTGTTTGGCGTATCTTGATTTTCTATGTTGGTGCTATTTTTATTATTCTTTGTATTTATCCTTGGAATGAACTGGGATTTGTAGGCAGTCCGTTTGTAACGACATTCTCTAAAGTAGGGATTGCCAGTGCTGCCGGTATTATCAACTTTGTAGTTTTGACAGCCGCGTTATCCGGTTGCAACAGTGGTATTTATAGCTGTGGTCGTATGTTGTATACGTTGGCTAAAAACGGTCAGGCCCCTAAGATTTTTGCAAAATTATCTAAATCGGGCGTACCGCGCAACGGTATTTATGTATCCATGCTTTCCTTAGTATTCGGGGTTGTGTTGAATTATTTAATTCCGGACTCCAAATTGTTCTTATATATTTATAGTGCCAGCGTTTTCCCTGCTATGGTATCTTGGTTTGTATTAGCCGGAGCACAGCGCAAGTTTAGAGAACGTTGGGGCAAAGAAATCATGGATCAGCATCCGTTCAAATCGCCATTGTATCCATATTCCAACTATTTCTGCTTGGGCTTCTTGGCACTCGTTACTATCGGCATGATTTGGAATGAAGATACGCGCGTATCCTTAGTGGTAGGTTGGTTGTTTATCGCTATTGTTACGGCGTTCTACTATGGCCTTGGCATGAATAAACGTCCGGTTGTTCACGAAGAATTCGTTCATGAAGACGGACTCGGTGCCGGTGGTCCAGCTCGTGAAGAATCTGCTGCAGCAGAAGGCTCGGTAACGGCTATTAAATAGTCATTTAATTCGATTAAATAGAGCGTTTAGAGTCTTATCAATAGAAATCCCTATGGGGAAGAACATAAAAGTCTCACAGTAATCTAAAAAAAGGTTATTGTGGGACTTTTTTATTTCTGGTTTATGTGGTAGGATAATAAATAAGCTTGGCGAAGTGGGGTTTATAAAACTCTCTGAACTGTAATGGCGTTATCATTGTTAGTATAACGGTTGGGTTGAGAGTTTGCTTACATCCGGACTGAGAAACCGAGATGTAGTGCCAAGATACTTTTTGAGGGGCCCATAGGGCAGTGTAAATGAGAGAGAGGTCTTACAAATGAATCTAAAAAAATGGTTAGCACCTGTGTTGGTGGGAATTTTGGCAATCGGTATTGCCGGTTGCGGTACTGATTCCGGTTCAAAGGAAATTCGTATCGGTGCGACAGCCGGTCCGCATGCGGAAGTAGTTGATGCGGTAGCTAAAGAAGCGGCCAAACAAGGCATCAATGTAAAAGTTGTGGAGTTTTCCGATTATGTAACACCGGATAAAGCGTTGGCGGAAGGTGATTTGGACCTTAACAGTTACCAGCACGTGCCGTTCATGGAAAACTTTAACAAAAACAACAATGCTAATTTAGTGTCTATCGGCAAAACGATTTTGATGCGCATGGGCTTATACAGCAACACGGTAAAAAGTGTTGACGAGATTCCTGATGGCGCCGTTGTAGCTATTCCGAACGATCCGACCAATGGCGGTCGCGGCTTAGCCTTATTGGCTAAAGCCGGTCTTATTACCTTAAAAGAAGGTGTGGGTTTCAAAGCTACGCCGGCTGATGTTGTGTCCAATCCTAAAAATCTACAAATCAGAGAATTGGAAGCAGCGCAACTACCACGCAGTCTTGATGATGTGACGGTAGCAGCGATTCCGATGAACTATGTAATGAGTGCCGGTATTGACGTGGCTAAGCAGGGGATTTTCTTAGAACCTAAGAATGAACCGTTGGCTGTCATGGTTTTAGCGGCTCGTGAAAAGGATAAAGATAATCCTACGTATAAAAAAATTGCTGAGATTTACCACTCCCCGGCGATTAAGCAGTTCATTGCCGATAAATTTAAAGGTACCATTGAACCGGCTGAATAATTGAGGCAGGCTGAATCACACATAAAATAAAGTAAGCCCTGAGGCGATAATTGCTATCGCTTCGGGGCTTTTTTGATGTTTAAAAGTATGGTCGGTGTAAAACCGAGGGTTATTTGTCAGCGGCTTCTATATGTCGTTTGAGTAATTGACCGTACCCTTTTTTGCCACAGAACGTATTGTTTTCGGCTATCAATTGGCCGCGGAGGAATACTTTGGCAACCGTGGCGTTGACGGTCATGCCCTCATAGGCGGAGTAGTGGCAGGTTGTTTTTAAATTATCCTTTTGGAAAGTGCGGGCCTCATTAGGGTTAAAGATAACCAAATCTGCGTCATAGCCCACTTTGATATCACCTTTATTCGGAATACCGAAGATGCGGGCTGCATTGGTAGCCGTTACTTGGACAAATTGTTCCGGCGTCAGTTTTTTCTTTAAAACACCTTCGCTAAAGAGGAGCGGCATGCGTTCTTCTACACCACTAATACCACCGGGACAATTTCTGAAATCGTTCACATATGCTTGCTTTTCAGCAATGGTAAATGGACAATGGTCGGTGGCAACGACCTGAACCGTGCCGTCCTGTAAGCCCTGCCACAACGCGTCTTGGTCTTCTTTTTTACGAAGGGGCGGTGCCAGCATATATTTAATGCCTTCCATGGGACCGCCGTCTTTAAACTTATCATCTGTTAAGAAGAGATACTGCGGACAGGTTTCGGCATAAATATTTGCTTGTCCTTCTTGGCGGGCAAGGCGGATTTCGCTGAGACTTTCGTGAGCCGACATATGCACTAAGTAGACCGGTGCGTCACCGACAACGTGAGCAAGGCCGATAACCGTATTCACACTGATTGACTCAGCCGTATTAGGCCGTGTCAGGGCGTGGCCGATAGGCAGGAGTTCATCCTTGGTCAAACGATTACGCAGTGTATTGGTAATCGTGTCATCTTCGGCATGGACGGTCAAAAGGCCACCACATTCTTTTAAACGCTCTAACAAGGCAAAGAGTTCCGGTTCATGCATGGGTGAACCATAGGTGGTGTAAGCTTTAAAGGATGGGAAGCCCTCGTTTGTCACAAGTTCATTGATTTCTTTTAAAATGGAATCATCAACATGTTGAAAAACGCCATGAAAACTGTAGTCGATAGGGCAATCTTTGGCGAGCTCGCGATATACATCGAACTGATGATGTAAGGAACAGCCGGCGGGGCCGAAGGCCATGTGGTCGATAACGGTGGTTGTACCGCCGCAGGCCGCCGCGATGCCGCCATGTAAAAAGTCGTCACAGGCGCGATGCTTCGACGATTGCTGCAAGTCAAAATGAGTATGCGGATCGATACCGCCGGGCACGACATAGTGGCCGGTGGCGTCAATGATTTCGTAATCGCCGCTAACTTGTTGGCGCGCCGTATGGGGGTCGGTAACGGCACTGATTGTATTACCGGTAATCACGATATCACCGACGAAATGATTGGTGGCTGTGCAAATAAGGCCGTTTTCAATAATGATATTCATAAGGCAAACCCTTTCTGCTATAGCATAGATTCTTGAAAGTGTAATGTCATGATTGTTTTATAACGAGTATATATAACTTTATAATACCCCTTTTGTTGATTTATTCAAAGCATTAAATATACCGAATGAAGAAAAATAGGGTATAATAAATAGTAAGAGTTTTTTGAATATGAAGTGGCCCACATGAGTGGCTACGTATCGTGTAGCGATTGCCGGCAACATTTAACGGCACGGCGATTGTATTAGACATATGGCTGGCAGCGAAGTCTGCTTGCGTAAAGATAAAGGAGGTTGTATATGACCGAGTTAAAAGTAGTAGTATCAGAGCATGCGGAATCAGTAGTCGGTATATTGACGAAACGTGACGTTATTCGGCCGCATCAAACCGATTTTACCAACGTGGGCGCAGTTATTATTTGTGACTGCGAGATAGATACATTAAAGAGTACACCCGTTAAGGTGTTTGACATTCCCGTATTTGTAGTGCGCACCGGCACCGGCATGGAAGGCTTGAGTCCGAACCAAGTATCGCAGGCAGAGGATACGGTATTGCGCGATGCCTATGCGGTATTAGACGATGAGCCGTCGGAACGTGAATTCTACATTCGCCGCCTCGAAACGGCTGTTCAAAATTATGAGCATCGCTCGTTACCGCCGTTTTTCCGTTCTTTGAGACGCTATGTAGAGTTGGGCAATTCCCAGTTTGACTGTCCGGGCCATCAAGGTGGTCAGTTTTTCCGTAAGCATCCGGCGGGACGCGCTTTTTACGATTATTTCGGCGAGCATATTTTCCGCAGTGATTTATGTAATGCCGACGTTCAACTGGGCGATTTGCTCATTCATGAAGGCTATGCTTTAGAGGCGCAGGAGCATGCGGCACAGGTATTTAATGCGGACAAAACCTATTTTGTCCTTAACGGTACGTCCTCTTCTAATAAAGTAGTCCTCAACGCATTGTTGGCACCCGGCGACATTGTACTCTATGACCGCAATAATCATAAATCCGTGTCGCACGGTGCGTTAGTTCAGGCCGGCGCTATTCCGGTGTATCTCGAAACGGCGCGCAATCCGTTCGGCTCCATCGGCGGTATTCCGGAAGCTTGTTTTGATGAAACATTCCTCCGTGAGCGCATTGCGGAGCGTGATCCTGAAAAAGCCAAAGCAGAGCGTCCGATTCGTTTGGCCGTGATTCAGCTCGGTACCTATGACGGGACGATTTATAACGCCCGTCAGGTGGTCGATAAAATCGGTCACTTATGTGACTACATTCTTTTTGATTCAGCTTGGGTGGGGTATGAACAATTCATTCCGATGATGAAAGACTGTTCGCCCCTCCTTTTGGAACTCGGTCCTGACGATCCGGGCATTTTGGTAACCCAGTCCGTTCATAAACAGATGGCGGGTTTTTCACAAACATCGCAAATCCACAAAAAGGATTCTCATATCCGCGGGCAGGCCCGTTATGTGAATCAGAAGCGTTTTAACAACGCCTTTATGATGCATGCGTCCACGTCGCCGTTCTATCCGCTCTTTGCGGCCCTCGATGTGAATGCGAAAATTCACGCCGGTGAAGGCGGCAGAGCTTTATGGCGCGACTGCGTTATGGTGGGCATCGAAGCTCGTAAAACGGTGTTGCGCAATTGTAAGTATTTACGGCCCCTCGTGCCACCGACGGTTCACGGTAAAGCGTGGGAAGACGGTGAAACGGAAGTTATGTCCGATGATGTGTCGTACTTTGCCTTTGAGCCGGATGCGAAATGGCATTCCTTCAGCGGTTACGGCGAAGGGCAATATTTCATCGATCCTTGTAAATTCCAGCTCATAACACCGGGCATCGATATGGAGACCGGTGAATACGAAGACTTCGGTATTCCAGCCACAATTTTGGCAAATTATTTGCGCGAGCATCAGGTCGTGCCGGAGAAATGTGACCTTAATACGATTTTATTCCTGCTCACACCGGCTGAATCGTACACCAAAATGGATGCGCTTATTGCTAAATTATTGCGTTTTGAGCAGCTCATCGATGAAGATGCATCGCTCCAAGATGTATTGCCGAGCGTATATACGCAGAATATTGACCGTTACCGCGGCTATACAATTCGTCAGCTTTGTCAGGAAATGCATGATTTTTATAAAGTGCGCCGTGTCAGCGAATTGCAACAGCAATTATTTAAACGAGAGTACCTCCCGACCTATGTGAAAACACCACAGGCCGCGAATATAGATTTCGTCCGTGGTGAAGGGGAATTGATTCCGATTGCGGACTGTGTAGGCCGCATGGCGCTTGAAGGGGCCTTGCCGTATCCGCCGGGCGTTATCTGCGTGCAACCGGGCGAACTTTGGTCGGAGGCGGCTCGTGATTATTTCGTGGCCCTTGAAGAAGGCATTAATGAATTACCGGGTTTTGCACCGGAGCTTCAAGGTGTATATATTGAAGCGGATGAAACCGGTTATAAGCGAGCCTATGCGTATGTTTTAAAAGAATCCGCAACGAAAGAAGTGATAGAATGACGAAGGAAGACTTAGCGTCGATGAGTGAAACTCAATTATTAGCCTCAATCAGTGAAGCTGTGACGATCGCTGTCAGTGAACTTGTGACGGTAGCCAAATTGCAAGCGGGCGATTTGCTCGTTATGGGCTGCTCCACCAGTGAGGTGCGCGGTGCTCGTATCGGTACAGAATCCACCACAGATGTAGGTGAAACCATTGTGGCGGCGGCAACCGCCGTTTTAGAACCACAGGGGATTGCCTTGGCGGTTCAATGCTGTGAACATCTGAACCGTGCGTTAGTTTTGGAAAAAGCCGTGGCTATGCAGCATAATTGGCCGATTTGTAATGCCGTACCGCAACTTCATGCAGGCGGAGCTACCGCTATGGCAGCCTATAAACATTTCAAAGAGCCCGTTGTCGTTGAACGGGTGGCGGCTGATGCAGCTATCGATATTGGCGACACTTTAAGCGGCATGCACTTGAAGCCTGTGGCCGTGCCGGTTCGCTTGGCCGTTAAAACCATCGGGGAAGCTCATGTGACAGCCGGTCGGGTACGTCCTAAATATATCGGCGGCGCACGCGCTGTTTACGATGAATCATTAATGTAACAGAGGTGAGTACGTTTGAATTTCTACACTTATGCCTATATCGTGCAACAAGGGCAGTTTAACGCCCTTTTACAATATGGTGTATCTTTTTTACTCTTGGTGGCGCTGTTGGGGGTCAGTATCTTATTCATGCGTCATCGTTTAAATAGTCGTTATCGTGATTTGACAATCCTATTATCGTTACTGATTGTGTTTATTCTGGGCATTCGCTGGAGCGAATATGATTCGTCCATGCGTAACTCGGAAGAAAGCAGTCGCATGGCAAGTTTCATCGTATCTGTGTCGGAGCGTTTGGGCGCGAACAAGGAAGATGTGAAGGTTAATTCCACCCATCTGGATGATGATGTAATAGTCAGCGCTGGCAATCGTTTTTATCGGGCCCATTTTATCAAAGGGTACGGTGCCTATTCATTGACGCAGGTACACATGATAGATTCGCAGATTAAAGTCATAGATGTAGCGAAGGAGTAAGAGCGAACATGATAACGGGTTATACGTTGATTATGATAAAGTTGGTGCTCGGCATATTATGTCTGGTGCTGCAAATCAATTTAATGGGCAAGGGGAATTTGGCCCCAAACTCGGCAATTGACCAGGTACAGAACTATGTACTTGGTGGTATTATAGGGGGTGTTATTTATAATGAGTCCATTGGGGTCCTGCAGTTTTTGCTGATTCTCATTGGCTGGACCATCGTTGTTATGGCACTTCGCTATTTGTCGGCCTATAATCATCATGTGAAACGTATCGTTGACGGTACGCCTACAATTGTGGTGGATTATGGTAAAATTCAAGTAGAAGAATGTATGCGCAACGGCGTCAGTGCCGGCGATTTACATTTAAAACTGCGCGCCAATGGGGTAACGCGTGTAGGCGAAGTAAAACGAGCCGTTTTAGAACAAAACGGACAATTGACGGTGGTTAAGTTTGGGGAAGATTCGGTACACTATCCGCTCATTGTTGACGGACAGGTGAATGAGAATGTATTGTCATTAATTGAAAGAGATAGAGAGTGGTTAGAAACGAGCGTAGCAGAGCAAGGCTATCAACCATCGGATATATATATGGCCGAGCTCGTGCATGATGAGTTGGTTATAACCCCATATGCGAAGGATTAATCTAACTTGGGGCGATGAAAGGAGCTAGTCATGGTTGGACTTCAGCGAGCTTTATTGATAATTGCATTTCTCTATATCTTGTATCATATTTACGGACACGGTTTTACGACGACAAATCTAATTGCCATTGTATTGCTGTTGTTTTCGTTTGTTTTTGAAATAACCCGTAAGGCTCGCCGTGAAAAATTAGAAGCCTATTTTGCCCGTAAAGAGGCGGAAATAGCGGCTAAAGAAGCAGCCAAAGCAGCGGCTGCACGGGGTGAAACAGTTGATTCGAATACAGAAAAGACAGTTGATGTTGAACATAAAGTTAAATGATAGATGTTAAGAATAAGCTAAAGTCTGTACTTACAGGATGCTTATTAAGGAAGCTCTCAGCTTCTGATGAAAGGAGTCTTTGATGAAATTAATTTCTTGGAATGTTAACGGCCTGCGTGCCGCGGTCACTAAAGGTTTTATGGAAAGTTTTGAAAAACTTGATGCGGATATGTTTTGTCTTCAGGAAACGAAGTTGCAGCCGCACCAAATCGAGTTGGAATTGCCGGGCTATGAGCAGTATTGGAACAGCGCGGTGAAAAAAGGGTACAGCGGTACGGCCCTTTTCACACGTGTAAAACCGTTAAATGTAACGAACGGTATCGGCATTGAAGAACACGACCAGGAAGGGCGCGTGATTACGGCGGAATACGATAACTTCTATCTCGTAACTTGCTACACGCCGAACAGCCAGCGTGAATTGGCCCGTTTGGAATACCGCATGACTTGGGAAGACGCGTTCCGCGCCTATTTGTTGGAATTGGATGCGAAAAAACCGGTTATTCTTTGCGGTGATTTAAATGTAGCGCATAATGAAATTGACTTAAAAAATCCGAAGACAAATCGTAGAAACGCCGGCTTTACCGATGAAGAACGGGAAAAGATGACGGAGTTGTTAGATGCGGGTTTCACCGATACTTTCCGAAAACTATATCCGGACGTGACCGATGCGTACAGCTGGTGGTCCTATATGGGCAAAGCGCGCGATCGGAACGTAGGGTGGAGAATTGACTATTTCATTACCTCCGCACGTCTCGATAAGGATATTGTGGAAGCTAAAATTCATCCGGATATTTTCGGCAGCGATCATTGTCCGGTTGAACTTGAAATTAATCTTTAATAAACCGTTAAGGTATACTTTTTTGCCGGAACTATGGGTTTATAATCTATAGAATGGTCTAAATTACCGTATTTTATGGTGTTTTTGCTATATTGAATTATCATATATGCATAAAAATAGTTAGAGTTCGCCTCGAAAAATCAAGGCGGACTCTTTTATTTTCTGTCCTTTATAAATCATGCGTAATAGTTATGATAAAAATGCCTCTTATGAAAAATAAATAGTTATTATGGCGGTGCTGTGGTATAGTGTATACAAGACATGGATTAGTAATGTTGATTTTTAATTTTTAAATTTTAATAGTGTATGCGTAAGAAGGAGAAACGATTATTATGGCAAATTATAATCCCTACGAAAACATGCTTAACACACTTGACCAAGCGGCCGAAAAATTAGGCTTGACGAGAAACGACTATGAAGTTATCCGTCATCCTGAACGCGAAATGCAAGTAGCCGTTCCTGTACAAATGGACGATGGTCATATTGAAGTTTTCAGCGGTTATCGTACGCAGCATAGTACAATTATGGGCGCCGCTAAAGGTGGTCTCCGTTTCCATCCTGATTCCGATGAAAATGAAGTTCGTGCTTTGGCAGCTTGGATGACAATCAAAAACTCTATCGCACACCTTCCATACGGTGGCGGTAAAGGCGGCATCAAAGTAGATCCTAAGAAATTGAGCCAACGCGAATTAGAACGCTTGACTCGCGGTTTTGTTCGTAAAATTGCGCCAATCATCGGCGTTGATACTGACGTACCGGCTCCTGATGTTAACACTAATCCTCAAATCATGGCTTGGATCGTGGATGAATTCTCCACATTAAAAGGCGTATGGTCCCCAGGCGTTGTAACCGGTAAACCATTGGCCGTTGGCGGCTCCAAAGGCCGTAACGAAGCAACCGGTCGTGGCTGCATGTTTACGTTGAAGAGCTACCTTGAAAAGAAAGGTAAGAAAATGAGCGACGTAACCATCGCTGTTCAAGGCTTCGGTAACGTAGGTAGCGTTGGTGCTTTATTGATGCATCGTGAAGGCGCTAAAATTGTAGCTATCGGCGACGTTCATGGTTCCATTTATAATGAAAACGGTATCGACGTTGAAAAAGCTTACGAATATGCCAACTCTCATGGCCGTTCTTTGGAAGGCTACGAAGAAGCCGGCATGACTCGTATTCCTAATCCTGAATTATTACTTCTTGACGTAGATGTATTATATCTCGCTGCTTTGGAAAACCAATTGAACGGCAGCAACATGAAAGAAGTTAAAGCTAAAACTATCTTGGAAGGTGCTAACGGCCCTACAACTAATGAAGCTGACTTGTACTTCTTCGAAAAAGGCATCGAAATCATTCCTGACGTATTGGCAAACGGTGGTGGCGTAGTAACTTCTTACTATGAATGGGTACAGAACAAAGCCGGCTTCTACTGGGATGAAGACGAAGTAAATGCTCGCCTCGAAAAGAACATGAAGATGAGCTTTGAAGAAGTTTGGGAAATGCAACAGCAATACAAAGTATATCCTCGTTTAGCTGCTTATATGGTAGCTTTGAAACGTTTGGTTGATGCAAGCAAACTTCGTGGTTTCAACGGCTGATTGTAGCTTATAAAACGCTCAGTATGACTGTCTAAAACCGGCTATGCGTAGCCACCGATGTAAATGATAAAATAATAGAAGGATACTCAGCGTAAAAGCGGTCAGGTAAGTAATGCCTGGCCGCTTTATTTTTGTTTACTCCATGCGTTTTACACTCATTATGACTCGGTCGACATTTTGTATTCGGCATTTTGTATTTGGTACTCGGTATTCGCCATTCGCTTGTGCTACGTAGCTATTATTACCATAGCATAGAAATGTATTAAAAATAGGGGAATATGTGACTTCTGCAACGTATTTAGATTGCGTATAGAATTTGTAAAAAATATATAAAAAAGTACTTGCTTTTACTTTGAATTTAGTATAAAATATCTCTTGTACCATTCCTCGATAGCTCAGTCGGTAGAGCAATCGGCTGTTAACCGATCGGTCGTAGGTTCGAGTCCTACTCGGGGAGCCAATGTGGCCCGTTGGTCAAGCGGTTAAGACACCGCCCTTTCACGGCGGTATCGGGGGTTCGATTCCCCCACGGGTCACCATATGGACGATTAGCTCAGCTGGGAGAGCGCCTGCCTTACAAGCAGGATGTCGGCAGTTCGATCCTGTCATCGTCCACCAGAATTTTATGAAAAAGCACTTGAGAAATCAAGTGCTTTTTTGTTTTGTATGAGAAATTAATGTGCCTTGGAGATTAGAAATAATTCGTAAATGGAGTGTTAAATTTTTAGTTTACAAAAGTTTAGGCCTATAGGACATTTTGAGTTGGTTTTTAGACCGATGAGACTAGTATTTATCTAGTCTTATCGGTCTTTTAAAA